>DATETN010000158.1:0-12654 GCA_035283645.1 Pyrinomonadaceae bacterium
AGGTCCTCTGAGCGAATCGCCTGTAGATACGCTTCGTAGGCCGTGGGACGTATCTGGTTCTGTTCGCGACCGCTGTTCTCGAGCAACTCTAGTGTCACTGCCCTTTCCAGGCCGGTCGCCGCTGCCGAGTCAAAAAAGATCACCTTCTCAAGGAACTCCAGGCCTTCCAATGCCTCGCGAGCATGGTGATAAAGGCGCCGGTTTGAGATGAAGATTGCTCGAGTTCCAGAGTCGCCTAGGATGTAGCGAATCTGGTCCACCGCCTGTGTTGTGTAGATTGGAACATTCACCGCGCCTAGGCTCAGAATTGCCAAATCAGCCATTGACCACTCGGGTCGATTCTCAGACAGAAGAGCAACACGATCACCAGGCTTAACACCGAATGAGGCGAGGCCGAGTGCTATGTGACGGACACGCTGCACGAATGATTCTGCCGAGAGTCGTCTCCACTCGCCGTCCGTTCTGTAATTGAGCGCATCCTCCTTAGCATGCCTGAGAGCGGCATTTAGACAGAGGGCAGGCACGGAGGAGGGAGTGGGTGAAGTCGGGCGCTCCTCCACCTCAGTTTTGGCAGACGCTGCTGAGGCCACTGCTATGGCTCCTTAGCTTGGTGTTGAAGTGAACTTCCTTTTGGGCTTGCGGAATGATACTACACGCGAAAGCGCAATCCACGAAACGCACTAGACTAAGGTTCCAGTGCCGGGGATGTCCGCGGGGGCCATACCCTGCGCAACGGGAGCTGTCGAGCGGCGGCGTCGATGCCGGCGACGCGCTCCCCCTTCTTCGACTCTACCGTCGAGCGTAGCCAGTGCGGCCAGGATTAGAAACAGGAGAGCGTTTGACGTTGTATGTAGCGTAAAATCAAAAAAGCTATGGACCAGGACAGCGAAGCAGCCGGCTAATCCTCCAATGGCCACGCCACGCCTGAATTCGTCATTTGACTCACGACGGGCGAATCCGATTCGAAACAGGAGTGCTAGAAAAGCCAGCGCAATCAAGGCTCCAACAATTCCACCGTCGGAAAGGACCTGCAGGTAATCGTTGTGGGCCTGCTCCAAGCGGTACAACCCATTGCGTGTATCGAAGCGGGTATAAACAACCCCAAATGCCCCGAGGCCAGTCCCGAGAACCGGGTGAGTTTTTATGATCTCCAACGTTACATTCCAAAAATGTGCACGTCCCGTCGTCGGATCGTCGCTGTTCACAGTCCCTACGAAACGGGTCAGCGCGTCTTCGCCACCGGTCAACACTACACCAGCAAATAGAGCAAGGATTAGTGCCAAAGCCAATCCGGCGCGAACAGCTGCTCCAGCAAGTAATCTCGGCCGTGCGTTGTCCCGATGACGATGCCCTCGCCTTCGGCGAAAAGCTGTTACCCCAGTCAGGAAGAGTATTTCGGCGATCAAGCTAATTATGCCGCCGCGCGAGTTTGTGGTGATCAACGCAATTCCCATTAGGAGAGCGACAAATAGATAGACAAAACGTTTTTCTTTTTGAATGGAACCGGCAAAGAGGAGACCGAGTGGGAGCGCTATGGTCAACTCCATATAGCCTGCAAAATGATGTCGATTAATGAATGGGCCAAAAGCGGTGCTCTGAGCTAGTTCCCGAACCCAGTACACGCGGTTCGGACTCGTGAACGATTGTGTCAGTCCAAAAATTGCGAGAAAAAAACCGAAAACGATGATCGTTCTCACTAACAGACGCAGCCGTCGTGGCGTATCTGTGAAGACCAGAGCGGCCGCAAAATAGATAGTCAGCGCGACGAGCTGTACCAGAACAAGCCGAGTAGCATAAGGATCGAATGAGAGCGAGCGAATGGCGGGTTCCGATAAGAGGGGGCCTGCTTCAGGCGTTCGAGCGGGAAGGAGCTGCAGGAAACCGAGAAATATTGCTGCCAAGAGTGGCAATTGCAACGGGTTGCGACTTATGCGAAGTACCCCAAGTCTCCAGCCGTCAGCTATCCAAAGTCCCAGAACTGTCACTGCCCCGAGACCGAATAGCGCGAGAGTCCAATAATGAACTGTCCCATATGCCAGCGCAGACAAAACAATCGCCGAACACAAAAGCAGAAACGCAAAGCGACTTGCTAAAGTATGGCTGATGCGATACACGCCGCCACTAGGGGGTGTTGACACTACTGCAGGCTCAAGCCCTACCGCCTCAGCTTCCGGTTTTAAGATTGAAGTCGTCATACCAAACGGTGCCGAACATCGGACACACTTCGTTCTCGCCGCAGGATGCGCGCTGCACCATTAGTCTAATTGCTTCAGTATCTGGGCCAGTTTCAAAAACTACTGTTACAGGCTGCCAGTCGTTGTCACCGGTGGGTGCCGGCGATGAGTCGCCTATGCTCCTGTTTGTAGCGGGGTCAAGAATAGATAGCATCGGAGTGGCCGCACTCTGGAGCCTCTGCGTCTTCACAAACGTCCGAAATATGTACTGGGTTTTTGGCTGGACAGGAACTAATTGCGTAATGCTGAAGGCCGTGAGATTCGTTCCCACTTGAAAAACAAGCCGCAAACTGCGACGGCCCTCACGGTAGTTATTCCGGTCAATTCCAATCTGAGCTTGGGGATGCGACTTTATCTTCCAGCCAAAGACAGAGGCGTTGGAGTAGGAGCCATCTTCGAATCCCCCATCGAGAATCTTTCCAATAGCAACCTGATAACTAGGCTGAGAGGCAACTCCATTCCACACAGTTGCAGCATGATGGTGCTTACCATTGTTAACGAGTGAATCGATTACTGCTTGCGCCGTTGAGAGATTCTCACGTCTCTCGTCCTCCGAAAGGGTGAACCAGAGCCGTAGACCATCATCAATGCGCCCGCGTCCTATAGAGTAAAGAGAAAACTGTGCTCTTGCTGCGGCCGTTGTGCCGACAGCTGATTGCAGCGACGGTGTATCGCCTTTGAAGACTTCCCACGCCAAGTTAAAAAGCTGCGGACGCAGCTCAGGGTCGGCGTCGCCTGCCAGACGCAGTTCTGCAAATGCCTCGTCGTAGCGTTCGTTACGCAACAGAAGATTTCCGAGGTACCAACGAGGATACGAGTAGTAAGGAGCCAGTTCGACGGCGCGGCGCAGGGCCGCCTCAGCTCGCTGAATGTCACCAGACTGTTCCAGCGCCCGTCCCAGCGCCATCCAATATCTGTAGTCGAACGGGGACAATGCCACAGCAACCTCATACTCGAGTACAGCTGCCCCAATCTGATCGATCGGTAGTTTCTTTTCTGCGAACTCTGCTAGCCGCCAATGGGTGAGAGGATCATCCGGCGCCAACGTCACCGCCATGCTAAGAAGATCTACGCTGCTTGCGTCGGGATTGAGATACTCTGCGAGAGTGTTACCTATGTACCACCGCACAAACAAAACGGACCAGGCTATTGATGCGACGAGTGCCAGGACCGCGATCACTCGCGTAATTGCTTTACTGGAATCGATGTGAAAAACAGGTTGTGGCACAGCGGAATTACTGCAAAACGTTAAAATGAAGGCTAGGTGTTTTGATGCTAAGGACGATCAAGATCCTCAATGATGATACGCATGCGTCGAACAATGATATCGTTTTGGCTGCAGACGTTCAGGATGTCATCCAACCGCTCACGGCTCATCTTCGAACTTGAGATTAGTACTTCCGCGATCTGGTGACGACTGCAGATGACGGGAAGATCGCCATTTCCGCCAAAGACCTTGAGTCCGTGAATCACTTTCCCACTCTTTGCCGGATCGTCGTCGAGGAATCCCACTGGCGAGTATTGCAGATCTTTGTTGTTTATTAACTCACGCAGAAGAAGTTCCCCACCGTCGCCGGCGCCGTAAATCAGGACACGCCTTCCATTCACTGCGTTTCCAACTGGAAGCAACTGTCGAAAAAGACGGAAGGCCATGCGACTTCCGGCCAAAAACATGAGCATGAGTAAGCCATCGATGACAAATACTGTGCGTGAGAACCCTTCGAAACGAAACGCGAAGAGAAGGACAAGCACTGTGAGTACCGAACTTGTAATAACTGCCTTAGCAAAAACTATTAGATCGTCCAGACTCGTGTAACGCCAGATACCTCGGTAAACACCAAGCACGAGAAACGTTGCCATCTTGACAAACAGGAGTACGGGCAGAGTTTGCAGAAATAGCTTCCAGGCGGGACTGCCTGAAAAGGCTCCAAATTTAATGGCGTATGCACTCCAGTACGCCAGAATGATGAGCACCAGATCGAGCAAGACCTCAAAAATGCGCCGCTTATACGATACATCAACGAGAAATGCGTATAGTCTCTTGTCCTTGAGAGCCTGGGCTTCCTCCGTCTCGTCGTAAACCTTGACTCCCGACAGGTACACACCTAGAAGCGTCAACAGGATCGAAAACCCCGCGATCGCGGCAAGGCTAACGTCCAACTTCACTTGCTGGACCAGGACGGCGACCATCCCTGAAAGTGTCGCCAGCAGGTACAGCATCCAGACCGCATGCCGCTCGGACATTCCCAAAGCGACCAGCCGGTGAGACGTGTGATCGCGCCCACCTTGGGAAGCGGCTCGACCTGAAAGTTTCCTAAGTACGGTGACGAACGTGGTATCAAAGATTGGGATAAACAGCACCAGGATCGGGACCGCCAGTACCGGCAGAAAACTGCGGGAGCGGCCGCCTGATACATTTACCAACGCCGCACCGGCCAGAAAGAACCCGACGAACATCGATCCACAATCGCCCATAAAGATGGACGCAGGATTCGAGTTGTAAATCAGAAAGCCAAGCAATGCTGCGGCAAACGTCACGAGGACAAAAGCCTCTGTCATTTGACCGGTGTTGACGAAGCTAAGGGCAAGGAATCCGGACGCAATAATCCCTATACCGGCGGCGAGACCATCCATGTTGTCGAGCAAATTGATTGCGTTTGTTATCCCAATCAGCCAGAAGATAGTTAGCGCCATGTTTACCAAATGAGAACTGGTCCAAGGCAGAGTCAGACCGTAATAGACAATGTAAGCCGAGCCCATGATCTGACCGACCAGTTTTTGGTAAGGCTTGATGTGGATTAGGTCATCGACCAAACCCACTGTAAACAGGAACGTGCTAGCAAGAAGGATCCTCCACCCGTATGGGTCCTGAGGCATGAATAGTAGATAGCTGATTAGAAAAGACAGCCAAATGGCTACGCCGCCAAACATTGCCGTGGGCTTCTTGTGCCATCGATCGGTTTTCGGCTTCGCTACCAGATTGGCCCGGCGCGCTACGGCACGTACGACGGGTGTTAGTACGATTGCCAGAATTGCTGACGCGAGAGCGGCAAGCAGATTTCTTAGGCTGAAAGGCATAGTTCGCCGGTCTTTAAAGGAGTTTTGGGTGCGTAGTGTTTGCAGAAAGCTAGTCCAACTCTGACGCCAAGATCAAGCTATTCTCGTCGTGTTTCGCTTCGTGAACCAAGCGTCTCGCGTTAACTAGCTTAGACAACCACCGCGCCCACTCTGATACTCAATTACGCTTCTCAAAATGCCGTCGAGATCAATCTGGGAGGAGAATCCCACCAGCTCTCGCACTTTTTGCGTGTCAGGAACCCGCCGGGGCATGTCCTCAAAACCTTCCTCATAGGCCTCGTCGTAAGGCACAAAGACTATTTCAGAGTTGGATCGAGTGAGTTCTTTGATCCGTTCAGCCAACTCAAAAATCGAAACCTCCTGGTCCGAGCCGATGTTGAAGACCTCGCCCACTGCTTCCGGGTGGTCCATCAACTTCACTAGTGCGGCCACGACGTCCCCCACATACCCAAAGCATCGTGTTTGAGATCCGTCGCCATACACAGTTATGGGGCGGCCTGCGAGCGCCTGTTTTACGAAAGTTGGAATCACCATCCCATACCGTCCTGTTTGACGTGGCCCCACAGTATTGAAAAGCCGAACGATAGTCGTAGGCAGTTTCTTCTCGCGCCAGTAGGCCAGTGCCAAAAATTCATCTATGGCTTTAGAACACGCATAACTCCAGCGGCCTTTTGTGGTAGCACCCATGACAAGATTACCGTCTTCACGAAATGGAACGTCAGTGCTCAAACCGTAGACTTCTGAAGTCGAGGCGACCAGCACTGGTTTCTTCTTTTTATTAGCCAAAGCCAAAACGACTTCAGTACCCCGCACGTTCGTCTCAATAGTTCTTACCGGGCTCTCCACGATCAGTTTGACGCCAACGGCAGCTGCCAAATGGACGACAACATCACACTGATCCACCAACTCCGCTGTGACAGGTTGGTTATGCACGCTCTCGATTGTGTAATGAAACCGAGGGTTTTTCTTGAGGTGTTGGATATTCTCGATGGTGCCTGTAGAAAGATCGTCAATAACAAAGACTTCATCGCCACGACTGACGTAAGCATCTGCCAGATGGGAGCCGATGAACCCGGCACCTCCAGTGATCAGTATTCGCAAATTTTCTCCTCCACAACTGTGAGATGTGCTCTCGAGGTTGCCAGCTTTAGACACGGGATTGAAGGCTCGGATCCTGAATCCGTCCTTTCACCGGGCTGCGGTTCTCCTGAAGCAGTTCCGAATAAAGGAGCTGCATGTTATCCAGCAGCCGCTCTTTCGAATGCACTCTGTTTACATAATGCAGGCCGTTAACTGCAATTTCATCACGCAATCGGTGATCGTCGACCAATCGTACTAAACCGGTAGCAAAAGCGTCGGCTTGATTTGGAGGTACACTGATTCCGCGTTGGCAAACGACGTAGGGCAGATGTTCTCTGCGCGCCGCTGCGTCTCCGAGCAGATCTACAACACCTCCAACCGCGGTAGAGATAACCGCGCGCTGATTGGCCATTGCTTCGATAAGTGTTAACGGGGTGCCTTCATTTTTGGAAGAGAGTGCCACGATATCGAGTGCAGGATAGAAGTTCTGCGGATCTCTTCGACTGCCCGCAAAGATCACGTCCTGCTGCAACCCCAACTCATCTACTTGCTGTTCGAGACTGGAGCGTAGACCACCGTCTCCGATAATCACGAAGCGGACTCGTCGCCGCTTCTGATTCAACTCTTTGAATCTCGCAACGACGTTGAGGAACATGCGGTGGTTCTTGATGTCGGTCAGTCGCCCAACAATTCCCACCAGGATCTCTTCGCGCGCAATACCTAGCTCCTCACGAAACTTCTCGCCCCTCTCAGACCAATCCGCAAACAGACGTAAATCCAGCCCAAGCGGTATCACGGAGAACTGATCAGGCCTGCCCACCCGAAAGGTTTCCTGAATCTCCCGTCGCTGCTGTTCACTGACCACCACAATCCGATCCGTAATCAGCCTTGCCAACAAACGCTCAATTGTCAGAAAAACCACAGTCTTCAAATGTCCATAGTAGCCATGGAAAATATGACCGTGGTAGGTATGTACAAAACGGCAAGGGCGTCTTCTGGTCCAAAAAGTCGACCAACTGAGGCAGCAGTAAAGGAGCCCAGCTAATCGACCAACAGTCCCTGCTTTTGCCGTATGGGTATGAACTAGGTCGGGGCGTTCGCGTCGCAAGAGACGAAACAGCTTCCAGACGGCGACGGCGTCTCTGATTGAAATCTCGCGGCTCATTTCCGACAGAAAAAGAGGATCTACACCATGGTCCTTCGCGAAGTACGTCATGTCCTCTTCACCTGCCGGAACGCTTCCAGCAACTAAGACGGTTCGGCATTCACTGCGCATTCCGGAGCTAAGCCAAACCACGTGACGCGCGGGCCCTCCAACATTCAGACGAGCAATAATGCGGACTATCTTCATTGAAGTTTCATAACGGAATTGCTTTGTCCCGCCGGTCGTAGCTCACTCGGCACCAGCACGTAACTCCAACTTGTTGGCGCCTGTCTTAGCAACCAAGTTTGACGCATGCAACAGACTCTCGAACGTGCCGGCATCTGTCCACCAGCCTTCTAACTCCTCCCAGGTCATTTCGCCACGCTCAATGTAGGCATTGTTGACGTCTGTGATCTCCAGCTCGCCCCGCCCAGACGGTTTCAGTGTGCGAATTATGTCGTAGACACCACTGTCATACATGTAAACGCCAATCACGGCATACTCAGATTTGGGGGAGCTAGGCTTCTCCTCAATCCTCTTGACGATGGCGCCATCGAGCTCAGGAACACCAAACCTTTCGGGATCGCGAACGCGTTTCAGAATGATCTTTGCGCCTCCACCTTGATGGCGATACGAACGCGCAGCCGTACGAATGTTCCCTTCGATGATGTTATCTCCCAACACGACGCAAACAGGGTCACCAGCGGCGAAGTGCTCAACCAGCGACAGCGCCTGAGCTATTCCGCCCTCGCCTTCCTGGTAGGTGTAATTGATGTGTTTCAAACCAAAGGCTCTGCCATTTCCCAAAAGCTTAAGGAAATCTCCAGCCGAGTTTCCCCCAGTAACAATCATGATGTCTGTGATTCCCGCATTTACCAGAGTTTGGATCGGGTAGTAGATCATTGGTTGGTCATACACGGGAAGTAAGTGTTTATTAGTAACTGCGGTCAACGGTCGCAACCTTGTGCCCAGACCACCAGCTAATACGACGCCTTTCACTCGGGGGATCCTCCTACTGTTTAGTCAATGAACCTGTTAAACCACACTTCCAACACAAGCAATGTCCAGAGCTGATGGGAATAGTCGCGTTCGCCGCTCGTGTGCAATTCAATCAACCTCCGGACAGTTTCCCGTTGAAACATCCCTCGATTGAGTGCGCGTTCCGAAAGTAGGGTCTCTCTGAGGAACGGCTGCAAACTGCCTCGAAACCAGTGACCTACCGGAACGCCAAATCCCATCTTGCGACGGTTTAAGTTCTCAGCCGGCAAGAGCTTTCGTAGAACCCTCTTTAAAAGATATTTGGTTGTCAAACCCCTCAGCTTCAGGTGTTCGGGAAGACTCGCCGCAAATTCGATTACGTGATGATCCAAAAAAGGCGAGCGCGCCTCCAGTGACACCGCCATTGTAGCTATGTCGACCTTCACTAACAGATCATTTGGAAGATAAGTCATGAGGTCAGTTAATAATGCCGCATCTACAATCCCGGCGCCATTCGCATGAGCGAACCACCTATCAAGTGTCTTAGATGCGTTATGTTCGGTCGCCTGCTCCCGAAAAGCAGTTGAGTACAGCTCCTTCTTATCTTCCGAATTGAACGCGCTAACCCAACGTAGATAGCGCTCGACTCGCGGCAAAGAGGCGGCGCGTATGAACCGTTTAGCATCTCTTATACGACTTCGTCGTGCTTCAGTTGTAGGCAGTAACTCTACAGCTTTCCGGACAACCGTCTCGCGCAACAGGCGAGGTAACCGGTGGTAATTTTCCGCGACGCGCATCGCGGCGTATCGCTCATAACCAGCAAAGGTTTCGTCACCACCGTCACCATTAAGAGCAACGGTTACATGCTTTCGGGTTTCCCGGGCGACGTAGTACGTGGGAATTGCAGAGGAGTCTGCATATGGCTCACCATAATGATCCACCAGAACAGGCAAGACTTCGAGCGCATCAGGTTTTACGATAAATTCATGGTGGTCGGCGCCAACGTGCTGGGCCACTCGGCGTGCGTGGTGCAATTCGCTGAAGTCCTGTTCCTCAAATCCAATGGAGAACGTCTTCACTGGCTCCGCCGATTCCTGACTCATCAGTGCAACCACCGCACTTGAGTCGATCCCTCCGGAGAGAAACGCACCTAGAGGCACTTCTGACATAAGGCGCACTCGTACAGCGTCGCGCAGTATTTCAATAGCGCGTTCTCCGGCTTCTTCTTCAGTGATATTTAATTTGCGGGAAAAATCTGGTTGCCAGTAACGTTGAGTTCTAATGTTGCCGTCGCGCCATACCAAAGTATGGCCTGGCTCAAGTTTCCGTACGCCACGAAATGCAGTGAGCGGCGCAGGGACGCACATGAAAGAGAGATACTGGTCCAGTGCGGCGTTGTCTATGTCGCGACTAACTCGCGGGTGCAGGAGCAAGGCTGAAAACTCAGAACCAAAAATTAGTTCATCGCCAATCTGGGCATAAAGCAGTGGCTTCTTGCCTACCCGATCCCTTGCAAGAAAGAGCTGTTTTTGGTGTTCATCCCAAATTGCAAATGCGAACATTCCTCGCAAATACTTCGGGCACTCCTCACCATAACGATCGTAAGCGTGAATTATGGCTTCAGTATCGCTGTTAGTACGGAAACGATAGCCGAACTTTTCCAGGTCCTGCCTCAGTTCGAGATAGTTGTAAATCTCGCCGTTAAAAACTATCCAGGCGCTCTCTTGTTGATTCGGAATGGGTTGTCGACCGCCACTAACGTCGATGATAGAAAGGCGGCGCATTCCCAAACCAATGGGGCCCTTGACGTAAAACCCATCATCATCCGGACCTCGGTGGGCAATGGCCGCACACATGCGCGACAATAGTGCCTCGTCAGCTGGTCTAGTGCCTGTGTTAACTATTCCTACGATTCCGCACACAGTGGTGAAAACCCTATTCGATGAGTGACCACAAAGCAAGTTGCGCAAGCCCGCATCTTTCTGCCTGGGGCAAAAAGGAAACCAGTAGGGACAAATTACTCAGGCTGATAGATAAGGACCGCAAGACTAAGCGGGGCCCACTTTCGTTATTCTTCGGGCAATCACTAACACTCTTTACGGATCATCGACAACCGGAAAGGTTGTCGGAGATACTCTGGCGCTGAGCGATTATTCATCGTTACACGAAATGGACTCAGAACAATGGTGAATCTGATATCGCCGGTCGGCGGCTGCTTGCGAACCCTATTCACCCCCGCGGAGGAGCGTGAGGAATGGTTCCGTGAAGCGGCAAACCTGCCCGCTATCAAACTATCTGAACGATCGGTTTGCGATCTTGAGTTGTTAGCCACCGGTGCGTTCTCACCTCTTGATAGGTTTATGTCGCACGCAGACTATGAACGAGTTCTATCTGAAATGAGGTTGGCCAATGGTTTACTGGCACCTATCCCAGTAACCTTACCGGTCACCCGTGACGGCGAGTTACGTCTAGATCAACAGGTGTCACTCAAAGACGCTCGTGGTGAGATTCTGGCAACAATGATCATTGAGGAGATTTACGAATGGGATCCCACACGAGCTGCCTTGCATGTATTGGGAACGAGTGACGCGCGACATCCTTTGGTCGCCGAAATGTCCAGCTGGGGAGGTTTGAACATTTCAGGACCACTCCAAGTGCTGAAACTTCCTCCGCACTACGACTTTCGAGAGCTTCGGCTCACCCCTGCCGAAACGCGCGCAAAGCTCGCCAACATGGGACATGAGAACGTAGTCGCCTTCCAGACCAGAAACCCACTGCACCGCGCTCACGAGGAGATTACGAAGCGAGCGATCAACGAGATCGATGGCGTTCTGCTGTTGCATCCTGTTATTGGCATGACAAAACCAGGAGACATCGACCACTACACCCGTGTTCGAACATACAAAGCGTTGGCCTCGCACTACTATGACCAGAGTCGCATTCTACTAGCCTTACTACCGCTTGCAATGCGGATGGCAGGACCAAGAGAAGCACTCTGGCACACCCTAATCCGTCGCAACTACGGCGCCAATCACATCATCATCGGTCGCGATCATGCGAGTCCCGGCCAGGACTCTAAGGGCAGGCCATTCTATGAACCTTATGCCGCTCAACAACTGGTGAGCGAGTTCAGCACTGAAACTGGGGTTAAGGTCTTGCCCTATGAAGAGTTTGTCTATCTACCGGATGAGGACCGGTATGAAGAAATGTCCAGGCTTCAGCCGCATACCGTAACCGCCACAATCTCTGGAACCGCGGTGCGAGAAGATTACCTTGCGGCCGGACGCCCGCTGCCTGGTTGGTTCACGCGACCCGAGGTAGCCGAGATCCTCGCCGAAACATATCCGGCTCGTTACCTTGAGGGTGTGTGTATCTGGTTTACTGGACTGAGCGGCGCTGGAAAATCAACCACAGCGGAAGTGCTTACAGTCCTGCTACAGGAATGCGGTAGGCAGGTCACAGTGTTAGATGGCGATGTAGTTCGCACGCACTTATCCCGCGGGCTCGGGTTCAGCAAAGAGGATCGGGATCTGAATATCAGGCGAATCGGTTTTGTTGCGGCAGAGATAGTGCGTCACGGCGGAATTGCGATTTGCGCCGCCGTCAGTCCTTACCGCGTGACACGTAACGACGTGCGTAACATGGTTGGCACAGAACGATTTGTTGAGGTGTTCGTTGATACGCCACTGGACGAATGCGAAAACAGAGATACCAAAGGTATGTATGCCAAGGCCCGAAGCGGACTGATCAAAAACTTTACGGGAATTGATGATCCCTACGAACCGCCGCAGCAACCCGAGCTTGTGCTGGATACTCTGAGCATGAGTGCGGAGGAGAGCGCTCGCAAGATCCTGGCTTACCTAATGGAACGCCAGTTGGTCAAATCAAACTCATGATTGCGTCATCTTCGATGTACCGCTAAACCCGACGCCGCGGTAAAGGCTTCTTTTTCGGCAACCTGACGCCGCTTTCTTTCCTCTCTTCGTTCCAACATCAATACATAACCAACGGCCACGAAGATGAAGTAGAACACCAGCAGCTGTGCGCGCTGCCGGTAAGCAGTACCAACATTACCTTGGAAGACTGAATATGCCAGTGAAAGCATCACAGTAAATATGAGTATTGGCGAGATCATTCTCA
>DATETN010000159.1:0-8171 GCA_035283645.1 Pyrinomonadaceae bacterium
ATGACTGGCGTAATCACTTCCCTCATGGCCCATGACACTCGTGTTCCTCAGGATCCGGAACCCGGGCGTGTTCGTCGGCACAAGGATCTGGCTTGCCCGCTTGTACCGATTTGCAGCTTCGGGATTGGTTACCGCCATCACTATCGCAAAAGACGCACCCTCCGCTGATGAAGTGAACCACTTGTGTCCATTGATCACGTAATCGTCACCGTCCCGCGTCGCTGTGGTGCTCATCCAGGCAGGATTAGAGCCGGCGTGCTCCGGCTCAGTCATCGAGAAGCAACTGCGCACCTCTCCAGCAATCAACGGAAGCAGGTATGTCTGTTTTTGCTCATCGCTTCCATGGGCCATCAGCAGTTCCATATTTCCGATATCGGGCGCCTGGCAGTTGCACAAGTAATGGCCCAGTGGCGTGCGACCAAGCTCTTCACTAATTAAAGCAAATTCGGAAAGTGTCAGGCCCGGTCCGCCGTATTCTACGGGCAAATGCGGAGCCCAGAGACCCAGCGCCTTAATTCGGACTCGCATACTGTTCAGTTGCGGCAGCAGTTCGCGGAAAGGCGAGTGCAGGAATTGCGGCTCCAGCGCGTAAGCTTCCTCGCGGAGGAACGTCTGCAGTTTTGACAAGAGGTCGCGCACCTCAACTCTTGGGGGATAATTCATTATTTTGAATCCTCTAACTATAAGCCGTCGCTATACGACCGATTGCACGGCCGCTTCAAAACAGCAATGCTTTGATCACCTGACCTCCGCTCATATCACTACAGCCACTCAGTTGGACGGGTTTTATAACGTTCATGAGTGAACGCACGGTAGGAATATGCCGGGTGTAAGGCAGCAATTGTGAGTGAGGCAAAGCTGCGATGGCAGTGTGATGATTCACTGGTTGATTTTAAGTCCTCCAACGAAGAACGATAAGCGACGTCGCGGGCCGGCGTCCTTGGGGCCGCCGCATTCCAAATCAACGCAAATGCTTGCCGAAAAATTCAAGCGTGCGGCGCCAGGCATCCGCAGCTGCTCTTGCGTCATAAACATCTTTACGCTCATCGTTGAAGAACGCGTGTTCAGTATCTGGATAGATATGCATCTCAACAGATTTGCCAAGTGATCGCAGTTGCTTCTCAAGTTCACGCACCGCTTCAGGCGAAGCAAACTGATCCCGCTCAGCATATATTCCCAGCACCGGGGCGTTAAGGTTCGGCAGGTCGGGTTTCACGTTTGGGTGAATTCCGTAGAAAACGACGCACGCGCCTACCTGAGGGTTCTTGCTCGCTGCATAGAGTGAAAGTGCGCCGCCCATGCAAAAACCAACAACGCCTACCGTTGCACCCGTGGTGGCTTGATGACTCAACAAATATTGAATAGCGCCACCTAGATCCTTTTGGGCCTGATCGATTCGCAAAGCCATCATTAACTTTCCCGCCTCGTCCGGCGACTTCGTGCTTTTCCCGTGATAGAGATCTGGGGCAAGCGCAACGTATCCTTCATTGGCAAACCGGTCGCAGACGTCCTTGATGTGATCTACTAAGCCCCACCACTCCTGGATCACGACTACCCCAGGTCCATTCCCTTTTTCGGGTATTGCCAAGTAACCACTCGTTGCACCACCGTTGCTGGGGAATTGCACCGTTTGGCCTGCCATGTCTTTGCCTCCGAGTTGTAGAGTTTGGGCTCAATACTATCCTTGAAATTGACGATTGCAAATTGCCGATGGTCATGTATTCGTGGGACAAATCAACCACCAAGCCAAATGAGTACTCCGCTATTTGTCGTGGCGCCCCTGTTTCGGTAAAGGCTGACGACACAAACGACCAGCTTCAATCGGAAACCCGCGACCTGCACTCAACTCTTACGACCAAATAACGCAGCAATAGACATTTCGAGAACCAGCGGCTCAATTGGCTTGGTGACGTGCTCCTGGAAGCCGGCTGTCAGGGCTTCGGTGCGATCCTCTTCTGTTGCATACGCAGTAAGAGCAATCGCGGGAATCCACCGCTCGACTGACCCGATCCAGGAGAGTTGTCCGCGTTAGATGTTAAACAATTGGGGGAATTGCTTTTGGGGGGAACACAGCATTAGCTGCGCCGATATTTATACCTGAGCTACGTCAAACGTGCAAATAGATGCTTGAGATTTCATTGAGAGAACAATTCTGGCGCCTTTATATGGACTATTGGTACAGTTTCCCGGTGAGTTGGGTTCTGAGCCACAGTGTCCCCTAGGAAGCTTTAGGCTGACGCGATCACAGGGTTGCGAAGTATTCCGAGTTTTTCGATCTCCACCTCAAAGACATCACCCGGTCGCAGCAAGACCGGCGGCTCGCGAAAGATGCCAACACCTTCAGGAGTTCCCGTTGCAATCACGTCACCGGCCTCGAGTGTGATGGCTTGTGACAAATAGGAGATCAAATAGGGAACGTTGAAGATCATCTTGCCGGTGTTTGATGACTGCATCACTTGTCCGTTCAGACGCCCTTCAATTTTCAGGTTGTGCACATCAGGAATCTCATCGCGCGTCGTAATGTACGGACCAAGGGGCGCGAAGGTATCCAGACCCTTACCGCGAGTCCACTGCCCATCTCCAAATTGCAGATCACGTGCACTAACATCGTTGATTGGTGCGTACCCAAAAACGTGGGTTAGAGCTTCAGCCTGCAACACGCGCCTGGCCCGGCGCCCGATGATTACGGCCAATTCTGCCTCGAAATCGACCTTTGAACTGATTGAGGGGATGATTATCGGAGCATTGTGGGCGTTAAGTGAGTTTGGAAGTTTGTTGAACAGCATTGGGGCAGCCGGGGGCTCCTTCCCCTGTTCACTCGCATGTTCCACGTAATTGCGACCGATGGCCAGGATTTTCCCCGGCTGAACCGGAGCCAGGAACTCGACGTCGTCTGGCGCGGTTAGCAGGTCATCAGCGATCTGGTTATTCATCCCGCGATCAACCAACAACCTAATCTCCTCTAACGCAGAATCGCCACGTTGGATAATTTCCATTGTACTGTGGAGGTCGAGCAACCAACTGGGAGCTTCCTCACTGGTTCGTTTGGTAGCCCGCGCGAGATGGGCAAGATTCAGTAATCCCTGGCCGGTCAAAATGCCGACCTGCGGAGGTCCCCCGGAGGCTGTAGTGTACTGAGCGAGTTTCATGGTTTCGTTCCCGATACCTCTTAACGTTATAGAGTAGGCTGGATTCTTAAGCTTCAAGCGGCGCGTTCTTTAGGCGCGAGGCCTTTGCAACTCGCAGGAATGCTCGCGCTGCGTGCGAAAGCGTGGCTCCACGCCTATAGATAAGATACAGCCGTCGTTCAAGACGCATCTCGCGAACCGTTACGGCGACGAGTTGTTTCCGCGAGATCTCAGCCTGTGCAGTAAGTCTTGGTACTAATGCTACGCCCATCTCCTGCTCGACCAAGCGCTTTATTGCTTCGAGCGTTGGCATTTCCATAGAGATATTCAGCGGTGTTGTGAACTTTTCAAAGGTACGAACCACGCGGTCCCGATACGGCGACGGCACATTATGGGCAATAAATGATTCAGCCCCAAGTTCTCGCACTGAAACCGTAGTTTTTCCGGCGAGCGGATGCGAGGGCGCAACAATCAAGGCCAATTCATCCATTGCCACCGGGATTGAGACAACACCTGTCTCATTTGGTTTAAAGGAGATGATCCCGATTTCAATCCCGCGGCCAAGAACCTCAGACGCTATTCGGCTGGCAAGCCCCCGCTTAATTTCGATCTTTATGTGAGGATGACGCGCGCGAAAAACGGGCAAGACCGGCAACAGGTACATCACAGTGTACTCATTTGCGCTCAGCGTCAGCTTACCCCGATGAAGATCCTTCAGTTCCCTGATGGCTGCATGCGCACTCTTCCGCAGATTTAGCATCTGCGCCGCATATTCGACTAAAACCTTGCCGGCAGCGGTTAACGTCCCATCCTTGGACGAACGGTCGAACAATGGTTCACCGAGCTCACTTTCAAGCCGGCGAATGGCCTGGCTCACCGCGGGCTGCGTTCGATGCAGCGCTTCGGCCGCCCGCGAAAAACTTTGCTCATTTGCGACTGCCAGCAGGACTTCGAGTTGGTTTACGTCCAATCGTCTTCTCCAGCTTTACCTTATGGCCTGGCCGAGCAGCCGTTATCATATCATCGAAGATTATGATTTCATAAATATTATAACTTTGACTTTGTGAGGAACGGATCCTAGGATCCCGGGCATCAGCCTTCAGGAGGAAATGGGCATGACAGGAAGCCGGCTCAACATCTTCGACACCACCCTGCGCGACGGAGAACAATCGCCTGGCTGCTCCATGCATCTCTCCGAGAAGATTCGCATGGCAAGGCAGCTTGAACTGCTTGGCGTTGATGTCATTGAAGCTGGATTTCCAATTGCATCGGAAGGTGATTTCGAAGCGGTGCGTGCAGTTTCGGAAGAATGCACACGCGCCACTATCGCCGCTCTCTGTCGGACCACCGATGAAGATGTGGCCCGAGCGGCAGAGGCGCTCACACCGGCATTACATCCACGCATCCACACGTTTGTCGCGACGTCTGATATCCATCTCGAGCATAAGTTGAAGAAGAGTCGCATCGAAGTACTGGCTATGACCCGCAGAGCTGTCGGGCTCGCACACGATTTCGCCGAAGAGGTTGAATTCTCGGCAGAGGATGCGACCCGCAGTGATCCCGAGTACTTGTGTGAGGTCCTTTCGACCGCGATCGAGGCGGGAGCATCAATTATCAACGTTCCAGACACTGTGGGCTATACAATGCCTGGGGAATTCAACTCGTTGATTCGAACAATTCGTGAACGGGTTGTTGGCGACAGAGCGGTAACCATCAGCGTTCACTGCCACAACGACCTTGGGCTGGCTGTCGCCAACAGTCTGGCGGCGGTAGACGCCGGTGCACGCCAGGTTGAGTGCACGATAAATGGTATCGGCGAGCGAGCAGGAAATGCATCACTGGAAGAGATTGTGATGGCGCTGCGCGTGCGAGCGGATCGCTTACCTTTTGAGACTTCTGTGGACAGTACACAACTGTACCCGACCAGTCAGTTGTTATCGAACATTATCGGATGCGAGGTACAACCGAACAAAGCGATCGTGGGTCGCAATGCCTTTGCCCATGAGGCAGGCATACATCAACACGGAGTAATTAATAACCCGCTCTGTTATGAAATCATGACACCGGAGTCGGTTGGAGTGCCTACTAACACGCTCGTTCTCGGGAAGCATTCAGGTCGCCACGCGCTCTCGATGCGTTACGTGCAGCTCGGATTTGCGATGACACAGAGTGAACTCGATACTGCTTACAAGCAGTTTTCGAAACTCGCCGACCGCAAAAAACGGATCTACGACCAGGACTTGATTTCCCTGCTCTCACCCAGTGTGCGCACCCGCTCCACTCGTGCAGTGACCGCCGCAGCCTAAACTGTCAGTAGTTGTTTGAGGACTAGTGTGAATGCGAATGAATATTACTGTTTTGCCGGGCGATGGAATTGGACCAGAGGTTACCCAGGAGGCGGTCAAACTATTAAGAACCGTTGCAAACATTCGTGGGTACCGCTTCGAGTTTTCCGAAGCTGAAATCGGTGGTACGGCTATCCAAAAAGCGGGCTCACCGTTACCTCGAACGACTCTCGACACCTGCCTCTCGAGCGACGCGGTTTTGCTGGGCGCGGTCGGCTCGCCGGAATTTGACCATCTTCCAGCTTCCCAACGACCCGAAGCGGGTTTACTTACCCTCAGGCGCGCACTCGGAGGATACGCCAATCTACGCCCGGCCATTGCCTATGCAGCCATTGCGGATGCGTCGCCGTTGCGACCTGAGATTATTAAAGGCGCCGACGTGCTGATAGTGCGTGAACTGCTTGGTGGCCTTTACTTTGGTCAACCGCGCGGGTTTGTTGGAGACAACGGCTCTCTCGCTGCATTGAACACGATGCGCTACTCCACGGAAGAGGTCGAGAGGGTGGCCCACGTTGCATTTCGCGCAGCAATGACCCGCAAGCGCAGAGTCACCTCCGTTGATAAGGCCAATGTTCTGGAAACATCCCAACTGTGGAGAAGCACCGTCTCACGCGTGGCGGAACAATACTCTGATGTAGAGTTAAACCATCTTTACGTTGATGCTTGCGCCATGCACCTGATGGTAGAGCCGAGACGGTTTGACGTAATACTGACTGAGAACCTGTTTGGTGATGTTCTCTCAGACGAAGCTGCAGTGATCACTGGCTCCTTGGGTATGCTCGGGTCGGCCACCATCGGCGGTGAAGTGGGGTTATACGAGCCAGTTCACGGTTCGGCCCCTGACATTGCCGGTCGAGGCGTTGCCAATCCGTTTGGCGCAATTGCATCAGCCGCAATGCTATTGCGATACAGCGGAAATCTTGAGCAGGATGCACAGGATCTGGAACAGGCTATTGTGGCTGTTTTAGAAAGCGGCTATCGCACAGCTGACATCGCTTCAGAAAGCGCGCACTACATAGCAACCACCGAGGAGATTGGTGCGTTAGTGGCTGAGGCTTTCACGGAGATTGTTGACAGACAGCACTCGTATCATGCTGTCTAGTTAGTGGTTAGTTGTTAGTTGTTTGTAGGTCGTGTTGGTGGGTTATGGCTTCGAACTTTGGCCTAGATCACCGAAAGTACTGCCAACGAACCACCAACAACGAACCACTAACTAAGAACATGGCAAAGTCAAAGGCCAAAAGACTAAGGTCAAAGACCAAAGAACAAAGGCCGATGGCCGGCTAAAAACAACAAATTGCGAACTCGCGAATCTATGAGGACTCTTCTCGATAAGCTGTGGGAGGCACATGTAGTGCGAGAAGTGTCAGGTGAGCCCGCTCTGCTCTACATCGATCTGCATCTGATTCACGAAGTTACTTCACCACAGGCGTTCGAAGGTCTGCGACTGGCTGGGCGAACAGTGCGCAGGCCCGATTTAACCGTAGCAACCGTGGACCACAACGTCCCGACAACTGCCCGCAGTCTCCCCATTTCAGATCCCACTGCAAGAAAGCAGGTCCAGACCCTTCGTGAAAACTGCCGCGAGTTCGGGGTGCGACTCTTCGATATCAATTCGCCGGAACAAGGCATTGTTCACGTGATAGGCCCGGAGCTTGGTCTTACGCAACCCGGTATGACAATCGTTTGTGGTGATAGCCATACCAGCACTCATGGTGCATTTGGAGCGCTGGCGTTCGGTATCGGCACAACGGAAGTTGAACATGTACTTGCCACTCAATGCTTGCCGCAGAACCGTCCACTGACGATGCAAGTACAGGTCGAAGGAGACTTGCCGAACGGAGTAACGGCGAAGGATCTGGCTCTAGCTCTTATTGGTCGCATCGGCACAGACGGAGCCACTGGTCACGTGATCGAGTACGCCGGAAGCGCAGTGCGCTCGCTTTCGATGGAAGGTCGAATGACACTGTGCAACATGAGCATTGAAGCGGGCGCGCGCGCCGGCATGATCGCCCCTGATGACACGACGTTTTCATACGTCGAAGGCCGCAAATTTGCGCCAACCGGTCGTGCATGGGAGCAGGCTCTGACTCACTGGCAGAACTTACATTCAGATCCAGCAGTGGAGTTCGACTCTGTTGTCATGATCGACGCCAATGATTTGGAGCCCTATGTCACCTGGGGAACAAGCCCCGGGATGGTGGTCCCAGTTACCAGTCGCATTCCAGATCCCGCTCTGGCAAGAACTGCTTCGGAGTCTCAGGCCTTTGCCAGAGCGTTACAGTACATGGATCTTCAACCCGAGACGAGCATTCAAGACATCCGCATTAACAGGGTCTTCATCGGGTCATGTACTAACGCGCGGCTCGAGGATCTGCGTGCTGCCGCACGCGTAGTGCAAGGCTACAGTATCAGTCCCGACGTGAATGCAATGGTAGTTCCCGGGTCGCAAGCCGTGAAGCTTGCTGCAGAGGCCGAAGGGTTACACAAGATCTTTGGCTCAGCTGGATTCGAATGGCGCGAGCCTGGCTGCTCGATGTGTCTGGGAATGAACGCGGACATCTTGCAGCCCGGAGAGCGCTGCGCTTCGACAAGCAATCGGAATTTCGAAGGACGCCAGGGACGGGGCGGGCGAACGCACCTGGTCAGCCCTGCGATGGCGGCCGCTGCGGCGATCACCGGTCGTTTCACCGATGTA
>DATETN010000160.1:0-2026 GCA_035283645.1 Pyrinomonadaceae bacterium
GACCGATGATCTTCAAACAACAACTTCAACATGGATGGAGTTAATCAATGGGGCAGCACCAAAATCGATCACTATATTCTGACTGAACTATCCGCAAGAGCGTCATGGCACACTGCGGCTACGAGAATCATCTATCGAGAATTTCTCGAGTTGTGGATCCGACCGTATTGGAGCACGACAAATATTCGTAATGTTCGACGATGTTAGTGGCCAACGGTGAGAACGTGAAAGTCATACAGGAACTGATGCGTCATGCCAGCAGTCGCTCCATACTCGAAATCTATTCTCGGGCACGGACTGCGGACAAGCGAGCCGCGCACCAACGCGTGGTAGAGATGATTTTCCAGAGGATCTGACCCGAGATCACTCGATTGGAGAATGTGATTCAGACAGTCCTAACGTTTCGTTCGAGTGGATCAATTAGGAGTTTTAGAGACCGCAATTGGAGCGTTCTGGAGCAACGGCGAAAGAGTATTGGAAGGCTAAGTTATTGAAAGGATTGGTAGGCGCGTGGGGATTTGAACCCCAGACCCCTACCGTGTCAAGGCAGCGATCGGGCGGCTCGTAAGTTCCCTACTTACAATGATCGCTTATTTCGCTTGTTAAAATCTTCCCTGCATCCACTGCATGTCCTGCTTCGACTGCCAGTCTAGCACATTTTTGTGTGCCAATCTGTGTGCCAATTTTTACGTCAAATAGTTTACCGGTGGTCATCAGTAGCGCCTTACGGAAACATACAACCTCGGAGCGTTGCTCCGTTATTTCGCCCCAGCCAGAATCGGTTGTGACCAGATCTCAATCTTAGCTGCTAGATCTTGAATGAGGGAACGTTGTAGTGTCTTTTAGAAATCGGGCAAGGGGTAATTTAGGCCGTGGTAACGCACGGCTCATCGCTTATGGTCCATCTCCGCGTATTAATGACGAGCTTTAGCGAGCTTCCGACGCACGGGTTTTGGATTAACCTCTGTTGCCGCAATGCCGGACAGTACCACTGGCTCGCGATCCGGGAATTCAGCGATCAAGGACAGGTTGCCCCCCATGGCTTCGACCGACTTTCGTAGGGTGGAGAGTAGTAGATCACTCCGTTTCTCAAGCCGCGAGACGCCATCCTGACTGATGCCGAGCGATTTCGCCATCCGCACCTGAGTCAGCTTGCGGGCCTGGCGGAGTTCCTGCAGGGTCATTTCCTCGGCAATAAGGGCGGCAGCCCGGGCCTCGACTCGCTTCCGGCGTGCAGGACCGATCTCTCGGATTTTTTGGTTTAAGGTCTTCATACTATTTCCTCGTATTCTTTCTCAACCGTGCTAAGTGGTCGTCAAACCGTTGATCCGCCTTGGCCATTAGTTGCCGATAAAACCGCTTCTCACTCCCGCCCGACTTGTCGCCTGCCACCAGTAGCACGGCTTGGCGCTTTGGGTCGAAGGCGAATGCTACACGCCAGACGCCATCATCGGCGTCAAACCTCAGCTCCTTCATATTCGCATGACGGGAGCCATTGAGTGTGTCGACCCGCGGCCGGCCGAGTTACGGTCCAAACTGTGCCAACAATTTCGCGTGGGCCAGCAACTCGTCCTGCACCGCCTCGTCGAGGGCATCAAACTCGACTTCGAAATCCTGATGAAACGACACCTTCCACTTCACTGAGCGAGTATGTGCTGAAAGACATAATGTTGTCAAGGACATATCGACCGGCACCTCTTAGATTTCGTCTAAGTCAGCTCAGGCAATTCACGACACTGGAGGTATCGGTTCTAATTCAGGCCTTCGCTAGTGGTATTAGATGCAACTACAACCTGATGGTGAGGAGGCGGCGGATATGAGCGTACGTTATCAACAAGGTCACTTGAGGTGTGTCGAGCGTAAGAACGGTCCGCAAAGATCCCACGTTGCTGCGCTAGTCCATAGCTGACTTATGCTAGCGGTTGGAAAATCCAAGGATCTTTTCGTCCAAGGGCATCAAATCCAACTTGATCAGACCATGTTGCCAGCGGCAAATCGGAGCACCTTCGCTCGTGTCTTCGACGAA
>DATETN010000161.1:0-159723 GCA_035283645.1 Pyrinomonadaceae bacterium
GCCCAAGCTATATCACCCTTATCCTTTGCGCCGCTTTGGCGTCATCACCTAAGGCAAGAGCCGGATGCGTTAATTGCGCATGTCCGGATCTGTGGAGGGGGTGGCCAGCAATGGTCATTCCTACTCCAACCCTGCGAATTATGTAGAGTTGAAGAGTGTACCTTTAGTCGCTGCCCATCAGAGTTAAAGCGGGGGCGGCGCGCAAAGAGATTGAATGCTGACGATAAAGGTCAGAGCGCTTGCCCCCTTCCTAACCTGCGAATTATGTAGAGTTGAAAAGAGTGCTTTTTAGTTGATGCCGAATCAGAGTTAAAGCGGGGGCGACTTCGGCCCTCCTCAACCCCAAATCAGTTGCATTCAGGATTCAGTTTAATGAATATTCCACGCCGGGGGAGATGGACAAACCGACAATCTAACAATTTTCAATCTCCACTCGGTAGAATATGCCCAAAACAGAGCGCCTCTATTACGACGATTCACATTTGATCGAATTCGAGGCCAAGGTGACCGACATCAGCGAGCGCGTGAGTGGTTGGACCGCCGTCTCACTCGATCGGACTGCCTTCTATCCCACCGGCGGGGGACAGCCAAGTGATACGGGAACCTTAGACGGCTCTCGCGTTGTCGAGGTCATTGATGATGAACAAGCCGGAATCTGGCATGTGCTGCAAGGGCGCGCGCCCGGGGTGGGGGCAACCGTCCGAGGACGAGTCGACTGGTTGCGACGCCTCGATCATATGCAGCAACACACCGGACAGCACATTCTGTCTCAGGCATTCGTGACACTTTACAATGCTCCGACCCACAGCTTTCGCGTGCTGGACCAATCCTGCCAAATAGATGTAGCACTGTCGCACCCGACAGCCGAACTGATCGAACGCGCGGTCGAGTTGGCCAACAACGTGGTTTGGGAGGATCGAGAGGTACGAGTTCTTCAGGTGACACCAGAACAGGCCGCGAAATTACCTTTGCGCAAGGATCCGGTGCGGCATGGCGAACTGCGCTTGATTGAAATTGCTGACTTTGATCTCACTCCATGCGGCGGGACACATGCTCAGCGAACCGGTGAAGTTGGAATGATCGCCGTTCGCTCATGGGAGCGCGCGAGGGGAATGACCCGAATTGATTGGGTCGCAGGGATGCGAGCTCTTGCTGACTATCGTCGTGCGAACCAAAGCGCACGAGCCGTTGCAGCCCTCTTCAGTTCCGGGCGTGAGGACACCCCATCTCTGGTTCAGAAGGTCCTTGATGAGAACAGGGAATTGCAACGGCGAGGACGATTGCTTGAAGACCTTGCGGCAAAAACTGAAGCGCAAGAACTGCTCGCCGGGTCGCAGACGCTCGGCCAAAGTCCTGCCAGATTGGTAATGCAAATCTTCGCCGATCGCGACGCTGAATCTCTACGGCGCCTGGCGCTTGCACTAGCAGCCCACTCTGAAAGTGTTGCATTGTTAGCATCAAAGGACCAGGAGACCGCACGTCTCGTATTTGCCAGGTCAGCCGATGCGCCAGGTGATATGAATGATTTAATGCGTGAGGCTTGTGCACTGCTTGAAGGGCGAGGCGGCGGAAAACCGGATCTGGCGCAAGGCGGGGGAAAGAATATTGCCCAGCTCGAGCACGCTGTTGAAATGGCTAGACAGCGTCTGGTTGAATCTCTTTCTGAGGGATGAAACCAAGAATCTCTTGTGGGCTGCGTTTGTAGCAACGAGCGTCAGGGACCACCGGGCAAGCCGGTGGCATGGATCAACTTCTCTTGTGGGCTGCGTTTGTAGCAACGAGCGTCAGGGACCACCGGGCGAGCCGGTGGTATGGGCAAGCCGGCGGCATGGTCAAACCTAACGTTCGCGGTGCGTTTGTAGCTGCTAATGTCAGGGACCACCGGACAAGCCGGCGGTATGAGGTACAGTTTCCCCGTATGGCAAATAGGATTCGGCGGCTCTTTCTCTTCCATATCTTTGTTGTTGGTCTCATCGCCGCAACCTCCAACACCACCTTTAGTCAACAGCCTCAGCTCAAATCGATTACTTACCGGCTCTCGATGTCCAAGCCTGTTTCGCATCTTTTTGAGGTGAGTATTGAGGTAGAGTTGGCTGACCAGCCAACGTCCACCTCGCTGGATTTTCAGATGGCGAAATGGTCGCCCGGCCGTTATGCCGTCTTTGATTTCGCTAAGAACATTCAGCAGGTCCACGCAGCTTCAGGAATCTGCCCCCGCCAAGAGGATCAGGCCAACACCGTCACGCCGACAGTTTGCCGCCCATCGCCACTACTCGTGACCCGCCTCGACAACCAGACTTGGCGCGTCGATACAAGAGGTAATTCGGCAGTTACATTCAACTACAGAGTATTCGCGAATGATCTTTCTGGCACGTTCTCACAACTTGATGCGCGACATGCAAATTTCAACGGACCATCCGTGTTTATGTATATCGCCAATCAAAAAGCTCACCCGGTTAGACTTGTAATCTATCCCCCCACGAATTGGCGGATCGTTAACGGCCGGACCGACCGAGCAACACAGCGAGAATGGCACTTCCCGAACTGGGACATCATGGCTGATACGCCAACAGAGATTGCTCCCGACTGGACATTGGACTCCTTCACGGTGGACAGCAAGACGTATCACATGATGGTCCATTCATTCGGTGACGAGGGTGGTAAACGCTCTGCGCTAGTGCGTGACATTGAGAAGATCGTCAGGGCCCAATTAGCAATGTGGGGACCCCCAGAGTTGGAGTCGTACACTTTTCTGCTTCACTTTGCAGCTGACGATCGCTCCGGCGATGGAATGGAGCATCTGACTTCGACACAAATCATCGAACCTGGCGCGTTGGAAGAACCTGACACTTACCAGAGTGCATTGGGCACTGTCTCCCATGAGTTTTTTCACATCTGGAACGTAAAGCGTCTCAGGCCCCGTGAATTGGGCCCGTGGGATTTCTCACGTCCAGTCAATACTCGCTTATTGTGGGTGGCTGAAGGATTCACCAACTATTACGGGCACCTGATGATGATGCGATCAGGGCTCTGGACGCCCGCTGAATTCTTACGCCGCGAGTCGCGCACCATCACGGAAATCGAAAACGCTCCCGGTAATCGTCTGATGAGTGCCGAGGAGTCTTCATTGGTGGCGTCCTTTATAGATGGTGCCCCGCACGAGCAGCGAAACAACCTCATTAACACCTCGATTAGCTACTATCCGAAAGGTGAGCTAATCGGAATAGTGTTAGATTTGATGATTCGCGGAAGGACCGAGGGTCGTGCTTCGCTCGATGATGTTATGCGCAGGATGTACCAAGAGTTTTATCTGAATAGCCCGAATGACAGTTACTACCTGCGCGGACGGAGCTATACCACAGAAGACCTTGTGCGCGTCTCTTCCGACGTCGCCGGATTCGACCTTACTAATTTTTTCAATCGACATGCTCGCGGCGTAGAGGTGCTTCCTTATGACGAGGCTTTCGGGTATGTCGGTTTGCGGGTTGTGCGAGAGGCGCTAAGCGATCCAATAAATGCGGGCATTACGCTTAAATGGCAGTCGACGGATGCCGTCGTGGGTGCAGTTCGTCACAATTCGCCGGCCGAAGATGCCGGTTTGCAGCAGGACGATGAATTGATCTCAATTGGTGGTCGAAAAGTAACGCGCGAAAACTGGCTGCGTTTCCTGGCGCGCTACAAGACTGGCGATCGGGTACCAATTACTTTCAAGCGTGACCGCAAAACGATGCAAACGAACGTGTTGTTGAGTGCTCCCGAGCGGTTTGTCTTTCGCATTGAGGAGCAGAGGGACGCGACGGAACTGCAGAAGAAACTACGTGACCAGTGGTTAAGGTAGTAGCAGAAGCAAAGCCACCAAATCAGGCGAACACGCGAACCACAAAGCGCAGGGAAGGTAAAATTAAGGAACAAAGACCTCCAATGTTTCTTTAGCAATCTCGAATGAGTACGGAAGCTCACCAATCAATTCGCCATCAATCTGCACCAGAGCGTTTCCGTTGGCCTTCACGCTCTCCGTGGTGAAATAAGAGACGTCAGGGGTATCAGGCGGCACGCCGCCGCTCATGACGTGGCGTAATAGTTGCAGATAACGCATGCGGCTGCGAGATGTGATCACACAGACCTCAAACTCGGGATGATCCAGCCTTGCACGGGGAGTAATCGCCAGGTCTCCTCCATATCCCCTCGCCTTCCCAATTGCAGCAAATGTCGCGGAAAGCGTCTGCCCTTCGGCTTCCAGTTGAAATACCGTTGGCTGCCAGTCTGCGAGATGACTCAACCCGGAAAGCCAAAAAGCAACCTTTCCCAGGCGTTTTTTCAGGCTGGGATGCACGCGGCGCACCACTGACGCGTCCAGTCCGATCCCTGCCATTAAGACGAAATAGCGTCTTGTACCATCTCGCTCGTTTATTGCGCTTCCAACATGAATGCGCCGGGTACGGTTCTTGCGAATCACTTCGATGGCGGCAAGCTCATCGAGGGGTATTCCAAGATCGCGAGCCAGAACGTTCGCAGTCCCGCGGGGAATCAGTCCCAATCGAGTCTCTGTCCCAACTAATCCCTGCAAAACTTCATTGATGGTGCCGTCACCACCTGCTGCGATCACTGCATCTATCCGATCACGTGCGGCCCGGGCGGCGATGTTTGTTGCGTCGCCGGGAGTGGTAGTTTCTTGAAGATCCACTAACCACCCAAGCGCCTGCAGACGCACGCAAATCTCCTTGATTGAAACTCGATTGGAGCTGTAGCGACCGGTCCTGGGGTTCGATACTACGACTAGTTGGCGCACATTCATCGAAGGTGAGCTTGGCAAACCCAGTGCCGGGGGATTGGCGAAGACTCTCGTTCACGCACCAGAGTCGAGCTATCGCCCAAACTTACTCAAGACGATAGTTTGGCGCCTCTTTCGTAATAATCACGTCGTGAACGTGAGACTCACGCAGACCTGCTGAGGTGATCCGAATGAAGCGACTCTCATCCTGAAACTCTTTGATCGAATTGCATCCCGTATAGCCCATTCCTGAGCGAAGGCCGCCCACTAGCTGTGTCACCATATCAGCCAAGGTTCCTTTGTAAGGAACTCGGCCTTCTATTCCTTCCGGTACCAACTTTGACTCGTTGGCGGTCTCCTCCTGAGCGTACCTGTCCCGAGAGCCCTCGCGCATCGCACCGATAGAACCCATTCCTCGATAAGTCTTGAACGAACGTCCCTGAAATAGGATCACTTCACCTGGAGCCTCTTCGGTGCCGGCAAAAAGTGATCCGATCATCACCACGTCCGCTCCGGCGGCGATGGCTTTTGCGACATCTCCTGAGAATTTCACTCCGCCGTCGGAGATCACGGGAACGTTCTTCTTCCGCGCAGCATTCACGCACGACTGAATTGCGGTTATTTGAGGTACTCCGGCGCCGGTGACAACACGCGTGGTACAGATTGACCCCGGTCCAATACCCACCTTAACTGCGTCAACTCCTGCATGAATCAACGCTTCTGCGCCGTCGGTCGTGCCGACATTTCCGGCAATCAGATCTGTCTCTGGATGGCGCTGTTTCATCAATCGAACTGCGTCAATCACCCGCGAAGAATGCCCGTGTGCTGTATCGACGACGAGACAGTCAACCCGGGCCTTGACCAATTCGTCAGCTCTTTCTTGAAAGTCTCCGGTTGCTCCGATGGCTGCGGCTACTCGCAGGCGGCCCAAGTCGTCTTTTGCAGCAGTGGGATATTTGATTGCCTTCTGAATGTCCTTGACGGTGATCAATCCTTTAATGTGCTTGTCACTGTCTACGACTAGAAGTTTTTCAATGCGGTGTTTCTGCAAAACGGCCTTTGCCTGATCAAGCGTGGTGCCTACGGGGACCGTAACCAGCGGCTGCTTTGTCATCACGTCAGAAACCGGAATATCGAATCTGGTTTCAAAGCGCAGGTCGCGATTGGTAATAATCCCGACCAGGTGACCGTCCTCATCAACTACGGGTACGCCACTGATGTGATACCGCTCCATTACTTGAAGCGCTTCACGGACAGGTCGCTCCGGACGTATCGTTACTGGGTCTACGATCATTCCGGACTCAGAGCGCTTAACTTTGTCTACCTCCTCAGCCTGACGCTCGATGCTGAGGTTTTTGTGAATCACTCCAATCCCGCCTTGCTGCGCGAGTGCAATCGCCAGCGCCGCTTCAGTCACCGTGTCCATGGCCGCTGAGCAGAGTGGAATTTGAAGACGAATATTTCGCGTGAATCGGGTCGACGTGTCCGTCTCGGCCGGCAGCACGTCAGATCTCGCAGGCACGAGCAACACATCATCGAACGTTAGACCCTCAGGTAGGTTCGTATCGATCATGACGACGACAGACTCCTATAATTTCTTTGGAAAACAATAATGCCCGCCGATGATGGCGGGCAGGATCCGAACTCGAAGCAGTCCGGCGCGAGCTTCATTACCGCGCGCTGCGGCAAAGGCAGGGTGTCGATAACAACGTTACTGTACAGCTTGAACGTAATCAGTGGTTCGAATTCCCGACTTTGGAATGTTTGTGTTGTGATTCGAGTGACTCGTATAAAGTGTCACAACCTGTATCTCTGGTTCAAGCATTACGGATGATCGGTTCTGTACCCAATAAAGGGCCGCAAGTGCAGCAAGCGTCAAAATCGCCAAAATCAACACAGCGAGTAACACCGTAAGTACAGGGGAGCGAGTTGCGGGAGCATCGGTATATACCTTCGAATGATGAGGCGTAGTCGCCACCTCATCGCCCGTCTCACCCTGTTCGCGCAGGTAACGTGTGTAACCTTCCATCGCCTGCTTTTCGTCGTAACCGATACATCGGGCATACGCTTTGACGAAGCTGCGGTTGAATATACCTCCAGGGAGGCGCTTATAGTCGTTATGTTCTATGGCTTCGAGATAGCGGACCGAGATCCTGGTTTGGTCCGAAATTTCGCGGAGAGGGATGCCACGCTCTTCGCGTGCTAGTCGCAACTGTTCGCCAATAGTCGCTGCCATTGCCAATCCGCGTTAGCCCTCACTGCTAAGGGTCGGTGGGTTGTAAACTGTGCGATACCAGTGCGCCCTGAAACAAGTCCGTGTTCTCGATGAAAAACCCCTTGGCTCAACAACTTCACTCAAGATCTGCCGAAATATAGCCCGCGCTGCTAAACGCTGTCAAACGCGAGAAGATTTGGAGTGCGGTGGCAAGGAGCGCCAGCGACGCGCCGCCGCTTTTGGTTGTCGCCGCATAACTGAGAATGAAAAGCCGCGGCGCGGCGCTCCTTGCCACCACACTCCAAATCTCCAATCCCTTGATTCTTATTGCCCACGGTGATAGGTTGGCGATGTAATCATCAGCCAATTTTAATTAGTACAACCCCTTAAAAAGTTGAGGACACAGAGATGCCCCTGGAAGCACTCGGTATGGTGGAGACCAAAGGCTTTGTCGGCGCCGTTGAGGCCGCGGATGCAATGGTCAAGGCTGCTAACGTTCAACTCCTCGGTAAAGAGTACATCGGCGCAGGTTACGTAACGATTTTCGTCCGTGGTGACGTTGGCGCTGTTAAAGCTGCAACCGATGCCGGCGCTGCGGCCGCGCGTCGAGTAGGCGAATTAATCAGCGTTCACGTCATACCTCGACCACATGCGGAGGTGGAGAGAGTTCTACCGGTAGACGGTCGCACCGGTCTCAGTCCCGATGAGCGCGCTATCCCAGGAGGAAGCCGCGGACAGTTGGGCCAAGGGGACCCCGGCCGGTCACTCGGAGCTGGCACGCGTGAACCCAGCAAAGAAAAGGCGAGGTAGTTGCCGATGCGAGAGCCGGCGCGCTTTTGCACGGCGCGATGCACTTTGCATCAGCAACGGGAGGTGAGTGATGTCGGTAGACAAGGACCTTGTATCAGTACAGCAGGCGCGAGATTTTGTGGAGGCTGCGCACAAGGCCCAGGCTGAGTTGGTAAAATTCGATCAAGCCAAAATTGATCGAATATGCGAAGCGATGGCCCGTGGAGTCTTGCGCGAGTCAGCGAGGCTCGCCTCGATGGCAGTCGAAGAAACGGGTTATGGAATACCGAGAGACAAGCAAGAGAAGAACCGTTTTGCGGCCGAGGATGTCTGGAACTACTTTCGTGGGTTGCGCACGGTTGGGGTGGTTTCGGAATCGAAGGACGTCGTGGAAATAGCTAGTCCGCGTGGAGTGGTTGCTGGGATCGTTCCTTCCACGAATCCTACTTCAACGGCAATATTCAAAGTTCTGATCGCTATCAAATCGCGGAATGCAATTGTGCTGTCGCCACATCCTTCTGCTGCCCGGTGCATCAATGAAACGGTGCGCGTGATGCGCGAAGCTGCGGTCAAGGAAGGACTGCCGGCCGACGCAATTGCCTGCATGTCCACGGCGACTATCGAAGGCACTGAAGCCCTGATGAAACACAAGCAGACCGCTGTCATACTTGCAACAGGTGGCATCGGTTTGGTGAGAGCGGCCTACTCTTCAGGCAAGCCGGCGTTTGGCGTCGGTCCTGGCAACGTTCCAGTGTTCGTCGAGCGAACGGCCGACGTTCCGAAAGCTGTGCAGGACATACTGACAGGGAAGTGCTTCGACAATGGAACTATCTGCGCCTCAGAGCAGGCAGTGGTCTGCGACGCTCCAATCGAGGCGGCAGTGCGGGAACAATTCAAAGTGCAGGGAGCGCATTTCCTTTCCGCCACCGAAGCAGACCAACTGGCCAAGGTTGTAGCAACACCACAGCGATCGCTGAATCCGGCAATCGTCGGAAAGTCGGTCGAGGTGATCGCAAAGATGGCCGGACTCTCTGTGCCACCGGGCACTCGTTGTTTGTTAGCTGACGTTGGGGGTGTCGGCCGCGACTTTCCGCTATCGATGGAGAAGTTGTCACCGATTTTGGCTTTTTACGTTGCCGATGGGCTGGTCCGTGGTGCCGAGCTGAGCAATCAAGTCCTGCATTATGGTGGCATGGGCCATACCGCAGGAATCCACACGCGTTCCCGTGAAGCAGCAGTGAGGTTTGGATCCGAGGTGCCCGCATCCCGGATCACAGTAAACACCGCCACCACCCATGGTGCGATCGGGTTTTCAACAGCGCTGCCGCCGTCAATGACTCTCGGCTGTGGTTCGTGGGGCGGTAATGTCACGTCCGACAATGTTTCACCATTACACTTGATGGATATCAAACGAGTGGCATTTGAGACAAGGCCTGTTGCGAGTACCAGACCGGCGGTTTCCGTCCAACCGAGCACGACGGCTGCGCAGCCCGCACTGGCGCCTATCTCGGCTTCCCCAAAGATTGATCGACGTGAGATCGCCGCAATTGTGGATCGTTTCCTTGCCGGTAAGAACATCTCAGAAGTTCAGCCTCCGCCAGCCCCAAGTACTCAAGCGGAAGAGGCCGGCAGCATGTACGTCGCTCCAGAGCCAAGGCGAGCGGAGCCGAAACAACGCGAGGGGGGGCAGTTGAAACCCGCTGCTTCGTCGGCAAACGGCCGTGCGGCAACGGATTTTGTCAGTGAAGACGATGTGAGGCGGGCGATTCAGAAAGGCGAGAAAATCTACGTCAACGCCAAGACAATCATTACGCCCGCGGCGCGCGACATCGGTGAGCCTGCGGAGGTGTTTGCAAAGACACAGTAGTGGGTTTAAGTGGCCAAATAAGAGATCGTCAGGTAAGTTGAGATGTTTCTAGGAAAAGTAGTAGGCACCGTCTGGTCAACGAAGAAGACGCCAGATCTCGAAGGAATTCGCTTCCTCATCGTTCACCCGTACGATCTCGACAAAGAGCCAACGCGCAACATTGTCGTGGTTGCTGACCGATTGGGCGCCGGTACTGGCGAAATGGTTATATGTGCCTTTGGTAAGGCAGCGCGTTCAGCAATTGGCAACCAGGACATGTCCATAGAAGCTGCGGTCGTTGGTATAGTCGATCGCGTTGACATTACCGAAGCCGCTTCTCCTGAGATGCGTGAGGCTGCTGCCCGTCTCGCTCGAGACAATGGTCGAGCTTAGGTCTCGGAATATTTAACAAGCTATCCGCGATGGATGATGCCACCAGAAGATCTGATCTATCGAATAACTCGTGCGGTATATGAGCGCCTCGGTGCCGGCGCTGACGAGCAGACAGTTGAACAATTGGTTACCGACATCTATCGAGAGGTTCAACCTTTCATTCGTCCTGCTAACTCTACTTCCCCACGCCGTTCATTATCCTCAAGTGGCACATTCCCTTCGGAAGAACAGCAGGGCTCTGCTGACCGGATAGTGATCTCAGTTTTTGGAGTTGATCACCCCGGGATTGTCGCAGGTGTTTCGCAGATTCTTGCCGATGCACAATGCAGCATCGTTGATATCAACCAAACCGTTGTGCAAAGCAAATTTGCGATGGTGATCATTGCCGATGCGTCGCGAAGTCGCGAGTCGACGGCTGAGCTGAAAGAGCGGCTTAAACGCGAAGGAGAGCAACTCGGAGTTCGCATTTACGCCCAGCGTGAGGATCTATTTAATGCAATGCATCGAGTGTGAAAAGCAGAAGTCAGAAGTCAGAAGTCAGAAGTCAGAGGTCGGAGGTCAGAAGTCAGAGGAGGCTTTGCACAAAAAGTACGAAATAGGCTTTAGTCACTGTTCATTGCTCATGAGTTATGGATCCAGATGGATAGATAGGTTCAAACAGGACGACAGAAGTCCAAATTTTTTATATGTCTGAGCCAGAGATTGCACGTCGCTGTTCACATTGTGGCGCGTCCATTCGTGAACGCGCATTTTTTTGTCCTCAGTGCGGGAAAGCAGTGCAACTTAAGAGTTCGGAATCAGGCGGCCACTCGATCGAGTCGATTGATCCTGTCAAAGTAGACGCCGAGCAGTGCCAAACAGAAGGCGCCTTGGACGACGCGCCGGATCGAACGATGCCTCTAACGACGAAAATACCAACTCTGCCTTCCGACGCCGCCCAGAATGTTGCTGTCCAACCCGCACGCGCGCTCCCACCGAAGGCAAGGACCGGTCAACCGCGTGAGATGGACAGAGTCCGAAAGATCTCCAGCGTTGTTATCGAACAAGCTACTTACGATCCGAGCTTGCGATTCATCCTGGTTGCTGCGGTCCTTTTCCTTCTCTTTATAGTGATCCTCGTGATGAGCAAGCTGATTGGCTAAACCGAGCAATGGAATACACACAGGCCGAAATTCTGCAAACCGTAGCAATGACCGAGATGGAGCATCTGGATGTGCGAACGGTCACATTGGGATTGAGTCTCCGTGATTGCGCGAGTGAATCACTCACCCAAACTGCGGAACGGGCTAGTGAGAAAATTCGCCGGGTTGCCGAACGGCTGGTAAGCACAACCGATGAGATCGGAGAAGAGATCGGAATCCGAATCGCCAACAAGAGGATTGCCGTCACCCCCGTGTCGATGATCACGGAGTCAGGTCCCGGCGATCCGGTGATAGTCGCCCGAGCAATTGATCAGGCAGCGGCCGCTGTAGGTGTCGACTTTATTGGGGGCTATTCCGCCCTCGTCCATAAGGGAGCGACAAAGTCCGAAGAAGAGTTTATCGCTTCGATTCCTGAAGCCTTGGCCTCAACCGAGAGACTATGCTCCTCGATTAATGCAGCAACCACACGAGCGGGAATCAACATGGATGCAGTGCGACAGGTTGGAGTGTTGTTGAAAGATGCTGCTGAGAGGACACGCGACCGCGGTGGCATTGCCTGCACCAAGTTTGTCTGCTTTGCAAATGCTGTTGAAGACAATCCATTCATGGCCGGGGCATTCCATGGTGTTGGTGAGCCAGAGGCTGTTATCAATGTGGGTGTGTCAGGACCAGGAGTGGTCAATTATGCCATTCGCCATGCGAAGCGTGATCTGCCCCTCCAGGAGTTGGCTGAGCTCATTAAGAAGTTATCATTCAAACTGTCACGCGCGGGAGAGCTGGTAGGTCGTGAAGCGGCGAGAAGGCTTGGGTTGCCATTTGGCATTATCGATCTGTCACTCGCTCCGACACCCGTACCTGGCGATTCCGTGGCCGAGATCATCGAAGCGATGGGCTTCGAACGTGCCGGCACGCATGGCACCACCGCGGCGCTGGCACTCTTAACCGATGCGGTAAAGAAAGGTGGAGCAATGGCGAGCGGTTCAGTCGGTGGGATGAGCGGAGCTTTCATACCCGTGTCAGAGGACGCAGGGATGATCGAAGCAGCCCGAATCGGAGCGCTGGCGTTAGACAAGCTTGAGGCGTGGACCAGCGTCTGTTCAGTGGGCATTGATATGGTTGCCGTTCCCGGTACAACCAGCGCCGAGACCCTGTCGGCTATCATTGCTGACGAAATGGCAATCGGTGTCATGAACAATAAGACCACTGCGGTCCGGATCATTCCTGTGCCTGGACGCGATGTTGGAGATCTGGTGGAATTCGGTGGACTGCTTGGCAGCGCACCTATCATGCCGGTCCATCAATTCTCGTCGTCTGAGTTCATTCATCGTGGTGGGCGGATCCCGGCACCAATTCATTCCTTGCGAAATTGAACCAATTTCTCTAAAACTCACCAAGCAATTGGGCGAAGTAGTTTGTGCGAAGGAGTGTGCTCAAATGGAAGAAGCTCTTGGGATGGTTGAGTGTCGAGGATTGGTAGCAATGATTGAGGCTGCCGATGCAATGGTGAAGGCGGCGAACGTGCAACTTGTTGGCTATGAAAAAATCGATGCGGGTCTGGTTACTGCGATCGTTCGCGGAGAGGTTGCAGCGGTGCGAAGTGCAGTTGATGCGGGCGCAGCCGCCGCGCGAAAGGTAGGTGAAGTGGTCGCTACGCACGTAATTCCGAGGCCTCACAGCAATGTGGATCAGGGTATCCCTGTCCTGCGTACAGGCGAGACGACGCGCAAGAAGATTAGCGGATCAGTACGCCCGAAGGATTGAGGCGCAGCAGTAACGAAAACCATTTGGCGGCCTGCTGAGGAAACTCGGGAGTGTCGCCTAAGTTTTTTGGGAGGGCCTTATGGCTAAAAGTATTTTAGGTCGTGCGCTTGAGCGGTTTTCACTCACTGCAACTAAAAAAACCGGTTCATCAATGGCTTTTATCATTGCTCTCGGGGTGATTGTTGTCTGGGCCCTGACAGGACCGATATTCAACTTCTCAGACACCTGGCAGTTGGTGATTAATACCGGCACCACGATCGTGACGTTTCTAATGGTCTTTCTGATTCAGCGGGCTCAGAACAAGGACGCGATGGCGATGCACTTAAAACTGAACGAGTTGGTCGCAGCTGTCCACGACGCGAGCAATCGTCTGATTGACGTCGAAGACCTCACGGAAGATGAAATCGAGATGCTGCATCGCCACTATCAAAAGCTGGTTGAAAGATCCAAGAAAGAAGCTAAACTTGCCGTGACTCACTCGCTCGAGGAAGCCGAGGCGCGGCACGAATACAAGCGCCGTCGACGACGCCAAGGCTGATTCGTGCCCCAGTCTCAAATAAAAGGACAGACCTATCATGCCGGAAGAGAATTCAAGTGAGGTGGCCCAAAGTCTCGCGCAGGTGAGTTTATTTCAACGGCTCACCGGGGATGAATTGGAGCAACTGGCCGTGGCCGTGGACCAGGTTCGGTACAGGTCGGGTGATACGATCTTCAATGAGTTGGATAAGGGTGACGCGCTTTATGTCGTGGATTCGGGCTCTGTTGACATTTGGGTCCGCGACGAGGATGTAAAACCGGTGACCCTCGCCAAACTGAATCCCGGTGACTTCTTTGGTGAGATGGCCGTGCTGGACCGCGGGCCACGCTCAACAAATGCCACCGCGTCAGTGGAGACGACGTTGCACCGATTGAGTTCGGACGACTTTCAGAAGTTTCTAATCGCGCATCCCGATGTAGCAATCGACGTAATTTGCGAAATCAGCTCGCGTCTACGGCAAACGAATGCCTTGGTTTCGCAGAGAGTCACACGGAACATCAACGAGGAGATGGAGGAAAGGTCGACGCTTGGAGAACGCGTCGCAGACAAGGTGGCGACGTTCGGTGGTTCCTGGACCTTCATCCTTATTTATCTGACGTTTCTGTTTGCCTGGGTGATAATGAATTCACTGGTGCTCTATCACTACGGCACAGTTGACGGTGGCAAACAATTCGATCCCTATCCGTATATTCTTTTGAATTTGATGTTATCGATGACGGCGGCTCTGCAAGCGCCGATCATTATGATGTCTCAGAACCGGGCTGCTGAGAAAGACAGGTTGGCTGCGGAACAGGACTTTCGCGTGAACCTGAAGAGTGAAGTGATGCTTGAGGCGCTGACGCGTAAGGCGCGAGAGCGAGACGACCAGATCGAGCGCCTTACGGAGATGTTGAAAGAGCTGCAAACGAGATGAAAGGGAGGAAGAGGGAAGAAGAGGGGAAAAGGGGAAGAGGAACCACTCTTCTCCTTTTCCCTCTTTCCCTTTTCCCCTCTTCCCCTCTTCTTCCCTATGGGCGCGTGACAGCGCCGGTTTTTTGCGCAGGCATTCGAACTGCTGGCGGGGTTGGTCTGGAACCACTCTCACGTCCTGCGATTCGGCCACTTCGGGTCAATGCAATCCGCCTGTCGCTGCTCGAACCCTGATCGACGGCCACTTTGATAGAACGATATGAGCCATCACGAGTTTTGTTGGTTGGATTGTAAGCAATCTGGTATTGCGTCCGCAGATCTCGCACGATTTGATTAGCAATCTCTGGGAGCTCGGAGAGCGACTGTGGAAAAAATGCTCGACCGCCCGTCTCGGTAGCCAGCTTCGTGATTAGGTTTACAGCCCGTTCCCTCGGACTCTTGCGGATCAGTCCACCCTCCTTATCAAGCTCGTTCACAAATCCGATGACAAAGATCTGTACATCCTGTTCGCGCAGTTTTGCGAACAGCTGATCCTGTTTATAAAAGCTATTTCGGTCCTCGCCGTCAGTGATGACTATCAACGCACGCCGTCTTCTATCGCTGTCATCTCCCCTTTTGTACTCGGCGACGTGTTCAGCCGTGAGGTAAACCGCGTCAATGATTGCCGTTTGACCCCCCTCAACATAAAGACCGTCCAGCGCATCCATTAATAGATCTCTATTTGCAGTGAAGTCCTGCACAGTTTCAATCTTATCGCTGCTGATGAACCGAACGAGAAAAGTCTCATCGCCGGACTTGTTACTGTTAATGATCGTTTTGCCTGCATCAATTACACTCAGCAACTGTGAACGCAGTGATCCAGAGGTATCGATGGCCATGCCATAACTGATTGGCACCTCTTCCAACGAGAAGAACTCAATCGGTTGTGGTACCCCGTCCTCGAATACGCGAAAGTCTTCCTGCCGCAGGTTGTTGATGGGACGGTTATTGCGATCAATCACTCGCACGTTGAGCGGCACCAGGTCGGTGTTGATCTTTAAAATGCTACCCTCGTCAATATCTTCCTCAGGCGTTGGGCTTGGCTTTGCTTTCAGGACGGGTGCCGGGGGCGGTTCTCCCAGATGCGGGGCGATGCGATCGCTTGGATCTGGCTTGGGAGTAGGAGTCGGCGTCGCGCTAGGACGAGTAGTCGCAGGCGTCGCAGTAGGGCGCGCAACAGGATTCTGAGCGCTCCGCGTTGCGCTCGGCAAATCACTGCGTCGTGGCCGATTATCTTGCCCGGCAGTTACAGCTCCTGCCACCGGCAAGTGCGTCGCAGTTGCAATAAACGCCAGCAGCAGACCAAGCATACTGGCGTAAACAATTCCCCTCGTATGGCGGTTGGCGAGGCTAACCTTTTGCTGAAGCATTCCCGACGGTTCCTACTTTCTGAATCGACCCTGGTTTGGTGTGCGCTAAGTTTATCCTGTCGCGCCACCCATGCGAAGCGCTCACGCACTTATTCGCCAGTTCCCCGAATGTCGGAGCGCCAGACCCGGGCGACGCTGGGGCAGGGCGCTGTAAGTCAAACTTACACTGCGCACGCATAAACAGATGCATGGGAAGAGACTGTACGTTGGCCGGGATTCCTGAAACTTGCTGCTAACGGGACTGCGGCAGGGCGTAATAACCCTCTTTGGCGCGAACGAAGAGGCGTGGCAATCCTCTTGGTGGCGTGACTTTGACTTTGACCTTGTGCCACTTGCCGTCGTTTACAAAGTTCGTCGGCCGGTAGCCAATAGAGTATTGATGTCGCAACTCTAGGGCTATTTGCTCGAAAATGTCATCCATTTCCGCTGCACTGCGAGGGAAAAAGGCCTTTCCGCCGGAGACGCTTGCTAACTCATCGAGCGTTCCCTGACCTTCCATCCCCAGCGAACTGCCAGCATCGCTGCCGCTTAGAATACCGACGGCATAAAGCACAACATCGGACTCTTTCAGTAGCCGCCGCACTTCATTGAACGTATACCGGGAGTTATTGTCCTGACCGTCACTGATCAATAACAGAGCACGCTTGGGGTGAGCCCCCCGCTGCACCTTCTCCACTCCGAGATAACAGGCGTCATAGAGGGCTGTATTGTTCTTCGTCTGCACGAACGTCAGTTTGTCGAGTACAGAATCCCCATCACGTGTCTTATCGAGCAGTAATTGGGCGCGGGAATTGAACGCAATGAGGAAGTATTCATCAGCGTTATGGCTTGTCTGGATAAAGTTGGCCAGTGCGTCGCGAGCGCGGCGGATCTTGTCACCGCTCATTGAGCCCGAAACATCAAAAATAACACCGACAGATACTGGGGCATCATCATCGCTGAAGAAACTGATTTCCTGCGGTTTTTTGTCATCCAGAACCGTGAAGGCATTCTTGCCTAGCCCCGAAACATAGCGACCGTATGTATCGGTAACCGTAACCGTCAGGGTGATTAGATCCGTATGGACGATGACCGGACCGTCCTGCTCTTTTGGGAGTTCCTTTTTAACCGGTGGATCCTGACTCTGAGTAGCCGACTTGTTGTCTGAAGGACTTGGCTCTGACTTCTCCTGCGCAAATCCTCCTCCGGAAAAAGAGAGTGCTGCACAGACGATGACAGAAAACGACAGTAGCGCGATCCTGAGAGCGTGTTTAGTCGGCGACTGCATGTGTTACCCCGCTCACCGAAAAGTCACATTGCTGGGGACAGACCAAGAGGAACTTGCCAACACAGATGCTAAAAGGAGTCCGAGTGATGCCCAAGCCTCTTCAAAAAGTTGAGCGACTAAAGCACTTGGGAGACGCTTCTGTAGGGGACAAGCGATTCTATGTTGAGCTGCCCTGCATTCTAGGACAGGCGTGCTGAAGTCCGCAAGAATACCCAGTCAAATTTCTCTGCGAACCTTTTGCTTAACCAACAGCTCGGTCGTTCGATCTGTCACACTCTCCACTGGTTCGAACGGGGGATTGTCCAGCAGCCTTGCTGTATCTGGCGCCGTTGGGTCTTTGAGTCCAGCCGGTTTTCCGGATTTTTGGATGCGTGACGAGTGATTTCAGACAGATCAAGGCCACATCTACGGCAGAACTTCACCTCGGTCGATGTTGTTGTGCCACAGCTGGGACAGAACACTGATCTCCTCCTGATTTTAGGGCAGTCGATTTAGGCTGGTAGCCCCTCCACGACGCTGAAAGGCGATTCAGTTGAAACAACGCGAGTCAATCGAAAACCTGAGCCTGCCATGAGTTCCCGAAATTCTTCTTCGGTTCGCTCCAGACCACCCGTCATGACCAGCATGTTCAGATCAATGAACTTGCCAAAGTGCGGCTCACTGCCTGGCGGAACAACAACATCTACCAACAGCAACCTTCCGTCGTTGGTGATTGCGTTGCGGCAGTGCCGCAGAATTGTAGTGGCCTGCTCGTCATTCCAGTCGTGGATGATCCACTTCATGATGTAGGCGTTAGCACCCCCGGGAACCGATTTGAAAAAGTCGCCACCAATAACTTCGCAGCGATCACTAAGACCCGCTGCGTCAATCGCGGCTTTTGCGCCTGCTGCGACTAAAGGCGCGTCGAAGAGTACTCCTTTCATGTTAGGGTTCGCTTTCAGGATTGAGGTAATCAAGCCACCGTGTCCGCCACCGATATCGGCAATCTTTCGAATTCCGGAGAAGTCATACCGAGCCAGAATGCCTTCGTTGATAGCTGCGGTCATTCCGCTCATCGAATCGTTAAAGAGTTTTGCATTGTCGGGGTTTTGACGAAAAAACTCCCATACGTCCATATCGAAGTGGTTGTCGAAGGCGATGCCGCCGGTCTTGACGCTATACATCAGGTTTCCCCAGGCCGGATAGTGCTCTTCACCGAGTTCGGAGATGGCAAACCATCGAAGTGATCCCGGTTTGTCAGTGCGCAAGGTTTCTGACACTGGCGTAAGTGCAAGTTTCTTATCCGGTGTTTCTGTCAATATGCCAACGCTTACAAGCGCCCTCAGAATACGATTCAGCGATGGTGCATGCGTGTCGGTTGCTTGAGCTAGTTCCGCCGCGGTCATGGGTCGCTCGTGCAAGAGATCAGGAATGCCAAGTTTGGCGATGACGTAAACGCCCCGAGAGATCCAGAAGCCGGAGATCAGTTGCAGCATTGCCGCTTGGGGTGGTACTTCAGCGGGTTGTGGTGTCATCTTGGGACCCCCTCTAATTCAATGGCGAGTTGTACAAACCGTGGGTGCCTAACGTTAGCACAGAGGGTTGGGGCTTGACGATTGCCGGCTGCAAATTGCCGATTGCCGATTGCCAGAACGGGTCCAATGAACATGACCAATGGCCTCTGACCACTAACCACCAACCACTAACCCCCAACCACTAACCACCAACCAACCACCAGCCACTGACCACTAACCAAACTCCGCAACTTTCCGTGCCGGCGGGCGTGTAGAGCACTGCGTGTTATACTCACCGCTCAATTGGTATTACCTCAGAAACGCTCATGGCTGAGTTTATCTGTCGATTAGGAACCCCCGCTGGCGAAGTTGTGACCCGGACTGTTGAGGCGACTGGCGTCACAGAAGCTCGGGCCCGCCTTGAACGCGAGGGGTTCAGAGTCTTTAACGTCACGCCCCCGAAGACCGCAGGCGTCACAGCACTCACGCGACTGGGCGGTCGTGGCGCCTACTCGAAAGTCAAGGCCAACGACTTTCTTCTCTTCAATCAGCAACTCGCCGCTCTTTCACGCGCCGGCATACCGATACTCCAAGCTATCTCCATGCTGCGAAAGCGTGCGGCATCGGCACGGCTCCGCGTAGTACTGGCTGATGTAGAGGATCAGATTCGTGGGGGTGCGGCGCTATCGCAAGCTTTTGCTGCTCAAGGCAGCATCTTTCCACGCATATACACGGCTTCAATACTAGCCGGTGAACGTTCTGGCGCTCTAGATGAAGTCCTTAACCGCTACGTGACCTACATGCGGCGAAATGTCGCGTTGCGCCGAAAAATTCGTGGAGCACTAGCGTATCCGCTCTTTCTTCTTTTCGCGTCGGCCGCCATGGTGAGCTTTCTGACAGTTTACGTTGTGCCGCGAATGTCAGAATTGTTTTCCGGATTTGGAAGCGAGTTGCCGACAATAACCCAAATAGTTGTGGGGCTTTCTCGCTGGTTGTCTACGAACGTGTTTTGGTTTGCACCGATGCTATTCGTGGGCGCGGCCTTGCTCTTCGTATGGTCCCGAACTCAACACGGTGGTTTGAAGTTGGACGCCTGGGTCCTAAAACTGCCGCTGGCCGGAAGCCTGGTAGTGCAGCTTTCGGTGGCCCAGGCAACGCGATCCCTCGCGACGCTGCTCGCAGGCGGGATCACACTGGTAGAATCGTGGGAGATTGCAGCCGAATCGATCACGAACCGTGAATTGAGGAGACGCAGCTCAGATATTCTGCCGATGATCTTAGAGGGCCGCTCGTTCACGGAGAGTTTGGAGTCGGCAGGTTGGGTTCCACTACTGGCCATCGACATGATCGGAATTGGCGAACGTTCCGGCAGCCTGCGCGAAATGCTCGATGAAGTTGCCGTCTTCTATGATGCGGAGTCAGAAGTTAGACTTGAACAGTTGACGACTACCCTGGAGCCTGCGATTCTGGTCGTAATGGGTGGCGTGGTGGTGACCATTCTGTTGGCCATTTACTTACCCATAATTTATTCCATTTCGAGTGGCGCGGGTGTTACTGGCGCTCGCTAGCCCTACAGCTAACAAAGCCTTTCCCACACTAACCGCTTATGGAGCAGAGTACCAATAAGGACACAGCCACCTTAACGGGTTCGAATGGACACGGAGTCGTGGAAGACGCTGCCAGAGGCGAGCACGAGCCGCCAGAGATGCGTGCGGCGAAGGATTTGGCGCTCCGCTATCGTCTGCCTTTTGTTGACCTGCTACCGCCGGGAGAGGAATCACCCATTGATTATGAGCAGTTCAATCAGATCCCGGTCGATCTGATGGTCCGTTATCAGTTTCTCCCATTGAAACGCGACGGTAAGGGATTACATATCGCAATGGCTGATCCGACGGATCTGGATCGGTTGGACGAATTGGCTGGAGCAGTCAACGCTAGAATCGTCCCGTACGTTGCGACTGCCGGGGCAATTGAAGTCATTCTTCGTCGAGGCGACGCTACGCAGCGCGTGTTGCAGGAAGCCGCGTCTGGATTCCGCATCTCCCTTGTTAGGGAGACGGAGCATGGTGAAGAGGTGCTTGACCTGGACCGCCTTGCAACCGATTCGGACATGTCGCCGATCATCAAGCTGGTAGATACGATCATCTACAACGCGATGGAGTCACGCGCCTCAGACATTCATATCGAAACCCGCGATACCGAGGTGCAGGTCAAGTATCGGATTGATGGCGCATTGTATGCCAAGGTTGATCCGATCGACCTGGCTCACCATCAGACTCTGATCTCCCGAATCAAAGTAATGTCTGAATTGGACATTGCCGAACGGCGCGTACCACAGGACGGCCGCTTCCGCGTCCGCTACAAAGGTCGTAATGTCGATTTTCGTGTTTCGATTATGCCGACCATCCACGGCGAGGATGCGGTCATTCGTATTCTCGACAAAGAACAGATCAATGAAGAGTTTCGGAACCTAAATTTGAACGTCGTCGGCTTTTCTGAAGAAGACTTACGCAAGTTCCGACGCTACATTGCAGAGCCTTACGGCATGGTGTTGGTGACTGGACCGACAGGCTCCGGAAAAACCACGACTCTGTACGCTGCTCTTAACGAGATCAGAAACGAGGAAGATAAGATCGTAACGATCGAGGATCCGGTCGAATATCAGTTGCATGGTATCACCCAGATTCCGGTGAATGAGAAGAAGGGATTGACGTTTGATCGTGGGCTGCGATCGATCCTCCGGCACGATCCCGACAAGATCATGGTCGGTGAAATTCGCGACACTGAAACCGCCCAGATTGCGATCCAGTCAGCACTGACAGGCCACCTTGTATTCACCACCGTGCACGCCAATAACGTCATCGATGTCATCGGACGGTTTCTTAACATGGGCGTTGAACCTTACAACTTTGTTTCGTCCTTGAACTGCGTACTTGCGCAGCGGCTGATCAGAGTCCTGTGTCCTTACTGTAAGCGTCCGTATCATGCCTCCGAGGACGAACTCATTGAGTCGGGCTTGAGACCCGAAGTAGATGGTAATCGGCTCCTCTACGTGAATGTGGGTTGCGACGCCTGTAACCACACCGGGTATCGCGGTCGGACTGCGATTCACGAACTCCTCGATCTTTCCGACAACATCCGTGAGATGATAGTCGAGAGAAGACCCGGTTCAGAGGTACGGCGTGCTGCGGAAGCGGAAGGGCTGACTAGCCTGCGCGAATCAGCTTTGAAGAAGGTTTTTGCTGGAGTTTCCACGCTACACGAGATAAATCGCGTGACGTTCGTGGAAGAAGTTAGTCAGGCGAAGTAAGAGATTCACGGCTCGGGCTACCCCTGAGCTGTTTGACTCATCTCAGGAGCACCTACAACCGTTCTCCGAGCCGTTTTAGGAACCAAAAAAGTTTCGCTGCGTGTAACAAAATTGGGCCTTGAATCATTGCATCTTGGCCGACGGAGCGGCATTATATGCGAGCTTAGACCGTCCACCTCCCACTGAAAGAGATTGCCATGAAAAATAAAACCCAAATCCGCATATTCGTCTCACTGCTGTTGACTTTCTGTCTGCTGGCAGTGCCCATGACGGCACTAGCAAAGAAAGGCGAAAAGAACTTCAAGAAAGGGTTGCAGTATGAGGCTGCTCAGCAGTGGGAGAAGGCGGCTCAGGAGTTCACGCTGGCAGTCGCTGCAGACCCCTCGAACGTGGAGTATCAGCTCCACTTTCGCCGCGCCAGCTTTAATGCCTCTCAGGCATACATGCAACAGGGACGCGCGCTCGCGGAGCAACAAGATTACATCGGAGCTTACAACGCCTTTAGACAAGCATATGGTTATGATCCCGTGAACTCCCTTGCCGTTTCTGAGATGGAAAGAATGCTCAGATTACAGAGCGTTAAGGACGGGACCAATGGCACAGTAAACGGCGAGGGGAACAACTCGAATGGTGAGTTACCGGAAGGCGGAACACTAACTCCGACCGCATCACAGGATCCATCTCTTCCGCCGGGACGAACTGAGCAACTGCGGGTCATCAGCTATAGCGGTGACCTCAAAGCGTTCATTCGCAGTCTGGCCGAACAGCTGAGCCTAAACGTGGTGTTTGATCGACAATCATTTGCACAGCAAAGGACGATCGATCTTAACCTTCGCGATGTAACTACGGCCCAGGCGCTTGATTACGTGTTTCTCCAGGAAGGTCTTTTCTTCCAGAAGCTGAGTCGCCGAACCATCCTCGTTGCAGATCAAACCAGACGACCACAATATCAACAGTTAGTATTGCGGACGTTCTTTCTCTCCAACATCGATCCGACAGAAGCGCGTCAATTGGTCACCCAAGCCATTCCCCCATCAGTCGGGCGTCCACAGACAATTGTAGTTCCAGATAAGGCCACAAACAGCCTGACTGTGCGCGATACCGCCGAAAACGTACGATTGATCGGCGAACTTCTTAGGAGCATCGACAAAGACCGTGCGGAAGTCGTTATGGATGTAAACATCTATGAAGTCTCGAAGAACGATCTTCTGCAGTTTGGTAATCAGTTCGGTAGCGGAAACTTCAACCTCGGCGGTTCACCGGGTCTCTCAATCCTGACTAGTAATGCCGCTCGTTCAAGCCTTGACACTGGCGTGAATGTTGCCAGCATCATCGGTGGTGTTCCGACAGCAGCAGCGGCGGCGTTAGTCCTTCCACCATCTGTCCTAACAGCTATTCAAAGCAAAGACAACACACGTCTCATAGCTTCGACGCAGGTGCACGCATTCAACGGTGAGGAATCGACCGCGCGTATTGGTCAACGAGTACCAGTTCAAACCGCGCAGGCCTACCCCTTTGGAGTGCAGACTGGGACGACGACTAATCCGACAACTGGCTTCCCCAGCGGCGGTTTTCCCGTAATCAACTACGAGCCAACCGGTCTGACGTTGAAGTTCACGCCTCAGGTCTTTCCGAACCTCGACGTGCAGGTGAAGATGTCGATTGAGTCGAAAGACGTGCTCGGCGCCGGGACACTAACGCCGACCTTTACCGAACGGACGATTACCGGTACTGCTCGCGTCCAAAACAATCGCACGATGATGTTGGCCAGCGTGTCTCAGGACGTTCAAACTAGCGGCCGACGCGGCTTACCGGTGCTGGGGTTGATCCCTGTCCTGGGACGGCTTTTTACATCCCCAACCCGAGACAACCGGCAGGTCGACATCGTGATTGCGGTTACTCCAAAGGTATTAAGGGCGCCTGCTGTGACGCCACGTGACGAAGAGATGAGGCCGAGCGGCACACTGAGTGCGCCCACGACAGGATCGTTGGAAGCGATGATTCGCGATTCGGATCGTGAGGAAGCACTGGCCGCAGCTCGTCGGCTTCCGAGGAATGCCGTGGTGGAGGTTCGCGACAGTGAGCCGGCACCCTTCTCACCCGGGGCCCGGCTGGTGGAGACCGTTGCATCTTTCAATGCGACCAAGCAACTACTCTTGCCGACTGCCACCACCTCCGGGGTCGCCAGCGATACACAGGCCAAAGCTGTGAAGCCGCAGCCACAAACGGAAGAGTTACCGGAATATGTGCCGGCGCCTAAGTCCCTCGTCAGTGATCGTTCCGCGAACGAGGTAGCGGCGGTGAATCCGACGGGGAACGGTGCCGCAAACGCGGTGCTCACTAGCATGCCACATGCAATCGATGCGGCCGTTAGTCCGAAGCTTGCGCGCACGGCTACGCTCAGCCTCCCCGCATTAGAGACAATCAATGTAGGCCAGAAGCGACAGGTAGCGTTGGCGCTTGACTCAAAGACCCCGCTCAGTCTGGCGGTGGTGACCCTTCGCTTTGATCCGAAGGTGGTGAAAGTAAACTCGATCTCTGCCGGCACTCTTTTCAGCTCAGGTAACGGCAAGGCGCCCAGTGTCACTCAATCAATCGATCCTTCGGGCGTTTGTATTATCTCCGTGTCAACGTTAAATGGAACAGTACCGATGGTCGGAAACGGCACGCTACTGCTAATTGAGGTCGAGGGGATTGCGCCAGGCGATGCGTTGCTCAATCTGGAAAAGCAGACAATGCATTTGGTGGCCACCGACGCTCGTGACGTTGTGCTGGAGGTTAAACAGGGACGCACAGCAGTAAAACCCTAGATGGTCTGGAAAATCGAACGTAGTAAATCGCGAGAACGCGGCGATACGGTACAGGCAAGTCAAGTTGCTGATCGCCGCGTCCTTTTGTCGGCGGGTGGTCCGCAGTATGGCTTCTCGCTTATTGAACTCGTAATTACAGTGACGGTAATGACAATCCTAACGTTGGGTGTAATTCCCCTCGTTAAAGTCTCAGTGAAGCGCCAGAAAGAGCAACAGTTGCGTGACGCACTTAGGCAAATGCGAATTGCCATTGATGAGTTTCACCGTGACACTGTCGGAATGGTTTGCATTGGGGTCGGTGCCGCACCCCCGCAACAGCAGCAGCAGCAGCAGAACGTCTTCATCGATCCCCGTAGCCGAGTTGTCATTTCTGATTGCACTATTTTTGGCGTTGACAATCCAGATAGGTATCCGCCCGATCTGGAAACACTGGTTAACGGCGTCAACGTCTTGCCACGGGCTCCGTCTTTGGGTGGCGACGGTCTCCAGGGCAGCACGGGTGGTTCTATTACCTCCGACAGCACGTTAGACCAGATGGCGGCTACGAAGAAGAAGGTTTACCTGCGCGCAATTCCAGTTGATCCAATGACGGGCGAGGCGGACTGGGAGTTTCGGTCTTGTTACGACACACCCGATGCGGGCTCCTGGGGTGGAGAGAATGTTTTCGACGTCCGCTCAAAGTCGAAAATGACTGCATTGAACGGAGAGAGTTACAGTGATTGGTAGAGCACTCATGGTTGGTCGGCTGCGCTGCTGCAAAAACCCGGGATCGCACTTGTTTTTGCTTAGAGGAGGCGAGTATAGCAACGGCTTCTCTCTGTTGGAGTTGATGATCGTTATTTCGATCATCATCATCCTCGCAGCTATTGCATTGCCGCAGTACCAGAGGACCATCATGCATACGCGCGAAGCAGTCCTGCGTGATGACCTCTTCAAAATGCGCTCGCTGTTGGATCAGTACGCCGCCGATAAGGGCAAACTGCCGCAATCTCTGGATGACCTAATCACAGAAGGTTACATGCGTGAACTGCCCGTCGATCCCTTTACCGGACAGAAGGACTGGCAGGCAACGTTGGGAGAAGACCCAAACTCGAGTGAAGGCGAGCAGGGAGTTGTAGACGTTCACAGCGCGTCGACCGACACCTCAACCGAAGGAACACCGTATTCGGAATGGTGATCTTCTGTGTAGCTTTACTACTCGAAAATCAATGACTAATCCTCTTTCTAGGCTAGTAGTACCATGGTACCCGGCGGCTGCCCTGGGGCTGGAACATGGGACTGCGACCATAGTGCAGCTTGAACGTGGACGAGATGACATTGCGAGAATTCGTCGCGCCGCTACACTCACGCTATCAGAGTCACTGGTTCGTCCTTCGTTCAACGAGCCAAATATTAGCGATCTTTCGGAACTCGCAACCGCATTGCGTGAGCTAGCCGCGAGCGCTGGCCTGTTGAAGCAAAGGCGGTGGTCGGTGAGCCTGCCAGAAGCTGCAGTGCGGACGCTGATAGTCACGTTAGAGACCTCCCCAAGCACCAAGGCGGAGCTCGAGGAGATTTTGAGTTGGAAGATCGAACGCGGATTTGGCGTCGGGCTTGACGAAATTACTACATCTCGGTGGCGGTTGAGCGCTGACGCTCAAGGCAAAGCTCGATATCTAATTGTCGCGGTTCATCGCAGTGTGCTGGCCGAGTATGAGAGTGTTTTTGCAGCTCTGGGATGGCGTGTCGGGCTGTTGTTGCCCCGGCACATGGGCGAGTCGCAGTGGCTGACAAAGAATGGTTTTCAAGGCGACGCCCTGTTGTTGAGTGCCTCCACTGATGGATTTACAGCCGTGGTGTACCGCGACAAGCAACCTCTTGTTTTCCGGGCAGTATCGTGCGAGCCGGAGGAATGCGAGGATGAGCTCTACCGGTTGCTAATGTTTTACAGGGATCGCCGCGGTGGCGATAACAACGCGACGCTCTCCCGTCTGCTGGTGCTGGGCTCGGCGTTCCCTAAAGCACGAGCAGTTGACATTGCAAACGAGACGCTTGGAACTTCCTTGCGTGCGTTGGCTGCGACAGATGTCGGACTCGAGCTCCCCGGGTCTGAACTGCCTTTTGACACCGTTGCCGCCCCAGCCGGTCTTGCCACTCTCTCATGGCAGTAAATTGCACTTCTGACTGAAACATTTAACGAGTCGCTCACGTAAGAAATTGACAGATGAGGATGACGGCAACGGCCACCAAACCCCTGCTCCTGGACAACATCAGCGCGGCCACAGACCGCGATCTGGTTGCCACTGCGGCCAGAGGAATTGAGGGTAGTTTTGAGGAGCTTGTGCGCCGGTACCAGCGACCGATTTCAGCCTATGTATATCGGATGGTCGGTGATTATGAGTCGGCGCTCGACCTAACCCAGGAGATTTTCATCAAGGTTTACGGTTCGCTTGCCCGCTACCGCCCAGAGTTCAAATTCTCTACCTGGATCTACAAAATCGCTCACAACTGCGCCGTTGACCACCTTCGTCGCAACGGTGGAAGAGAGCGCTCGATAATTGCTGGCGCTGAAGGTGAGCAATTCGAGATTCCAATCGAAAGTGGCAGCCCGACCCCGGAACAGGAGAGTGAGAGGGAAGAGCGGCGCCTGGAGATTGAGACAGTGGTTAAATCGCTACCAGCGACCTACCGGGAACTTATCATCCTGCGGCACTCTCAGGACCTGACCTACGAAGAGATTGTTGATGTGACCGGCCTGCCCCTCGGAACAGTTAAAAACCGACTCTTCCGAGCACGTGAATTGATGCGTCAACTTTTTATCGATCGGGGAATTCAGAGCGTCTAAACTAATGCCATGCTGGACAATGAGCATCATGAACGGGAACTGATCGTGCCCTATCTCGAGGGTGAGTTGGATGCGATTTCGGTGTCATTGTTGGAAGAGCATCTCAAAGAATGCTCCGAATGCCGAGGTGAAGTGCAGCTGCAGCGCTTATTGCTTTGTGAACTTGATGCAGCTTTTTCTGGGCCGCCCAAGTTGGAAGTTCCCGAGGATTTCGCACGCATCGTCGCTGCCCAAGCCGAGAGTGATATGAGTGGCGCCCGCACTGGCACGGAACGTAACAGAGCATTACAGTTCTCAGTACTTCTCGGCCTCTCCTCTTTCGCGCTGATTGGTATCACAGCGAGCAAATCATTGTTTGCTGCGGGGCAAATCTTCTCTGCCAAAGTGCTATTTGTCGCTGGCCTTTTGGGGAGAGCTTTATACGACGCCGGAGCTGGTCTAGCCGTGATCTTGAGAGTTGCCGGTGGTGTTTTGCTCCCCGACGCGTTTTCAGTGTTAGTGTTACTTCTGCTTTTACTGGCAGTTATGCTGCTGACAATCCTCATTTCAGCTTATCATCGATACCCTCGGCGAGGACTCTCCGAGTAGAAGGAAGCGAATGCGCCTAGCTGTCGCCACAACCACAAGCGCTGGTCCAGTTGCATTTCGCTACTGGGTTTTGCCCTTGTGCCTGTTCAGAGTTGCGGCAGTTGTGCTTCTGTTATTGCTGGTGGTGATGGGCATCAAGGGTCAGGATACGGGAGCATCCCGTGCCGATGAGCCCTATGTGCTTGATGGTGTCAGCGAGACCATGGCCTACAGCCTGGGGCGCTCACTGCGGATAAATGGCACCGCGAAAGACGGCGCTATAGCTTTGGGTGGTGACGTCATCGTACAGGGCACAGTGGAAGGAGATGTCGCCGCAATCGGAGGCTCAGTTATCCAATTGGAAGGTTCCTCAATCGGCGGCGACGTTTTTGTGCTTGGGGGCAGTTACCGTCATGCAGAAACGGCCAACCGGAATCCAACGAGTACCACAATCATGTACGCGGGGTACGAAGAAGAGCTCAGGGAGATGATGCGGGATCCCTCCGGCCTGCTGAAACCGAGCTGGTCAGCGCCGTACATTGGTGTTCGACTGCTCGCCATACTCTTCTGGTTTGTGGTTTCGCTAGCCTTAACGGCCGCAATGCCCGGGACCATTAGTCGCGGCGTGGCTCGCTTACAGCTGACGTCATTGCGCGTGGCAGTGATTGGGGTCTTGGGTGCGCTGGTGATGGCGTTCGGCGTCCCAGTCAGCCTACGATACCTTCCCACCCCGATCAGCGTGGCCGTCACTCTTTTGGCTCTGTTACTGATTCTGATCGCCTGGATCTTTGGCCGGGTCATGATTCACGCGGCCACTGGCAGGTGGTTACAACGACGAGTACTGCCTTTCGGACAGCGGTCCGAATCCGTGGCACTCCTGGTAGGTACCTCATTCTGGATCGCCCTCTCCTCGCTCCCCTATGTATGGCCCCTCGTAGTTGCTGTTTTGCTGGTGACCAGCCTTGGACTGGGGCTAACCGCGCGTTACCCAATGGTTTGGAAGGGTAAGCAAAACTCGAAGATCGATCAGCGAAAAATCAAGTTCGACCAAGCCGCATAGTCGCGCAGCAAAACTCGCTGAGAATTCTCGAATTTTGTGCCTTTTGTACAGTTTCTTACGCGGAGCCCGACTTCGCGCGCAATTTTGTGAAACTTTTGTTGGTTACCAGGCGAATCTTTTTGTAACGGGTGCCCACCCGGTGGTGTCTTCAAAACGGAGGAACTCTGAAGTGGTACAGCGGCTATCCAAATCTCTCTCTCTAGCTCTATTCCTACTTGCCGGCATTCTTATCCAACCGACTCCTGCCCAGACTCAGGATCCTAGCATCAATCAAAATGGTGTGATTGGAGAGATAAAGGCTTTCGACGCCGCTGCCAAACAGTTGGTAGTGAAGACCGACGGGGGCTCGCTTGTGGCGGTTACCCTGGCAGATAGCACTACTTATCTCCGTCTGGCTCCTGGAGAAACCAGCCTGACAAATGCCACCAAGATCACCATGACCGACTTGGGAGAAGGCGACCGCGTTTTTGCTCGTGGTGTCCCTTCAGAAGATCGGAAGTCCATTGCGCCGCGCATGGTCATTGTTATGACCAGGGCCGATATCGCTAAAAAGCAGGAGGCCGAACGTGCCGAGTGGAGGCGTCGCGGAATACTTGGCGTGGTCTCAGCGTTGAACCCTGCCACAAAAGAGATCACTATTTCTACTCGCACGATGGCTGGCCCACAGGAAGTCATAATCCCAGTTAGTGACACGGTCGAAATGCGGCGATACGCGCCGGACTCTATCAAGTTCAGCGATGCAAAGGTCAGTAGTTTCGGAGAGTTGCAGGTCGGTGATCAGTTGCGAGCATTAGGAAATCGTAGTCCCGACGGCCCGCGATTCACTGCGGAGAAGATCGTTACTGGTTCGTTTCGCACTGTTTCTGGAACAGTGAGCGCCATAAATGTGGGGTCCGGTGAGGTCTCGATCCAAGACTTGCAAACGAAGCAGCCACTTACGATCGTGATTAAACAGGATGCTGTACTTCGGCGGTTTCCACCAATGGCTGAATTGGGAACGATGTTCATGGGCGGCCGCGGTCCGGGGGGCGGAGGTGGTGGACCAGGTGGGCAACCTCCCCACGGTAACAGATCCCAGCAGCCCGGTGGTGGCGGTCCAGGACAGGGACCTGGGGGTGGTAGGCCAGGCGGTGGCTTCAACGTTCAAGAGATGCTTGAGCGTTTGCCTACAATCGCTCTGGCTGATCTGAAGGCTGGCGACACAATTGTAGTTTCCAGTACCAAGGGAGCAGACATAAATCGGTTAACCGCGATAACGTTAGTTACCGGCGCTGACACGCTATTGAACCTGATGGCGGCACGCCAGCCTCAAGGGGGGCGACAAATGCCCGATCCCGGGGCAGGACTGGGCTCTGGTGAATTTCAAATCGGTATCGGTCTTCCCTAACTCGGGGCCGACTCTTTTCGTAAAGGTCTCTTAATGAAAACACTGCGTACAACTATGCTAAAGGGTTTAGGACTGCTCCTGATGCTGTCTGTTTTTGCGGTTATTGTGACGGCTCAACAAACCCGAGGGTCTTTAAGAGGTCTCGTAAAGGACGAACTCGGCGCTGCCATTGTGGGTGCAAGTGTTGTCTTGAATGACTCAAACGGTGTTCAGAAAGCCGCTACCACAACTAACGACGAAGGTATTTATACCTTCACCGGAGTTCAGCCAGGCAAATACTCTCTAATCGCATCTGCCCCAGGCTTTGGTGGTTCCGACCCGGCGGAAATGGAGTTAACTGGCAGTCAAAGACAGGTGCTGGACTTGACTCTCCGAGTGACAATTGAAGAGAGAGTCACGGTGGATGCCGAAACGCCGATTAGTACGGAAGCTACAAACAATGCGAATCAGACGGTAATTACGGGCAAAGATCTGGACGCCCTTCCGGACGATCCAGACGAGCTTGCGGCCGCGCTTCAGGCCCTTGCCGGTCCGTCAGTCGGTCCCAACGGTGGTCAAATCTTCATTGACGGGTTCTCTGGAGGGCGTTTACCTCCCAAGGAGTCCATTCGCGAAATCCGCATAAATCAAAATCCGTTCGCCGCCGAGAACGATCAGCCTCACGGTCGCGTCGACATTTTGACTCGGCCGGGCACGGATAAGCTTCGAGTTAATTCGTTCTTCAACTTTGAAGACGAGAGCTTGAACTCCCGCAACCCATTCTCGAGCAGTCGTACGCCCTATCAGGTTCGCAGTTTCGGCGGAAACATCGGGGGGCCATTGATCAAGCAAAAGGCGTCATTCTTTGTCGACATCGACCGCCGAGAAACTGACGATAACGAACTGGTCAGGGCGACGGTGCTGGACAATGATCTAAACCCAGTTGATGTGGGTTTTGGTGTAGTCACGCCCCGCCGTAACTTCAGCTTTAGTCCCCGCGTGGACTTTCAATTGAACCCTAACAACACCTTGATCGCTCGGTACTCTTATAGTCGCAGTCAGCGGTCAAACAGCGGTGTGGGAGGGTTTTCGCTACCCGAACGGGCCTACGACGGTTTTTCTCGACAGCACACGTTCCAGATTACTGAAACCGCAGTCTTGAACGCTTCGATGATCAACGAGACGCGCTTTCAATACTCCCGGAATCGCAACGAGAACCTTGGTGACAACACAATTCCAACTCTTAATGTAAGTGGTGCTTTCATAAGTGGGGGTTCTCAGGTAGGGCAGACGAGCAACACGGACCAGCAGTGGGAGCTTCACAATTTCTTACAGTGGCAGAAGAATAATCACACAATGAAGTTTGGTGGTCGACTGCGTCAAGTGAGGATCACCGACATCAACCCAAACAACTACGGTGGTACTTACACGTTCACCGGGGGCTTTGTGCCGACGCTCGATGCCAACAACCAGCCGATCTTTACGCAGCCGGTCTTTGTTAGCAGCCTTGAGCGTTACCGCCGCACACTATTGGGCGAACAGCTCGGCATGACACCCGCAGAAATTCGTGCTTTCGGGGGCGGGGCCTCGCAATTCAGCATCTCAAGCGGAAGCCCCGAAGCATCGGTCAGCCAGTTTGACGTTGGGTTCTACGCGCAGGATGACTGGCGCATTCGTCCTAACCTGACCCTGAGCTTCGGACTCCGATATGAGAATCAGTCGAACATTAATAGCCCATTGAACTTTGCACCACGTGTAGCGTTTGCCTGGTCCCCTGGCGCAGCCAACTCTACGCGTCCGCCCAGCATGGTAATTCGAGCTGGTGGAGGAGTCTTCTACAATCGGTTTAGTGAAAGTCAGACACTTCAGGCCCGTCGGTTCAACGGTTTGAACCAGCAGCAGTTTTCCGTCTCCGAGCGCCCGCTCTATGAATCCATTAACGGCGTGCTCGTATTTGTGCCTCCAGCACCGACTTCCCTGGATCTGTTTCCTAACCTCCCACCCACCGTGTCATTGACGCCGGCTCGTCAGATTCAATGGAGAGTTGCTGAAGACCTGCAGTCTCCGACGGTTTACCTTGGGGGCGTTCAGGTCGAGAGACAGCTTCCTTATCGATTTACGGCGACAGTGGGTTTTTACACGGTCCATATTCAGCACGTGATTCGTGCCCGCGACATCAATGCACCATTGCCTGGATCGATTACACCGCTCAACCCGCAGGGAGTCCGACCCTTCGGCAACATAGGCGACATCTACCAGTATGAGTCCAGCGGCAGTTTCGATCAGAATCAGTTATTTGTGAGCGTGAACAATCGATTTAGCCGTAGACTTACCTTCTTTGCCAATTACTCGTTGAGCAAGTCCAACAACGATACTGATGGTGCCGCCTCTTTCCCGGCGAACGCATATGACCTCACTGGTGAGTACGGTCGCGCGTCCTTCGACGTGCGTCACCGGTTTACATTTGCTGGAACGCTGAGTCTTCCCTGGCAGGTGAATCTCAATCCGTTTGTGATGGCGACTTCTGGCAGGCCGTTCAACATCACGACTGGTCAGGACACCAGTCTGGACCGCTTGTTCACTGAACGTCCATCATTTGCACCCGCAGGAATCGACTGCAACAACTTGCCTGCACGGGTCGTCTGTACGCCTTTTGGCAATTTCAATTTGAATCCCGCTCCGGGTGAAGCATTGATCCCGCGCAACTATGGCGAGGGTCCCGGCTACCTTTCCGTGAACCTTCGGATAACCAAGACCTGGAGCTTCGGTAGTCTTCCCAACAGCAATGGTCAGCAACAGAGCACGCAGGGCGGTGCTGAAGGAGGACGTGGCCGCGGACCTGGCGCTGGTGTTCCACGGCTCCCGGGCGGTGGTGGTCCTGGTGGTGGCCCTCGGGGCGGTGGTCGAGGTGGCTTCCCAGGAATGGGAGGGTTCGGCGGTGGTTCAGAAGCAAAGCGCTACACGATGCAGTTTTCAATCAACTTCAGTAACCTGTTGAATAATGTGAATCTGGGTTCACCAGTTGGCAATCTTTCGTCCCCTTCGTTTGGTCAGAGTCTGTCGTTGGGGGGCATGTTTGGCGGTTTTGGAGGAGGCGGCGGGTTCGGCGGAGGTGGTGCGGCAGGCAACCGTCGCGTTTCAGCCCAAGTGCGCTTCAGCTTCTAAATGGACTTACAAAAGCCAGAGCTGTGATCGTTCCGTCGAACTTCACGCAGCGCTTGGAGACTCCGCAAGGCGCATTCTTCGCTGAGTTTTCCGCCAAGGATATTCAGCTGAATCAGGAGTTTGGGGACGATGTATTCGCGATTCCAAACTGAAGACAATCCACGAAAACTCACGAATCAACACGAAAAGTTTAGTGTGGTTTAGTGTGCCTTAGCTTAGAAGATCGCTTTTTAGAGCCGTTGTGGGACAAGCCTGTAAGTAGACCGATCAAACGTGCATGATCTCCTGCTCTTTACCCTTGCTGAGTTCGTCGATCTTACTGATGTAGGTATTCGTTAGCTCCTGAATTTCATCCAAGCCATCTCGTTCGGCATCCTCCGAGATCTGCTTTTCTTTCAGCATCTTCTTCATCCGCTCGTTTGCGTCGCGACGTATGTTGCGTACAGCCGTGCGATGGTCCTCTGCAATTTCGTGCACCTGCTTTGCCAACTGCTTTCTTCGCTCTTCAGTCAACGGCGGAATCGGAATGCGCACCAATTTGCCATCGTTCGACGGGTTGAGGCCGAGATCAGCACCTCGGATGGCTTTCTCAACCGCAACAAGCTGGGTCTGATCCCACGGCTGAACGGTTAGCATTTGTGGTTCCGGCGCATGTACCGAAGCCATCTGATTCAAGGGCGTCATCGTGCCATAGTAGTCAACCATCACTGTATCCAACAGGCTTACCGCCGCACGTCCCGTACGGACGCTGGCCAGTTTTCGTCGGAAGTCCTCGATTACAGTATCCATGCGAGGCTTTGTTTCTTTAACAACGTCCTTCTCAGTCATGATCAACTCCGGAACAGTTTTAGAGATTCGTCTGTCCTTAGCCCGGCCTCGCCTTTTTCATCTGCGAATCATTGAGGCACGGAACCGGTTACTATCGACCCAGCCACACTCGCGTTCCGACTGCCGGCTCACCGCGAACGACCCGGGTGATGTTGCCGCGTTTTCGCATATTGAAGACCTTGATGGGTAAATTGTTATCCATGCAAAGCGAAATAGCTGACGCGTCCATTACCTTCAGTTGCTTCTCAAGTACTTCCTGATACGTGATGGACTCGTACCGAACTGCCGTTTCGTCCTTCATCGGATCGGCCGTATACACCCCGTCGACTTTTGTCGCTTTTAAGATAATGTCAGCCTTGATTTCAAGTGCCCGGAGCGCTGCCGCAGAATCGGTCGTAAAGTATGGATTGCCGGTACCTGCCGCAAAGATTACGACGCGACCCTTCTCGAGGTGTCTGACAGCGCGACGCCTGATGAATGGTTCGGCCAGTTGTGGGATATCAATGGCAGACATGACTCGCGTTTGGACATCGAGCTTTTCTAATCCATCCTGCAGTACCACCGCATTCATCACAGTGGCCAACATACCAATGTAGTCCGCGGATGAGCGATCCATGTTGCCGGCGCTTTTGGACACACCCCGAAAAATGTTCCCGCCACCCACGACGATGGCTATCTGAACTCCGAGCTCATGTGCATCCTTCAACTCATCAGCCACGGTCCGGGCTACATCCACATCAATTCCAGACGTCTGTTCGCCCATCAGGGCTTCGCCTGAAATTTTCAGCAGAACGCGACGGTAGACCAGTTGCCCGTTGGTGCTCGATTCAGAAGTCATCGCTTAACCTGCAAGTGAAGCCACCTCACTACTGAAGTCCTCTTCCCGTTTTTCCAGGCCTTCCCCCATTTTGTAGCGTGTGAATCGTCGAATTGTGATCTTTTCACCGGTCTTAGCCACTTTTTCTGTGACTAGTTCGCTGATGGTCTTGGCAGGGTCTTTTACGAATGGCTGGTCCATGAGAACCGTTTCTTCGTAAAACTTGTTCAGTCGTCCTTCCACTATCTTGTCAACAACTTGATCTGGTTTATTCGCATTTTTCGGATCATTCTTTGCTTGTGCGCGAGCAATCTCACGTTCTTTGCCGAGCGCGTCAGCCGGAACCTCTTCGCGTGTGACATATCGTGGTTCTGCTGCCGCGATATGCATGGCGATGTCTTTGACCAACTGTTGAAACTCCTCGCCGCGAGCCACGAAGTCCGTTTCGCAATTTATTTCCACCAGCACGCCGACCTTACCGCCCATGTGAATATACGAACCGACAATACCCTCAGCGGCGATTCGTCCCTCGCGCTTTTTTGCGGAAGCCAAGCCACGCTTCCGGAGGATTTCAATCGCCAGTTCTTCGCTGCCCTGTGCCTCGACCAGGGCATTCTTGCACTCCATCATTCCGGCGCCAGTTTTCTCACGCAATTGTTTGACTGCCGCTGCTGTAATATCTGCCATAACTAAAAACACTCTCCCGATTCTGTGTAGATGATTGACCGCGCCTGTTCATCGAGCGCTCTAGTGAAATGCCGTCCCAACGAAAAGCGCAGCCGGCGGGGGTCCCGCTAAAGGCTGCGCTCGCCGATTAAAAATAGAAGTAGTTGAATTCTATATTAGCTCGCCGCAACCACAGACTCAGCGCTTTCGTCGGGCGAAGGTTCCCCGTTCATCGCTTCGTTGACTGGCGCAGATTCAGAAGGCGCTTCGCCGGGGCTCGCTTCTGTCGAACTGGCATCGGCTTCGCCTGGCGTGGCGGCTTCATTTGTACCTTCTCCTTCCGTCACGACTACGCCGCCCTCTGTGGCAATCTGTTGCCCTTCGAGAATCGCATCCGCTATGCGTGATGCGAAAAGGCGGACGGCGCGGAGCGCGTCATCGTTGCCCGGGATGACGTAATCGATTCTTTCGGGTGAACAGTTTGTATCGACTACGGCCACGATTGGAATGCCCAATCGGTTCGCTTCGGCGACGGCAATCTCTTCCTTTCGGACATCAATGATGAAGACTGCGTCTGGCAACCGCGACATGGCTTTGATGCCCGAGAGGTTTTTATTCAAACTCTCGCGCTCGCGGTCGAGCTTGATGCGCTCTTTTTTGGTGAGCTTTTCGTAGCGTCCGTCGGTCTGCATCGCCTCGAGATCCTTTAGACGCTTGATTGATTTCTGGACAGTTTGAAAATTGGTAAGCAGACCACCCAGCCAACGCTGGTTCACATAATACTGGCCGCATCGTTCGGACTCTTCGCGAATGGCCTCCTGGGCCTGGCGTTTAGTGCCGACGAACAGAATTGTTTTGCCGCGATCTTCTGCGATGAGGTTTGTAACAAAGCCAATCGCATCGCGGAACATCCGCTGAGTTTTTTGAAGATCGATGATGTAGATGCCGTTGCGCTCACCGAAAATGTATTCCTTCATCTTCGGGTTCCAGCGCCGGACCTGATGGCCAAAGTGAACACCGGCCTCCAGGAGTTCTTTCATTGTAACCGAAACCAAACTGCTGTCTCCTTCGTGTGAATTGGTTTATGTATTCGCCGCCGCTTCTTACGCTCTCGGTAGAGCAACCAACCCAAGCCGCGACAATGGAATTATCAACTAACTCGACAACCTGAAACTCCGGAGGCCGAGCATCTTGCTTAACGTTTTGAAAACTGGAACCGCTTGCGTGCGCCCTTTTGTCCGTATTTCTTCCGCTCTTTAATTCTTGGGTCGCGCGTAATAAGACCGGCCTGCTTCAGCGTGGTACGTAGGTCTCCATTGAAATCCAACAAGGCGCGCGTTATGCCATGGCGAATAGCGCCGGCCTGACCCGAGGGTCCCCCGCCACTAACATTTATTAAAACGTCGAACTTGGTGGCGGTTTCCGTAAGCTGCAGTGGTTGCCGGATAATCATCCGCAAAGTCTCGTTCGGAAAATATGTGTCGAATGGCTTTTTGTTCACCAACACATCGCCCGCGCCTGGCCTTAGATAAACTCGCGCCGTCGATGTCTTTCGTCTGCCAGTTCCATAATATTGAATTTCAGCCACAGTTATATTGTCCTCTTAATAACGGCCTTTGCTATTCTTGATTTTTCCTGGAAGTCAGTGTGTGGAGTCGTGGGCGTTGAGCGGTGTGTGGGTGGTCGGCATCGGCGTAAACCTTGAGTTTCTTTGCCATCGCCCGCCCCAGCTTGTTTTTGGGAAGCATTCCCTTAACGGCCAGGGCTATGATCTGCTCCGGCTTTTTCGCGAACATCTCTTTCGCTGAGACCTCGCGTAAGCCACCAGGATACAGCGTGTGATGGCGATAGACTTTCTGTTCAGCCTTTGATCCCTTCAGCACAGCCTTTCGTGCGTTAATTACGATCACATGATCGCCCATATCCAGAAAAGGCGTCCACTGAGGGTTGCGTTTTCCAGTGAGAATGGAAGCCACCTCTGACGCGAGATGTCCCACGGTCTGCCCGTCGGCATCCACGACATACCATTTTCGATTTCCAGCGAGGTCCTTACCGCTGGGGAAGTGTGTTGACATAGTTAATTGTCTCGATTTTAGGCGGCTAAAATGCGAACGGGTAGAATACAGAAGCGCTCGGAAAATTGTCAAGCGAGTGACTTTTCAGAAAAAAGCTTCCCGACACCTATGTGCCGGGAAGCTTGAGGGTTCTGGACTTCCGACCCACCGTTATGGCTGCGGTGGCGGCGGAATGCTGTCATTCCGCTTCAGCTTCGGCGGTTCCGATCTGTCGGCCGGCTTTTGATCGCCGTCCGGAGTGGTGGTTGGACTGTCGTCAGGTGTCGGCTGTCTTCGTTTCAATGTCGGTCGACTTGGCGCACCATCGTCTCCGCTGGGAAGTGCTCCTGCCGTTGACGCCCTCGCATTGGAGAGTCTCAGAAGCCGTGATTTGACCCTCTGAAACTCGGACGTGCTGATGATGTACTCTTCGTGTTCCGGAAACCTCGCTGCGAGAGCCAGGGAAGTAGCTCGCCTGTCTGGTGGCGCCGGATGACTTGCGAAAGCGCGAGCGATGAACCCAGGCTTCTTTTTGTTTTTGGCCTCGAGTTTCTCGAACATCGTCGCCATCGCTGTCGGGTCATAGCCGGCAGCATACATATACTGAACGCCAAGCTTGTCGGCCTCTTCCTCCGCACTCCGGCTGAACTTCATAAACATTCCCAGAAGTCCCAGGCCAGCCGTGTTTTGGTAGATCAGGCCCGGAATTCCGCCGAGGAAGATTGAACCTCCCAGCGCGAGATATTCAAAGAACGTACCCTTGGCTTGATTCTCAACCGCGTGACGGGCGGCGACGTGGGCAATCTCATGTGCCATCACGCCGGCCAGTTCGGCTTCGTTATCGGCCGCTAATAACAGACCCTTATTCACGTAGAAGAAACCACCCGGCAGCGCAAAGGCATTTATCTCATCCGAGTCGATTACTTTGATCGTGAACGGAATCTTTGCATCGGAGTGCAGTACGATGTTCTGTCCAACGCGATTGACGTATTCTGTGATAAGGGGATCCTCAATGAACTTGGCTTGACGATCAACTTCGGCAGCTAATTGACGCCCGAGCCGAACCTCTTTTTCGGTCGAACCGCTCATCTTGGCAAAAATGCCCTTGTTGATATTCCGCTTCCCGATCATGGAGGGATCGTCGTTGGTCGAGAGCGGCTTTTCGGATCCCTTCGGCTTCGTTGGAGCTTCTTTAGTCGTCTCGTTCTTTGCCTGAGCTTGATCCTGTTGTTTGTTGTCGGTCTGGCTGTTCGTCTGGGCTAGAGCTGCCACAGAACCGGAAAGCAGCGAGGTTGCCAACAGCAAGGCCGTAACAACTCGGGAGAAGCTATTCATCTCGAAAACCTCCAAGTACCTGGAACACTTAGCATTGGGGGAAACCCTTGAGTGAGTCCATACTCCCAGCATGAACCCGGCATTCTCGTCTCGAACGTTCAAAAACCGGAAACGTTAGGCAAGCCTATGATGCTCCGGTTTGTTGCCAAGGTTGTGCGAGTCTCAGTTAGCGAAGCGGGAATTTCGCTCAAATTGGAACTCTGGCTACCTTCTGTGACTTGATGCCTGCGGGAGAGCCGTCATTATAATGCAGTCCCAGCGTAATACCTAAGAGTTTCCGGTCCCGCAAACTGCCGGGCCGCGCTACATAAAACACATGTCCAAGCACGAATCCAGACGTGAACTTAGGTTTTCCATCATCGGCGCAGGGAGACTAGGAACCGCGCTCGCCCTCGCTCTTCAGAGCAATGGACATCAAATAGCGTCAGTCGTGAACCGTACCCGGAAAGGGGCAGCCAGAGCCATTCGAGTCCTTGGCAGCGCTGTTTTGCCACTAACCGCGGAATCGTTGTCAGATCTGCCGCCGGCCGATGTCGTCTTAATCACAACGCCGGATGATGAGATTCGCGGTGCCGCCCAAGCCTTGTCGCGTTTAAGTCTGGAGCGCAGGCGCACCGTGTTGCATTCCAGTGGCGCGTTGTCCTCTGAAATCCTTCTGCCCTTAGGTAAGAGCGGAAGCCACATCGGGTCGTTGCACCCTTTGGTTTCGATCAGCGAACCACGAGCGGGTGCTATCGCACTGAAAGGGTGTTTCTATTGCATTGAGGGCGACCGTCCCGCAACAGCCATTGCCCGACGAATAGTCAGGGAGCTCGGGGGGCGGCACTTCTCGGTTAAGACTGACAAGAAGGCCCTGTATCACGCTGCTGCAGTGATGTCCTCAGGACATGTGGTGGCCTTACTGGATCTCGCGATGGAGATGCTTGTTCGGTGCGGATTGACCAAGGCGGAAGCCCGGAAGGTGCTCGTTCCCCTGGTCCAGAGCACTCTAAACAATTTGCTGGCGACGGACTCCGAGCGATCGTTGACGGGAACCTTCTCGCGTGGCGATCGATCCACGGTTAAGGAACACTTAAAAGCTCTCGGTAGCGCAAGATCAGAAGTTGCCCTGGCCGCGTATCGCGTTCTTGGCCGGCACTCATTGACGCTGGCAAAGCGAAGGAGAAAGGGAACAGAGCGAGGTTATCTTGAGGAGCTGTTACGTAAGTCCTGACTTATCAGCGGCACGATTCGTCGGGGCACTGCAATCGCCTCCTTAATGTGCCGCGCGTGGGTGAAATGACCCGCGACATATATTCCACGCACATTCGTCTCAAAGGTTTCGGGATTATAAACCGGTACTTCCGTTAACTTGCCAGGTTCCGTCTTCACCCCAAGCTTCTTCAATAGCGTCAGATCAGCGTCGCTCCCGATCAGGATGAAGACCACGTCGTTGGGTAGTTCAATTGTTTCACCTTCGTCCGTTCTGAGGGTGACGTCCGGTTCCCTGACCTCGAGCACTTGCTGATAGAAGATCACCCGTAATCGCCCCTCTGAGACCTCCTTCTCCAGGGGCGTGCGGACCCAATGCTTCATTGCGCCTTGCTTGGGATCGCGGTTCTCCCAATCCTGACGCCAGATCGCAAGGGTCGTGTACGAACCCTCTTCCGAGAGAAACAGTGCGGCCTCGGCGGCGCTATTTCCGCCGCCCACTACCAGCGAGTGTTTGCGGACATAGGCATATGGTTCAACAAAGAGATGGTGAACTTTGGAAAGATTCTCTCCCGGAACGTTCAGACGGCGGGGATGCTCCATGGCTCCTATGGCGAAGAGAATTCGTGCTGCGTCGTATTCAGCGCGATCGGTGCGAACGTGAAATCGGTTAGCGTTCGGCTCGACGTCGATTACCTTCTCACCAGTGTTGACCTTCAGATCTCGAGCAAGGACGAAATGGATATAATGCGAAAGAAGTTCCTCGCGGGTGGGTTTTTCGCGAATCGGTTTAAGCGAACCTTCTCTCATCTCGAGCTCATTCGGGGTTGAGAACAGGGTTCGGCCGATGGGGTATTTGCGAATGGTGTCAGCGATGGTCCCTTTCTCGATCACAAGGTAGTTCAGTCCCTGGCTCTCCGCCGCGTCTGCTGCTGAGAGTCCAGCCGGTCCAGCACCTATAATCAATAAGTCGAGTTTCATGTCATTAGAGTAAAAGCTCCCCTCGCATTACCACCACTGATGGTCCACCGACCTTTACCTCTTGAACGTTACCAATGGTGCCCCGAACCTCCAGATTGATTCGGCTGGGCCTGTTGATAAAATCACCCTGCTCAATTACAAAGTGTGAAACATCCTCAACAGGCTCAACGGTGATTGCATGGTGGTGAATCAAGTATCCACCCAGCGCCCCACAGGCGCTACCTGTGGCCGGATCCTCGGGAATGTTGTCGTCGGGCGCAAACATGCGAGCGTGTGCTCGCGCCGCGCCTATTTCAATGGTCTCTCGGGTGAACACCAAACATCCGGTCGAACCGAGACGTCTGTAGAACTCACTAAGCGCGTGGCCGTTAATCCGGCAAGTGCGAAGGTCGGCGATTGAGCGCAGCGGTACCGCAAGGAAGGGCAGACCGGTTGAGATGATCTGGATCGGCAGATTCTCGTCAAGCGCGTCAACGTCATGTCCGATCAAGCGTGCAAGCTCAGCCTGGTCGTGTCGATCGTCAATTTCGTCCTGAATTTCAAACGAGCCCTGCGTCATTACAACCTGCACAATCTCTCCATCCTTGAATTCCAGATCAACTGGTAGAACACCAATACCAATTTCGTGAAAGATCCGCGTCCAGCCTGTGCCACCTTCCGGGAGCGTGACAACACCCAGGCGCGCCAGCGCGTTCCAAGTGCCCACGACGGGGTGTCCTGCAAAGGGAATCTCGCGGGTTGGTGTATAGATGCGCAGGCGGCGCAAAGTCTTTTCATCGCGTGGTGGTAAGACGAAGACCGTTTCCGAGAGATTCATTTCCCGTGCGATCTTGAGCATCTCTTCGTCGCTCAGCCCTTCGCATTCAGGAAAAACGGCCAGGGGATTGCCAGCCAGTGCGCGATCTGTGAAGACGTCGAGTTGGACCAGGGGGTAACTCCGCATTTTGAGAACTCCTTATTGTTCGGTGTGCTTCATGATCGTGCTCGCCCGAGGATTAGGTCAAGTCAAGTTGATGAACTTAATAAAACATTGGTCATTTACGGATTTCAAGCGAGTAACATCGTATCTGCAGGTGGGAAGGGGGCATGAAGAAGAAAGAAAACTAATGAAGGCGAGCAGTGACCCATAAGGCAGTAGAGTGGTCATTGCGCGTCCAAAGGTATGTGTTACCTGATCTCCGGCACGCGACACCAGACTCCTGACAATCCACCCTTCCTGTACAGATGAAGACATTGAGCGACTGTGAGGCCCGGAAGTTGTACGTGGGGCTTGTCGATGAACTTCTTCCAACTACCTCCCCATTCTAGCCCCAGCTTTGTTGCTTCCACTCCGATTCGGATAAATCCCTCGTTGTGTTTCCATTGAGGCCTTCCATTGAGAAACGGACAGAGGTCCACTGCCAGACCATAGTTGTGGTTCGACAGACCACCCCTCGCGTTCGTTACGATCTGACCCGGTTTTGTTCGCCCTAGCGCGAACAATGCGTCCTGCTCCGCGAATGTGCGTAGTCCCTGCACGACTTCCACTACCATTCCTTCGCGAGCCAGCGTTTCTATGAGGAGAGTTACGCGTGTTGCGAGCTCTGGATGCACCTTTGCCAGTCGTTGTTGAGAAGCTTTGTTCATTATTATCTTTCCGTTCTGCGATGGGATGAAGCGGATGCGCAGTGAGTCATTACCATCATGCGAAAGAGACTGACTTCGTGAGAACGCGTGCCTTATACGCGCCTGCAAGATCTCTGTCAATGCTTATTTGGACCAGGGTTAAGTCAATCAAGTAGTCTGACAAAGTGTTGAGATCGGACCGCGCGAAATGAGAAATGGAACACGCCTATTTGCGGTCTGGTGTCGCGTTGACTTGGAAAAAGAGAGGATCTGGCCGCGGATTGACGCGGATGAAAGGATCTGAAAAGGAAAGAGCAAGTTATGGACTTTCTGCCTTCCTGACTGCAACCGTCGAAGAACGGCGAAATGAGAAATGGAAAATGGAAAATGACAAATGGAAAATGCTTTCCCCCTCTCCCTGTCTCCGTAGTTTTCCGCTTGCTTCCTTGTCCTGATTTCTCAAAGTTTCTTCCCGTATCGTAGAATGCTGCCACTTTGGAGCAGCAATTCCAGCAGCAAGGGCACTCACAATTGCATTTGAACGGAATGCTCCTACCGTTCACCACGCCATTCACTGAAAATGAAGAGATCGACACCGCCGCACTACGAGCTAACCTGAAGAAATGGAACAATACCGGCATTTCAGGCTACGTCGCGCTGGGCTCCACCGGTGAGCGCGTCAACCTGAACGAAAGCGAATATCAGATGGTTGTTGAGGCATCGCGCCAAGAGGTGCCAAGCGACCTGACTTTCATAGTTGGCGTGGGTCAGCAGAGCACGCGCCAGACAATCGAAGAGGTTAAACGAGTCGCAAGCATGGGTGCGGATGCTGTTCTCGCCATAACACCGTCGTTCTACCGCCCCGCAATCACTCAGGCGAGCCTGCTTTCCCACTACCAAGCGATCGCCGACACTGCAACCGTTCCAGTTATTCTTTACAGCATGCCGGATCTTACGGGAGTAGTAATCGAGCCGGACACTGTCGCGAAATTGAGTGCCCATCCGAACATTGTCGGGATTAAAGACAGTTCGTCAGATATTGCACGGTTCAGAAGAACGCGCCAATTGACGCATAAAGAATTCGAGGTGATAACCGGAAACGGCACCGTACTGCTGGACGCGCTTCAAGCCGGGGCGCGCGCAGCAATTCTGGCCGTCGGCTGCGTAGTTCCTCAACAGTGTCTGGAGATTTATCACCTAGTCACGTCAGGTCAAATGGAGTCTGCGGGATCGCTCCAGGCGCGGCTTACGCCGCTTGCTTTGGCCGTTACTAAGCGGTACGGTATCGGCGGTCTGAAAGCGGCAATGGATCTTGTTGAATATAAAGGTGGTCCAGTCCGGGCTCCCTTGCGTTCGCCGTCGGCTGAGGAGCAACGAGAGATCCGGGATCTGCTAAACGCAGTAATTGGAAACAACGTGGGCAGGCAGGAGTGGAGCGAACCCCACACAGCCTAGGAGCTACCAACATCGTGAGCGCCACCGAATCTGCTTGTTACAGCACGCCAGAAGAAGCAGGTCTACGTGTTGAGACGCTCTCGTTCGATCGCATCCCACATCAGAGCCGCCTGTTTCTCGATTATCTACGCGACCCGTTGAGTCTGAGAACCTTCTATCCCTCAGCAGTTCGCTTTCATCACGAATTGCCGGAACGGGTTCCAGCAGTTCTCGCCTCGCACCAATCAGACCGCAGCGCGCTTTGCGACGCTCTCTACGAACTCAATAAGAGTTGGGGCGCCGGCAAAGAAACACTAGGCAACATTGAGTTATTACGAGATACCGATTGCGTTGCCGTCGTGTCTGGCCAGCAAGCAGGGCTTTTTACAGGTCCGCTGTATACGATCTACAAAGCCATCTCGGCGGTGAAACTGGCTGGCTGCCTGACGCAACGAAACACCAAAGCTGTACCGGTGTTTTGGATTGCCACCGAGGATCACGATTTTCCGGAAGTAGCGACCGCAGAATTTATCGGGCGAGACTGCAAACTGGGAATGGTTCAGAGCTCAGGTGCAATTCATCGCGAAGGAATGCCGGTTGGTAGTGTTCGGTTGGACAATTCCATGGTCACGTTGCTTGACGAGCTTCTCTCTTTGCTCCCGACTTCCGAGTTTACCAGGGATCTTGAGGATATTCTGCGCGACAGTTGGCAACCCGGAATTGGATATGGCGACGCCTTCGCGCGAATGATGATTTCATTGGTCGGCTGTTACGGTTTGGTTTTGCTCGATCCTCTCGATAGCAGATTGAAGCGGTTAGCCGCACCCCTCTACGAACAGGCAGCGTTGAAAGCTCAGGAGATTGCGACATCATTGGATGAGCGCAGCCGAGAACTCGAAGCGAACGGCTACCACGCACAGGTGCTGACATCCGAAAGCTCTTTCCCGCTCTTTCTTCACGACGAAACAGGGGCTAGACATGCAATCACGCGAACTGAGGACGGGAGGTATCGCGCCAAGGACTCAGAGATTTCATATGGAGTCGATGAACTCGCCAATCTAGCCAGAGAGTATCCAGAGCGGTTTAGTCCAAATGTCACTTTGCGGGCGGTGGTCCAGGATTATCTGCTACCTACTGTCGCCTACTACGGTGGTGCTGCCGAGGTCGCCTACTTTGCGCAAACTGCCGAGGTATATAGGTGTCTGGAAAGACCTGTAACGCCGATCCTGCCGCGTTCGAGTCTGACTATGATTGAGCGACATACCAGCCGGACCTTGGAGAGATACGGCCTCACGTTGGAATCGCTGTTTGCAGGACAAGAAGTCGTACTGGCCCGTGTAGTCGAGGAGCATCTCGGTACGGATACCGCTCGACAGTTCGAAAAGGCTGAACAGGCGGTCTCGCGTGAACTGGATGAGTTGAGAGAGAAGTTGAACTCGGTGGATCCCACATTGGCCGCTGCGTTGGAGACGGGGCGTCGCAAGATTACGTACCAGGTTGAAGGACTGCGAACGCGTTTTCATCGGGCCCAGCTTGCACGTGACGAAGCGGCACAGAGACAACTGGAGCGGGCTTTTGATCAGCTCTGTCCTCACAAGGAGCTACAAGAACGCCACATCAACATCACGTCTTTATTGGCGCGACATGGCCGCTACGTAGTGGATTGGATCTACAGCGCGGTGAACCTCGGTTCCGACGAGCACCAGATCGTGTATTTGTGAGTTCGGAACGCGGGCGTCCCCGCCCGCATTTCATAATCGAGCACTTTTCACGCTGCGGGCGGGGACGCCCGCGCTCCGAAGGTGTCATGTCTAAGATCCGACTCCTCCCAGACCACGTTGCCAATCAAATCGCCGCGGGTGAAGTCGTGGAACGCCCGGCTTCAGTCGCCAAGGAGTTGATCGAAAACTCCATCGACGCCGGCGCACGCCGGATTGTCGTCGAGATCGAAGGCGGTGGGCGTCGTTTGCTCAAAGTTATCGATGATGGCGAAGGAATGCTGCGCGATGATGCCGTCCTCGCATTCGAGCGACATGCCACCTCAAAGATCCGACGCAGTGAAGATCTCGCAGCGATCGCCACACTCGGATTTCGGGGTGAAGCACTTGCCTCAATCGCTTCAGTCGCTCGAGTGTCCTTGACAACAAACCACCGGGACTCGGCCGCCGGAACACGAGTTGTGATAGAGGGTGGAAAGATGCGCGATGTGAAGGACGCTGCGCACCCTGTAGGAACAACCGTCTCCGTTCGGGATCTCTTCTTTAATGTTCCCGCACGTCGGAAGTTCCTGCGCTCAGAAGCAACTGAGGTCTTTCACCTCACCAATCTCGTCACACATTACGCGCTGGCCCATCCGGAAATCTCTTTTACATTGACAACCAACGGCCGCGAGACGATTCGTGCGGCACCAGCAAAAGACCTGCGGGAGCGCGCCTACCAAATTTTTGGCGAGGAGTTTTTGGAGAACCTGTTAGAAGTTCGCGGTGGGCTGGAACCAGTAGCGCGTGTGAGTGGATTCGTTTCAGCGCCAAAAGACCGCCGCACATCTCGGGACGCGCAATTCCTCTTTGTGAATGGCCGGTTCGTGCGGGATCGTCTTTTGGGACGGGCGCTCTCCGAAGGGTATCGATCGATCCTGCCGCACGGCGTGTATCCAGCGGCGTTGCTCTTTCTGGAAACTCCGCTGGAAGAGGTGGATGTCAATGTGCATCCAGCCAAGACCGAAGTAAGATTTCGTCGGGCTGCGGCGGTTGCTGACGCTGTGCGCGAGGCTATCAGGACCGCGCTCGCCAGTGCTGGTTACGTACGCCCGGAACCTGTGCAGGTTACTGAGCACGCAACGCACGCGTTCGGTGCGAGTGCTGCTGCCGTGACCGAAACGGTGCCGGGGCCCCAACTGGCTGAAGAACCTGAGAGAATGGAAATCCACACCGTTGGCGCGGGAGAAAAAGAGGTATCACAAACGATCGCCGCGCAGGCTGCAATGCCTCACGAGCCAATCAGCATCTATCAAGCAACGATTGCCAGCTATCAGTCACAGCAACCGCGAATAGCCTTTCCGGCACCATCGTTTCCCGACGAATTTCCCACATTGGACACACGGCTGGAGGAGGCTGCGCCGCCCGCCAGCTCACCCGTGTCCCTGCCTCCGTTAGACTCAGCCGAAAAATATGCTCGCGAGGTATCCGTAGAATCTATTTCAGCGAACATTCGGCCATTGGGGCAGCTTGATGAGAGCTTTATCATCGCGACGGACGATGAGGGATTGCTGTTAATAGACCAACACGTTGCGCATGAGAGAATCCTCTTTGACAAATACAGGGCACTTGAGGCCAACCGCTCTGCAGAATCGCAGAACCTCTTGATTCCAGAGACTTTTGATTTAACGCCAGCGCAGGCTGCGGCCTTTGATCTGATTGCGCCAGATCTGGAGTCTTATGGGTTCGATCTGATGCGTCTTTCCGGTCGGACCGTCGCAATTAAGGCTGCACCGGCGGACTTGCCGGCTGCCGAAGCGCGCAGCATGTTGGCAGAGCTGCTCGATACTGTAGATTCTGAAAAGAAGGGCTCAGCAAGGGAAACGCTGCGAGATGAGATTGCCGCTTCGCTCGCGTGTCACGCGGCGATTAAGGTGAACATGCCACTCGCGCCCGAGAAAATGCGTTGGTTGATTGACAAGTTATTAAGCACATCTTCACCTACGACCTGCCCGCATGGGCGGCCAGTGATTCTTCGCCTCGCTACACGCGATATTCTCAAAGGCTTCCATCGAATCTAAGTCAACTTCCAACCTGATGACTTATGTCACGAACCATTGGGACAGGACACTAGGTTGAATCTCAAAAAACCCCATACTGCAGAAGTTGTGAAAATAGTCGGATTCAGCCACAGATCTCACAGATACTCGCAGATCTGAATAAGATGGTTGATAAAACACTGCCGCTTTTCAAAATGCTGATCCGTGTTCATCCGCGATATCTGTGGCTCATTATTTTCTTACAGCTTCGGCAGTGGGGTCGGATTTGAGCGCATCCCCACACTGGCAGCGTGGAGGATTTAGTTGAGTATTCTGTTGGAGCTAAAGTTGGGCCAGGGCCTCAAGAAACAGATGAACATCCGAGAGATCGGGAAGTAGAGCGTCAGGATTACACTTCACAAGATCAGCAGCGGTATATAACCTTCCCGTACCTACCCCAACGGCCCGCGCACCGAAGTGTCGAGCACAAGCAATGTCGTTCGGAGTATCACCAATCACAATAAATTGAGCGGGCTTTAACCTCAGGTTGAGATGCTTGTTAATGCGTCCAGCCGCCAGCTCCGGAAGGTCACTGCGGTTGTGCGACTCGTCCCCGAAAGCGCCCGGCAATTTGAAGAACTCCGACAATCCTACCAACTCCATCTTTAACTGTGCGGCGGCCTCAATGTTCCCGGTAAGCAACCCCGATTCGTAGCGAGGGTGATCAGATATAGCTTCAAGAACTTCGCGCGCCCCCGGCAACAGTTCAAAGAACTGCTCACCGTTTGTAGTCGCTCTTCGCATCTCTTCCATATAGCGCTCACGAAGCTCGTCGATACGATCCAGCACCTGTTCAGGTGTAAAGCCCTCGTGTCGCAACGCTTCACCGACAATCTGTAAGTCGGTCATCCCAGAAACCTGCATTTCACGCAGACGGCCTGACGTACCAAAAACCGACTCGAGTACGGGAATTGTGTACTCCTTGAAGGCTCCGAGCCGCACCGACCGAATCAGTGTGCCGTCAATGTCCCAGAGCAAGATCCGAAGAGAGTCCTCCGCAGCAACCTCGCTCAACAGTTCAAGCTGAGAAACTTCATTCATGTTCTATTCGATCACAGCCAACACATCGCCCGCGTTGACGGTCGCTCCGGGGGTCGCGTTTAAGGTCTTTACGGTCCCGGCTTTAGGTGTTTTGATCTCGTTCTGCATTTTCATTGCCTCCACAACCGCGATACCTGCTCCAGCTTCCACAATTGATCCGACATCCACTAGCACGCGGACAACCTTACCCGGCATTACTGCCAACACTCTTGCTGCTCCATGGTTGTGGCTTCCGGCAGTCTCTCCGCTGCGCAATCGCTTAGGGTCGATTAGTCTTATACTGAATGAACGATTTTGAACATGAACCTGAAAATGGTGAGGCTCCCCATCTGATCCAATGAGGCAGTCATAGACCTGGGCGTCGTGAATCAGCAGGATACTCTCCGCTGTTACTCGTCGAAGTTCCAGCTCATAGCTTCGGTCGTCGATGGTTGCATGAATTTGTGTACCGCGACGTTCAATCTGAACTTTATATTGTCTGCCTTCGATTTCTGCCTGTAACTTCATGTAGAAGTTTTCCTCAGTTGCGCTTCTTCAAAGACTCATATACCGCCAACCTGCGGCCGGATTGCTTCCACGCGTCGGCTGCCGAGCTTCTATCTTTCGACAGGGAACTTTCGCGGCGCTTTGCGTAATAAAGAGCTGCTGCGAGAATCGCAATGTCAGCAGCTTTGCCATTAACCTGACCATGCGCCTGTTCTAGTCGCCGCCCATTGAATCTCGAAATGAATCCCGTATCGAGGAGTCCGGCCTGGAATTCCTCGTCACCTACAATCTGACGAAAGAACGGGAGAGTTGTTTTGATTCCCCCCACATGATATTCAGCCAGCGCCCTTCGCAGGCGACTAATAGCTTCCTCTCTTGTTCTGCCCCATGCGGACAGCTTGGAGATCAAGGGGTCGTAATAAATGGAGACCTCGGAATTCACCTCCACGCCACTGTCATCCCGCACGCATGGACCACTGGGAGCGCGGAGCTGAGTGATCCGACCGGGCGATGGGAGAAAGTCATTATCAGGATCTTCCGCATATACCCTGCATTCGATCGCGTGGCCGTGCCAATGTACATCGCCTTGTGAGAAGGAGAGCGCCTCTCCAGAAGCCACGGTGATCTGCTCGCGAACGAGGTCAATGCCAGTCACCAGTTCAGTAACAGGATGTTCCACCTGGAGACGAGTGTTCATCTCGAGAAAGTAGAAGTCGCGCGTGATGTCGGAGAGTAAGAACTCTACGGTACCGGCCCCGACGTAGCCAACTGTTCGTGCGAGTTTGACCGCAGCTTCGCCCATGTGTTCACGCAACTTAGGATCGTTAATAGGAGAAGGGCACTCTTCCAGTACCTTTTGGTGTCTTCTCTGAATTGAACACTCGCGTTCACCTAAATGCACCACGTTGCCGTGAGTGTCGGCGAAGATCTGGATTTCGATATGACGAGGGCGTTCGATGGCTTTTTCCAGATAGACCGAATCATCGCCAAACGCTGAAGCTGCCTCAGAGCTGGCGTTGTCAAACGCCGATTGCAACTCGTCTTCATTCCCTACGAGGCGCATGCCTTTGCCGCCCCCACCCGCCGAGGCTTTCAGCATTACCGGATAACCGAACTCCTGAGCTACTTGCCTGGCTTCCGCCAATGAAGTTAGCGGCGCAATCGAACCCGGTACTATGGGTATTCCTGCGTCGACCGCAGCGCGACGGGCGCTGATTTTTGATCCCATTAGCTCCATCGCCGCCGCTGATGGTCCGATGAACACCAACCCCGCTTCAGTCGTAGCCCGAGCAAAATCGGGATTTTCCGCGAGGAAGCCGTACCCCGGATGTATGGCCTCTGTCCCAGTCTTCTTTGCGGCGGCCAAAATCGCCTCAATATTTAGGTAGCTTTGAATCGACGGCGGGGGACCAATGCAAACTGCGAGTTCGGCGAACCTCACGTGCAGGGCGTTAATGTCTGCCTCAGAATAGACGGCCACCGGAGTGATGGAAAGATCTCGACAAGCACGCATGATGCGCAGCGCAATCTCGCCTCGATTTGCGATCAGAATCTTACTGAACATCACCTGTTATCGGAGCGCGGGTGCCCCCGCCCGCATCCACTGTCCGTTCGTGCGTCTGGTTGAAAGCTGCGACGGTGCGGGCGGGGACGCCCGCGCTCTTGTAAGAGCGCTCCGAAAAAACTAAGGGGCACGAGAGCGTGCCCCTTTTGTACACTGAAAGCAGTCTTCACCTGTTAGCGCTTCGTTGTAGTCGAGGTGGCCGTTGTTACGATTGGCTTGGTGGATTCGCTAGCTTTAGAGACCATACCGTCACGAACGATCAGATCATCCTCGGTGCCGAGAAGATTGTCTGGCCCAGCCAGTCGTAGTTCATAGTTTGTAAAAGATAGACCATCGCTGATTGACTCCTCGGTTGTCGGCGTCAGCGATGCTTTGATAACGGAACCGCGAACAGGAGCGTTTCCCTTCGGTAACGCCGCCGCGACATCAGCGCTGGGTTTGTACTCTGCTGGTTTGCTCAGAATTGCCGCAATAGAACCATCCGGATCCGGTAACTGCCGCAGGTCGTCCCGTTCAGAAGGCAGCTTTCCAAATTTCATCCGGTACTCGAAGAGTGCCCGGTCGTACGTATTCGCCTCCGCTTTCCCTGCTGCCTCGATCGCGTCTTGTCGCTGCACCAAACGCTCAGGAACAGTGACGCCAATGAAGAACGCAATCACGACTGGGACTGCTGCTGCGCAGAAAAAGCCAGCACGCGCGTATCTCAGTCCGCAGTAACGATCGGGCGTTTGTAACATTCCTCGATAAATGCGGCGAATTCCCCAGAACACGACAACCGTAACCGGTATTGCAACCCATTTCAGTCGCCATGCAGCGGTTTGCGCAGCGCTGACGGTCGACCAGAAAGTAGATGAGAAATCGAGCGATATCGGCCATTCTTTGGCCAGAGCAAGACCGATTTGAACCAGGAACACTATTACCATCAAGGTGCCTGTGACCGTGAGTAGAAGCGAGCGGCCATAGGACGGCAGTTCGTGATCAGGCTTTGGCAGTGGTTCGCCCACAGCGCGCGCCCCGCAACCTTCACAGCCGGTGCTCAAGGGCGCGTTAGACTTAACGCCACAGCAGGGACAGATCGTCACGTATTTGTACCTCGAAGGCTGGAAGTAGTTATTCACTATCGCTTACCTGTCGAATCTGGCTGCTAACCCGCCTTATGGACCAGTGTTGCTCGTGGTTCCCGAGCAGAGTCCGCGGCTGCTTGAGAAGATACCCCATCGCTCTTTTCACTGGCGCTACCGATCTTATTCAATTCAACCCAGGTGTGATACATGCGGTGCGCAAACGTCCAGTAAGAGCCGATTGCGAGCACCCACAATACGGCCGGCATTCGGTTAGCAAAAAAATTGTCAGAACCTGGATGAGTACTTAGGGCGCCGATAATAAAGAGCACCACGCGTTCGGGGCGCCGGAGAAAACCAACATCGCACTTCGGAATAAGACTCTCGGCCCGGGCGCTGGCGTAGCTTACCATAACTGAACCCATAAGCCCGGCGCCTGCAAGAAAAACGTTAAGAGTTGAGTGAAACGGAGTTTCGCGGGCGTAGAAGACCATCAGGCCCACGAACACAACCATGTCAGAAAGGCGATCCAGTGACGAGTCCAGAAATCCGCCGAACCGAGTGACCCGACCCGAAAGGCGAGCCACCTGCCCGTCCAGCATGTCAAAGAGGTTCGCAACGATGAGGGCTATGCCTGCCCAAAAAAACAGTCCAAACCCAAACAGCAGGCCGCAGCCGACATTCAGAGCCACTCCGATCACGGTCAATACGTTCGGATTAATATGACCGTGAGCGAGCCAACGAACCATCGCATCGATGATGCGTTGCGCTCCGCGCCCGATACTGGCCCCAAACATGTTCTGAGTATTGACTCCTCTGGTTACGGCATTATGCCGAAAAAGCTTCGAACTTTACAGTTCCGGGCAAGCGGCGGATTTTAGGGAGCCGACCTTGACCTGTCAAGGGTTTTGCAGCGGTGCGCGTCCGTTCGCACAGGCGGTAATACGCTTTTGGTCGCCACCTGGTTCCTTACCCACCGCCCGATGCTTCGTCATGTAGCGTAATGAGCCTTCGAATCTTAAACCGACGAGCGCCAGCCGGGGTCCGCACAACCACTTCGTCTCCTTCTTCCCGGCCCATCAAGCTCTTACCCACAGGCGATGTGGTAGATATGAAGCCTTGTTGCGGGTCGCTCTCCTCGGGCGTAACCAGCCGGTAGGTCACTTCCTCCTCTTTTTCGTCGTCATACAGAATCAACGTGGAGCCGTACGACGCTTTCCCCTGCGGAATCCTTTTTAGGTCTATCGATGAGATTTCACTAATCCGTTGTCTCAACTCCACAATTCGAGCCTTGACGACGTTCTGTCGATCCAGTGCCGCCCGGTACTCAGAGTTCTCACGTAGATCGCCGAATTCGAGGGCGCGCTTAATCTCCTTCGGGAGGTGTACGCGCAACTCCGCCTCCAGGCCATCCAACTCCGACTGTAGTTTTTGCTTGATATCGTCTGCCAATTTGTACCCCCCTTGACGTTACAGTTTCCGATGGCAGTCGGCCTCGTCTGGAGCTCCAAACGAGATACCCGTATCGCGCGCCGTTCGCACGAGCTGTCCATGCGTTGGAACAGTCTTGACGTTTGCAAGCGCTTCCGAAATCGGCACAGTGATGACGTCACCTGCATGCAGCGCCACCATCACGCCGCGCTTCCCCTCAGCGAGCGCCCGAACGGCACACGACCCATAGTTTGTCGCCAACATCCGGTCGAAAGCGTTTGGCCTGCCACCGCGTTGTAGGTGACCCAGTACTACGCACCTTGTTTCTTTCTTGGTCAGAGCCTCCAGTTCACGCTGTAGGTAGAGACCTATTCCTCCGAGACGTGGTGCATGTTCTAAGTCACCTTGATCCTGGTAGATCTGTTCATGACCCGTTTCAATGGCGCCTTCAGCAGCCACAACAATACTGAAGTTGGAGCCTCCCATCTCACGTTCCTTGATTTTCTGAGCGACGGAGTCCAGAGAGAACGGAATCTCAGGAATCAGGATCACATCAGCACCGCCGGCAATCCCTGAGTGTAAGGCAATCCAACCCGTGTTACGCCCCATGACCTCCAGAATCATCACGCGGTCATGCGATTCCGCTGTCGTGTGCAGGCGGTCCAGGGCCTCGGTAGCAATGTCAAGGGCGGTCACAAAGCCGAACGTCAACTCGGTGCAGGCAAGATCGTTGTCGATTGTCTTTGGTACGCCACACACAGGCACCCCTCTCTTGCCGAACTCCTCCGCGATACCGAGAGTACCTTCGCCGCCCAGAACAACGAGTGCGTCAATACCAAGTCGCTCGAGGTTGCCAACGGCCTCCTGATAAACACGCTCCGGTTTGGTTTCTTCGCCTTCTGCCGTTCGCTCAACAAAGCGACCACGGTTTCTTGTGCCCAGAATCGTGCCGCCGCGGGGCAGGAGTCCACGTACGTCCGCAGGAAGCAGCTCTCTGGTCATCAGAGGAGCCAGCAGTCCCTCGAACCCATCTTCGATCCCAACCACTTTCATTCCGTATTCGCCGGTGGCTGTCTTGACCACCGCGCGAATCACGGCGTTCAGACCCGGCGCATCACCTCCGCCGGTAAGCACTCCAATGGTTTTATACATTGTGAACTAAACCAATTTACGAGTTCTCGGGGGTTCGTGATATTCGCCGTAGTCGGGATACTCGCGCGTCACAATCTCACCTGGTCGCGTGTTCTTTGCGAGCAGCCCAAGCGCATCGCGCAGCACACTCAATTGCAGTTCACGCATGTGCGGTTTACCGAGGCTGTTTCCGACCTTAAAGCCGTTCGGGTAAAGAGCGCGCGGGGGCCTCATTTGCGCCGTGACTTCTGGGCTAACCGTTATTAATACTGTCGACACCCCTTTCATCTCAATCTCTCGCTGAACCGCTACGACCGTGCGGTGACAGACGTTTGGTCAACCGCCTGTCAACACCACAACATCGGCACGTGAGCCTTTGTCAATCTCGTTGGCAATCTCCCGAGCTGTGCCTTCATACATCGCTTTGAGCTGCATGGTATAGCCCATATAGCCGATGTGCTTCTTTGCAATGCCACCGATGAAGCCTTCGGCCTCGAGATCGCGCAGCACGTCAATTGGAAACACTACATTAATATCCCGATCGGCGTCGGTGTGATCATAGTGATGATGCGTCACCATTAACCGCTGCGAGTCCACGTCCTCTGGTAGAACGCGAAAGCTAAGATCTCCGAGCTCATCAGCAATATTGAACCCTTCCTGATCCCGCAGATGGACACCGCCAGCAGTAACGAGCGCTACTGTACTCTTCGCTAATGAGCTCTCAAAGGGAGTGAATGGAACGCACTTTCGCGAGATGGTCATCTGGTTTTGGCAGCAAAGCTTTTGGAGGCCAGCGCTAGGGAGCAGTGTGACTGTTTCTCTTACTAACGCTGACCTCCGCTACTCGGCGGGCCACTAATTACAATCTCCGCAGAACTTCAAATAGGTACTCGTTATCTGGCTGGTCCGAGATGTCGTGAATGTCCTTGTAAGCTATCTTACCCTCTTTGTCGATAATGAAGAGGGCCCGCTCACTAATGCCATCGCTTTCGCGGTAAGCGCCGTAGCTTCTTGACACCTCACCTTTCGGATGAAAATCGCTGAGTAAGTCATATGAAAGGCCACCCAGGCTCTTGGCCCATGCGGCATTACAGGGGACGCTGTCAACTGATATGCCCAAGACTTGGGCATCATACCCTTGAAAGCGTTCGAGGTCGGCCTCGTACGCGGGCATTTGTGCCGTTCAGACAGGCGTCCAGGCAAGAGGATAGAACGCGAGCACGACGTTATTATTGCCGCGGAATTCCGACAGCTTAACCTTCTTGTCCTTGATCAAGTGGCTTGGCAATTCGAAATCCGGGGCCGTGTCGCCAACTTCAGGCATAGAAATATCCCTCCTTACGAGATGTTCAGTGAAAAACAGGGGCTGGGTTCGGCCATAAAGATAATGACGCGGCGAGTTAAATTCAAGGAATTCTCGGTTGCCGGCCGATGTTGACCATCCGGATTGTGCTCGCGTAGCATTACGCCGAACGTAATGGAAATTGATGACAACGCCAAAGAGATCGTGCGAGACATTGGTAGCGCGATCAACGAATCGGTGGAGAACTCGCCAAAGGTGGCGGAAGCCATTGAACGCCTGCGCGAAGCGGGCTACGAAATGGAGCTGACACTGAGGCTGGAAATCGGCTTACGTCCCAACGTGGGTGAGGATTCTGACCCTGGCGCTCCCCTGGATCTTACGGATGAAGACGTCCAGATCCTGCAGCGGATGAAGATCCGGATCGATCCGGAAGAAACGATCTAACTCACCTCCCTCTCAAATCCTTCATTTCGAAAAAGCTTCTCATCTATGCTATCTTGTCCAGCTTTTAATCCAGCCACTCATACTGCCTTTACAGGCTTGAAGGAGTTTTAAATAAAGTATGGCTACGTCCAGCGATAACGTAAGCGGTAACGGTCAAGCCACCGGTAAGGTCGTTCAAATCATTGGGCCGGTCGTCGACATCGAATTCGATGAAAAACACTTGCCACCTATCTACCAAGCCTTGCGAATTGTTTCGGAGGGCTTCGAAGTTCCAACGCCGATTGATGTGATCGCTGAGGTGCAACAGCATTTGGGGGAAGGACGTGTCCGCACAGTCTCAATGACGCCAACCGATGGCATGGTGCGCGGTATGAAGGTTATTGACACTGGTGGACCAATCACTATGCCCGTGGGGGAAGGGACATTAGGTCGCGTCCTGAACGTTATTGGTCAACCGGTAGATAACCTGGGTGAAGTCAAACACACGGAACGCTACCCGATTCACCGACACGCACCCAGTTTTGAAGAACAATCAACAGAACTTCAAATGTTCGAGACCGGCATCAAGGTCATCGACCTGATTCAGCCGTTCGTCCGTGGGGGAAAGATCGGTCTCTTCGGTGGCGCCGGCGTAGGCAAAACGGTCATCGTGATGGAGCTGATCAACAACATCGCGAAGGCTCGGTCGGGCTTCTCGGTCTTCGCGGGAGTGGGAGAACGCACTCGCGAAGGAAACGATTTGCTGCGCGAGATGGTTGAATCTCAGGTAATTCAGTTTGGCGACGCCTTCAATAAACACTTCCATGAAACCGGCGAATTCGACATGACGAAGGTCGATCTGAAGGCGTTGGAACAATCGAAAGTGGCGCTGATCTACGGTCAGATGACTGAACCTCCCGGCGCGCGACTACGGGTAGCGCTGTCGGGTCTGACCGTCGCCGAATACTTCCGTGACAAGGGGCTGGATGTGCTCCTCTTTATCGACAATATCTTCCGCTTCACGCAGGCCGGGTCCGAGGTTTCTGCGTTGTTAGGTCGAATGCCTTCGGCTGTCGGATATCAGCCAAATCTTGCCACGGAAATGGGGGAGATGCAGGAACGCATCACATCTACTAAGACGGGCTCGATTACTTCGATTCAGGCGGTCTACGTCCCCGCAGACGATTACACTGACCCCGCTCCCGCAACGACCTTCGCACACTTAGACGCTGTGACAGCCTTGTCGCGGCAGATTGTGGAACTTGGCATTTATCCAGCTGTGGATCCGCTCGCATCCTCCTCGCGCATTCTTGACCCGCGCATCATCGGTGAAGAGCACTACAACACCGCACAAGATGTCAAACGCGTGTTGCAGCGGTACAAAGACCTGCAAGACATCATTGCCATCCTCGGGCTGGACGAATTGTCGGACGAGGACAAGCTAATCGTCTCTCGTGCTCGCAAGATCCAGCGCTTCTTCTCGCAGCCTTTCTTTGTTGCTGCGCAATTCACGGGTTTGGAAGGAAAGTACGTGAAGCTTGAAGACACAATTCGCGGCTTTCGCGAGATCGTTGATGGTAAACATGACGACCTGCCGGAGCAGGCGTTCTATATGGTCGGCACAATTGAAGAAGCTGTTAAGAAAGGTGAGACAATCGCTCAGTAACTTCGCTGCGTTTGTGGACACGATAAATGGCGCAACAACTACAGCTTGAAGTGGTGACGCCCGAACGGCGCGTGCTCTCTGAGCCGGTAGATAGTGTCACGATTCCCGGTCTTGGCGGGGAACTGGGTATCCTCCCAGGACACACTCCGCTGATCTCTCAGTTACAGACGGGTGTTCTTTCTTATGTTCAGGGTGGCAACACGTATCAGTTGCACGTGTCGGGCGGCTTTGTTGAAGTGAGAGAAGATCAGGTGTCCATCCTGGCTGAAATTGCTGAAAGGCCAGAGGAGATTGACGCAGCGCGGGCACGGCTGGCACGCGAACATGTTGAAAAGCAGTTGAATGCCTGGACCGGAACTGAAGAGGATTTTGAGGTGGCGCGTGCGAAGCTTGAGCGGTCGATCGTCCGCCTGCAGCTTGCCACCAATCGATGATGTAGAGCTTCGTTTACAACTACTTCTGTAAGCTGCGACGACCACCCGAACCAATGGTGATTGCTTCCCGCATCTCTCGCACAGCTCGATCCAACCCTACAAAGATCGCACGAGAGACAATATTGTGCCCGATATTGAATTCGGCAATCTCAGTAATCTCCGCCACCGATCCTACGTTTCTATAAGTTAAGCCGTGACCGGCCGCGACGTGCAATCCGTACTGGGCCGCCAGGGCTGCAGCTTCCCGCAAACGCCTCAATTCACGACTAGCGATCAGCGCTCCTTCGCCATGTACAGCGCGCGCTCCAAGCGTCGCCTCTGCATAGACTGCCGTGCAAAGTTCCACCTGTTGTGCGCCCACCTCGTGGGCTACTTCGATCTGATGTGCGTCGGGATCAATAAAGAGACTGGAGAGTATCTCCGCCTGACGGAGGCGTGCCACCGCCGCTCTCACTATTGAGACGTTGGCCTTCACATCGAGACCGCCTTCGGTTGTTATCTCGTTTGGGTTTTCAGCTACGAGCGTGACGGCGTCCGGACGGACGCCCAGAGCAACCTTCAGCATCTCCTCTGAAGCTGCCATCTCCATGTTCAGGTAAGTTGTAATGTTCGCTCGCAGTTGCTGGAGATCATTATCCTGGATGTGGCGTCGATCCCCTCGAAGATGGACCGTTATACCGTCCGCGCCCGCCTGTTCACACGCCACGGCGGCAGCGAGAACGCCAGGCTCCGGCGCGCGTCTTGCTTGGCGCACTGTTGCGACGTGGTCTATGTTGACGTTCAATCTCGGGCGCATGGGTGAAATGGTCTTAGTTACTGGATCTTAGATCTTTGCAGCTGTCTCTCGCAAACGATGAACGATCTGGCTCGAAGAGTAGGGCAAAGGTCACATCGCCAAAGACCGACGCAATCAGTCTGGCGCCACATCATGAACCGCGCGTATTGCATTGTTATAGACTCCGCGCCTTGCTTGCTGACGAATGATTCCAACTTCACTCAACATCTTAAAGCTGTCGCTCAAAACATTCACCTTGCTACCTTCATTGTGGTTCCAACGTACCGGCACTTCCCGCAGTCGCAGCCCAGCCCGATAAGCAAGATAAAGAAGCTCAACGTCAAATCCGAAACGGTCGATTGTGGCACCTTCGATAAGAGGGCGGCAGACACTCATCCGAAATGCTTTAAACCCGCATTGAGTGTCCCAAAACGGCAAACCTGTTGCGACCCGGACAATAAGGTTAAAGATTCGCCCACCCTGTTCTCTTCGCCAGGGTTGATGGACGCCGATGAGTTTCCGGTTGAGCGCGCGAGACCCGAACGTCACATCAACCTCCCCGCGAACGATGGGATCAACGAGCTTTGGCAGTTCCGTTATGGGAGTGGATAGGTCGGCGTCCGAAAAGAGAGCTACCGTACCTCGCGAAGCAAGCAACCCTAGTCGAACCGCTCGACCTTTTCCCAGATTGGATTGATAGCTGATGACAGAGGTTTTAATTGACACCGCTTCATCCAACGCAGACCTCGCCGCTTGGGTGGTGTTGTCCGTGGATCCATCGTCGACGACGATTAACTCTGCTTCTGGAGCGTGCTGGTTCAGGTATTCGAGGACCGTCCGCAGCGTTTTACCGAGTCTATCAGCTTCGTTGTACGCGGGAATGACGATGGAAAGTGTTTCAGTCATCGAGGCATTCGCAATATACCATAGCAACGGACCTCAGCTGTTTCGGATTAAATACACGAGCTATGTTAATATTTTCGTGTCTCGTAAGAGACTTAAGAAGATGACGGCGTACAAATGAGTAAACGGTTCTTCATATTTTCAAGTAGCGTTATTCTGGTTGCGGCGCTGGTTGGCGGTGGGATTGGACGCTCCCATAGATTTCGGTGGTCCACCCAGCCGGCGGTGGCAGACAGCATTGCGCAAGCCGAAGAAATTAAGCAGGGTTACACAAACGCGCTGACCGAGATTTCCCAGAACTACGCTGGCGAGATCGATTACGAAAAGGCTACTCAGGCCGCGATTCAGGGCATGTTGTCCACCCTCGATCCGCACTCCGTTTACTTTCCTTACAACGACTTCAAGAAATTGAAGGAAGATCAAGACTCCAGCTTTTATGGAATTGGAGTGACGATAGTTCAGCGCCGCAACGGAGTCTACGTGCAGTCTGCAGTGGAAGGAACACCCGCGGCACGAGCTGGAATCCGTTATGGGGACCGAATAATTGAAGTTGATGGTAAAGATGCACGCAATTGGTCCAGCGAGCAGGTTTCAAAGAATGTACGAGGAGGCAGGGGCGAGCCAGTTCAAATAAAAGTGGAACGCGCTGGCAGCGAGGCGCCTCTCTACTTCACCATCGTTCGTGATGCCGTACCTTTGCCGTCGATTCGTAACGCTTACATTTTTCGACCCGGAACTGGTTACATCGGGCTGACAGGCGGTTTTCAAAACAGCAGCGATAAGGAATTGCGAGAGGCGCTGGATAAGCTGAAGACCCAGGGAATGCGCCAGTTGATTCTGGACCTCAGGAACAACCCCGGCGGTCTACTGAACCAGGCCATTGATGTCGCCAGCGAGTTTTTGCCACGAGGCGTGGAGATCGTCAGGGTAAAGGGTCGTAGTGAGTACAGCGTGCCTATCGTTTATAAATCGACGGGTTCCGATCCGGATTATGTGCCCATCGTCGTGCTGATTAACCGCGGTTCGGCTTCAGCGTCCGAGATCGTCGCTGGCGCCATCCAGGACCACGGGCGAGGTTTGATCGTTGGCGAGACGAGTTTTGGCAAGGGACTCGTTCAGAAAGTTTTCCCCCTGCCATTCAATACGGGCCTGACGCTAACAACCGCTCGTTACTACACACCCTATGGACGCTCGCTTCAGCGCGATTATTCAAGCGGGTCTATCTATGACTATTACGCACGACATGATCTAGAGGCCCGGCCGGGGCCGTCACCTGCACGGGATCCCTCCTCCCCTTTGGCGCAGGCGTCACCAACACCGATGCCCCAAACCGGACCTGCTGTAAAGACGGCCGCTGGTCGTGTTTTTTACGGGGGTGGTGGCATCACACCCGACATTGAAGTAAAGGCTGTGATTTACACACCAGTACGCAATCTGATCGCTGAGGCTGCGTTCCAGTTTACGCGGACGTTGGCGGCTGGAAAAATTGCGGGACTTGAGAGTTACAAGGTAGAAAAGGTGCAGTACGGCAAGAACCCGACGGCCAGCGAGTATCCCATCACTGATCGCGTACTCGAGGCGTTTCGTAATTTTGTGCGGACTGATGCCGACTCTAATCTCACGCAAGCCCAATTGGATGAAGATCTCGACTTTGTAAAGCTGCGTTTGCGTGAAGAAATCGTGACGGCGGCCTTCTCACAGGATGCCGGAGCCCGAGTGCTTTTTGACGGCGACCCGCAGATTCTTAGAGCCCTGGAAGCATTGCCCGACGCAAAACGACTCGCCGAAATGGTACGGGAAGGCTCTTCACGTAGTTGAGGCGCCAGAACCACCCGCAAAAGGCTCCGTCTTCGTCAGCCGATGCCTCTATAGAACTCTTACAATCACGCATTTCAAATAGTACGTCTCAGGAACACTGAGAATCACCGGATGATCGCTCGACTGCATTCTTTTCTCTATCAGCTGTACTTTCCGTCGTGCATCCACCGCCGCCTCTCGCAGTGTCTCCAGGAACATTAGCTCAGACATATGATAAGAACAGGTACACGTCACCAGTACGCCTCCAGGATTCAAGAGCTTTAGCGCGCGAAGATTGATCTCCTTGTAACCGCGCAGAGCCGACTTGATGCTGCTGCGGTTCTTAGCAAAGGCTGGGGGGTCGAGGACAATCGTGTCGAAACGTTCGTCTTCTGCTTCCAGCTGGCGAAGTTCGTCGAAGACATTCGTTTCGCAAAATTCCACGTTTTGGATATCGTTGATTTTCGCATTGCGTCGTGCCGCCTCGATTGCGGGTGCTGAGATGTCGAGTGCGGTAACGCTCTGACATACTCTCGCGAGGTGCAGAGCAAAAGCACCCGTAAACGTGAAACAGTCCAGTGCCCGGCCGTGTCCCGCTTTTTGGGCAGCCAAACGATTCTCGCGCTGGTCCAGAAAGGAGCCGGTCTTCTGGCCGGCTAGCGGTTCGACTAGATAGCGTACGCCATGTTGAATGATTTCCAGTTCGTCAGGGGGCTCACCATAGAGCGTTCCCGCCGTCAACTCCAGGCCTTCTAATTCGCGGACGCGCACGTCATTTCTTTCAACTACGGCGCTTGGCGCGAACTCCTCGACCAACAACTCGAGCAGCAGGGGTTTCAGTGCTTCGGTTCCTTGAGAGAGTGTTTGCAGTACCAGCACGCTGTCGTAGCGGTCGACGATCAGTGACGGCAATAGATCACCTTCGGAATAGATCATACGGTACGCGTTGGCTTCCGGTTCGAGGTGGGAACGGCGCGCTGACGCTTCCCGGATCCTCCGGAGCCACCAATCACGATCGACAGGCTCGTTCGATGTAGTTAATAGGCGAAGTGAGATTTCGGATTTGTCACTATACAACGCTTGTCCGACAAAATTACCTTGTTTGTCACGGACGTCCACAACACTGCCACCTGCAGTGTCTCCCCGGTCCAAGACATCGCTGCGGTAGACCCAGAGATGGCCGGAACGAACGCGCTCGGCACCCTTTCTCGAGACTGTCACACGTTTCATGACGTTCAATCTATCATGGCCGCTGTCTGCCACCCTGCGGCTGTGCCGAAAGAAACTTTTCGGGTGCAACTTCGAAGGGCAGCCAGGGTTTGGAACGTCCGTGCACAGAAAAAGCGCGTCAATGTTAACTCTGCCGCGCCTTCCAGCGGCGGTACATGTCCAGCGAAAAAGCCAGCCACACGCCGCCGAATAAGTATGAGCCTAGAGTATCGCTGGGCCAATGTGCCGTCAGGTAGACACGCGAAATTCCGATGAGCAGAATCGGGAGCAGCGAAATGAGCAGCACAAGACGCCGGGTAAGGGAACCACGTGGCAACAACGCGTACGCGACAAAGAAGAGGAATCCGAAGTAACAGACGAAGAATGTTACGTGGCCCGAGGGAAAGCTGTTGCCAGAAAATGAAATTGATCCCGATTCGACCAGGGGGCGGGGTCGGCCCACAAGTATCTTAAGGGTTGTGTTTACCAGACCACTTCCAGCGGCACTCATGAGGATACTGAATGCTTCACTGCGAAGCCGCAGAGACAGAAAAAGAAGGGCCGTGAGCACTGTGAGGATGTGAGGTATTGGGCCATTTCCCGGAATGGAAACGAGGCGCATAAATTCTCCGAAACCAGGACCCTGAAGGTCGAGGATCCAATGTTGAAGAGTAGCGTCCCAACTGAACCGTGAATACCAATGTGCTAAAAGAGCAAGCATGCCAAACGCGAGCAATGCAACGGCATAGAATATCTCGGCTTTCCAGAGGCGCCGCAATGCTAACACCGGCCGCTTTTCGGCTGATCCTGGTTCGGTTAGGTTAGTGACCTTCTTATCGTCTGGCTCCATTGTGTTCGATTTGTTTAAGAATCCGAGGCTTTCCCTTATCTAAGGAAGCCGGTGGTTAAGAGGTGTCACGACACTATTTGGATGCCACGGCTCGTCTCCGTAGAGTTTCGCTCTGGTTGCCCGAGATTCCCGGACAACCCTGAAATTGCGACCGGGAGAATCACAGTGTTATCCTTCGCGCACTTCTCCTACGCATCACAAGGAGCTGTGTCGACTATCTTCAATGGCCGCAAAAACCAATGCCGAACGCCGCGAACGTTTTCAAACTTCATCAGGCATAGAGTTGCCGGCGAATCTTAACCCCACAAACACTACGCCAATAGACTACAACACTGATCTAGGCGACCCCGGACAATTCCCATTTACCCGTGGGATCTACAGCAACATGTATCGGGGACGGCTTTGGACCATGCGCCAGTATGCAGGATACGCTACTGCTGAGGAATCCAACGCTCGTTACAAGTACCTGTTGGCTCAGGGAACAACAGGGCTCTCAGTCGCTTTCGACTTGCCTACCCAGATTGGACTTGATTCGGATGACCAATTAGCTGCTGGCGAAGTCGGAAAGGTGGGGGTTGCGATCGATTCAGTTGAGGACATGCTGAGGTTGTTCGAAGGCATTCCGCTCGATTCGGTTTCGACGTCCATGACAATCAATGCCACTGCTTCGACGCTGCTTTGTCTGTACCTGGCCGTGGCTCGGAAACAGAACGTACCTTTAGAGAAACTTAAAGGCACCTTACAGAACGATATTCTGAAGGAGTACATCGCGCGCGGCACCTACATTTATCCGCCCGCCCCATCTCTGCGACTCGTTACCGACACGTTCGCGTATTGCGCGAATGAAGTTCCGAACTGGAATACAATCTCCATCAGCGGCTATCACATTCGCGAGGCTGGATCTACTGCTGTCCAGGAAGTTGCGTTCACACTCGGTGATGCCATTGCTTACGTCGAAGCAGCCTTATCCGCAGGTTTGCAGATCGATCAATTCGCTCCACGAATCTCCTTCTTTTTCAACGCACATAACAACCTGCTTGAGGAGATTGCCAAGTTCAGGGCGGCCCGTAGGCTCTGGGCCAAAATCATGCGCGATCGTTTTAAGGCCAAGGACCCACGGTCGTTGATGCTGAGGTTTCACACACAAACAGCCGGTTCATCACTAACTGCGCAACAGCCTGAAGTGAATATTGTGCGCACTGCGATTCAGGCTTTGGCGGCGGTTCTGGGTGGCACACAGTCCCTGCACACCAATGCAATGGACGAGGCGCTGGCATTGCCGACTGAGGAAGCTGCAAGGTTGGCGCTGAGAACACAACAGGTGATTGCTTATGAATCGGGCGTTGCAGACACAGCCGATCCGTTGGCAGGCTCATTTGCAATAGAGCAGTTAACAAACGAAATTGAAGAGCGGTCACGCGAGTACCTCAACAAGATTGACTCGCTCGGTGGCATGTTGCGCGCAATCGAGGCGGGATATGTGCAGCGAGAGATTCAGGATGCTGCCTATCAGTATCAGCGGAGGATAGAAAGCAATGAGGATATCGTTGTTGGCGTCAATAAATTCCGAACAGAAGCTCAAACCCCCGTACAGACGCTTCGTATTGACCCCGATATCGAAAGGGCGCAGGTAGAAAGAGTGCGGGCCATGCGTGCGCGCCGTGATGAACGTGCTTCGGAACAGGCACTCGAACGGCTGGAAGAGGGGGCTCGCGGAACTGAGAATGTACTGCCCCACATTTTGGGCGCGGTTGAGAGCTACGCCACTGTCGGTGAGATTAGCACTCGCCTGCGGAGCGTATGGGGTGAGTATCGCGAGAGTGCTTCAGTTTGACTGCTTTCATCTATAACGTTAAGGAGTTAGTTCAGCGACCCTAACAAACGCTTGCACGAAAGCTCGTCAATGACTCACCTGCTCGAAGTAAAAAATCTTCATACCCATTTCCCAACGCGTGCGGGATTGGTACGTGCCGTTGAAGGTGTGAGTTTTTACTTGGATCGTGGCGAGCTTTTGGGGCTGGTGGGTGAGTCTGGATGTGGTAAATCAATCACAGCCCTTTCGATCATGCGTTTGATAGCGCCTCCCGGGGAAATTGTCGCCGGTGAAATCACTTTTGACGGCAAAGATGTCTTAGCGCTATCGGAAGCCGAGATGCGACGTATCCGTGGCGATGACATCGCCATGATCTTCCAGGATCCGATGACGTCGCTCAATCCGGTTTACACGGTTGGTGAACAGATTGCAGAAGCTTTGCGCTTACATCGAGACCTTTCGCGTAAGGAAGCTCGAATTGGTGCCGTTGAGGCCATGCGCGAAGTGGCGATTCCGGATCCATCTCGAAGGCTCAACGACTATCCACATCAACTTTCGGGCGGCATGCGTCAGCGAGTAATGATCGCTATGGCCCTCGCCTGCGATCCAAAACTGTTGATAGCAGATGAACCGACGACTGCGCTCGACGTCACCATACAGGCTCAAATTCTCGAGTTGCTGGACAACCTTCGGAAGACTCGCGATCTGGCGGTGCTACTGATAACTCATGATCTAGGTGTGGTTGCAGAAGTGGCTGATCGAGTTGCGGTTATGTACACCGGGCGAATCGTTGAGGAGTCCCCTGTTATCGAACTGTTTGCGCGGCCAAAACACCCATACACTGAAGGACTGCTTCGCTCCGTACCGAAGTTGACAGCAGAAGACGTGGCGAGGAAACAGCGACTGGATACCATTGAGGGTGTCGTGCCGAGCCCTACTGATCTTCCGCCGGGATGCCATTTTGCCCCTCGGTGTCGCCATCGATTGCCACGCTGCACAGCTGAGGAGATTCCGCTTTACAAGCTCGATGGTGGGGTTAAAGTTCGTTGCGTGCTCTTTGATCTCGCTTCCGCTGTGAGCGCCGACCACCGCCTGGAAGCTAGCCGTTGCGACACAAGAAAAGGGTAACGGCTACATTCCGCTTAGCTACATTGGATGAATAATCAACTGGTGGAAGTTCGAAATCTGTTCAAGTACTTTCCGGTGGCGGGAAGTGACGACTTAGTTCGTGCTGTTGACGGAGTTTCTTTTGGAATCATACGTGGCGAAACGCTAGGCCTGGTCGGCGAATCCGGCTGTGGCAAATCGACAGTTGGCCGCTGCTTGCTGCGCTTAATCGAGCCGACAAAAGGTGACGTCTTGTTTGAAGGTCGCGATGTACTAAAAGCCGGCAAGGGTGAGCTGAGACAGATGCGTCGCGAGATGCAAATCATATTTCAGGACCCGTATGCGTCGCTTAATCCAAGAATGAAAGTTGGGGATATCGTTGGTGAGCCGTTGGTGATTCACAATATTGGCGACAAAGCGAAACGCCGCACTCGTGTTGCCGAGCTACTGGAGAGAGTAGGGCTTGATCCAGATTACATGAAGCGCTACCCGCACGAGTTCTCGGGTGGTCAGCGACAACGTATCGGTGTGGCCCGCACCCTGGCCCTGAACCCAAAACTAATCGTCGCTGATGAACCTGTTTCGGCGCTTGATGTTTCGGTCCAGGCGCAGGTCGTTAATCTACTTCAGGACCTGCAGCAGGAATTTGGTCTTACTTATCTTTTCATTTCTCACGGGTTGGCTGTGGTCGAACATATCTCGACGCGCGTTGCCGTTATGTATCTGGGCCGCATAGTTGAGATAGCCGACGCAGCGGAGCTCTACGCACGGCCGCTCCACCCGTACACTGAGGCGCTACTCTCGGCCATTCCAGTACCAGATCCAACACGAAAGCGCGACCGGATCGTTTTGCAGGGGGATGTGCCGACTCCTGTGGATCCGCCGTCGGGATGTCGCTTTCGAACTCGTTGTCCAGTTGTGATTCCGGAATGTGCACGGATAGATCCGGAGTTGCGCGAGCTTTCTCCGGGTCATACAGTTGCATGCATTCGCGTCCGTGGTTGGAGCGAAGCACCAGTAGCTGAAGATATTTCTGGAAGACAGAACGGCAATTGAAACCTCAGCTGAGGTTAGTACGTACCAGCAACTAATAGGCCAATAACGGGACGGATAAGTTCTCCCCGTCCTCTCTTACAGGAGGATAGACATGAGCGACCCGAATACCGCCACCACTACCGCATCAGAAGGCCCAGGGATGTCGACCGGGCAAACTCTCACGAGCATCTTCTTTGAGCCAGGAGAAGTGTTTGAAGCATTGCGAGTTCGGCCGCGGTTCCTCATTGCGGCGATCATCATGACCGTCGCGCTGATGCTCTTCACTATCTCCTTTTTTCAGAGAGTTGGCTTCGAACGAGTCGTCACTGAGGCCATCGAAACCTCGCCACAGGCTGAGCAGATGAGTCCCGAACAGAAAGAACAGGCCATTGCGATGCAGTCTGGTTCGATCTTCAAGGGCATTTACTACGGCTCACCGATTATCGTGATGGCGATAATCATTTCGGCAGGTGCCGGATTGTATCTGCTGGGATCGGTTTTGATGGGTCGCAGTCTCTCCTACAAGCAAGCGCTTTCGGTGTGGACATATTCAAGTATGCCGCCGATGCTGCTGGCAATGCTTCTGAACATAATTCTATTGTTCTTAAGGTCACCGGATGACTACGACATCGTACATGCGTCGAGGCGGGGCTTGGTCCAGGCGAATTTGAGCCTGTTTGTTGACCCCAAGGCTTCTCCGATTTTGGCGTCGCTCCTGGGCTCATTTGATCTTTTCGCCTTCTATGGGCTGTTCCTTGCCGCTTTAGGTTTGCGAAAGATCGCAAAGATGTCATCCGGTAGCGCTTGGACGGTAGTCTTGGCGATCTGGGTATTTGGCGTGATTGTACGCGTCACATTTGCCGCCATCACGGGCGGAGCGATGTAGCGCTAACTACTCATAACGCAGTGACTCTATGGGATCGAGTCGAGCTGCTTTCCAGGCTGGCCACAGTCCAAATATCAATCCAATACCGACACTCGCGATAAGCCCACCCAAAGGGGCCCAGATGGGTACGTAGGACGGTAATAAGAGTCTCAACAGCAGCGTCAGTAACCACCCTATCGACAATCCAACGATGCCTCCCAGCCCGGTGAGTGTCGCGGCTTCGATCAGGAATTGCCACATGATGTCGCTTCGGCGAGCACCAATGGCTTTCCGGACGCCGATTTCGCGCGTCCGCTCGGTCACCGAAACAAGCATAATATTCATCACCCCGATGCCGCCGACCATCAGCCCTACCGATGAGATAACCACCATCGCAATGGCCAATCCCGATGTAATGGAACGAAAGTTCTCGAGAAATCCTTCCGCCGTCTCCATCCCGAAATTGTCTGGCGCTGAGAACGAGACTTGTCGCCTGACACGCAATAGATCTCTGATTTGATCCTTGGCTTCATCCATCATTCCCGGCTTAGCCACAGCCATTATGAAAACGTCGTCCTCGTTCGGTTTCAGCTTGCGGGCGACATTGTAGGGGAGATAAATGATGTTGTTCTGGTCGTCACTACCCCCGCTGAACAAAAACTGTTCGCGCTGTTCCAACATCCCGACTACGCGAAATTCTTGCTCACCCAATTTGATGGTTTGGTCGATAGGAGAACCAAAACGGAAAAAATCGTCCGCCACCTTTGATCCGATCACACACACGTTCTGATTCGTATCGTTCTCGAAACTCGAAAAGAAACGGCCCTCGGAAATAACTTGCGTCCCTGCCCTTTCGAACTCAGGCAAAGTCCCCTGCAGTCGTACTCCTGCCGAAGTCTTGCCCCCTCCCGACACCATGATTTTCTGGCCGAAAAAATTGTTACTCACGTCGAGAAACGGCACGGCTAGCTCGATCGTGGGCAGGCTCTGAAGAGCAATCGCATCGTCGTAGGTAAGCTCTTTACGCATGCGCTCTTCGCGTGAGAGCCGGCCAATGCGAATTCCCGGATTGTATTTGCTAAGAAAGATTGAGCGGGTACCGAAAGACTCGACCTCTCTCTTAACTGAAACATCGATCCCGCTAATGATCGAGGCGATCAACATCACGGTGATTACACCGATTACGACACCAAAAACCGTGAGGAAAGATCGGAGCTTATTCGCCAGCAACGTCGAAAGTGCCATGCGAAGATTTTCGTAGATATCGCTGCGAAGCAACTTCATTTTTCGTTACTCTGCTCGCAAAGCCTCGATGGGATCAAGACGTGCTGCCTTCCACGCGGGGAAGACGCCCGCCATCACGCCAACGATCGCTGAAACTCCCACTGCAATACTGACTGCCCCAATCGAGAGTGAGGTGGGAAAGAAGATTGCAGTTAGTACCCGACCGATGATCCATGCGATCGTCACGCCAACCGCCCCTCCTATCCCGGCGAGAGTGACTGCTTCAACCAGGAATTGCTTCAGAATGTCCATCTGTCGCGCGCCTAGAGATTTCCGAATTCCAATCTCCTTTGTTCTTTCGGTAACCGAAACGAGCATGATGTTCATTATGACGATGGCACCCACCACAAGGGCTATCGCAGGCACGAGAATCGCAACCAGGAAGATGGTCCCGAATAGACGGTCTCGGAGACCAGTAATCGCGTCGGGGGTTACAATACCGAAGTTGTCCTTCTCATCTGCCTTCAGATTGCGGCGCTGACGCATCAGAAAGCGAATTTCTTCGACGGCGTCATCGAACAGTTCGTCGGAAAGTGCTGTCCCAACGAAGTACAAGCCGCGCTGGCGACTTAATGAGCCAAAGTTTACAGCGTAGGTCTTAAGTGGAACTACAATGAAGTTATCCTGCGGGATACCGAAGACAGTTCCCTTTGCTGCTTCAACTCCTATCACGCGATAAGGAATTCCTCTGATAGTGATCTCCTGGCCGATAGAACTGCTGCCGGCCGGAAACAGTTTGGTGGCAACATCCGCTCCGATGTACGCCACACGCTGCGCGGCCTCGTTTTCCGGATCAGCGAGAAAGCGACCTTCGGCAACATCTCGGTTTTCAATATCCACGCAGTTAGCGGTTGCGCCCGAGACGAATATGTCCTGGAGGATCTGTGAGCCGCGTTTAACTTCAGACGGGGTACCGCGAGCTTTGGCGCCCAGCTTATCGACCAGAGTAGCGCGCTCTCGGAGGTACTCGTAGTCCTCCATGGTCATTTCTTTGTTGCGACGCTGAGCCGTGGCGATTGTGTCGGTATCCTTGAAGTCTTCAAGAGGATTGAACCGCTGAACGTTGAAGGATTTCGCTCCGATACCAGCGATCTTCTCATCTACATAGGTATTGAATCCCTGAATCAGCGAGTAGACAACCGCAACGGCCATGATGCCGATGATCATGCCCAGGAGGGTTAGCGCGGAGCGCAGTTTATGGGCCCAAATAGCGGAAATGGCTAGCTTTAGAGTCTCGATAAATTTCACGGCTTAACCTAGTACGGGTGACGCGGAAAAAATGTTTTCTTTGAAGGCCTCCACACGTAGAGGTGGCAAGGGTCGAAGGCTAAAGGCCTCAGGCCTCCTGTCCCTATTCCCATCGAAGTGCCTCGATCGGATCAAGCCGAGCAGCTTTCCAGGCCGGCCACAATCCAAAAACAATACCAACGGCCGCTGATATACCGACACCGACCCCAATAGCCCACATCGGCACGTAGGCCGGTAGCGGTGAATACTTATTCATCAATAGGCTGGCAATCTCGCCCACTATCAAACCAGCGACTCCTCCGATTGCAGTGAGTACTACTGCCTCAATTAAAAACTGAGAAAGGATGTTCAATCGCGTTGCGCCGACAGCCTTGCGAATTCCGATCTCCTTTGTTCTTTCTGTCACCGAAACCAGCATGATATTCATCACACCAATTCCGCCGATCATTAAAGCAACAAACGAGATCGATGTCAGCACCACTGCTGTCGCACCGGTCAGTTGATTGTAGACATCAAGCAGCGAGTCCTGGGAAGAGATCCCAAAGTTGTTCGGCGCTCCGGGAGGTACTCGACGCCTTCGCCTCAGTATGTCTGTGATCTCATCGATTGCGGAATTTACCTCCGCCCGTGACTGTGGACGCACAATGATAAAGAAGACAAACTCTGGAAAAGGCGGATCTGGATAATACTTATTGAAGGTCGACAACGGAACGAAAATGGAGTTGTCTCGTGACTGGCCAAAGAAGTTGCCCAACGGCTCCATAACTCCAATGACCCGGTATGGGTTCCCCCCGATCCTGACCTCCTTATCGATTGGATCTTCGTAGGGAAACAATGCCCTTAACATATCAACCCCAAGGACACAGACGTTGGAGCGATCCTGCATGTCGACGTCGCTGATGAACCGCCCATTAGCAACGTACTGACTGTGAGTAAACTCGTAGTAGGGTGTAACGCCAAAGAGAACAGGCGTATCGGTCTGCTTGTCCTGGTAACGAACTGTAGCTGCAATCATGCGGTGCACTGGTGAGACACCCACAACCGATGGGGCTTCTCGACGGAGCGCATCGGCGTCTTCGATCGTTAGATCTTTCCTGTGGATTTCCTCTGGCCCTGGGGGTCGCCCGAAACTTGGCTCAAACTTCGCAATGAAGATGGTATTTGAGCCGAGTGACTCGATTTGTTCGGCGAAGGCTTTGTTTAAACCTTGAATGATTGACACCATGAAGATCACCGTCACAACCCCAACGCTGACGCCTAATATGGTCAACGCGGAGCGAAGCTTGTTGGCGCGCAAAGTGTCGAGCGCCATCAGGGCGGATTCTTTCACGTCGTCGAATTGCAATTTCTTTTACCTATCGCTGGTCTATTCCGCGCGCAAAGCCTCAATTGGGTGCAATTTTGCAGCCCGCCACGCGGGCCATAGTCCGCTGATGATACCAACGATCGAAGATACGGCCACCCCGAGTACAGCCGATGCTGCACTGATCAGCAAGGGAAATCCAATTAGAGAAGAGATGATATAAGCCAACCCAAACCCGGTCACTACACCCAACGCTCCGCCGAGAGCCGTGACGGTCACCGCTTCGATCAAAAACTGCGTCAGGATGTCTTTCTTACGGGCGCCAATCGCTTTACGAATTCCGATCTCCTTCGTTCGTTCAGTCACGGAAACCAGCATGATGTTCATCACAACAATCCCACCGACAACCAGAGAAATAGCCGCAACCCCGATTGTCACAATATAGATATTTGAAGTTGCGCTTGAATAGAGATTCAGGAACACGTCTTGTGTCTCGAGCGAAAACCCGTCATCCTCCTCTTCTGGTCCAAAAATCTTTCCGCGCCGGCTGCGCATTATCGTGCGCACCTGATCCTGGGCTATCTCCAGATCTTCCGCAGTCGGCACTTGTATGAACACCACCACCGACCGCCGGGCGCCAAACGCCCGCTGATAACTGGAATAGGGTATGTAGATAACGTTGTCTCGAGAGAAACCGAGTATCGACCCCAGTGGCTCAAGCACACCAACGACCGTATATGGTCTACCCGCGACTCGGATCTCCTGACCGATTGCCCGATCAGCCGGGGCTCCACCGAACAGGTTCTGCAGAATGTCTGGTCCAACAACACAGATGTCGCGCGCGGATTCGCCTTCGCCTTCCGTCCAAATTCGGCCCACATCGATCGAAACCCCATCGATGTCGAACATTGTGGTTGGAGTCACACCCCTAACGCGTACTCCATCTGATTTCTGGTCGCCATATTTAACGGTCTCCATGGCGTTAGCCCCGATACCAACACGCCAGCAGGCGCTACACAGACGAGCGATTGCTTCGGCGTCGTCGTGGGTCACGTCTTTCCGTTTGTTGAATTTGATGAACTCCTCTCGAGATGTGATGATCTGCGGGCTTTTGGAGATTGTAAAAACAGTCGAACCCTGTGAAGAGAAGGTTTGCGCAACTGTCTGATCTAACCCCTTGATGATTGTCACAACCGCAATCACGGCGGTGACGCCTACAACGATACCCATCAAAGTGAGCGAAGTACGCAGCTTGTTGGCCCGTAAGCTTGAGGTAGCAACCAGAAATGCTTCCCAGACGGCTGCTAGTCTGAATACCGGGAAGGAACGAATTCTCTCTGGAAGGGGAATGCGCCGTCTTGCTGGGGATGGGCCAGAGGGCGGTACAACAGGTTTGTCAAGATTTTGAGAGGAGCTCATGTGGGCTCCCAAGGCCCAGGCTAATTCACTACCGCATTCTTTGGTCTTTCTCGATCAACCCGTCGCGGATGAAGATCACCCGATGCGCTCGTGCAGCGATGTCCTGTTCGTGAGTTACCACGATGATCGTGTTCCCCTCCTCATGCAATCGCTCAAACAAGTCCATGATCTCCATGCTCGTGTGAGTGTCGAGGGCTCCTGTTGGCTCGTCGGCCAGCAGGATAGACGGATGATTGACTAACGCCCGAGCAATAGCGACACGTTGTCGCTGTCCGCCGGAGAGTTCATTTGGGCGATGGGTAACACGGTCATCAAGATCCACAGCGGCCAGGGCCTGTTTTGCCATTTCGTGACGTTGAGCCGAGCCAATACCACCATAAATTAGTGGAAGTTCGACATTGTGCAATGCAGTTGCCCGAGCTAATAGGTTAAAAGTCTGAAAAACGAATCCAACCTCCTGATTCCGAATCCGCGCCAATTCGTCATCATCCATCTCGGACACGTTTTTGCCATTCAGCCAGTATTCGCCTTGTGAAGGGGTATCCAGGCATCCGATTAGGTTCATTAGAGTTGATTTGCCTGAGCCTGACGGACCAATGATTGCGATGTACTCACCCTTGGGAACGTCAAACGAGACTCCATGCAGTGCATGTACTTGTTCAGTTCCCATCTGGTATGTCTTCCAGATGTTACGCATTGAAATCAGGGCCGAAGGATCGTGTTCGGCCGCGACATTCAACGAGGTTTCGATGATGGTTTCTGTCGGGGGGGCAGCAAGTGTCACGTTGCTCATTAGCTGGCCTCGTTTGCGTTCGAATTGGCTCCCGGTTTCCGCGTCTGACGCTTGACGGTCATCCCATCCTTTAACGTCTTCAGCACCCGGCTCGGGCCACGAACAATCTCCATGTCCTTTTGCACTCCGCTGGTTACTTCAATCTCAGCCTCTCCCGTAATACCGGTGGTGACCTCAATGAACCTGACCTTATTACCTTCAATGATATAAACACCCTTTAAACTCTTCGGCCGATCGCTCGGAGCAGGCGCAGGTGTGCTCCCCGCAACGCTCGGTGTTGGCGACGGAGACGCAGCCTTTTCAACGATCGATTCAAGCGGAACAGCAACGACATTGTTCTTCGTCTTTGTTGTAATCGTGGCAGTCGCGCTCATTCCAGGACGCAAAGAACTGGCTAGCTCTTCACTCATCTCTTCTAGCTTAACGGTGACCTTGAACTCTTTTGCCTCCTGAACATTTACGCGGTTAGATAGTCCTCCCTGAGTATCTGACTTTGAAACGGCGAGCGGGTTCTTTTGCGTCACCACTCCCTTGATTTCTTTGTCACCGAGGGCGTCGACTTTTACCTTAGCGGGCTGACCAACCTCGACGTTTGATATCTCCGTTTCGTCGACGTTAACCTCAACGTTGATAACGGACATGTCAGCTATTGTCATCAGAGGTGTGGTGGATAGTTGGGACACGGCGTACTCGCCGACTCGAGTTGGGATATCAGCTACCACTCCATTTAAAGGAGACACCTGTGTCGCTTTTGATCTTTGGCTCGTTTGACCGCGGAGCAGTGCCTGCTGTTGATTGGCGCGCATCTCAGACGATCGAACACTGGTGCGGGCTTCCTGCACTGCGATCTTCTGCTGATTGGCACGCTCGGTCGCTTCCTTCACGGCAATACGTTGCGACTCGACATTAGCCCTTGATGTCTCCAACGCTATCTTTGCCTGGTCAAAACGATCTCGCGCGTTGTCGTATTCAGCCCTGGAGGCGACACCAGCCTCGATCAAGTCACTGTAGCGTTTTAGCTCACGCTGGGCAGTATTCAAATCGACTTGAGCGCGGTCAACTGACATTTGAAGGGCAACCAATTGCTGACGCGCAGACGCCACTGAAGCCTCTGCGACCACCAAACCCTGCTGAGCTGAGGCCACAGCGTTCCGAGCATTCTGCACATCGTTTATAGAAGCTTGAGCAGCTGCCCACTGTGCGTCCTGGCTGGACTGTAATTGGGTTGGGTCTACCCGTACCAACGGCTTGCCCACAGTCACCTGATCTCCGGGGTTTACGTAGATCTCTTCGATTCTTCCGGGTACCTCACTCGTCAGTTTGATGTAGCGAATTGGCCGAACCTCACCAGAGGCTGTCACCGTCTGGCGAAGCTCGGGGCGCACTTCAATCTTGACAGTGGTGACTTCGGGTTCCTCTTTACGACTGGCGAAGACGCTGATGATGACAACCAGTGCGAGCACCGCTACCGCCGAGACCGCAATAATTACCTTTTTCTTCCTACTCATAGCCATGAGATATTCCTTCGATCAACGTTCATCGGCGCCAACGGCTGCGGGCAAGAGTTTCGGGTCCAATCCCGGGCGCACGTAGCTGCAGCGTTCCGAGTAGCTTTTACGTCAAAAAATAGCAAACAGTTTCAAGAATGCAAGTTGGCGATGGACATTTGGCCGGGTTTTTCTGACGCATGGGGAGATTGCGGGTTGACGATTAGCACCCACTGGTCAGGATTCTCACCCATCGCCATAGATATAACGTTGAATAGTGTTTGGAGATTAACACTTGTTCGGTGTTGCTGGCGATCTCGGGGAATTTGACCCTAGAATTAATTGGAGCCATCAAACCATTATTTTGCCGAGCCATTCTGCGGTTGGTTCTTGTTGGGGCCCGCGGGGCCATTTGTCGTCAACGGTGAATTTGCAATCCTGCTTTGGCTTGCTGCAGATTCGCGCTAGAATGACTCGCCCAGGCTGGGTTGATTGACAGCTGAAACCAGTGCGCCAGCTACATTTAGGATGCGCACAAGAAAAAGATGATCACATGTGAGCGGTGTAAGACCGAGAATCTTGAAGGGTCGCAGTACTGCGATGAGTGTGGTGCTCCTTTGAGACCCAATTCTCGTGCAGGTGATTCGCGCTTCAATGTTCAACAAGGTCCGCAGAGCCAGAATGGGCAAAACGGATCCCACGCGCCGTCCAAAGTGCCCCAGGAAGTCGCAGCCAGCCAAGGTGCCGCAGCTTTAAACTTGTCCTCTTCGCTTGGGTCACGAAATGGACCACACGCCATGTTGGTCATCGAGCGTGGCAGATCGGTGGGCAAGCGCTTCATGCTTAGCGACGCCGAATCCCAGATCGGTCGCTGGGACGCCGATGGTGGGGTGTTCCCCGACGTGGACCTCGATGCAGATGACCCTGAGGCCAAAGTATCGCGGCGCCACGCCCGAATTTCCCTGCGGGATGGTCAGTACTTTCTCGAGGACTTGGGTTCAACGAATGGAACGTTTGTTAATCGCGGTAAGCGACTGCTACCTGGTGTCAATCAAACGCTAAACGACGGTGACGAAATTATCGTTGGCAAGACTTTTTTGAGATTTCACACTGTTAAGTAAATCTTGTAGCAGGACGTCACCTATTAGAGACGTTCGGCAAAACTCCGAAGAAGAAGTAAACGTTTCCCCATGGCCGAGTGCATAAATTGTGGCGCCAGAATGGCGCCGGAAGAGAGTTTCTGCGGTAACTGCGGCGAGCATCAACAGCCGGCCCTCGCTGCGACCGACCCGCAACCACCGATGTACGCATCGGCGGCGCCTGAAGAAGTGTCAGAGGTTGTGCCCAGCAGTCCCGGCGAAGAAAGCGACGAGTTTCAGAATTCGTTAGGGAGTTCTTTAGGTGGGTCGTCAACAGACGAAGTGCCGCTGCATACCAGCAAAGCCGAGAAGACCGGAACCACCGGTGGCCATACTCCAACTGTCAAACAACTTGAACCTGAAACCGTCTTGAACGGAAGGTATGAGATCGTTCGGCGAATTGGAGGCGGTGGTATGGGCGCCGTCTACCTAGCAAAGGACCGAAATCTCGGCGACGCCCCACGGGCGGTAAAGGAGATGGTAGAAGCCCATCTCGATCCGTTGCAGCATGAGAAAGCGATCGGTGATTTCAAACGCGAGTCACTATTGCTGACCTCTCTCGAGCACCCTTCCATTCCAACCATCTACGACTATTTCTACGATGAAAAGCTGTTGCGCTTCTACCTGGTAATGAAATACATCTCGGGTGGCGACCTGTCTTCACGGATGCGCAGCGCCCCCGGTGGGCGAATAGATGAAAAGACAGCTGCCGACTGGGGCATGCAGGCAGCTGATGTATTGGAGTACCTGCATTCACGTCCGAAGCCGATCATTTATCGCGATCTGAAGCCTGCAAACCTGATGGTGGATGGAAACACAGGTCGGCTGATGTTAATCGACTTTGGAATCGCGCGTTGGGTGACGAGACAGGAGAAGGGTGTAACGGCCGTGGGTACCATGGGCTACGCTCCGCCTGAGTTGTTCAGCGGTCGCGTCGAACCTCGGTCAGATGTTTATAGCCTTGGCGCCACCATGTTCCATCTGCTGACGGGAGCCGATCCGCAGGATAATCCGCTGCTGATTTTTGATTTCACGAAGAACCCTCGGCCACGCCAGATTGCGCCTACCCTTTCCAGCGAGATCGAACACATACTCATGCGGGCTGTAGAGTACAAGCCCGAAGACCGATTCACCTCAGCGGGTGAGATGCGAGACGCGCTCGCTACACATCTGGAGAGGTTGATGTCGGGTCAAGTCAGTTATGGGATGCCTTCGCCGCAGCTCGGCGGCGAGACCGTCCAGGTTCAGACTGTTTACTGTGGATTTTGCGGGGGGCGTATTGCAGCGGACGACGTGTTCTGTGCGCATTGCGGTGCGCGGCAACCTATGGCGGGGGCAGGGGCGAGTGCGATGCTGCGAGCTGTACGACCGACAGCAAAGTTGGTAGTTGCCGGCACCACCGAACTGGACGCGTCCTTTATCTTGCAGAAGGACAGCAATCTCGTAGGACGCACCGATCCACATTCGAACATCTTCCCCGAGATCGATCTTTCACGGTTCGATCCCGAGACCAAGGTGTCGCGTCGCCACGCACGCATCTGGTTAGAAGGCGACACGTTCCTGGTGGAGGATCTCGGATCGGTAAACGGTACCGTAATAAATGATTCTGTGCGATTAGCACCGCGGCAGCCCAGAGTGTTAGACAGCGGTGACAAACTTCGGCTGGGTGAAACGACGCTGCACTTCCTTTTGGGTTAGTTATCCATAGCAAGGTCAGGGACGATGACCACAGAAGCAAGTGCAATTGGGCGTGCAGAGGTGAAGCCACGTTCGGTCAGGAAATACGAAAGGCTGCGCGCGCCCTTCTCCCTCCGGTGCGGCGCCGTTTTGATCGACTACATCCTGGTTGCTTCCATTCTCGCATTCAGCACACTTATAGCTCGGATGCTCGGTGGCGGTGCCCGCACTGCCGGCGCGTCGTCGGAGACGTTTGGAGTAATCATCGCGTTGGCAGCTACCGTGGTGAATCTTGGGGTGCTTGCCGGCACCACCGGTTTCACAGTTGGTAAGTGGGCGACGGGATTGCGCATAGAGCGCACCAATGGCTTACCGTTGAGCTTTGGTCGAGCTGTTTTGCGACATTTTGTAGGTTATCCATTGTCGCTGGCTACTTTGGGAATTGGTTTCGCAATAGCCGCTTTCAGTTCGCGCGGTCGGGCATTACACGATCTGATTGCCGACACTGTGGTGGTGCGTGACGTAAACATCACATCACGCGGTCGCTGAGATCATTACTAGTTTTTTCAGGAGTTGGCGTGGTTAACACGTCAGGAGTTAATCTCTGTTTTTTGAGCCCGGTGTCTATTTAGAAAACGCCCATGCCAGAACTTATTGTCAAATACCCCGACCGAGCAGCCGATCACTTTCCCTTGGGCAGGCTCAGAATCACCATCGGTCGATCAGCGCGTAACGACCTCTGCATTCCGGACCCATTTGCATCACGCGTCCATGCAGAGGTTCGTCGTGAAGGCGACGAATACTTTCTTCAGGATCTGGGTTCCGCGAATGGCACTCTTTATAACGGTCTCAGCGTCGACGGGACCGTGCCCCTGCACGCGGGCGGCCGCATTCAGATAGGTGAAACCGAGATCGTCTTCGATGATGGCACCTACAACTCAAGCATGGGCGCCACCATGATCACGGACAACACAACGTCCTTGCCGGAGGCAACCATCGCCCTGCAGTCCTCCGATCGCACTACGTCGGGACTGTTGGAAGCCATTGAAGGCGCCCGCACGAAGCCCGAGGCAACCCCCGCTGCTCGCGCAGCAAAACAGGGAGACTTGCTTGCCCTCATCAGTAAGGTCGGGATCACACTCCTGGCTTCTGCAACCTTGAACGAGACGCTCGAACAGATCGTGTCACTTGTGTTCGAGGCGGTCCCGGCGGATCGTTGTCTGTTGATGATGCGGGATGAAGGCGCCACCGAGATGCGGGTGGCGGTGGCACGGTTGCGCGACCGCGTCGGTGAGGTTGGGGAGATTCGTGTCAGCCGCAATGTCATGGATGAGGTGGTAATGCGGGGAAAATCTGTGCTTACGTCTGACGCACAGCACGACCCGCGCTTTGCCAGTGGAACCATGGTGCTTCAGGGTGTGCGCTCTGTTCTCGCAGTACCGCTGGGTGTGTCTGACAAGGTCTTCGGTATCATCTACGCCGATTCGCCGATTGCTGATAGCAGGTTTACCGAAGATCATTTGAAGGTTCTTACTACGCTGGCGTCTGTGGCTGCTATTCGTGTGGAGAACGCCAGGTTGTTAGAGGCTCGATTGCAGCAGGAGCGTCTTGAAAGGGAACTCCAACTTGCCAGTGAGATTCAGCAGCGTTTTCAACCAGCTGCGCCGCCGCAGGTGCCAGGCTATGAGCTCCAGGGGATCAGTTTTCCTTGCTATGAGATTGGTGGAGATTATTACGACTTCATCAAAAGAGAAGATGGAAGGTTGGTTATAGCTCTGGGGGACGTTTCCGGTAAGGGCACTGCAGCAGCATTGCTGATGTCATCTCTGCATGCCGCGGTTCACGCTCAATCGGGATCTCACGAATCACTGGTCGACACTATTTCGGCGGTGAATCGTTACTTGGCTGACAACATCCCGCCGAATCGGTTCGTGACCCTGTTTTATGCTGAGCTCGATCCTGACTCTGGCGCCGTCTCGTTTCTAAATGCTGGTCATAACCCTCCACTGATCGTTCACGCTGCGGGGACGGTTGAGCAACTCGCTTCCGGCGGTCTGCCGCTGGGAATCAAGCGGGACGCGGATTACCGCGAAGGAAGAACTCAGCTTCAGCCCGGCGATGTCTTAGTCATTTACTCGGATGGAGTGACTGAAGCGGCCAGTCCGTCCGGAGAAGAGTTTGGACCGACACGCTTGTACGAAACTGTTTCGCGCAACGTTGAATCCTCAGCCGCAGGTATTCGCGATCGAATCGAGTCTGCCCTTACAAAGTTCTCGCAAGGCACGCAGGCGGCGGACGACATCACGCTGGTAATTGTGAAGCGCCAGGCAGAAACGAAGTATCTCGCCATGGGCAGTATGGGCGATTAGCGAGGCCTTAGAACTGAATACGCATTATGGGACGGGTGGGTGAGCGCCGCGCGACTTCTGTGAAGCCCGCAGCGCTAAATGCTGACGAGATGCCGTGCCACAAAAACGGATCGGCTACCTGGGTTTCGCCGGTTTCAGTGGGATAACCTTCAACGATCTTCGCGCCATGACTGCGCGCAAAATCTACCGCCGCACGTAATAGTTGCGCTGAGATACCCTGTCGACGGTAACCCCTCTTCACAAATAGACAGGAAATAGACCAGACAGGTTTCTCGTCTACCGGCTTCAGAATACGTGACCGTTCCAATGCTCCGTATTCAGTGCGGGGCGCCACGGCACACCATCCGATAACTTCTTTGCCACGATAAGCGAGAATGCCCGGTGGTGTTCCGGAAGCGACTATCTTCTTCAGGGCACGCTTATTTGCTGTCCCCTTTTGCGCTTCGAACTGCTTTCGTGGCAGACGCCAGAACATGCACCAGCACCCACCGCAGGCGCCGCGTTCTCCGAACAGTTCCACCAAATCATCCCAGTGAGCGGCATCAGCTGGTTTAAACGATAGCTCTTTGCTCAATGGTTCTCGAACCACCCTACGCTTAAGGCTCATTTGGCTTACCTGTTAGCAGAGAGTCTGACTTGATCGTCTGAGGACCACTTTCCGTGCAGAGGGCATAGGAAGGTCCTTCATACATGGTTACGCCCGCATATTGTCCTTTAGCGTTCAGGATGTAGAAATTGATGCCGAAATTAGGATCGCCTCTACCATTCAGTAGTCGCTTCTCCACCGTATTTGCTTTTATGCGGCGGAGAGCTTCCATACCGGCATCTTTGGGATGAGCGCCGCGTCGCATCTCCTCAACAATTAGAAACGAACAGAGATTGTAGAGATTCGCCTCTCCCCGGCCGGTTGATCCCGCCGCGCCAACCTGACCATCAACGTAGAGCCCGGCGCCGAGAATCGGAGAATCGCCCACACGTCCGGGGATCTTCCAGGCCAGTCCGCTCGTGGTTGTAACACCGCAAATCTCCCCCTTGGCGTTGATGCCATTGCAGTTGATCGTGCCGTAGAAACGGTCCGGGTGAATCAACCCGTCAGCCACCATTCTGAGACCTTCACGATGCCACAGTTCCGCGCGTTTCAGAGGATCGAGATAGTGTCCCGGGTCGGTACGACGTTTCCATTCCAACCACAGGCGCCGCGAGTTGTCGGTATTCAGATCCTCCTCTATCTTGAAACCCATGTTGCGTGCGAACCACTGAGCACCTTCACCGACCAACAAGTGGTGATCGGTGTGGTCCAGGACGGCCTTGGCAACCAGTGATGGAGTTCTGACGCCTTCGAGCGCCGCTACCGCCCCGGCGCGTCTCTTTGGCCCATGCATGCAGGAGGCGTCGAGTTGCACGACGCCATCAGCATTCGGCAAACCACCATAACCCACACTATCGTCTAATGGGTCCAACTCGCATATGTTGACTCCGGCGATGACAGCATCGAGGACATCGGCGCCTTGCGTGAGCATGTTGAAGGCTTTCTGCACAGCCGTCACATTGCCGTCGTGTTTGAAGCGGTTTCCGTTTCCTGAGGCTATGACGACGGGCTTGACGCCCGTTTGAGTAATGATGTTGGGAAACTGTGTAACTGCGTTGCTCGAGGTAGCGAGTGTAAGACCGGCAGCAGCGCCGGTTCGCACAAAGTCGCGACGGTTGAGTTTTTTCATGTGGGCTCCGGAAAGTGGGCGTTGAGAACGAGCGCAATTCAACCACGCCAGCTATTACTTTGCAATTTTGGTTTAATCTTTGGTTTAGTGGTTGGTGGTTTGTTGTTTGTTGTTAGTTGATCGTTGTTAGTTGTTCGTTGTTAGTTGTTCGTTGTTGGTTCTTGGCTTCAGGCGCTCGGCGATTGATCTTTCCGCCCAACGACGGAGGAGAATCGACTATCAAAGGACGAGCGACGAAAATCAAGTTCAAAGGCCGAAGGCCTAAGGCCAAGAACCAACAACCAACAACGAACACCCAACAACTAACAACGAACAACCAACAACGACCTAAGATCAAAGGCCGATCTCGGCTCTGATCCGTTCAGCCGTCTTGGGACCAATACCATCTACCTGTTCCAAACCACCGCCAGCTACGAACTCTTTAAGATCATTGCGGGAAGTGATTTTGAATTTGTTGTGAAGGAGGGCCGCAGTCTTTGGGCCAATGCCCGGAATCTCCAGGAGCTCAAGCACGGTGGCTGGGGTTTCTGAAGTGAGCTTCTCCCAGGCATCAAATGTTCCGCGCTCGACGAGATCGACGATCTTTCCCGCAATTGCTTTTCCAACACCCGGAATGTCCTGCAAGCCGGCCAATCCTTGAGTTCTGGCGATCTCAGCGACTGACTCTGGCCAGGTTTCAATCGCTTCGGAAGCATTACGGTAGGATCGGAGGCGAAAGGGGTCGTCGCCGCGGATCTCCATCAAAGTGGCGAGTTGCTGAAATCGCCGCGCTATCGATTCGTTGTTCATTTTCTCTTTGTTAGAGTATTTGCAGCGCGAACTACCAATCAGGCTTGTTATAGAGTAGTTGCGATGTAACACGCTACCACTAAACAGCGGCCTGTCGAGCTGTTTAGCCAGGAAGGCTTGACCAACTGCAACTCGATCACTCCTTATCTGGTGGGCCAACAGGTACAACGGCAGGCTAATTGGGAGGGCGAGGTGCGCTTCGACCGCAGTCGTTACTCCATCCCCCCCGAGCATGCTGGTAAGTCCATGTTTGTCGAGGCTTTTCCGGAAAAGATCATCATCCGTAGCGGCGACCTGATCATCGCCGAGCACCAGCGCGCCAGCCAGCCCGATTCTTTTATCGAGCATCCGGAACATATTGCGGCGCTCTGGCAACTCTCACTGCAAAAGCCAGCTCCCGCCGCGCCCCACAGGCAACTCAGTTTCAGTGAGGCCCTCGCGGTCACTCCCTTAACCGCCTATGAACAAACTGCCGTCCAGGAGGTGAAGCCGTGAGCATTACCTACGAACAGCAAGCCCCGGCCGCTCTGCAACAACTGAAACTGACCACCGCCCTGGCCCAACTCGATTCCGCTGCGCAACAAGCCGCGGCGCAAAGTTGGTCCTATTCTCATTTCCTCGGCCCACCAGGAGTGGGGAAAACGCATCTAGCCATCGCCCTCGGTTTGCTGACTGCCGAAGCCGGTCATCGTGTTTACTTCACCACCGCCATTGAGATGACCCGTCGTTTGTCCAAGGCGCTGGCCGAAAGCAAACTTCATCGTGAACTGCACAACCTGACGCGACCCAAACTTCTGATCATTGATGAGGTGGGCTATTTGCAATTGGACCAGACGCAAGCCAGTCTCTTTCTTTCAGGTGATCTCGCAACGCTACGACAACAACAGCGCCATCATCCTCACCTCTAACAAAGCTTTTAGTGATTGGGCGGCAGTCTTTGCCGGTGATGCCATCATGGCGTCCGCAGCACTGGACCGCTTGCTCCACCGCTGCACCATTATCAATATTCGTGGCGAGAGCTTCCGGCTGAAAGAAAAACGCCAGGCCGCCCGCGCTACACTCGTGTTGTCCGTTAGTTGCGTCAGGCGGTCAATCAGGTCGTATTGGTAGGTAGCGTTTGTCGCGCCATTCAAACTCAGTTGCGAACGGTTCGAGTTGGCATCGTATTGATAACTGACCACCTGACCGAAAACGTCCGTCACGGAAGTCATTTGCGAGCGTGCGTTGTACTCGTAAGCAGTCGTCTTCTGGGCCGGATCAATCGTACCCGTCAATCGATGGCATTATCGCAAAAACGTGGTGACTCTTGCCGCCTGATTGCTTTTGGTGCTTTGGTCAATAAGCTGACGGTATCACAACATAGAACTCCGCGCGCGCATCACTGCGTGATCAACGTACTGCTTGGGATGCGCGAGGCTCGAGCGCAACGGCAAAAACCGGCGATTTCTTCTCAACCTGCCGCAAGCGTAAATCAATCAACTTCTTATCCTCTTCATTAAGTGATCCTGAGTTATGAATCAATCTATAGATCTTCATTCTCAAAGACTGAGGTTCCGCTCTGAGCAGTGCCAGGAAGCCGGCAGTGTCGTGTAAAAGCTGATCGCTTGCTTCGTCACCGATAATTTCCGCCAATGCTCCATCAGCCCAATCTGCGGAGCGCAAAAGCTCTCGCAGGCGCTCTTGGTCGCCCTTGTTGATTAAGCGAATGAGCAGTGATGCAGCTTGATCAGCGTCTAAGCCCTTGAACTTAGAATCTCTTGATAATGCAGACGTTATTACATCCGCGTTCGATTGGTATTCGTGATTCAGGTTAGCAAGAGCAAAGGCAATTTGTGGTTGCAGCGCATCATCACGCGGAAGTTTGCGGCGAAGAGCCAATAACTCGTCGACTACATTGTGACGAGAACGCATTTCCTGAAAGGCTTCTTCTCCGCGTTCGCCGACGTCTTCCGAAAACAGTCTAACCAGTTTGTATCAGTCTGTTATCCACCGATGGGATGTCCGAGTTAGTTCGCGCGGTTTTATTCACTTGTTTAGTCGTCGTACTGCACGTTGCAAAAAGGCAGAATAGAATGAGCGGTAAATATCGAAGTTTCATATCGAAGGCTCGTCTCCCTATATATTTGGTCTGAAGTCCCGTTATGGTAGTCCTAGATTGCCTCTCAATACGGGCTGCCATGGAGTCTTGGCCTGAGTCGGATTATTTGCCAACGAATGCAAATACTGACTATCACCCACAAATATGAACTCTAAGGGATCATCCTTCGGCAGTCCCTGTATCGCTTGGATTAGGCTATTTACATCTCCGTTTCCGAGCATTCGATTTGGCTTACTTGCCGTGGCTATACCCTCGAAATATTCGTTGTCACACCCACACGCATTAATGCGATTCCCGTTCTTATCCAGCAACAAGATGTAGGCGATGCCAGTGCCCCCATTGCTGCGGGCCCCAACAACGACAAGAATGCTAGCTAACCCAAGCGGGTCAATTGATCCTAGGGGGCTATTGTCCACGTAGGAATAGCCGTTAATGCCGCCCTCGAACCCAATCGGACCTTCGCTAATAAATCTTCTTTGCAGCGGATCGTACCAGCGAGCACGGAAGTGCATCAAAGCCAACTCCGGGTCAACTTCGCGGCCCGTGAATGCGTACCGAGTTAAAGCAGAACTACTAGTTAGACTGCCGAACGAGTCGTAGCTCAGGTTGGATGAGAGGCTGCCACTTACGTCGGCTAAAGCGCGCGTAGTGTTGAGATGATCAGTTAGGAAATACAAACTCCCATCGCCACTGGTTTGTCGTAGCTTGTTGTCAATTCCTGGCCCATTCAGGTAATCACCCGTCGTCGCGCCACTTGCATCTAAGTCACGCACCACGTCTGCATCTTCATAGACAGATTTCATCGTTCCGCTTACGCTGCTTGTTCGCTGCACGCGGCGACCAAGTGCATCGTAGTTGTAGATCACGGTCACTCCGCCCGAAAGCATCGCCTCCTTTAGCCGGTTTTCGTAATCCCACGTGTAAGTCCAACTGCTAGTTGAATCGGTTTTGGATATCGTATTTCCATTTGTGTCATAGCCGAAGGAAGTACCATTCGCCGCCACAAGTCGACTAAACGGTTGGTATGTGTAGCTCGAACCTTGATGTGACGCAGTGCGGTTACCGACATCATCATATGTGTAACTCTCATTTGGCTGGTTCGGATGCGTTGCCGCAGTGAGACGATCGAGAGTGTCGTACGTGTAGTTGTGAGTACCGGCGCCATCAATCATCTGCGTGATATTGTTGACGGCGTTGAATTGGTATTGAAAGTCAGCGAGCGTGTTTGGCGTCTTTGCGTGGGTCAGGCGGGTGAGGCGCTCAAGGCCATCATACGATAGGCATTGACGACACCATTTGGGAGTGTTCGTGAGGTCAGTCTGTTCGTGGCGTCGTAGGGACAAAAAAGTTGACCGTTTCATCAATGCCGAGCTCGTTTAGGTGTAGCTCTCGTTTCGGCTAATTCGGCTGGGTGGCCGCTGTGAGGCAGTCAAGCGTGTCGTAGCGTCAGGGAGCTCAATCGAATCGAGAACTGTCATTGTTCGGACTTTTTGGCAGTCAACAAACTATGGATTAGATCGCCAACGGTCGGTGGGAACATTTTAGGAATCTGCAATCCGGATTGCTGATATCGTTTAACCATCTCAGCTTCAAGATCGCTCATGCCTATGTGATACTCCGTCAGAAAACCGGTAAGGGGCTCTAGTTCGGCAAATGCTTGGTCCGGTGTTATCTTAAATGGATCTATGCCGAGCATATTCGCTATAAATCGTCTTTCCCGAATAATGTCGGCTTCTTCAGCGGCAAACCGCTTCCGGTAAGCTGTTATAAAATCTGTGTCGGGGAGTTCGGCAATTGCCCGGAATTTTTTTCGCTTACTCAATTGTGACGCAACGGCTAAACCTCCAGCGGCCATCAAGATCCATATAAAGACATTCATTGCTGTGACTCCCTTAGGGGTCTCTTAATTGCACGGATTGCGATAGCAAAGTTCAGCGCAAGAACCGAGCAACCCCCAATCGTAAAATCCCTCAAAGACGAGAAAAGGAGTTGCTATATTCGAGGCAAGCCTCCCTCCAATTCGCAGGACGTTTGCAACTGGTGTTAACCGACGAGGCAGATAATGCCCTATTACACTAGGTATCGTCGTTAGTGGCTGTTCGGAGTATGGAACTCTGAATGGCGGCAGCGAAGTGGGCGAGGTTCCTAATTCAAACGTCGGCGCTCGACGCAAGCACTGTTCCGATTTGAACATTTAATGAAACTCGATTCTGTTGTGACTCAGAACGTGGATTATTTCGCAATAGGCCGCGAGAATTTGCCCACTTCCCAATTTGTTATGCATAGCGACGTATACAGTTTTGGTGCTTTGTCGCCAGAACGAACGTGCCGGCTGTGCCCACGTTCCCTTGACTGTAACCTAGTTGGCCAGGTGAGAAGCTACGGTCGAACTCTATGAAGCGGTAGAGTTCTTTCTGGCCGAATCGCGTGGGATAAGTAAAATAAGTGTCATGTTATTTAGCAGGAGGCTGGTTTGCGACGATCATCGTGCCGGTGCCACTATCAGTGAAGACCTCTGACAGCAAGGCGTTGCGTTTTGTGCCGCTAATGATGTGGGCGCTGTGGACTCCGCGCGCGAGCAAGGTCGTGAGGCTCTGCAGTTTCGGAATCATTCCTCCCTTGGCTGAACCACTCTCAATCAGTTGCGACGCTTCCTCCATCGTCAGACGCGACAACTTTGTGTCTGCCTCTCCGTGACGCAAGTAAATGCCATCTACGTCTGAAAGTAGAATCAGCTTCTCCGCCTTGAGCTGAACCGCAATCTCCGCCGCGATGGTATCTGCATTGATGTTAAAAACCCTGCCTTCATCATCGGCCCCTAACGAGGAGATTACCGGCAGGTAGCCGTGATCCAGCAGTACGCTGAGCAAGCGCGAGTTTATCCGGACCACGTCCCCCACATGGCCAAAATCAACTTTCGCACGCTCTCCAGTTTCTCGATTCAGAACCTCTGATGGCGGTCGCCGTTCCGCATGAACAATATTTCCATCTATTCCTGAAAGCCCCACCGCTTCGATGCCGCGATTTCTCAAAGCTGACAGAATGTCAGTGTTGATCTTTCCTGCAAAGACCATTTTGGCCATGTCGAGCGTTTCGTCGTCTGTGACTCTGCGTCCATCGATTATTGTCTGCTCAACACCCATGCGACCCGCCAATTCGGTTAACTGTTTGCCGCCTCCATGGACCACGCAGACCCGAATCCCAACCTGATGGAGCAGCGCCAGCTCCTCGGCCAACGAGATGAGGTTGGAGTGGTCTTCCGTCGCCTTTCCCGAAATCTTTACGACAAACGTCTGGCCCTTAAAGCGCTGAATATATGGCAACGCTTCGCGCAACAGATCCAGACGAGTCTGATCGTCAATTGCTGCTCGCGCGTTTTGTTGCGGCGGGTTGCTCATTCTACGAGTCCTTTGAGAATTGCCTTCTGCACGTGTAAACGGTTTTCTGCCTGATCGATGACGACGGATGCAGCAGAGTCGATCACCTCATCGGTTACAATTACGTTTCTTCGCACCGGTAGACAATGCATGAACACGGCCGAGTCAGTTCGTGCCATCTTCGCCGCATCTACAATCCACTTACCACGGTACCGCGCCCGTTCTTCAATCTCCCTTTCAGTTCGTCCGTAGAACTGCTTCGATCCCCAACTCTTTGCGTAGATCACTTGCGCACCCGTGAATGCAGCCTCCACGTCGTTAGTTAGTTTCAGGCTGCCACCGGAATGCTGCGCCCGCTGAGTTATAAGCTGCATCAACTCTTCGTCCAGTTCGTAACCGTCAGGGTGGGCAATTGTGACGTCATGTCCAAATTGCGCCGCCGCCAATGCGAAGCTGTTGGGCACCGCCATTGGCAGAGTCTTGGGATGCCAGGCCCAGCTCAAAACCACGCGCTTACGTCCCGGTCCAAGCTTTTCGCGGATCGTCATCATATCCGCCATCGATTGACACGGATGGTGCATCGCGGACTCAAGGTTGATCACCGGGACCTCGGAATACTTTGCAAACGCATTTAACACCGGGTCGATTCGCTCTGATTGCCAGTCATTAAGCGCTGCAAACGTGCGAACCCCGATGACGCTACAGTATCGACCGAGGACTCTAACAAACTCGGCTACGTGCTCAGTTTTGTCCCCAACCATCACCACACCGTCTCGGTGCTCAATGGTCCAGCTGGTGTCACCGGGCTCCAATACCACCGGATTTCCGCCGAGTTCGTATATGCCAACCTGCATCGATGCTCGCGTGCGCAGACTTGGATTGAACAAGACCAGGGCAATGGATTTGCCGGCCAATGGTTTAGATTGCGGGTCGCCAGTCTTCATACTCGAAGCCGAATCAAGCAGATGCTCAAGTTGAGCACCTGTGAATTGAGCAGTTGTTAAAAAATGCTTTGCCATTGGAATGATCCGGCTTTAGATCTGCAACGCGCTGAGAAATAGGTCGACGTGAGAGCGTTGCAGACACAGTGGGGGCAAGAGTCGGAGAACCTTTGGATCGTTGGAAGTTCCGGTAATGACCTGTCGTTCAAGTAGACGGGCGTGAATGGGAGCCACGGCATCGCTGAACTCGATCCCAAGCAGCAATCCAAGTCCCTTCACTCCGGTGATATCCGGAAGGCTCCCGAGTCGTTGTCGAATATAGATTTCAACATCACGCACGTTAGCCAGCATCTGTTCATTTTCTAAGGCTTCGATCGTTGCGGTAACAGCGACCATGGCGATCATGCCGCCGCCAAAAGTGGTTCCCAGGTCGTTCTCTTTGATCGAGGAAGCAACTGTTTTGTTGACTAGGCAGGCGCCTACGGGAATGCCGCTCCCCAGGGCCTTTGCCAAAGTAACAATATCTGGAACGACACCATCACCTGCAGCACTGCCGGCGAAGAACCACTCTCCCGTGCGGCCGGCACCGGTCTGTACCTCGTCATAAATGAGGAGGATACCTCGTTCGTCGCAAAGGGTTCTTAAATCGCGATAGAAACTTGGCGGCGCCAGGCGCACGCCGGCCATTGATTGAATGGGCTCGAGCATGATCGCTGCGACGGTTTCATCTACCGCATCGCGAACTGATTCAATGTTCCCAAACTCCGCCTCAATATGGCCCGGCACGTTTGGCTTTCCGAGATCGCGATATTTGCCCAGGAACGTCGCGCTAATCGCATCCGCGGTTCGACCATGAAAGCCTCCCGAGAAGGTAACAATACTCTCGCGTCCCGTAACCATGCGGGCCATACGCATCGCGTTCTCGTTGGCTTCCGTTCCGGAGTTACAAAAGAACGCCTTAGTCAGGGGAGGTGGAGCGATGGAAAGGAGTTTCTCGGCGGCCCGGGCGCGCGTTTCGGAATAGACCAGATTCGAATAGAAGAGCAATTTCCGGCATTGCTCCTGAATCGCAGTAACAACATGAGGATGAGAGTGTCCTGTACCTGCTACCGCGTGACCGCCATAGAGATCGAGGTATTTCGTCCCGTCGGCAGTATATAACCAGACACCATCACCTCGCTCAGCCACAATCGGGATCTTCTTGTATGTCGCGAGCTGGTAACGGTTCTCAAGCTCAACGATCTCTGCTTCGGTGCTTGTGTAGGTAGTCACTGTAGTTCTTGCTCGCTATGGATTTGTCCCTAATAACATGAGTCCGGTTTTCTCAGCCAATCCGCACATCAGGTTCATGTTCTGCACGGCCTGCCCCGCCGCACCCTTCACCAGATTGTCTAAAGCGGAGAAGACCACTAGCTGGCGGCCTCTTACCGCAAAACCGATGTCACAGAAGTTCGTGGTCTTGACCCAGTTGATATCCGGGGAGCCAGCAACTATTCGAACAAAGTCTGAGTCCTCGTAAAACTGCTGGAACAGTTGTCGCACCTGGCTCTCCATCATCGCATCGTGGAACTCAACGTAGATCGAAGCAAAAATTCCTCGAGCTACCGGCAGCGAATGCGTCATGAACACCAATTCGTTGGTCCAGTCGCCCACGCGACGCAGTTCTTGTTCGATCTCAGGCACATGTTGATGCGTGAAGGGCTTGTACGCGTAAAAAGAGTTCATCCGTTGCGGGTGATGTGTGTTGGCTGCCGGTTTTGCACCCGATCCCGACGAACCGGTCTTGGCGTCAACAACTACTCGGCCCGCGATCAAGTCGTTCGCGACCAACGGCGCAAGGCCAAGCAGCGTCGCGGTGGCGAAACAGCCCGGATTGCTGATGTACTGCGCCTCGCGAATTGCGTTGCGATTGAGTTCCGTTAATCCATAGACAAATCGGTCCTGAACATGCATTGCAGTGTGCTCTCCACCATAATGCTGCTCGAATTCGCTCTTATCGCGGAGTCTAAAATCGCCGGACAGATCAATGACCTTTGTGTTGGCGGGGAGTTGCGGAACCAGGTCCATTGCTTGCCCGTGGGGCAGCGCGAGAAATACGCATTCAGTTTCCGACGCGAGTTTTAGCGCGTCATCGGAATTATGAAAGGAGAGATTGGTGACACTGAGAAGATTGCGATGAACTTCACTCACAAGCTTCCCAGCCTGCTCGTTTGCCGTGACGAACCTCACATTTGCGAGTGGGTGTTGCAGAAGGATGCGAAGCAGCTCTGAGCCTCCGTAACCGGAGCCACCAAAAATACCGATTTGAAGGGTTTGATTTCGCATCTTGTCCACTTGTCGCCCTCAGTTGCAGACCGAGGAGAAAGAAAGCGGCGGCGCGGGCTAGCGCCCTTGCCGCCGCACTCCAAAATCTACGCTGCTATGCGTTCTCTCGCCTGTTGCAGTCGTTCATTAACAAGACTGAAGAGTCTCGTGCCGTTGCGTTTTGCGTTGGCGGCGCGAATCCCAAACTCGCGCTCAATGTAGTCCTCACCCATCTGCGAGTCGGTTACTGAGCCACTAATCACATCTATCTCCAGGCCACGCTGTCGCATCAACGCAATGCCGCCCCAGGCTCCGACGTAGTCTGAGGCGCAAAATACGAGAGCTGCGGTCGCTTCCAGCAATTCGCGGTCGGCAAATACAGACTCAACTGAATAACCGCCGAGAATTCCATCCCCCAGCTCGATCACGATCAGATCAGGAGCTGCGAGATTCAATTGTGCAATGATCGCTTTGGCCGTGGGCGCCAGGTCGCCCACATCGACGGTTGATGCGAGACCGCAGTCAAGAAAACTTGCTGTAGCGATGGCGCCATGGTCCTCCATATTTAATGTGTCGCGCAGACATGCCACACCCGATAGCTTTGCCGCGGCAACGCGCATACCGGCACGTGTGGCCTGCCTTATCAGTTCGGTTGCTGCGCAGGTTTTACCGCTGTTCATACTAGTGCCGGCAATCATAACCAGTGGAGGCGTCTCACCGAGATGGGTTCGTGCCGGTAACGCTGCTTCGCTAATATTCAGCGTACTACCCTTGGTGTCGCAGGCGATTCCCAGCACCTCCAGCTCGATCGCCTCCCCAAAGCTCGAATGATGCCCCGTGCAGCGACCGATAACGCCACCCATGTTCAGCAAGTGAAGGCGGTCGCCTCGACTCACGGTATCGGGAATGTCGCCAACGAAGCCTTTCAACGCGCGTCGCTTGCCCAGAACACCGGCGATCAGATCTCCAGGGTTTATTTTGGCCAAGCGGCCGTTTGGCAGTTCCAGCATGTTGTACGTGGCACTGTCAGTAAGCGCGCGCACAGCAATTACATCACCTGCCCGGGGATGCTTGTTTTCGTATTTGACGGTGAGCGACTTCTGAACTTCCAGTGGCGATGTCGCTGAACCGATCTTTTCGATTTCGACAATAGTCATCTGTTTCCCTTTCCCCGCAGACGCAGTCGCAGCGCATTCAACTTGATGAAACCTTCAGCATCGCGCTGGTCATAAACGCTTTCGGCCTCGAATGTTGCGACCTTCTCGTCGTAGAGTGAGTGTGGTGAACGTCGTCCCACAACTATGGTGTTTCCCCGGTAGAGTTTTAACCGCACATCACCGGTAACGTTCTGCTGGGTCTCGTCGACCATCTTTCGCAATAGGTCAAATTCTGGTGCAAACCAGAATCCGTAATAGACGCATTCAGAGAATCTCACTGATAACGAATCCCGCAGGTGCATCACCTCGCGGTCGAGCGTGATGGATTCCAGAGCGCGATGTGCTGTCTGCAAGATGGTCACGCCCGGAGTTTCATAGACGCCTCTTGATTTCATTCCAACGAAGCGGTTTTCGACGAGATCCACGCGTCCAATCCCATGATCATGGCCAAGAGCGTTTACGCGCTCGAGCAGCGTAACGGGATCCAAGAGATCTCCATTCAGCGCGACCGGCGCTCCCTCAGCAAAAGACACGGTGACGTACTCCGGCTCGAGACGGGCGGTTTCGGGCGAGAGCGTTAACAGGAACATGTCCTCAGGAGGCTCTGCCCAAGGATCTTCGAGCAGGCCGCCCTCGAAAGAGATGTGCATCAGATTTCGGTCAGTCGAATAGGGCTTTTCCTGCGTCGCACTTACGGGAATCTCATGAGTTTCAGCGTAGGCCAGAAGATCACTTCGGCCTTTGAAGTCCCATTCCCGCCAGGGAGAAATGACCTTGATGTCAGGCTGGAGAGCGTAATAGGCGAGTTCGAATCGAACCTGGTCGTTGCCTTTTCCTGTGGCGCCATGAGCCACAGCGTCTGCGCCCTCTTGCTGTGCAACTTCAATCTGCCGTTTTGCGATGACGGGGCGGGCAAGGGAAGTGCCGAGAAGGTAGACCCCCTCATAAGTCGCATTTGCCTTCAAAGCGGTCCAGACATACTCGCGGACAAACTCTTCGCGCAGATCTTCTACGATGAGTTTCGAAGCGCCCGTAGCCAGTGCCTTATCTTCGAGGCCGTCGAGTTCCGCACCTTGGCCCACATCAGCGCAGAAACAGACAACTTCGCAGGAGTATTTCTCTTTCAGCCAGCGCACCATGACAGACGTGTCGAGGCCGCCGGAGTATGCAAGAACGATCTTGTTCATCTAATCGTTTCCCAAACCTTCTTCATAGCGAACCGCTGCGCTTTCCGATCAACCACCGCTATGAAAATCGTGTCCTCTCCCGCCAGCGTTCCCACTATTTCCGGAATCGCAGCAGCGTCGATTTGAACGGCGACTGCCGAAGCCAGACCGGGTTCTGTTCGAGCAACGACCAGGTTGTCGCCTGACAGGTCAAGGCTCAAAAGCCCACGTGCCGCCGCCCCGTCAACTCGTGGTACTGTGTAGCGCCCGTGAAGCTTAACAATCCCGAGTTCTTCCAGGTCACGCGAGACACTGGACTGCGTTGCCGGAGCCCCGGCGCGTTCAAGATACGCACGCAATTCGTCCTGTGTGCCAATTGACTTGGCCTGAATCAAGCGCAATAACTTCTTTTGTCGTTCCGCCTTCTGCATAAAACCAATCCCCCAGGTTTCTATGCAAAAATATTGCATAGACCGTGCATAGATGCATAAACTACCAGCGGCGATGCATCCGGTCAAGGCAAAGCGGGAAAAATTGCTTGTTTAAACGGAGGCGTGGAGTGGAATGAGTGACGCAGAAAAGATGTGGGGCAGCCGGTTCAAAGGCGAGGTGGATCCCGCCTTTGCAAGGTTCAACCGCTCTTTCGGATTTGACCGGCGGCTGTTTGCGGTTGACGTGCGGGCTAGCATCGCTCACGGCAATGCGCTTGTCGGAGCCGGAGTGCTGGCCCCTGACGAGGCCGCTCAGATCCGGCAGGCCCTGGAGAGGATTCTGCAACTTGGCCAGGCGGATGAGGCTTATTTTGACCAAATCGCCGCAGAGGATGTTCACTCATTCGTGGAAGCGCGGCTCATCGAACTGACCGGTGACCTCGGACGCAAGCTGCATACTGGGCGCAGCCGCAACGATCAAGTCGCAACGGACCTACGGTTGTGGTTGCGTGAGGCAATCGAAGCAGTGATAACCAGGTTGCGGGAGACTCAAACAGCCTTGCTGGATCTGGCGGAAAAGTATCCCGATGCGGCCCTGCCTGGTTACACGCATCTTCAGCGCGCACAACCGATCTTGTTTGCACACTGGTGTCTGGCCTACTTCGAGATGTTCTCGAGAGACCGCGAACGACTGCGGGAAGTTAACCAGCGTGTAAACGTAATGCCACTGGGTTCCGCCGCACTGGCAGGAACTTCATATCGCATAGACCGTGAAGCTGTCGCACGCGAGCTCGGGTTTGCCAATGTGTCAAACAATAGTGTGGATGCCGTGAGCGACCGCGATTTTTGTGTTGAGTTTGTGCATGCCTGTGCGCTCGTAATGGTCCATCTGTCACGTTTGACTGAAGATGTGATTCTTTATGCAACGACTGAGTTTGGTTTTATTGAATTGAGCGATGCTGTTGCAACGGGTTCAAGTTTGATGCCACAGAAGAAGAACCCCGACTCGCTTGAGCTGGTAAGGGGAAAAGCTGGGCGCGTCTTTGGAGATCTAGTTGGCTTATTGACAATGCTTAAGGGATTACCGCTTGCTTACAACAAAGACATGCAAGAGGACAAAGAGGCGGTTTTCGATGCGTTCGATTCTGCTGTTGCGGCCCTGCAGACAACTCAAACGGTACTTCGAAATAGTAGCTTGAATGAGGAGAGGGCCGGTAGAGCGGCGGCAAGCGGTTACATGAATGCTACGGAGCTCGCTGATTATCTGGTGCGAAAGGGCATGCCGTTTCGGGAGGCGCACCAGACGGTTGGCCGCATTGTGATGAAGGCGATCGAATCAAAGGTCGAACTGCACGAGTTACCAATCGATGTGCTACATGGATTTTCACGTTTGATTGATGCCGATGTGCTAACTGCGCTCTCACTTGAAAGCACTCTCGCTTCAAAGTCTCAATTAGGAGGCACCGCGCCAGAAGCAGTCGCAAAAGCCTTAGCCGAGGCCCGTGGAAGGCTATAGATCTGATCATGTCCGTTCGTGCTTTTGTGGAGAGGAAGGCACGATCCCTGGTTCGATTCCAGGCAGGCGCACCAATCTATTTCTCTTTGGATTTAGATTTTTTGCGCTCGTATTTGGCTGCTTCCCGAGCAATTTCTTTTTTCGGAACGGCCATTAGCTTACGGGCCAAGTCTTTGAAGTTGTCCGATTGTTCGTTGCTAGTTTCCCGCTTCGGCGTTGCTTTCTTCATCGTTTTCATTCTTAGCGACTTCACCGCTCAGAGTCAACATCCGCATGTTGTCTTTCACGAGCCGCCTTAGTTCCCAATAGAAAAGCATTCACTAGATTAGCGAGGCCTAAACCACCGAAGATCGTTCCTGCTACATCATGGCCGTGATTAACTAAATAGACGCCGCCCAGAATAGCGGTCATCCCTATGATAAAGGCAAAAATGACACCCAAAACAGAGCGAATCACGCCACCCTTGTAGATCCACCTTTCGTTTGAACGGCGAGTCTGTCCCTGTTCTCGAAACGCATTTACGATCTCGTCCAGAATAGCTGGGGATAATTCTCCGTACTTACGTAGAACCTCGGGAGATGGCAGGGGGCCGACGTGGATCGAACCTTCGGCGCGCGTCGCGACAATTCCCTCTGGTCCTTCAACTATGTTTCTCACAACGGAAAAACTAGCAGAACTAGGTCGGTTATTTTGGGGTGGCTGTGAGGGCTTTTCGTCGCTCAAAATCGTTAAGCACAGCGTAAAGATCGCGTCCTATGGCTTGCCAATCGTCAGCGATGGCTAATGTATCCACCTCTTCAGCTGACAACGAACCATACAGGTCACGAAGCGATGGCATCAGATCGCCAGACCAATCAACAGCATCGGCCATGCCCTCTCGGAATGTGGGTATATGTAATCCTGCCTTGTAGCGCCGCATACGCTCTATAGAAAGCCGTTTATAGCGTCTTCTCAACTTCGTACTCATTCGATAATTAAAGGCCGTTTCCTTACGGCTACGGCCTGCCCCTATAGTTCAAAAGCTCAGGGGTTGTCAAGAGTTATTGTGGGTCAGCATCACTGTTCAAGTCAACCCTTCCAGTGAGTTCAGCGTAAGTTAATCTCCGACCGGTGACCATGCCTGAGACTTCAACAAACCGATCAGCGTCCGTCGTTCTGCGGTTGTCGTATCTAAATGATTGCTCGTCCAAGTATCTGAAAAGGTGAAATGGTTCGACGCTAACATAGGTTCCTTTAATGCTGCGTCTCAGAAGCGACCAGAAATTCTCGATTCCGTTGGTATGAACGCGACCATTATAACGTAAGTCTCAGCATGGTTCACAAAGTCGTGGAAGTATTCGCCATCAAGACCCTGGTACGCCCTCCACGCATCGGTAAACAACTCCGAACCCTGTTCGATGTTATTACGAATCTCTTTGTGCAATGACGCGCGATCCGTATTCGGTACAACCTTCGCGATTACTTCGCCGTGTCGTTCAAGCATTCCCATGACAAGCATCTTGCTAGCGCCTCCCGTGCCAGTAACTTTTCGAGCGCGGGCTGACTTGTGCATGTTACGCGATAGGCCACCGATCACGGTTTCATCCGCTTCAATTGTTCCCGACAGTTTTTTGAATGTCCCCGTTTGCATGGCAAGTCGGATTCTGTGAAGTAGGAACCACGCAGATTTTTGTGTAATGCCCAATGAGCGGGAAATCTCATAACTGGAGATGCCATTCTTAGCATTAGCAATCAGCCAGATCGCTGCCAACCACTTATCCAAACCAATTGGGCTATCCTCCATAACGGTTCCAACTTTGACGGAGAATTGCTTTTTGCAACCCTTACACTTCCAGAGCCTGCGGGTAGACAGATATGAGACTTCGCGGACTTCGCAGATCGGGCAAGTCACGCCGTCGGGCCAGCGGAGCTGGGATAGGAAATTAATGCAATTCTCAGGGTCTGAAAAGTAGAGGATTGCTTGTTGAAGTGTCTTGGGAAATGCTGTTTGCTTCGTCATAGTGGGGGCATTGTCTCATAGAACCGTGGGTGAGTCAAGTATATTATTACCTTAATTTGATTTCTCTGCGCGACTTCTGTCTCTCCCTGAACTCTGTGGTCATGTGACTCGTGGGACAATCAACCACAAGCCACAAGAGTTCGCACAGAGAAAACGACAAATTGGGACACCCCCTGGGGCAAGGGCTTTTTCTTTTTGAGTTCCTGTATTAGAGTGACGCCTTCTTCAGTTCCCGGAAATCGGGCTCTTCAACCAAAGCTTTCCATAACTTGAATCGAGGTTGTTCAGCAGATGACTACCTCTCGACGTACTTTTCTTAAGTCAGCCGGGATTGCCGCGGGAGCTGTTGCGCTTCCTTCCGCTTTACCGTCGTGGATTCGTGACATTGAGGCAGCTGAAGCCGCCGCCGCTGCAGGTGTAGATAAGAATGCACTAGCCGATATCGCAATAAGCATTGCCAAGCGACTGGGTGTCAGCTACGCGGACATTAGAATTAATCGTTATCGAAACGAGGCAATCTCCACACGCGAACAGCAGGTACAGAATGTGTCCCGCAGCCAAAGCTTTGGCTTTGGGGTTCGCGTCCTGTTCAAAGGTACCTGGGGATTTGCTTCCAGTCGAAGAGTCACCCCAGAGGATGTGCGGCGCGTAACTGCGCAGGCGGTCGAAATCGCGCGAGTCAATTCTGTTTATCAGCGAAAGCGCATTGCGATGGCGCCTGCTTCCAAAGTAACAGCCAGCTGGAAGAGTGTTTTTGAAAGGGATCCATTCGACGTATCTATAGACGATAAGATCCAGTTTCTCCTGGGGCTCAACCAAACGGCGATGAAAACCGAGGGCGTTAGCTTTGTCAATTCTTCATTGAGCTTCGTGAACGAACAGAAGTTCCTTGCATCGACAGATGGTTCGCGAATCGAGCAATACATCATTCGCACCAACCCTGGTCTAAATGTTATAGCTGTCAATCGTTCGACCGGAGATTTTCAGTCGCGCTCTGCGCTGGCGGGCCCACAAGGAATGGGCTACGAATACATGGAGAAGCACGACTGGAATCGGGAAGCCGAACAAGCCGGTTCAGATGCAACACAGAAGTTAAAAGCCAAACCGGTTACGCCCGGAAAATACGATCTGATACTTGACCCATCTCACCTTTGGCTGACGATTCACGAATCCGTCGGACACCCGACGGAACTCGATCGAGCGCTCTGGTGGGAAGCTGACTTCGCCGGCACCAGCTTCCTCACGCCCGATAAGACGGGCAAGCTCAAATTCGGGTCGGACATCGTCAGCTTTGTGGCAGATCGAACGCAGCCCAGGGCCCTGGCCACAGTGGGGTACGACGATGAAGGTGTGCCCGCTCAAAGCTGGCACCTTGTGAAGAAAGGCATATTCGTTGACTGGCAGACTACACGCGACCTCACGGCCGCGTCGCCGCGAAAGAAGTCGTATGGTTGTTGTCATGCCGACAGTTGGGGGAGTGTCTCATTTCCTCGCATGCCGAATGTGTCGCTTGAGCCTGCACCAGCCAACACTACGATGGAGGACCTGGTAAAGGATGTTGAGAACGGAATCCTAATCTACGGCGATGGGAGTTTCTCCATCGATCAGCAGCGATACAACTTTCAATTCGGTGGTCAAACGTTTTGGGAGATCAAAAACGGCAAAGTGGGCGCCATGCTGCGTGACGTTGCGTACCAGTCTCGGACGACCGACTTCTGGAATTCCTGTGACGGGCTGGGAGGCAAATCCACTTACGAGCTGGGCGGGAGTTTCAACGACGGCAAGGGCGAACCCACACAATCCAACGCGGTAAGTCACGGTTGTCCTGTGGCGCGATTCCGCGGAGTGAATGTTCTGAATACCTCGGCCAGACGGTGACGACCTCAAATTGGAGGGTTCTTTGTGATGCTTTTAACTGAACGGGAAGCTCGCAAAATCACAGAAAAGCTGTTGGGCCATGTGAAAGCGGATGACGCAGCAGTAAGTGTGTTTAGCGAGAACTATTCGAATCAACGCTTTGCGGCGAACCACTTCACCACTTGCGGTGCGCGTGAGAATGCGACTGTTAGTGTTGCCGTTTGGATTGACAGAAAACGAGGCTCCGCCTCCACCAACGAAATTGACGACGAATCTCTTAAAGCTGTGGTTGCTCAGGCGGAAGAGCTTGCGAGGATCTCGCCCGTTGATCGCGAATACATGCCGACTCTCCCTCAACAGAACTACAAGCCTGTCAAAGCTTATTCAGAAGCGACTTCGACCATCTCGCTGGGCGCCCGTGCCAGGGCCATCAACGACGTGATCGCCGCCTGTGAAAAGGCGAAAGTCGTTGGAGCAGGATTTCATCAGGCACGCGGTAATGCATTTGCCTCGGCAACGAAGAATGGAAATTTCAACTACGACCGTAGCAGTCTTGTTAGCTTATCTACCACTGCTCGGACGCCCGATGGCAGCAGCTCTGGTTACTTCTTAAGGAACCATTTTGATGTTGGGCGGCTAGATGTCAGACGAGTTGCAAATGAGGCTATTCGCAAGGCGCTTGAGTCTCGCAATGCTCGCAAGCTTGAGCCCGGAATTTACCCGGCGATACTTGAACCACAGGCAGTCGCAGATCTGTTAGGCGGGTTCGCTTTTGGTTTCGACGCGCGCAGTGCGGACGAGGGGCGTAGTCCGTTCTCGGCTCCCGGCGGCAAGACAAAGGTGGGCGAAAAGATCTTTGACGAGCGTATCAATGTCTACAGTGATCCCTGGAATGCTGACTTGCCGGGTTCAAAGGCTACGCAAAGTGGACTGCCAGCGGAAAAGATCCATTTGGTGCGCAACGGTGTGCTTGAGAACCTGGTCTATTCACGTTTTTGGGCGAAGCAGAAAGGTAAAGAGCCGACGCCTGGACCAGTAAACAACATCATGGAGAGTTCCGCGCCGCCCACGTCCATAGAAGAGATGATCAGGGCGACGGATCGTGGTTTGCTCCTTGGCAGGTTTTGGTATATCCGCGGAGTCGACCCACGCGTGGCATTACAAACAGGACTAACGCGTGATGGCATTTGGTATATCGAAAACGGAAAGATTCAGTATCCGGTACAGAATTTCCGTTTCAATCAAAGCATCATCCAACTGCTTGCGCCCGGCAATGTGGAGATGATTGGGAGATCCGAACGCGTAGGTAGTTCGGAAGGACAGGGCGGAAATTCAGCCTTGCTACCCGCGCTCAAGGTGAAGGAGTTTCATTTCACGTCGCAGTCGGAAGCCGTGTGAAGTTTTTGGAGTGCGGCGGCGCGTCGCAGAGCTCCTTGCCGCCGCACTCCAAAGATTCAGGGTTTTATCGTCTCTTGATAGACGTAGTTTCTATCCTCCAGTTTCAGCACCACTGCGGGTTTTACTGCATTTCGATCGCCATCCATGCTGATCACGCCAGTTACACCCTGAAAGTTCTTGGTTGCCGCCAAAGCTTCCCGCAACTTTTGGTTGTCTCCGGTCCCGACCTTGTGAATTGCTTCTGCCAGAAAGCGAAGCGCGTCGTAACCCAGTGCGGCGTGAGCATCCGGAGTCAAGTTTGCATAAAGTGACTTGTAGTCGCGCACAAACTGCTGAATCTCAGGCGATGGATCTTCGACCGAGTAATGAGTGGAGATATAGGAGCCGTTGAGTGCGGCGCCGCCCAGTTCCCAAAGCTCAGGAGCATCCCACCCGTCGCCGCCCAGGAGGGGTTGCTCCAGACCCAACTGCCGGGCCTGCTTGACAATGAGTCCGACATCGCCGTAGTAACCGGGAACATAAATCACGTCGGGTTCGGCAGCAGCAAGCGTGCTGAGTTGCCCTTTGTAGTCTGGATCTCCCTGGGCATAGGACTGCTTACTGACAATCTCTCCGCCCAGTTCTTTGAAGCTGTTTTCAAAGAACTCGCTCAAGCCGCGACTGTAAGGGTTGTTGAAGTCAACCATAATCGCTGCCTTACGGGCTTTTAGTTCGTTGGTTGCAAACCGCGCCATCACCTCGCCCTGAAAAGCATCGATAAAACAGACGCGAAAAATGTAGTCCCCCGTCCGAGTGACGGCCGGATCAGTTGAGGAGGGTGAGATCAGTGGAACCTTTGCCGCCTGCGCTCTGGGCGCTGCCGCCAGGCTGGGACCGGAAGCACCGCCGGCGATGACCGCAAGCACCTTATCCTGAGTGATCAACTTTGTGATAAGTGATGCTGCGCGTTCAGGACTACCCTGATCATCCTCGATCACCACGTCAAGCTTGCGGCCATTAATCCCACCCGTGCGGTTGAGTTCGTCTACCGCCATCAGCACCCCGTTGAGGGCAGACTTGCCGAAGTTAAGGGTAGGGCCAGAAAGATCTCCAAAATAACCAATGCGGATAGGACCAGTGTTGGGGTTGGGTGGTTCTGGCTCGCGTTTGCAGGCTGAGAGTGCGAATAAGAGAAGTACCGCTAATAAAGTGATGGAAGATAGAATCGTAGATTTCAGCGTGTGCTGTGCGAAAGGCCCACTTGCGTAGATTAGTGATTTACTCACCAAGGTAAGCTTCTTTTATCCTTGGATCTGCCGCGAGGTCCTTCGATGGACCTTCCATTACGATTCGGCCAGTCTCCAGCACATAAGCTCGGTCAGAATGGCCCAATGCAGCATGAGCATTCTGCTCGACTAGCAAAATCGTAGTGCCTTTGCCGCGGATCTCATCGATAGCTTCGAAAATTGTGTGGACAACTAAGGGGGCTAGCCCAAGTGACGGTTCGTCGAGCAGAAGAAGTCGGGGTCGCGACATCAGCGCCCGGCCTATTGCCAGCATCTGTTGTTCACCACCGGAGAGCGTACCAGCTTTTTGCGTTTCGCGTTCCTTCAGACGGGGAAACATCTGAAACACGTGAGACATGTCTTCTGAGACCTGGTGTCGGTTCTTGTTCAAGTACGCGCCCATCTGAAGATTTTCGCGGACCGAAAGGTTGGCGAATACGCCACGTCCTTCGGGAGACATCGAGATACCGCGGGCCACGAGTTTATGCGTTGGCTTGCCGCTGATGTCCTCCCCTTCAAAGCTGACGCGACCTTCGCGAGGTTGCAGGAGACCGGTGATGGTTCGGAGTGTGGTCGTTTTTCCCGCCCCGTTGGCGCCAATCAGTGTAACTACCTCGCCCTTTTCGACATGAAGCGAGATGCCGGTCAATGCTTCGATCGCGCCGTAGTTAACTGAAACGTTCTCTAAAGTTAGCATCTCTGGCTTGGGTTTCTTGCAGTTGCGTTTGATTTCAACCGCTCAACCAGTTCACACGAACAAGACGTTGCAGAACCACATTAGCAACTTTCGTCTATAGCCTCAGGAGATTAGAGTTGGCTAAGTTTCGTGCGGTTTCGTGTGATTTAGGGATCATCTTTCCAGGTTCTAAAGATGCAACGATCCACAAAATCACACGAACAAACACGGTTTCAAAACCAAGCTAGCAGCTTTCCTGTGGCCTTAATCTCCAAGGTAGGCCTCGATCACTTTTGGATCGTTCTTAATCTCATCCGGTAAACCCAGGGCGATTGATTTTCCGTAGTCGACTACCTGAATGCGTTCACACACGCCCATTACAACTTTCATGTTGTGTTCTACCAAGAGAATCGTCAACCCAAATCGATCGCGAATCTGCTGAATCAACCCCATCAGATCTTCCTGTTCGGATGGGTTCATGCCTGCCGCCGGCTCATCCAATAACAAGAGCTGCGGCCGTGTGGCTAAAGCTCTCACAACCTCCAAGCGACGCTGTTTGCCATACGGCAGACTCGTGCCTCCCTCGTCTCGGTACCGGTCCAAATCGAAGATTGTGAGCAACTCCAAACAATAATCCCTATGCTTCTTTTCGTCACCGATAAACCGAGGCGTGCGCAACACTGCATCAAATAAGTTCTGGTCCATATGAATATGGCAGGCAGTCATGACGTTGTCGAGAACCGACATGCTCGGAAACAATCGAATGTTTTGGAATGTTCGGGAGATGCCTCGGCTGGCAATCTGGTAGGGACGTAAGCCGTCGATCCGCGTGTTGCGAAAGTAGATCTCTCCAGATGTGGGTCGGTAAACGCCAGTTAACAGGTTGAAGATTGTTGTTTTGCCGGCTCCATTAGGACCGATGAGCCCGTAGATCTCTCCGCTCCGGACCTCCAGATCCAGTTCGCTCACCGCGCACAAACCGCCGAACATGATCGTAGCTTTTTGGGTAACTAGTACGGGAGAGGAGGAGTTATTAGAAGCAGGAGAACTCATCAGGATTTCTCCTCGCCTAAAGATTTCTCCTCGCCTAAAGATGAGTCACTTGATCGCTCGCCGGTAGTTGCAGGCGCTATCTCAGGTCCTTGTTGCGAATCAGTAGCCGTGATTGCCTCGATTTGAGTGCGCGATTTTATTTGACGACGCCCCCGCCAGCCTTTGAATGCCTCGGTTGTACCCAGCAGTCCCTGAGGCCGAGTGATCATCAAGATGATCAGAAGCAGGGAGTAAATAACCATGCGATACTCGGCGAAGCCACGCAAAGCCTCTGGGAGCACCGTAAGAAGAACCGCGCCGACTACCGAACCAACGATTGAGCCCAACCCGCCCAGGATGATCATAATTAGAATTTCAAAGGATTTAATGAACTCAAACGATTTCGGGTTCAGATATCCGTCAAAATGGGCCAATAAAACGCCGCCCGCCCCAGCCATGGCAGAAGAGATAACAAATGCCATGACTTTATACCGCGTAGTATTGACCCCCATTGCCTCCGCTGCTAATTCATCTTCTCGAATCGAAACTAAAGCGCGACCGAAAGCCGAATGGACAATATTGTAAACAACGACAATCGTAAGAATGCCGATCAAGAAGATCCAAAAGAAGCTCTTGACGATAGGAATTCCGGAATAGCCGCGAGCTCCTCCTACGGATTCGATGTTATTTAGAAAGACAACGATGATCTGACCAAATCCAAGCGTAACAATCGCCAGATAGTCACCCTTAAGCCGCAGCGAGGGAACACCAACCACCAATCCGGCGAGTCCTGCAAAAAACGACCCGATTGCTGTGGCGGCTGTCAGTGCAATGATCCAACCGATTTTTCCACCGCCCAATGTGTTAGCCAGGTCGGCGCCATAATTCACCGAATAGTAAGCGGATGAATAGGCACCGACTGCCATAAAGCCAGCATGTCCTATCGAGAATTGACCTGTGAAACCGTTGATCAGATTAAGCGAGACGGCGAGAGTAACGGCGATTCCTGAGAGCATCAGGATGCGGGTGAAGTATGGACTAATCAGCCTTCCCTGGAACACGAGATCCAATCCGTACAGGACTGAAATCAGAATCACCGCGATGATTAAGTTACGAACGTAACGGGACATCAGTTTTACAGAATGTCGGTTGAAGCATCAAAGCAATCTGGGTATAGCAAGAATTGTGTGTTAAGTACTAATACTTGGAAGCCTGATACGACCGCCGCTGCTCTGTCCTTCGTCCTTCGCTCAAACTTTTTCTTGCGCTACCGTTCCCAGTAGTCCGGACGGTCGAAACAGCAGAATCAGAATCAAGATTGCGAAGGCGACGGCGTCTTTATAGGTCGGTGACAAGTAGCCGACCACCATTGTCTCGGTAATCCCAATTATTAGGCCGCCTAGCATTGCGCCAGGAATGTTCCCGATGCCACCCAAAACCGCGGCCACAAAGGCCTTCAAGCCGATCAAGATTCCCATCAGCGGATCGATACGCGGGATTCTAATGGCGACGAGAACTCCGGCCGCCGCCGCCAGTGCAGAGCCGAGAGCGAAAGTGAAAGCAATAATTCGATCTGTGTTGATGCCCATCAGTTTTGCTGACTGCAGATTGAAGGACACCGCCCGCATGGCTCGTCCGGTTTTTGTTCGGAACACAATCAGCTGCAATCCGATCATCAGTGCGATTGCAATTATCAGCACGATAACGTCGGCATTGTTTATGGTTGCGCCGCTGAAGAGTTCGAAATTCTGTTTGCGGAACAGTTCGGGAAAGAATTTTGGATCAGCGCCAAAGACGACTTGGCCGCCGTTCTCAAGCAGCAGGGAAACTCCGATGGCCGTGATTAGTGCCGTCAGTCGCGAGTATTTGCGAACCGGCCGGTAAGCAAAGCGTTCAATTATCACTCCCAAGGCTGCGCAAATTGCCATTGCCAACAGCATGACAACAAGTGCTGTAATTAACGATGGCTCCATCGAGCCGCCACCCAGCAGACCTCGCGCCACGACACTATCGGCTCCCATACCGAGCATCTGCGCACCACGCGAGCCGAGCCCATTGGCCAGGTAGTAACCCATGAAGGCTCCCACCATATAAACGTCGCCGTGGGCGAAATTGATTAGTTTCAACACGCCATAAACCATCGTGTAGCCGAGCGCGATCAGGGAGTAAATAGCACCCAGCGAGATCCCGTTGATAAGTTGCTGTATGAACGTACTCATAGTCTGAGTTCGTGATATTTGAATACCGTCTGCTGGAGTTGAAGAAAGATGCTTACTGCATCGGACTCGGATCTGACCTGGCGGGAGCATCGGAACCACGATTTGTGGGAGCGGCTCCCGTTGGCGCCATCGCCTCAGAAGGAGAGGAAGTCGACCCAGGTGAAACAGTACTTGCCGGGGAAGCACTGGTTGCGGCTGTGGGAGCTGCTGCCCCTTCGACTTGAACACGTTCACGGACGGCATAAGTACCGCCATCCTTGATCTCGATCATGACGATAGGCTTAACCGCGTCCCTTTTCTCGTTGAAGGTTACGTTGCCAGTTACTCCGGGAAAATCTTTTGTGGCCGCCAAGGCATCCCGAATGGCAGCGCCGTCGAGAGAAGTGGATCGCTTTATCGCGTCAAACATGATCTTGGCCGCGTCGTAGGCGGTTGCAGCGAGCGCATCAGGTACAGTGTTGTAACGAGATTTGTAATCGTTCACAAACTTCACCACTTTCGGATCCGTGTCAAACGGCGAATAGTGGTTTGTGAAGAAGCTTCCGTTCAACGCAGATCCGCCGATCGCGTAAAGCTGTGCTGAATCCCATCCGTCGCCACCGATGAGCGGCACAGTAATGCCCTTGTCGCGCGCTTGCTTTGCTATTAGACCGACGTCATTGTAGTAGCCGGGAACGAAGATTACTTCTGGATTGGCGCCTTTGAGTGAGGTTAGTTGAGCATTGAAATCCTGATCGCCTTCCTGGTACGACTGCGTAGCTACGATCTGGCCACCCAGGCGCGTAAACGTTTCATTAATTACTTTTTCAAGACCCGTCGAATAGTCGTTCTTGCGATCGACCATGATCGCCGCCCGTTTCGCGCCCAGAGTGCGGGCAGCGAATTGAGCGATTGCGGCCCCCTGCACTGGGTCGATGAAGCAACTGCGAAAGATGAAATCACCTTTTGCAGTAACTTCAGGATTAGTCGAAGACGGTGTCAGCATAGGAATACGAGCATTCTGTGCAATTGGCGCCGCGGCGATTGAGCGGGAGCTTGCGACCTCTCCGAGAATGGCGTGCACCTGATCCTGCGTTACAAACTTTGTCACGATGGTAGCCGCCTCTGAGGCATCCGAGCGGTTATCCTGCACCAGCAGTTCTATTTGCTTGCCATTGATGCCGCCTGCGTTGTTAACCTCATCGGCTGCCATCCTGATGCCATTCACCGAGGAAATGCCGAAGTTGGCCGTGGATCCCGTCAGAGACATGAAAACACCGATTCTCACTTTGTCGCCTCCACCACTGGGTTGACAGGCAAACGTGAACAGGAAAGCAGTAATCATTAGTAGCGACAGAAGGATACGTTTCATATGGTCCTCACACAGTTAGGGATTCTCACGAACGAAGTATACTAATGCTATGGTTGTGGTTGCCGACCAACTAGGCTCGAGACAGAAGCGTAATGCTGCGGTTCGCGCTGATAATAGCCGCGACAACTACTTATAAGCAAATGGACTTTGGCCATCAGGCTTTGGTTTTTGGCCATTGCCCTTTGGCCTTCGGCCTTCGAGCCTCGGCCCTTGAGCTTGAGCTTCGGGCTCCAACGTTCCCCGGTTGACCTTGAATTTATTGCTAGCCTAACTGATCGCTCAAGGCACTTATCTACGAACGATGAAAAATGGAGGCCAAAGATCAAGGGCCAAAAGATCGAAGACCGATTGTCAAAAGCCCAAGTCCCCAAACTGCTTCTAGATTTACTCAGCACCGTAATCTAGACTGCGCGTTATGGAAAGAGAGAAACCTGGCCTCGCTCCCCCAATCGGGGATATGCCCTCAGCTGAATTCCGCAGGTTTGGGCACGAATTGATTGATTGGATTGCCGAGTACTTCGAGCACATCGACGAACTGCCGGTACTGTCCCAAATAGCACCAGGCGATCTCAAGGCTCAATTACCGGAAGCACCGCCTCAAATCGGGGAGTCGATGTCAGAGATCATACCTGACATAGACAAGTTGATTGTCCCAGCGCTAACTCACTGGAGTCACCCATCGTTCTTCGCCTACTTTGCGACTTCTACTTCGGCGCCCGGAATCTTTGGCGAATTGCTGGCGGCCGCATTTGATAACAAAGCTATGTTGTGGCGGACTTCACCCGCTTCAACGGAATTGGAAGAGGTAACGCTTGATTGGCTAAGGCAGATGATGGGCCTCGATCCAGGATACTCCGGCATCATTTATGACACGGCTTCTGTATCGAGCATGCATGCGATTGCTGCAGCACGGGAAGGAGTTGAAAAGCGAATACGTGAAGAGGGGATGAGCGGCCGTGGTGACCTCCCATTGATGCGAGTATATGTTTCTGAGCAAGCGCATTCTTCCATCGAAAAAGGCGTGATCACCTTGGGCTTAGGTCAGCGAGGGCTGCGGAAAATACCGGTGGATGCGCAGTATCGCATGGACCCGGCAGCCCTTGCCGCAGCAATTGATGAAGACAAGCGCAATGGCGCAATACCGTTTTGTATTGTGGCGACGGTTGGCACTACCTCGACGTCGAGCATCGACCCGGTTCCAGAGATTGTTCCGATCGGCGAAAAACACGCTATGTGGCTGCACGTCGACGCTGCCTACGCTGGCTCTGCGGCCATCGTCCCAGAATTGCGCCACATCTTGAACGGTTGCGAACGGGCTGATTCCGTCGCGGTGAATCCGCACAAGTGGCTGTTTACTCCCTTTGACCTATCAGTGCTGTATTGCCGCCATATGGATCTCTTGCGCCGGGCATTCTCGCTGGTACCGGAGTACCTTCGTACTCCTGAACAAGAGAAGGTGCGGAGTGGCTCGGATTATGGAGTTCAGCTGGGCCGACGTTTTAGAGCATTGAAGCTTTGGATGGTCATCCGTTACTTTGGTCACGAAGGATTGGCGGCTCGAATTAGAGAGCACTGCCGGCTGGCAAAACTTTTTGCTTCGTGGGTAGAGGAAGACGCCGCGCATTGGGAGTTACTCTCTCCGGTACCACTAGGGCTAGTCTGTTTTAGAGCATGTCCCGAAACTACTGGCACATCGAATGAAGATCGCAGCAACCGACTCGATAAATTGAATGAACAACTACTGCATGAAGTGAACGCAAGTGGGAAGGCGTTTCTGTCGCATACGCGGCTTCAGGAGAAGCTCACTCTTAGATTGTCAATAGGTAACATTCGGACAACGGAGGAACACGTGCGCCGCGTTTGGGGGCTGTTAAACAGCGAGTTACGGAGGCTGATGAGCTGACGTTTTGAAATTGAAAAGTTAGGAGAACGGAATGAGAGAACTAAACCGTGTTCTGCTTGCCACAATGGCTTTGTTACTGGGTGGTAACATTGCTCTCGCGCAGGGCACAGGAGGTTCGAAGACCTATAACAAAGACGGCTTGGTCTTTGAGTATCCTTCAAATTGGGTGCTGCAAGATCAGAGTAACGCTGACGCGCAACAGTTCGCGCTTGGTCGGCCGGATACTGATGGGCAGATTCGCATTTTCGTCTTCCGCCCGCTGGTCAAGACCGCCGATAACGCAGCAGAGGCAAAGCGTGTTTTGGTTGACCCTTACGTCAACGCGACGGCAAAGCAATTTGAGCAGATGGGCGCGAAGCCTGAGCGCGCGTCAGCTAAGACAGAAATTGGCTCCCAGCAGGCCGAAGGCGTGAAGCTCCTGGCGAGACTAAGCGGTGAACCCGGCGCAGCTGAGATCTATTGGAACATCATTGGTCAGAGACTCGTGGTACTGACGGTTTTTGGTCCAGAGAGAGCTAGAAAACAGTTTACCGGTGCCTGGGACAGCGTTAGAAATAGTTTGAAGATCGAAGAGGTAAAGCCGGCTGCAACACCGACGCCCAAAGACTAATGAATTTCTTGAGTTCTTCAGAGGACTAACTCCTGTCCTACGAGCCTCCGCTGGGTTGGTTAGGGCGTTCAATCGCGCCGTGGCTGATTGAACCGCGATTGAGACGTTTGTTTGACTACCGGCACAGCGTGACGCGACGCTGGTGCGAACGAGATGAAACTTTAGATCAGGGGACTCATGCTAACTCATATCGTGATTTGGAAGTACCGCGCTGATATTGAAAGCGAAGTGCGCGAGGAACACGTTAGGCTGTTGAACAGTTTGGGTGATCTGATTCCTCAGGTGAGGAGTCTTTCGGTGGGATTTGATGTGTTGCGCCTGCCACGGTCTTTCGACACGGGCCTGGTGGTGATATTCGACGACCGCGCGGCGCTCGACGCATACACGACCCACCCCCAGCACATTAAAGTTGCGGAATTCGGTAGAAGCCTCAGCGAGCAGGTAGCTTCTGTTGATTTCGAAAATCAGGTTCCATCATCGTCAATGGATGGCTGAATGAAAGATTGGCGAAAGTTTGTCCTTGGCCTTTTCATTCTGGCTGTCATCTCACAGCTTCCCTTTGCTTACCGACGCTACAAACTCGGCAAGCTCCACGCAGCCATCGCTTCGCTTTCCGCGCAGCAGCAAGAGTCTGAGGCCGACGGTTGGCGAGAGTACGTGGGCGTCTCCCATGTGCATTCGTTTCTCGGCGGACATAGTAGCGGCACATTTCAGGAGATTGTTGCAGCCGCGCAAGCGAATCAGTTGCATTTCGTCTTAATGTCTGAGCATCCGGCAAAGTACTTCAACACTTCTGAGAAGACATTGAGCGGGGTACACGGTGGCGTTTACTTTGTAAGCGGAAACGAAGTGCTTACCTCGACTGGCGATCGTCTCCTGGTATTTGCCGGCGATGGGCAATCAATGGACCAGCGGGCCACCGATGAGGTCTTGTCCTTGTACTCCGCCCGGACGAAGTTTGTGGCATATCCGGAGACCTTCAAGAGCTGGGACTTGTCGGGATACCAGGGGATTGAGATCTATAACGTCTATACAAACGCGCGGGACATTAACCCGCTGGTGATGTTCTTCGACGGACTGTGGTCCTACCGCAGCCATCCGGACCTGCTGTTTGCGAACTTTTACCGTCGCCCTACTGACAATCTCGCTCGTTGGGATGGGTTGATTGTTCATAAGGGCAAACTGGCAGCCATTGCGGGAAACGATTCTCATGCGAACATAGGATTCGGATTGCAGGACTCGGCGGGAAATACAATCCTGGGTTTAAAGCTCGACCCATACGAACGCAGTTTTAGATTAGTGCGCTTGCACGTGTTACTTCCGACCCACGAGCCATTGAATGAACACACGTTAATGGGAGCAATCGCGAACGGTCGTTGCTTTATCGGGTTCGATATTCTCGGCGACACAACTGGATTTCGTTTCTCAGGACTGGACGCAGACGAAACCAGAGTGATGGGTGAAGAGATCTCGATGGGCGGAGACGTGCGCCTCACAGTGCGCGCCAATGCGCCGAGCCGAATTGTCTTATTGAGGGATGGTGTTGCGGTTCGCGAGGAGCAAAACGCCGTGAAGCTTGATCATGTTGTTCGGGAGAAGGGAACTTATCGAGTGGAGGTGTTTCGGCCAGGGCTCCCTCATCGCGTCGGGGGTGAACCGTGGATAATCTCAAACCCGATTTACGTTCGATAATTGGACTTAAAAACGACATCGCCCCATGGGCTGCCCTGCTAACTGCCCCTGGGGCGACGAACGACGCCGGAAAGCTCCGGCTTCTATTTTGGAAGCGGTGCGTACGTCACCGGAGTACTGTTGAGAGCCAGAGTGATTGACCCTTCTCCCGAGTCATCCCAAGTGTTAGGGACGACCCAAGTACAGCCTTCCACACACTGTTTTCAAGTGGATAGAGTCTAGTCCCGGAGTCTATTGCTGTCAAGATTCACGTTGACCGAATCTGAAGCGTACAAACATGAATTTTGGCCTACCCGACTGCTGGAATCGTGCATGGCTGAACTTTATCCGAGACCCTGCCGTTTTAGTGAGAAAATGCAGTATAAGCGGTCGCTCCATCCCCTAAATTCAGTGCCTTTTTCGTCACAACTCGACTTACGCATAAGTCCTCTAGCAGTTTTTTGAACATCCATGCGAGTCTCAATAACTGTGCCGCGTAGCTTTAACTTTAAACGCACCGTCCTCAGCCACGGCTGGTGCGCCCTTCTTCCGTTCACTTGCGATCGGGAACGATGGCAGTTGGGACGAGTTCTCGACGTTCCGGATAGTCCGCCAGTTACGGTCAATATTTCCAAGCCCAACAAGGAGATTCACGTGGAGGCCTCTCGACGTCTGAATAAGCGCCAGACGGCCAGCGTGATTCGCGACGTGCGTCACATGTTGAGGCTCGACGACAATATGGAAAGCTTTTATCGGACAGTTCGTGCGGTCCCTGACTTTGAATGGATCGCTCACTCTGGCGCCGGGCGGTTACTAAGGGCCCCAACAGTATTCGAAGATTTGGTGAAAATGATCTGTACCACCAATTGCTCCTGGTCCCTCACCGAAAAAATGGTGACCGGGCTTGTCAGGTTGCTTGGAACCGAAGGGGACGACGGCAGACGTGGCTTTCCCACTCCGGCCGCGATGGCTTCGGTTCCCACTGAGTTTTACGCTAAGGAGATCAAAGCGGGGTACCGCTCAGCCTATCTTAAGGAGCTGGCAGATCGTATAGCGGAAGGTTCACTCGATGTTGAAGCTTGGGCAACCAGCGTCCTGCCGACGACTGAGTTAATGAAGCAAATACGAGGCGTAAAGGGCGTTGGACCATATGCTTCAGAGAATGTGCTGAAACTCCTTGGTCGATATGATGGGTTGGCCCTGGATTCGTGGACGCGAGCAAAGTTCTACGAAGTACGAAATCGTGGGCGCAAAACCAGCGACAAACAGATCGCGCGCTACTACTCTCGGTTTGGAGAGTGGCGTGGTCTCGCGCTCTGGTGCGACATGACTCGTGACTGGCTCGAGTAGGGTCTTTGGAGTGCGGCGGCAAGATCGGATCATTTTCCATTTCTCATTTTTCATATCGTCCTCTGTGACTCCGTTTTTACTCCGTGTCTTGGGTGGTAAAAACTTCATCACAAAGACGCAGAGAAGGACGGAGATACAGAGACAAATGAAAAATGATAAATGGAAAATGGTTCGAATTCCTTACTCCTCGTCATCGCTCTCCGAAGTTTCGTTTGCATCTCCACTTTTCAGGATGAAATTTGTCGTCACAACGATGATTCGCGCGGTGTTAACAATCACGTCAGCAGTATTTTCTCAAGAAAAAATTTCCACGAAGAAATCAGGAACTAAAAACTGACTTCATCGTTAGTAATGAAAGTTCTCCCTTGTGAGGCACTAACAATTTTCCCGAGGAGTAGTGAAATGGCAAATCGAGTAAAGCAGATGTTGGTAGTGCTCTTGATCACAGCATTCGCAAGCGTCGCCGCGATCGCAAAGAGCAAATCCGAAACAGTAACGTTCTTGACGGACATGAAGGTAAACGGAACGCTTGTCAAGAAAGGCACCTACAAGATCAAGTTTGATGAAGAGACCTCCGAACTTTCGATTATTAAGAACGGCAAAGTCATCGCTAAGGCGCCGGCTCGCGTCGAGCAGCGCGAGAAGAAAGCTCGCATGTTTGAAATACGCTCGAGTGGAAGTGGTGATACGGTTGAGCTGACAGCAGTTGCTTTCGGCGGCAGTAGTGAGAATCTAGTTGTGGCGGCGGACGCTGCACAGCACTCGCCGAAGAACTAGGACTTCATTCCAGTAGCAAATTTTGACGCCCCGGAACGCACCACGTTTCGGGGCGCACCTTTGTTTACTCGCGGATCCTGAACTATTGCGACCACGGGGTCGGTTTGCGAACCCACCGGTGTTTTCTGAGTTCTTCCAGCAGCGCTTTTGGCAGTGGACCAGCATCGCTCGCTGAACTGTTTGATTGAACGTGATTCAGCTTGCGCATTCCCGGAATGATCGTGCTCACTGTCGTATTACTGAGAATGCATCGCAGCGCCAGTTCCGGCATAGTGATTTCCCGTTCTCCCCGATGCTCTTGATTCCACCCTGCCAGAAGGGCCTTCAATGCGTCTGCTCGCTCAACACTGGGGTTGAGGTTCTCAGGAACGAAATATGTATTGCGCCAATCGCCTTCAGGCCATCGACTGTCTTTTGACAACGTCCCTGTCAACGTTCCCTCATCAAAGGGCACGCGCGCGATCACGGCAACATTCATCTCTTCACACACGGGAAACAGGTCGTCTTCAGGGTTTTGATCGAAAATGTTGTAGATCACCTGGACCGCATCAATCTGGCCCGTCCTGATTGCTTGAATACCATTCCACGGTTCCCAGCGATTCAAACTGATACCTATGGACTTCAATAGACCCTGACTGCGGAGGTCATCCATTTTGTAGAACCAGCGATCATCGCGTAGCCAGTTATCTTCCCAAGTGTGGAATTGGACCAAGTCAAAGCTCTCCAGCAACGCGTTCTCCAAACTGCGATGCACGTACTCTTCGACGTGGTCGGGTGGGTATGACTCTTCGAGGGTCGATTCTGCGGAGGCAGGCCATTGTCCGTTTTTCGGAGGCACCTTTGTCGCTGTGTAAAGCCGCTTACCGCCGTTCGCGCGAACTACCTGGCCTAACAAGTTCTCGCTGCGGCCATCGCCGTAGACATAGGCTGTGTCAAAGAAGTTGCAACCAAGATCGATGGATGCTTGTAGCGACTCAAGCGACTCATGATCATCTGAGTTGGTCCAGCCGCCCATGCCCCACATGCCGTAACCTATCTCGCTGACTTGCCAGCCGGTTCTGCCAAATTGTCTGTATCGCATGGAAATGGAGTATATCCGTTTAAATGTAACTCGCACATCTAACAAGGACAGCCGGGCGAGGTTTCAAAAGTACAATTCAATCCACCGATCTTGGATCTCGATTCTAGCTGAGGTGGCTTTCTGCCTCCGCACTTCATCAGCCAGTTTTGTCAGAATCTCTTGACGTCGTCCGACGAACTTTAGTTTGTCGTTTTTGGGGCTCCGGTATTCTCGTGTTGACTCGATGTGACACGCATCAAATTTTCCGATCTAGTTCCAACCTGAATTCAGAGTAAGGCAAAGCAAACTGAAGTTTATCCAACATTCAGGTTATAATGCACAAACGACTTGGAGGAGCTGAACAATGAGTTGGAATCAACCTGCATTAACGACAACGGTTCGGGATGAACGTGTCGGCGCTTTTTTGAGTAAGGTCTATGGCTGGATGTTCGCGGGATTGCTGACCACTGCAGCCAGTGCCTATGCCGTCGTCTCTTCGCCAGCAATCACGCAGTTCGTCTTTGGCAACCGATTGCTTTTCTGGGTCTTGATCATTGCACAGCTTGGGTTGGTTTTCTTTATCTCGGCTCGCGTTGAGCATTTGGCTCCCACAACTGCTGCGGGGCTGTTTATTTTGTACTCAGCTCTCACGGGTGTCACCGCGTCGGTGATTCTCCTGTTGTACACAGGGGCATCAATTGCCTCGACCTTCATCATTGCCGGCACGATGTTTGGCTCAATGGCAGTGTTCGGTTCGGTAACCAAGCGGAGTTTGGCGGGACTCGGTCAGTTCTTCTTCATGGGACTGATTGGTTTGATTATTGCTTCGGTCGTTGGAATCTTTTGGCAGAATGATGCGCTCCAGTTCGTGATCTCGGTCGTGGGCGTGCTGGTGTTTACGGGTCTGACTGCCTGGGATGCTCAGCGGTTGAAGCAGATGGCTACCGCACTTCCCGACGGACGGATTGGCTCTTATGCGGTTGTCGGTGCGCTGTCGCTTTATCTGGACTTCATTAACCTCTTCTTTTTCCTGTTGCGTTTCACTGGCAGCCGACGTGACTAGTTGCTTCACGCGACCTTCACAATTTGTTTGCCGAGGTTTTCGCCTTTGAAGAGGCCGATGAACGCTTGCGGTACGTTCTCAAATCCTTCAACGATCGTCTCTGCATACTTCAGCTTGCCCTCTGTCAACCACTCACTCAGCTGTTGCAGTCCTTCTCCGAACCTATTGGCGTAGCGTGTTATGATAAATCCCTGCATCAGAGCGCTGTTAACCAGTAGATAGGGTTGAATACGCGGGCCAATGTCTGGTTTGTCCAAGTTGTATAGGGAGATTAAACCGCAGATGACCACGCGCGCACCTTGTGAGATCAACATCATTACTGCATCTGAAATCTCACCGCCAACATTGTCGAAATAGACTGAAACGCCGTTCGGGCAGACGGCGGACAGCTCTTCTCGCAATTCCGTCACAGACTTCTGACCGGTTGCCGTCTTGTAATCAATTGTGGCGTCGAGACTCAATTCTTCCTTTAGATAGCGCGTCTTCTCTGCGCCGCCAGCGATGCCGATGACCCGACAGCCCTTTAATCTTGCAATCTGGCAAACGGCTGTTCCCACTGCTCCCGCCGCTCCTGATACCACGACCGTTTCTCCTTTTTGAGGACGGCCAATGTCCATTAAACCAAAGTAGGCAGTCAGGCCCGGCATTCCGAGAATCCCCAAAGCCGTGGTGATCGGCGCGAGTTCAGGGTTCACCTTCTGGATCATTCCTGCTGAAGCAACCGAGTAAAGCTGCCACGGAAGCAGTCCGCCCACCACTGCGTCACCTGTTTGAAACGCAGGTGAACGTGATTCGAGTACTTCGCCGACAGCACCGCTGACTATCACCTGGCCCACCGCGAAGGGTGGAATGTAGGAACGTCCCTCGCGCATGCGGCCGCGGAGGTATGGATCGACGGAGATGTATAGGGTGCGGATTAGTACCTCTCCTTCACGGGGCACCGGCATTTCGCAATCGGTAAACTCAAAGTTTTCAGGGGTTGGCATGCCGGTTGGCCGGCTGGCGAGGCGAATCTGTCGATTTTTCATATGGGGCATAATACTTTGCACCATAGGTAGACTAACAGCTCATGCGGGCTGATTTACGACCCAAGTCCTATTTGGCTGTTGCGATCTGCTATGGCTGCGATATATTCGCACGGACCTTTTAACTCGAATAGGAGTTTTCCCCCCAAAATGAACAACAACAACTCAGGTCTTTTCCCGGCGGGAGTTGCCCTCGCGATAGGGCTGATTTTAGCGTCGGTGATCGGAGGTTTCGCCTTTGTTCGTGGGAGACGCGGAGACCAGACAATCACCGTTACCGGATCGGCGCGCAAACGTATTCGTTCCGACCTTGTCATCTGGAAATCAAGTGTTTCATACCAGGCACCCGCCTTAGCTGACGCCTATCGTTCACTTTCGGAAGCGGTACCCAAAGTGAGAGCTTATCTGGTTAGCAAAGGCATACCTGAAGACCAGATTACAATCTCGTCTATCTCGTCGCAGACGCTGCATCCACGAAACAGCGATGGCCAAGATACCGGTCAGATTACTGGATATTCACTGAGGCAGGAGCTGCAGGTGCGTTCCACCGATGTGGACAAGATCTCGCAGGTCGCTCGTGAAGCCACGGAACTGATCAACCAGGGAATCCTGATCGAGTCGATGGCGCCCGAGTTCTATTACACCAAACTTGGAGAAGAGAAGATTACGATGCTTGCTGAGGCAGCCAAAGACGCGAAGAGGCGCGCCGAGCAGGTAGCGGCGAGCACAGACAGCTCCATTGGAAGCATTAGAACTGCTCGCATGGGCGTACTCCAGATTACTGCAGCTGATTCGACAGAAGTCTCTGACATGGGAATCAATGACACTTCATCGCTGGACAAGGACATAACGGCTGTAGTAAACGTCGGGTTTGAGATCGATTAAGGGAGTCCAAAGTTCAACGTTCAATGTCCAAGGCCTGAAGACTCCAATGTCCAAGGGTCGATCAGGACAATCGGACTTGGACAACGGACACAACGGACATTGGACTTTTTACATTGACAACCCTAGCGTGCTTCGGCGAATCTAAGCGCACGCTTGCCGCCCCCCGGTTAAGCCTGTAAACGCCTTCTCCCTAATTGACCGCTGGCTAAACGCCCGCTCCCAATAAAATTATGAAATGTTGCAGCCCCGTCATCGCTACCGCTTTCTCAGTACTTGCTTCTGTCACACTCTCTGTTAACGGGCAAACTCCAGCCGACGAATCAGTTCGGCCACGAGTGGTAACGCGTTCGTCAGCTGAAGTCGCAAAACCTAAGGCCCAAACTGCTGTTCAGCCGCAAATAGAAGAGTTTGTTACCGCAGAGACCCCCAACGGATCCAGCAACAACGCCGAAGAGAATCCCAGCGCTCGGCTGGCAACATTTCTGACGCCGCAATTGATCCGTTCGCGAATATCCGAGGCCGAAAGGTTTCTGAAGTCGCAGCCAAAGCAGACTGCTCTGGCTTCTCCTTCCACGGAGTTTGTGACTGTGGCGGCGCTGGAGCGGAGTACGGGCCGAATTCACCTCTTGAACATTTCCAAGCTGACGTTTCTCAAGAAAGGGTCCGAAATCACGTTGCCCAGCTCGCTAGGAACTCAATTAACGCTGAGAGTATTGCGCGCCAACGGTGTGAATACAGCGGTCACAATCTTTGATAGCTCCGGCCAGTCGTTAGTCCCCTTGGTCGTCGAGTTTCCAATCGAGAGACGTGGGGTCTTCCGCGAGATGGCGTACTACACATCAGCACATCCCGCGCTGCTTTCAAGCGACCTTACCATCACGGGGCGGGCTTATGTTCGCAACATGCTGGATCTTGCGGCCAGACGCTTGCGTGATAAGGGTATGTTTATCTCACCGCAGCTTGTTGACGTGGCCGAGCGCTTGTGTCTCGTAGAACACGTTGATCATTTTCGGTTTCGTCAGGAGAATCGAGCCGCACTATACGATGAGATTTATTCGCTTTACGCGCTGAACGAGCTTGATACCTATCGTTACTCAGTCAGTTTTGCCGGTGCGGGCGGAATGGTGCAGATGATCCCCTGGGCATACAACTTGATGCGACAGCGACATCCAGGAGTCGGGCTCATTCCTGATTTTGTTGTCGGAATGCGCAACCACGGTAATGCATTACAAGCAATGCTGCTTTACATGCATGACACCTGGAATGATCTGTCCGCCAATACTGATGTTCAGTACGCACTGAATGCGAAGCTCGCGACGCAGCCAGAACTACTGGCAGCAGGCTACAACTCAAATGCTGCCAAACTACCGGGCTACATTCGTCGTGGCGGAAATGGGTGGCGTACACTGATTCCCAGAGAAACGCAGATGTACCTGCAGATCTACAAGTCAGTAGAATCACTCGTTCCAATGAAGCCACGAACCTCGATACCAACTGCGCAACCGGAACAGTAGCCTTTCGCTCCATTCCTAATAGCGCCAGCTCTTCAGATCCGCACCCGCCGGAGCGCTCTTTAGGATCCGGTCGACAATCTTTGGAGCATAAAACTGGTGATAACGTAATCGAGAGATTGCGTTCGGCCGCGTGTGATCTCCATTCCAGCAGTGCTCAGCACGTGGTTCATGGTCAACTTTCCCATCATAATGCGGATTCTTAGTGCTCTTTAGAAACTCCTCAACCAGATAGACCGCATCATTGAGAAAGTAGTTGTCCGCTTCACCAACGTAGATGTGAATCTTACCCTGCAGCTTTCTCCCAATCTTTTCCCAGTCACGTTTCAAAATGTGTCCAAGGTCATAGTTCTCACGCCAGTACTCAGCGACGGTCACCGGCCGGTATTTCGGCCAGACTCCTCACTGGATAACCAAAGGTGGTTGCATCCACGATCGCTTCCTGGCCCGGTCGCAAACCATTAACGTCCATTCGTCAGAACCAAAATGAGAAGCGACAATACGATAAGGGATGATTTGAAGAGAGGTTTCATCGCAGTTTTCCAGTGTTCTAGTGTCTGGGGGTGATGTTGCATTTAGCTGGTGCTAGTTAGTTACTCGCCAAACTGCAATCCGGTGGTTTGTGGTGTCGACGGCTGCTCCGGCTCAGCTATTTGCTGAGGCCGCGAACTATCTGAATACTGAAGTCTGTACAGCATCCAATATAGGCCGCGACCCGCAAGCAACTGCTGGTGTGTCCCCATTTCACGAATCTCACCATGGTGCATCACGATAATCTTGTCGGCACGCTGGATGGTTGAGAGGCGGTGGGCAACGACTATTGAGGTGCGATCACGCATCACGCGGACTATTGCCTGCTGGATTAGCTGCTCAGCTTCAGTATCGATGGAACTCGTCGCCTCGTCCAAAATCAACAATGCTGGATCAAAAGCGAGTGCACGTGCAAAAGAGATCAATTGCTTCTGACCCACCGAGAGTCCTGCCCCACGCTCGCGCACTTCAGTCTGGAACCCGTCTTTCAGTTTTGTTATGAACCGATCAGCCTGCACCTCGCGCGCTGCCCATTGAACGCGTTCGTCAGAGATCTCGTTTTGTCCGAGTCGAATGTTGCTTTCAATCGTTCCACTGAAGAGAAACACGTCCTGCAACACTACCGCAAAGTTTTGTCGTAATGACTGCAAGTCCCAGTCGCGTAGATCCGTCCCGTCCAACAGGATGCGTCCACGTTGCACGTCGTAAAAGCGCATCAGGAGATTCGTAATGGTTGTCTTGCCAGATCCGGTGTGGCCCACGAGCGCTACGGATTTACCCGGCTCGACGGTGAATGAGACATCTTTCAGGATCCACTCTTCGTCTTTATAAGCAAACCAGACGTTCTGAAATTCAATTACGCCGCGCGCACGCCCTGCCCGTAACGGCTTGTCCGGCGTGGTGATGGCTATGGGTAGGTCCAAAGTCTTGAAGATGCGGTGCGAAGCTACGACCGCTGACTGGAGCACATTGTATTTATCTGAAATGTCGCGAATTGGCTGAAACAGGAAACCGGAGTACTGAATGAAGGCCACCAACGCTCCCAGTGTGAGCACGGTGTTCTGCGGAGTGTTCTGCATTACACGATAGCCGCCGTACCAGATGATCAGTGCAATGCCGATGGCGCCGATTAGATCTACCAAAGGAAAGAAGACGGCGTAGAAGAAGATCGTCTCGATGTTTGCCTTACGATAATCGTCATTGATCTCACGAAATCGATTAATTGACTTCTGCTCCGCATTGAAAATCTGAACGGTTTGGGCTCCCGCAAAGTGCTCTTGCAAGAAGGCGTTAATGCGTGCAATCCTGGTTCGCACCAGGTCATATCCTCTGCGAGCCCCCTTCCGGAACCAGGTTGTGGCCGCAAAGAGCATCGGGACAGTGAGCAACGTTACAAGCGTCAGGCGCACATCCATCCAGAGCATTACGCCGATGATTGCCACAATCATCACAATGTCACCCAGGACGTCCGTTAGGCCCTGTGTAAAGAGTTCGTTCAGCGCGTCAACGTCGGTGGTCAGCCGAGTCATAATGCGACCGACAGGGTTGCGGTCATAGTACGCAACCTCCTGGTGCTGCAACTTGTCGTAAAGCTCGCGCCGAATATCAAACATTACATACTGGCCCACGGTGTTGAGCAGTACGGCTTGGAAGTAAGCAAAGAGGAAACGCAGCAATTGAACCAGGATGTAGAGACCAACCAGCAGCATCAACCCATCGGTGGTGCCGGGTAAGATGTGCCAATCGATCGCATATTGCGTGAACTTGGGCTGGAGAACACCGAGGAGATTCAGCGCCAGGGTCAAGCCGAGCGATACAAATAGAAGACGTCTATAAGGGCGCAGGTAGCGGAGCAGGCGACGCGCAATCTGAAAGTCGTAGGTCTTTCCAATTGCCTCTTCCTCGTGAAATTGCTTTACTGCCGTTGACATAACGTCTTGCCGTTACTTCTTGATCCCAACCGACTCCAGATGTTCAATTCGTGGCAGGTGAAGGGCCATGCCCAGCAGACTGAGCCCGAACAGAACCAGGTTCCGCGAGCCAATCGTGAAATACTCAACCAGTCCCAGGAGCGCGCTTGCCTCACACATCGCCCACGCGATTACAAATGCCACGTGAACGGTTTGAGGGGCCCGCAACTCTCGCGCACGGTCGAACATCTTCGCCCTCACAATAAACGAGGCGATGACCAGGAGTAGTGCGACCGCAATAAAAACCAACCTCAGGATGCCCTTCTCACCTGCCGCGTCAGGGGGCAGAAGAAAAACAGTCATCGAAAACAGGACGCCGACGTTCATCAGCATAGCAAGCCACAAGATCAGCAGCGTGCGATGTCTTATTTGCAGAGTTATTTCATCTGTCATGGGTCTCTAAGTTGCTGCCAACTCCTCCTCCAGCAGCTGACGCTCGTAGAGCGCTGCATATTCGCCCTCCAACTTTAACAACTCGTCGTGGGTACCCTGTTCGATAATGCGACCTTCCTCGAGCACGCAAATCTGATCTGCGTCTCTAACTGTTGAAATGCGATGGGAAACTATTAAGCTTGTTCGTTCTCGCATGACGCCGCGTAACCGACTCAGAATCTTTTCCTCCGTATACGTATCGACGGATGAGAGTGCGTCATCCAGAATCAGGATTCGCGGCGAGCGCACGATCGCGCGTGCGATTGCGGTACGTTGCTTCTGCCCCCCTGAAAGCGTAATCCCTCGTTCTCCGACGAGAGTATTGAAACCTTCCGGGAAGCCCTGCACATCCTCAGTTAAACCTGCTACCGCCGCAGCCTCCTCGATCTTACGGAGGTCTGCGTGCGCAACTCCGAATCCGATGTTCTCAGCAAGACTATCGCTAAAAAGAAAGGTTTCCTGAGGAACGTAGCCGATACTGGAGCGCAACTGAGCCAGCGGATAATCTCGGACTGAGATCCCATCTATGAAGAGCGTGTTTTCCGGCGCCTCGATGACGCGCGGGATCAGGTTTACGAGAGTCGATTTGCCGCTCCCGGTGCGCCCGACGAAAGCAACTATCTGTCCCGGCTTAATGCTCAGATTTATGTCGTGCAGAACCGGCTGGTCGTTAATGTGATATCGAAATGTCAGATCGCGAAATTCTATGTGCCCAACGATTGGCGCCCGTTGACGAACACTCGGCCCATCGGCGATGGCAGGTCGAATAGCCGAAATCGCATTCATACGCTTGAGGCTCGCAGTGCCACGTTGATAGAGATTTACGACATATCCCAGTGCTATCAACGGCCATATCAGGCGCGACAGGTACATGTTAAAAACGGTGAAGTCGCCAACGGAGATGTCACCTCGAATGGCTAATGGCACACCAGCCCAAATAATAAGAATGAAGCCAACTCCAATCAGGAACTGCATCAGCGGCCGCATCACAGCGTCGACCTTCACCAGTTCGATGTTCTTCGTTGCATACTCAAGGTTTAGTCGGTCGAAGGCTTCGATCTCGGCTGGCTCCTGAGCATAGGCTCGGACAACGCGAACGCCAGTCATGTTTTCCTGCGCCCGCGCCGTTATCTGGGCGAAAAAGTCCTGAATCTTCTCGAAACGTACATGTACCTGTTGACCAAAGAACTTTACTGTCACAGAGACCAGTGGCATGGTCACAAAGAGCAGCAGAGTCAGCCACCAGTTGATCATCAACATCAGCGGCAGAACCAGGAGCACGACAAACAAGGTTTGCAGGGTGTACATGATCATCGGACCGGTTAGCTGCCTAACCGCCGCGAGATCATTCGTCGCCCTTGCCATGAGGTCCCCTACCCGATGCTCTTGAAAGAAGGATTGTGGTTGGTCAACGAGGCTTGTGTAGAAGTCCTGCCGGAGATCGTATTCGATGTTGCGTGAGATTCCGATCAGGATGCGACGCTGCAAAAAGAGAAACAGTCCACTCATTACGCTGGCGCCGAGGACTGTGAGAGCTGATAGCGTCAGCCTCTCCCAGGACACCTGCGTCCAATTTTCGTCTACTGCTTTTCCTACGATCAAAGGAATGGTGAGGGCAAACATGACACTCGCCAGTATGCAGAGAATGCCTATAACGAGCGTTGCCCTGTAAGGAACAAAATAGCGAGCGAGTTTTCTCAGATCATCCATTATCAGCGCAAAGCACGGCCCTCAACGTAATAACAGTAAACTTCAGGCGAACTGTTATGATGCGCGATTTTTGTGAGAGACGCCAGACGGGACAGATGCTCTAGCGATGGTTGATTACATCGAGTACCTGACCAAACGTTGGGTTTTCTTCTTTAGGGAATGCTTCTGAGATGACGGGCGGGAGGCTAACTCGGTTTCGTCCTGAATACTTCGATTCATAAAGCGCGCGGTCGGCTGCTAAGACTAATGAATCTCTTGATGACGCATGTATCGGGAAGGTGGCCATCCCAAACGACGCTGTTACTGGTCCAAACCCCGGTACATCAAGCTTCTCGATCTTTTCCCGCAATCGTTCGGCGACAATCAAAGCCCCTTCGCTGTTGGCTTGTGGCAGAATGACGACGAATTCATCGCCGCCGTAACGTGCGGCAGTATCCACAGCGCGCAGCTCCTGTCTGAGGGTGTCAGCGAACATCCGCAAAGCGAGGTCTCCGGTTCCATGCCCAGCCGCATCATTAATCTCTTTGAAGTTGTCGAGGTCAATCATGATTAGAGAGAGTGACTGCCGCATGCGCATAGCCAGATGCAGATCACGTTCAAGCTGCAATTCAAACGAACGACGGTTGTAACAATCAGTTAACGAATCGGTAAGAGCTTGCTGTTGCATCTGAGCAAACAGATGGGCCTGGTTAACAGCAACCGCCAACTGGTCTGCCACAGTGTGCAGCAACAACAATTCATTTTCTCCCCAGATCCTGGCGGGGTCCTCCGATCGCACCAATACCATTCCAGCGAAGCCGCCATTGAGGATTAAGGGTACAGCAGCATGCACCGTTGTCAGTTCATCTGCGCTGTGATCGCCATCGACCACCTGTGTCCTCATGATGACTGAGACATGCGCACTGATTTCGTCGAGATCTCCCAGAAGCTGCTTAAACAGTTGCTCTTCTGACTCGCTATCCTTCTGAAAATGGTACTTCGTCATCTGTCGACCGAGCGCATCGCCTTCCACCCGAACAGCACAGGTCGCATTCAATGCGCGACCAACTTCATTTGCGGCAGTTTGCAGCACACTCTCCAGCTCAAGCGAATTTCTGATGGTAGTCGCAATGCGATTTACCGCAATCTCTCGTTCCGCCTGTTCCTGGAGCAGCCGAGCCAATTTCGTAGTTACGCCCAAGGTAAGTTGCAGTGACGTTGCCTTTGGCATCGATACCCCTACGGCTTTGGCAAATACGGGAGCATGAAACGGATGTTGCGCGGTCACTCTCGCCATCAGGTATTCAAGGGCCGAGTAAACAATGTCTGGCTCGAAAGTCCAAACCACGGGTTCTCCCGGTGATTCCTTGCTCAGTTCAGGATCTTTGATCGTCGCAAGTAAAGCAGAGAATCGAGCGTCGGCAATTACCACAAAGCGTTCCGGGCTTTCATCATGAAGACTTTTTTGAAGCACCACAGCCTTGCGACGATCTGCTGCTCGGTGGGCCAGGCTAAGGTTCAGCGCGTCATCGGGGCCGAGGAACAGAAACAGATTTCGGGTAGTCTTTTCAAGACCTCTTGCCCGCGCAATCTCACGAGCTGTTCGCTCGCCGCTCGAGGGCAGACTTTCCACGACCAGCGCACCGAGATTGTTTTCCAAAACTACGTCCTCGAAGTACCGGTGCAGTTGGGCGATGGTGGATGGGGCACACCGTACCGGTGTCAGTTGTCTGGAATGCTGGGCCAGGAGTGAGTGATAGAGTGAATACATTGAAAACAAACCGGGCAGGTAAGTTTCGTTTGTGGTTCAGGAAAGCACGACCGGCGGGAAAAGCAACACCTGGTAAAGCGCCAGGTGGAAGGCATTTTACATCGTTTATCCGGGGCTGTCTACGACTAAGAAGTGGTAATCTTAATCCTTTATATACGTGCTAAGTGCTGTAGCTGCAAGGGTTCCGTCATGGCCATAAACGTCTGCCGACACCACTGCTATGCGTCTCCCGGACCGAACGATGCGAGCCACTGCAATAGCCTTTCCGTCTACTAATGGCTTCAGAAAACTTATCGTTAGATCAATTGTGGTTGTTCGCTGGGCTGCCGAAATGACAGAAAGGGTGGCGAAAGCCGTTGCGGTGTCTATCAGCGAGGCGATCGCGCCTCCGTGAGCAATCCCATTGTTCCGTTTTAACGCGTCAACTACATCCAGTGACAGCTCTGCCAGCCCGTACTCAATCCGTTCCAACTCAATCCCAATAAATTTAACGTATGGAATCGATCCGAATTGTCTTTTGATTTGTTCTACCCGACGTTTACTTAGCTTTTCAGCTTTCATGTTCTGTAACTCTCACCAGGATTGACTGGTTCGACGATAACGGCTGTTCCATAGGCCAGTACCTCTGTGACTCCCGTGGAAATCTCGGTGGTGTCGTATCGCGCACCGAGGACTGCATTGGCGCCAATCTCGGTTGCGTGCTGAATCATGATCTCGAAAGCGTCGGCGCGTGTGTCTTCGCAGAGTTTGGTCCAGACCGTGATATTTCCGCCCACTATTGTCTGCAGTGACGCTCCAATGGTGGCGAAGATGTTTCGGGACCTTACGACGATGCCACGGACAACACCGAGAGTCTGAACGACTCTATAGTTGGGGAGTTCAAAGGCGGTTGTGACCATCTGGTGAGAAACTGAGTACCTTCTGGGACTCACTTCGTATGGTGTGCGCCGGGCCATGGCGTTTGAATCCATACTTACCTCCTGCGTGCGGAAGACTTGTTATTTTTGAAGAGACTAGGTTCAGAAGTTTTGGGCCGACTCTTGCTTTTTACCTTTGGAATCCAAAGATACGTTTCAAGCTTGCAGCGTCCCTGTACATCGAACTGAATGCCCTCAGCCTCCAGCATACGCTGTTGTTTGTCGTGGGGTAACACGATACCTCCGGTCGAGCAGGCACCCCGCGCGTTTACCACACGGTGCCAGGGGACGGAGTCTCCCGAACCATGCATTACAAACCCCACTGTTCGTGGTGTGTAACCGTCTCCGAGCAATTCGGCGATCTGCCCGTAAGTCATCACTCGACCCTTTGGTATTCGCTGGACTAGGCGGAACACTTTGTCGCGGTAACCTGATTCTGTTTGTTTCCTCATGGAAGTTCTCGCAACACGGCTCTCGCGGGCGCGCCATCACCGTGGCCCTCCCCTATTCTCAGCGGAAGACACAGTAATTCGTATGTTCCGGCATCGACCCCTGAGAGATCTAGCCCTTCAAGAATCACAACGCCGTTTGAAAGCAGGGTCAGGTGCGTCGCGTGGTCGGCGCTTGAAAACTGTTCAACGGAAAGGTAGTCAATCCCCACCAAACGCACACCCAGTTCAATAAGCGCTCTCGCACCATTTAGTTCCAGATAAGTGAAGTCGCGGCGAAAATTGCTGCCTTCAGTGCGCCAGAAGCCGGAGTTCCTGGTTTTGAACAATACTCGTTCAGTACCGCGTTCCACGTTTGAGCGGACGAACTCTTCATTAATCAATTTCGCTTCGTTGGGAACAGCAAGGACTCGAGCTGGCCCAACAAATGGTTCCAGCGATAATGAATCCAGTCTTGCCCCGTCCTGGATAAAGTGCGCTGGCGCGTCGACGTGGGTTCCCGTGTGAGCCCCGAAGTGTAAGCTCGACACGTTAGCAGGGTCACCATCCGCAAGGCTCTTCCATCGTTGCACTTCTAACCCCGGATCGCCGGGATAGATCGGTGTGCGACTAGAAAGCGGCACAGTAATGTCGTAAAGACGCATGGGGAGTTATTCAAGAACGGAAGCTGATACTAGTGACTGGAAGCAAAACGTGTCAACGCGGGAACCTTCGTTGCGGTTGCTCGGAGTGGTGGGTTAGCATTCAGCGAAACAGGAACTCGAATCTCATTTAATCGATTAATCTGGTCGCGCCTTGAAACCTAAGATCGCTGCGTCAAGTTATCTAAACTCAGCTCCACTCATTTGGAGTTTTACCAAGGGTTCCATGGCGGAAGACGTGGACCTGACCAGCCCTGTGCCCGCTCTTTGCGCCGATCTTCTGGCAAGTGGTCAGGCAGACGCAGCACTGGTACCGGTCATCGAGTTTCAAAGAATGAAGGACTTGCTGATAGTCCCTGATGTTTGTGTGGGTTCGAAAGGTAAGGTGCTTAGTGTAGTACTGGTTTCTAAGAGAGAGGATCTCGAAGGTATTCACAGCGCAGCTTTGGATGAGTCATCACGGACCTCCTCGACTTTGATAAAAGTAATATTCCGCGAGTTTATTGGCAGCGAACCGGAGTGGATGTCTGCCCGTCCCGATTTACATTCAATGCTTGAGGCGAATGATGCGGCGTTAATCATTGGTGACCCAGGCATGACTTTCGAGAGGCAAGGTCTGTTCGTTTTAGATTTGGCTTCGTTGTGGCATCGATATACAGGCCTTGGATTTGTATTTGCGATGTGGATGGTTCGCAAGGACAAGGTTCATTGTATTCGGAACATAGATTTCGCACGGGCGAGAGACGAGGGTCTTGAGCACATTGAAGAGATCGTGAGCGATTATCAAGAGCGGATTCCTCTGGGAAAGGCGGCGCTGCTTGAGTATTTGACTGCAAACATAACGTTCTTCATGGATCAGAGTATGCGAAGAGGTCTGAATGAGTTTTTTCGTCTTGCCCATAAGCATGGTTTGATTTCATCCGTGAAGCAGACCACTTTCTTGTGAGCTGGGACAGAAACAGTAGGAAAGGGACTGGCGCGTTGAACCGCTGAATGTATCCAAAGTTTATTCAAGCTACTTCTCGGACGAAACAAAAGTTCCAAGGGGCAGCATCGAATTCGATAACGCATTGATCATGAAAAACGTTGCCCACGAATGGCATATGGTTGATGATTTGTATCTCTGATTTCCAGGTCGTCGCGATGACTATCCAATGAGACATGAAGCATCATGAAGCTCTGACAGGTTTGCAGCTCCCATCGCCTGCCAAAACCGCTCTGGGTGCCGCCTGATCTCGAAAACATCCACTCTTAACTGCCTCCAGGGTTTTGTTAAATACGGGGCAGGGAATAAACTTTAGCTATGCCTAGTCTCAATATTCAAACGATTCTGGATCGCGTGATTGCCGGAGAGCGGATAACTGCGGATGAATGCACGATACTTTTGGAATCCCATGACATCGGTCGCATTGGGGTGGCGGCTGACCAAATCCGTCAGCTCAAACACCCGGCAAACGTTGTGACTTACATAATCGACCGCAACATCAATTACACGAACATTTGTAATGTCGTCTGCACCTTCTGCGCTTTCTATCGTCGTCCCGGAGCGCCGGACACCTATGTGCGGACCATTGAGGAGATCTGCGACAAGATTGATGAGACTGTTGTGCTCGGCGGGACAGGCATTCTGATGCAGGGCGGGTTACATCCGGACTTCGGCGTAGAGTGGTATGAAAATCTGCTGCGAACACTCCGATCTAAATATCCCAATGTGCAACTCCATTGTTTCTCGCCACCTGAGATTCACAATATCCATCTCATCTCAAAGCTGGATTATGAAACGATCCTGCAGCGCCTGAAGGACGCCGGACTGTATAGTCTGCCTGGCGGCGGTGCTGAAATACTGGATGATGAAATCCGCAAGCGAGTAGCAACAAAATGCACAACGGACGAGTGGCTCGCTGTCATGCGCGCAGTCCACCGTGTGGGCCTTCGCTCGACTGCAACGATGATGTTCGGCATCGGAGACACGGCCATTCACCGCGTTCGGCACTTACAACGAATTCGAGATCTGCAGGACGAGACTGGCGGGTTTACGGCGTTCATTCCCTGGACCTTCCAACGCGAGAACACGGCACTTGGTCGCAAGATTACTTACGAGTTGACTGGTGTAGACTATTTGAAGATGTTGTCGGTCTCCCGCTTGTTTCTCGACAACATAGAGAACATTCAATCTTCCTGGTTGACGCAAGGACTGAAGCTTGGGCAGGTGGCATTGCGTTTTGGCGCGAACGACATGGGTTCAGTGATGATAGAGGAGAACGTCGTCTCGGCTGCTGGCGCTCATAACACTGCTGACGAAAGAATGCTGCGGTATTTGATCCGTGAGGCAGGATTCAAACCACAGCAACGAGACATTCTCTATCGACCTGTGCACCGCGAAGAATCTTTGCGCTATGACGATTGGAGACCTGCGATAAAACCCGAGGCTTTACCGGTCCTTGTGACCTAGGAACCTTTCTACGCCGCTGCTGATCGAGACAACAGCCCCTCTCGAACGAGTTGGTTGAACCTCTCCGGTTGTTCTTGTTCCGGCATCATTCTGCATTGATCGAAAACTTCTAAACGCGCTCGCGGGTTCATGGCCACCAATGCTCGACCCTGCTCAACAGGTGCAGTCGAGTCTTGCTTTCCCCAAACGAGGAGCACGTCCTGACTGAGGCGCGAGAACGCGGCGCGTGTATCGGTGTTTAGATACCCCGCCAGAAATGCGGCCATGACGTGCTGGGCGCCGGGTTGGTGGCTGGTGGCGTAGAGGTTTGCGACCAAGCGATCAGTCACCCGTTTAGGATCATAAAAGAGGTGTCGCGTGGCGTATTCGCGAATACTCCGTTCGCTGGCCATGACGTTGTAGAACGAAGTACCGAGAACAGGGGACTGCAAAAGCCCATAGAATGCTGCGCCGGCCATTCCAGGTCTATTGTGCAACTTATCAGCGAGTGTTGGCCCATTTAACACCAGCGCCGAAATCAGCCCCGAATGTTCATCGGCGACGCGAATTGCATAGGCGCCTCCCATCGAACTCGCCACAACGTTTGCTGGAAAGCCACTCACCTGACGAATAAAATCTGAGATCAATTCAACGTACAGGTCGGCAGAATAAGGAGCAGTGGCGGGTTTGTCTGATAGTCCAAATCCGAGCAGGTCTAGCGTATAAACCCGAAAGTCAGTTGCGAGGTCATCGAAGTTCTTCCGCCACATGAAACTGGAAGCACCGGCTCCAACGCCATGAACAAATACCAGAGGCTTCCCGGAGTGCTGTTGGCCGCCGATCTTGTAGAACACCCGCCCATGTTTCCATTCAAAAAAGCGAGCCTCGCCACCTAATGCGCTGTTATCCGGTTCGGCAGCGTTTCGTTTAATAGAAGCATTTACAGCGGCCAGTGCCGCCATGCCGGCGCCGCCAGCGATGACTGTCTTCCAGAGATTTCCTAGTCTACTCATAGCGCTTCAGTGGGGCTGCTAAATGAACGCGTAGTCAAACTGCTCCTGGTGAATGGTCGGGTCGCTGGTGATATCTACGGCTCCAAGGTACTCCTCAATCTCGACCAGAACATCACGTTCACCAGCCCGAAGCGCTCGGGCTACATCAGGATGTATTCGGAGCGTAGCCTGCTTATTTGTCGCATCTGACATGCCTCGCGAGAGACGACGCGCCTCTTCCAGCAGTTCATAACAGACGGTCTGCGCTGACTTAATCAACCCCGCTCCCTGGCAATATTGGCAGGGAGAGCAGAGCGTTCGCTCTAATGATTGCTTGACACGTTTTCGGGTCATGATCACCAGGCCAAAGTCGTTGAATGAGAGAACCTTGGTTGGTGACTTGTCGTTGCGCAATGCTTCCTGGAGCGCTTGCATAACTCGGGTGCGATTTCGTCTCTCTTCCATGTCAATTAGATCCAGCACGATGATGCCACCCAAATCGCGCAGGCGAATCTGACGTACAATTTCTTCAACGGCTTCAAGGTTCGTCCGTGTAATCGTGTCTTCCAAGCGGCCGCTGCCCCGTCCCACAAACTTGCCGGTGTTTACATCTATAGCAACCAGTGCTTCAGTCTGGTTAATTACGAGATAGCCACCGCTCTTCAACCAGACGCGCGGCTTAATGGCCTTATCAACCTCCGCCTGAACCCCGAAAGCCTCAAGAATGGGCTCTTCGCGTGTATAAAGTTTCACGCGCTTGACCATTCGCGGCTGTATCCGGTTTACGAACTCAACAATCCGTTCATACTCGTCTTCAGAGTCTACTCGGATCGCAGCAAAGTCTTCTGACAACTGATCCCGGAGAATTCGCTGCACTAAGTCCAGGTCACGATGAACCATTGATGCGGGTTTCGACTTCTCCGCCGCTCCTCGAATGTCCAACCACGTTCGGACCAGGTAACGAACATCCTCTCGCAATTCTCTCTCTGCGATTCCAACGCCCGCCGTCCGTACGATAAAGCCGCCTGAGGGAACATCCTCGTCGGCGCGAAGCTGCTGAATCAGCTTTCTGAGTCGTTGCCGTTCAGTATCAGATTCGATTTTTCGTGAGACGCCGACGTGTTCCACAGTCGGCATATAAACAAGGAATCGTCCGGGTAATGCGATGTGGGATGTGATCCGGGCGCCCTTCTTGGCGATCGGCTCTTTAGCAATTTGGACCAATATCTCCTGCCCCTCTCGAAGCAGATCGGTGATCGCCGGTTGATGCCTGTCTTTGCGTGAAAATCCACGTTGTCCACGACCTTCGAAGCGGCGTTCACGAGTTGGGGGAGGGGAAACAGGTGCTGTCTTTGCGCCGCGTCCATTTTCTTCGGCTGGAGTGATATCTGACGCGACCTCGACTTCTTCGTCTTTCCCGTTGCCTTCGGCTGCAGCGGTTGTCGGGGCTTGCTTGCTGGGTCGTCGTCTTCTTCGACCACCGCGACGGGTTGCAAACTCGGCACGCGAACGCCCGGTTGAAACACGTGCTTCGCCATCTACTAGTGGCTCCGCGTCAGATTCAGATTCGCTGGTGCCTTTGGTCGTCTTCTTCTTTGAAGCACGTTTCGTTGGTGCCTTTTTTTCGGCGGCCTTCCTTGTGGTAGCGCTCGTTTTGGATGTGGTGCGTTTCTTCTTCACACTTGTGTCCTGATCGGCGCCCCTCTTTGTGCGGGCAGTCTGTACCTGAATACTAGCCTCTTCTTCGTCGCTTATCCGTTGGAAGGAGCCTGTCTCTAACGACCTCTCCTCAACCGTATCGACAAAGTTCTCGAGATGGGCCTCAACTGGCGAATGGGTGAATGGTGGTGACGTGGCGGCTGTAGAGAGATCGCTGTCATCGATACGCTGAAAGGCGTTGTCGTAATAACCGCTTGACGGCAGCACTGACCCGACTTCCGCTGTCCGGAAATCATCTTCCAGATTGAATTCAACAGCGTGAATCTGATCAAAGATCCGTTCCTGAAGACGAGCGTCTTTGAACATCTCCCCGCTCGCTGCTGACTCTTCCTCATCAACGATTCGCTGAATCGATGGGTCGCCAGAGACGAATGGCGTGTCGATATCTGCCGCGATGCCCCGATGGGTCGCCGCACGCGGTACCTCGAGCTCCTCCCTGTGTTGACCTCGGCGCCGGCCGCGCCGGCCCCTTCGACGCGACCCTTCGCCGACCTCCGCGGTGTCTCGAGCTTCGGCTTCTGTGCCCTCCGGCTCTGCTTCAAGCAGAGGCTCCGCGCGTTCATGTTTGGCCTCAATCTGTTGTTCACGTTCAACTCGGGCCAATGCAATCTGTTCAGCGGCCTGCTGATGCGCGTCCCCATCGCCCTTCTTGGTCTTGTCAATAACGATACGCTCGAACTCTTCCTCTTCATCAAAGAAGTCAGACACATAAAGAAAGGCGTCTCGTTCCAGGCCTATGTCCACAAATGCCGACTGCATGCCCGGCAACACTCGCATCACGCGTCCTTTATAGATATTGCCGACGATGCCTTGGTTTTCTTCACCACGCTCGATGTAGAACTCGGTGACTTTTTCGTCTTCAATGATCGCGATCTTTTTTTCGCGCCCGTTTACACTAACTATGAGCTCTTTTGCCATTTTCGATTGACTCTCCTCGGAAGGCCCCCGCGGTTGTGAGCACACAACTACTTTGCCTAATCAAGCCGGGTTGGCAAAGCATGGGGCAACCGTACGTTTGGGAGTGGAACTCCCGGTTAAGTTTGTCTTCTTCACGCCCGCGCAAAGTGCTGCTGCTAAGGCGCGCCCAGCCAAGTATCGGAAGGAACCCGAGTCCTGCCTCAGAATGTGGTGGAAAGTGATCTCGTGCAGACGGTTATCTGCCGAGCGGTTGTGGAAATTGTTAGTCGCATTCGAGCAGGCTCGAAAGAGGACCTGCGATCGCAGGGCGACGGGACTGAAACTATTCAACCTGTAAAAACCCTAACTAGCCGGCCAACTTGTGCGAGGGAGCAGATCTCTTTAATGCTCAAACCTCTGCATCGGGCTGGCTTCTTTCTCACAGCCTCTCAGCCTAAGCTGAGTGGTTCCTGCGAGGCCAAAGTGAGGCGACCCATCGGCGGCCTCGGTATAAAAATCCTGTCTCGCCCCGGTTTGCAGAACTTTCAATACAAGTTTGTTTGTATCTCTTGGACGGCCTTAGGTGCCGATCGTTTCGGCAGGGCGAACGGCCGGAGTATAACCGAAACGTGTGTAAACGCGAAATTTAATCCCTGGTAACCATGCCGGGTCCCGATTGTGTTCAACTGGTTGAATATGCTCTGGGGCCCCCCTTGGGTCTCCGCAAACTCTACAAAGCGGATGACGCCACTTCGCCAGACATAAGCCTGCTTCCATAACACGCAACCCGCTTTCTCAACCGAATCCTTTGCCACCAGTTGGGAAATGTTCACGGCGTTTGGGCAAAACCTCGCAGGTAAGCCCTTCTAAACCTTGCCTTTTGCACAACTTGCACGGCTTCCAGTTGGGCATAACGGTTGCCATAGAGGACTCGTAGGGGGCAGCAATCATCCTTTCGAGGAGGATATCAATGCAAAAAAGATACAGCATTCCTACGTTGTCGTTGCTCATGATCCTGGCACTCTTTGTTTGGGTCGTTACAGCAAATGCACAGCAAAGAGGCAAATCGGCAAGTGCCACCGCGCAAGCAGCTGCCAATGAGCCGAGATATGGTGATTACAAAGGCGTAAAGATCGGAATGACGGCAGATGAAGTTCATAAGCTGCTGGGAAACCCGACTCAATCAGTGGATGAGCAGGATTTCTACATCGTTTCCCCAACTGAAACGGTCCAGGTCTGTTACGACAAATCGCAGTCTGTTCACGCTATCTCGATCGACTATTTTGGAGCCGGAAGTGGAGCGCCCGACCATCGGGAAGTGGTTGGTGAGGAGGTCACCACCCGAGATGACGGCTCGACCTGGAAATTGGTGCGGTACGAGAAGTCTGGCTTTTGGGTTTCCTACAACCGGACCGCAGGGACGCCAGCGACCGTTACCGTGACGATTCAAAGAATCTCTAGAACGGCGAGAGCTAACTAGCGACTGCTTGAGTGGCACATTCTCGTTGCGTTTTCCCCGGCACTTGGCAGTGTAGTTTAGACGCCATCTGCCCACGATTTAGTTCTAAATAATTCAAGTTCGAATCGTGCTCGGTCGATCAGGGAATCAGGTCTCCGAAACTCGGACGACGTGATCATAAGTGCGAGCGCCGTCAGTTCACGAAGCGTCGCAACTGAACACTTATTGCGAAGCCAATGGCAATAAATGTCGCAATCAGCGAGGCCAAACCCGCGCTCATCAGGGGAAGTGGAACACCGATTACTGGGAGGATCCCGAGTGCCATCCCAATGTTGATAAAGATCTGAAAAGTCATCCCACCCACGATTGCCATAATTACTAACATTCCCATGCGGTCGGGAGCACGCCGGGCGCCGTTAATCAGCCTCGATAGCAAAATGGCATAGGCAAGCAGCACCATCATACAGCCGACAAACCCGGTGTTGCCTGCTGTCACAGCGAAAATAAAATCGGTGTGGGGTTCGGGGAGAAACTTCAGACTACTCTGCGAGAATTCCGTCGATGCCTCGGAACCAAATACCCCACCTTCGCCGACCGTCAGAATCGATTGCCACGTGTTGTAGCCAAAACCGCGCCGGTCGGCATTCTCAGGATCCAGAATTACCTTGATTCTTTCCTGTTGATAGCCCTTGACGAGATTAGCCTTGACTCCTACCCAATAGGCAAAGGGTAGCATCACCACGCCAAGGATCACGCTCGCGATTACAAGCCGCATCTTGATCGCTGAAAGAAAGAGCACGGCAGCTAGAATCGGAAAATATGTCAGTACCGATCCGACGTCAGGTTCGAGCAAAATCAAGGCGCAGGGTAGGGCAAGGATCACGCCTCCAATCGCCATCTCTTTGAAAGAGAGTGCCTTTAGTCGGTTCTTTCCGAAGTATCGCGCCAACATCATCGCGGTTGTAACCTTGACGAATTCTGAAGGCTGAAATTGGCCGATATTGCCGGGAAGTTTTATCCAGGCACGCTGCCCATTGATTTTCAAACCAATTCCGGGAATAAGAACGAGGATTAGTAACAATAGCCCGAAGATGTAAAAGGCCGGCGCCAAATTCAGCAACTTCCTATAGTCGGTGAATGCGACCGCTAACATTGCTATTAGCGCAATGCCCAATCCGATGAGTTGTTTGATCCAGTAACTCTCCCCCGGGACGGCATGGCGAATTTGAGTGGCGCCAAAGCACACGAGACCAATAGCCAGTAGGGCTAAAAGCCAATCGAAATCGCGGATGCTGCGCTTGTGGATGATTGCTACCATTTAGCTCACGGGGTTCAGGATAGGCGAACCTCAGTCTACTATTCTTGCCACTGTGTCAGTCGCTCGAGCGGGAGATCGGTTGGGTTTCTTTGCTACTGGAAACGCATCGGGAGGCTCCTCGTGACGAGTCTTTCTGTAATAAACATCATAAACCCGTCGGACTGCGGGTGCGGCGTGCGTCCCGCCAAATCCGGAGTTTTCTATCAACGCCAATATCGCAATTTCAGGCTTGTAGGCTGGCGCATATGAGACGAACCACGCATGGTCCTTGTTCTTACCAACGTCTTTACCCAACGCAACTACCTGAGCGGTCCCAGTTTTTCCTGCTATCTCAAACCCTGCCATTTTGATCCCGGCGCCAGTGCCATAATTGTTAACGACAGCCCACATGCCCTCCACAACCTCATGATGGATGTCCTGTGGAATCGGTATCACTTTTGGATTGGGTCGTTCCGGGTCAACGGGCTGAAAAGTTCGGGCTGATCGGTACTCGGATGATCCGGGTTCGCCGACTGGTCTTAGTTCCTTCATCAGATGAGGAATGTAGAGCTTGCCACCCACACCGATTGCCGCGACAGCACGAATCAATGAAATGGGTGTGATCACGTCATACACCTGACCAAAGGAGGCGTAGACAGTGTCGATATCCCGCCATTCCGGATCTCGTGGTTGCATCCGTCGTTTGAACTCTCGCGAGGGTGTCCAACTGACAACCTCGTTAGGTATGTCGATACCTGTCCGCTTGTTCAAATCAAACTGGTCGACCATCTCAACGATCCCGTCGATGCCCATCTTTAATCCCAGCCGATAGAAGTAGCCGTCACAAGACTTTGTGATCGCGTACTTCACGTCAGGGACACCGTGGTTCCCCATGCAACGAGTAAACTTGTTGCCGATGGTAATCCCGCCACCGCAGGCGAGATTCGAATTGGCGAGAGTAATAGCCCCCTGCTGCAAACCGGCAACAGCCATTGGTATCTTCCAGAGGGAACCCGGCATGTATCGACTCTGCACAGCACGATTCATCAGGGGAGTTTCAGGATCATTCAGCAGCGATTGATACTCTGCTCGACCTTCCTTTGTTGCTATTCGTTGTGAGAAGAGATTTGGATCAAAAGTAGGGTAAGAAGCCAGGGCATGGACTTCTCCATTATTTGGGTCGACGGCGATGATTACGCCGCGTCCGGTGACGGAAGTGCGTAACTGTTCCTCAGCAGCTAGCTGAAGATCCAAATCGATGGTGGTTAACAGGTCCTGTCCCGGGATGGGGTCAATAGTTTCGATTTCGTCCTGAATTCTGCCGCGGCTATCGACGATCACTTCGCGGTATCCATCCTTGCCACGCAAGTACTCGTCGTAGGTTTGTTCAAGCCCGCTCTGGCCGATGATGTCACCTGGCCGATAGTTCTTTTCCCGGTAGGCTGGCTGCTTAAGTTGTTCGGGGCTGATTTCACCCACATAGCCAAGCACATGGGCCAGCAAGCCATTCGGAGGATAGCGCCGTTGAGGCTGCTGTTCCACGCGGAGCTCCGGAAATTCCAGCTTGCGTGCTTCTACCCAGGCGATATCTCCGGGCGTCGCTTCTTGCTTTACCAGAATTGACTCAAATGCTGGCTGCGATTTTATTTGATCAAAATGTTCGCGCAGCAAATCGGCATCAACGGCCAGCCCTTCAGACAGTGGCTCAACCAGTGAACTAAGATCGCGGCCCCGTAAGTCTTCTCGGGAAAGGATGACGTTGTAGATTGGTCGGGAGTCAACCAGTGGGTGACCGTTGCGGTCGTAGATTACTCCTCGCGGCGCTGAGATGGGCAGGCGCCGGCGTCGTTGCTCTTGAGCGATGCTGGCGTAATGAGGGCCTTTGACAACCTGGAGCACGTACAGCCTGACGCCAAGCAGAGCTAGCATCAGGAGCACCAGGATCTGAATGCCTCTTAGACGAGCCCTGAGATTCTGCGAGGTGTCTTCGAACTTCATAACTACGTTACGATCTCAGGCTCACAAGCGGGGCCTGGAACGAATATTGATTCTGAATCAGAGTGGCAGAGTTGTCTACAGTGTTTTTACCTAAAGTGACCGGCGGAGAGTGGATCTTAACGCCTTCTTAACGAGCCGGTAGCGCGGCGAGCGACCCTCCGTCGGGTCGCAAACTGCCTTCGTTGACTGCCCTGTTGTGTCAAATAGGAGTCAAGCAGGTAGAACGCGACAGTTCCGACTACTGTTGTAGCTATCAGCCGGTAGGACGTCGTCTGTACGAACGGGACCTGGGGCGCATACCCCAGTGAACGATGCCAAAAGACGTAAATGGCCGAATCCAAAGCGGTGGCAGCCGCAAGAACGGGTATTCGGAGAAGCGCGTTTTCCAGATTGACCCTCGTCGCGGCGTAATAGATCACGTACGCCGTTAGCGTCTTTGAAAAACCACCGGCGCCTAACAACCCGCCGCTAGTGGCGTCGATCGAAATTCCTGCAATTGTGCCGACCAGCAATGCCTGCCAAGCTTCACGTTGGAGCGCAATATAAACAACCACGATCAGGGGAAGATCGATATACGAGACTGGAGTCCAGATTCCGGGTAAGGAGAGCAGCGACAGCTGCAACAAAATCGCCAGACCTAGTACTAAAGCAATCTTGAGTTGAGGCATGTATGCAGTGGAGCGCGGATGTTAAGCTGCGCATGGCTAGCATTCCGCTAGTTACTTCTTCTCTTTTTCGACGTTGGGAAGAGTCTGATTTGGCGCCGGCCGTTGCGGAGGTTCGTACAGAAGTACCGCAACCTCCTGCAGTTGATCCAACTGTGCTCCTGGACGGATCAGAATTTGGTGCGGTTGTGTAGCAGTACCGTGCTTTACTTGAACCACTTCTCCCACATTTAAGCCGGGTGGATAAATGCCGTCCTGTCCGGTTGTCATGACATAGTCACCGACCTCCACCTCTTGCAAACCTGAAACGTATTTCATCTCAACCAGTCCACCTTCACCATTGCCACGGATGGATCCGAGGGCCCCGGATTCACCTAGCTGACCGACTACAGCCCCCGCCGCAGCCTTCTCATCCGTGAGCAGCATCACTTGCGCTGTCCACGGGCTCAAGGAAATGACGCGTCCAACAATCCCACCCCCGGTAACAACAGGCATATTCAACTTGATTCCCACAGAACTGCCGCGATCGACGGTAATAGTGTTGAACCAGACTGTGGAATCTCGGGCAATGACTCGAGCTGGCACGACTTCATAACCGGTCTTCTCCTTTAACCCAAGTATTCCGTGGAGACGTTCGTTTTCCGCCTTTGCCTCGCGGGCATGCTTCAATTCCAGATCCAACTCTGCGACGCGTAGTTGAAGGCGCTCATTCTCGTCGGCAGTGCTACTGAAGTTGACAATCCTGTTTATGAATCCGGCGCCGGCGCCGGTAGCTTTGGAGGTAACGCTTTGAAATGGTGAGAAGATCGCCTGCGCCCAGACCCTCACCATCCGCTGTTTAGTGACGCTGTCCCTAGCGTCAACAGCCATGATCACCAGGTTCCCAAAAAGGAGCGCCATGAGCCAAATTGGAGCTCGCTGCCGAATCTCTCTTTGTGTGCGAACGCTGGCCATTGGTAATTCTGGACAGTTTTAAGGGACCTTTGCGTAGGTAGCGTGTGAGCACGCCTACATTCCGCTAGTCATAGTGTTTTCCCACTTGACTCGTTTAAGCAGGTCAAAATCCGAAAGCATTTTGCCGGTCCCGAGGACTACTGAGGCCAGCGGATCGTCTGCCAGCGAGACCGGGAGGCCCGTTTCAATAGACAGCCGCTTATCGAGATTCTTGAGCAGCGCCCCGCCGCCGGTTAGTACGATTCCGCGCTCAACAATGTCAGCTGAGAGCTCTGGGGGAGTTCGTTCTAAAGCGACACGTACGGCATTGATGATGGTCGAGACAGAATCAGCTAAGGCTTCGCGGACTTCTTCATCAGAGATAGAAATGGTTTTCGGAATTCCTTCGATCAAGTTTCGGCCGCGTACCTCGTAACTCAGTGGCTCGTCCAGTGGGTAGGCAGACCCGAGTTCGATCTTTATCGCTTCTGCCGTACGTTCCCCGATGAGCAGATTGTACTTTCGCTTTATGTAAGAGATGATCGCCTCGTCCATCTCGTTTCCTGCGACTCGAACGGCTCGCGAGTACACGATTCCACTCAAGCTGATTACTGCAATATCGGTTGTTCCGCCCCCGATATCGACCACCATATTTCCGTGGGGCTCAGTAATTGGCAGACCTGCACCGATTGCGGCGGCCATTGCCTCTTCGACGAGATAAACTTCCGATGCCTTTGCTCGATAAGCTGAGTCCTCTACTGCCCGTCGCTCGACCTGAGTGATCTCGGACGGTATCCCGATGACTACACGTGGACTGACCCATGTCTTACCGTTATGCGCCTTGCGAATGAAGTGTTGCAGCATCTTCTCGGTAACTTCAAAGTTAGCGATCACACCGTCCTTCATGGGACGAATCGCTACGATATTGCCGGGAGTTCTGCCCAGCATGTCTTTGGCATCTCGGCCGACTGCCTCCACCTGATTGGTGACCTTGTTGATAGCAACAATGGAGGGTTCAGACACAACGATCCCGCGACCTTTGGCATATACCAGTGTGTTTGCGGTTCCCAAGTCGATTGCCAAGTCGCTGGAGAACAGACTGAAGATAGATTTAAGGGCCATTAACTCACTTCCCGTGTGTGTAAGATGAGAGCTTCGGGTGGGCTGGCGGCCACTTGAAAGTGGCTTTGGCAGATGGCTAGGCGAAGGTGAAACCAGGCGGGAGCAAATAGCAACGGAGAACCGTACTAACTAACCCGTTACCATTAATCACCAATCACACTTTCCCTCCTACCCCGCACCAGGCAGGTCCGAAGTTCTAAGATACACCCAATTCTAATTTTTATGCTATCCAGAATTCTGTTGTCGAGAAGAAGACTTCTGATCGGGTTTGTTGGGTTGAAAGTTTGCGCGGTCGGCTGGATCGACTTTCGGATTCTGTAATGGTCCAGTTGATATACGAACACAATTCTTATTTGCGGCTTTAGCCTCATACATAGCTGTGTCAGCGCAAGCAATCAACTGTTGTGGCGAGGAGGCGTGTAGCGGGAAGGCGGCTACACCGAAACTCGCGGTTAGGGTCAGGCATAAACGGCGGCCACCCGTAAACTGGAAACGTCTAATCTTTTCACGGATACGCTCTGCTACTACTGCGGCCAACTCGATTCCAGTGTCAGGTAACACAATCACGTATTCATCCCCGCCGTATCTCGCCACCGCATCGGTGTCCCGAACTGAAGAAAGAATAACGGCGGCTATTTCCATGAGAACATGAGATCCGACCAAGTGCCCGTGCACATCGTTGATCGCCTTAAAGTCATCGAGATCCAGAAACAGAGCAGCAACGCTTGAGCCATACCGGCGCGCACGTCGGATTTCATTCAGCAGAAACTGTCTCAGGTATCGGGCATTATGCAACTTAGTAAGATCGTCGGTTTGTGAGAGTCTCTCTGCCTCGGCTATTCGAACCGCGTTTGCCAAGGCCGATGCAATGGGAAGCGAAAGAGACTCAAGCAAAGCAACCTCGGATTTCTTAAACGAGCGGGCACCCGAAGGGTCTCTAATACCCTCGAGAACACCGAGTAGTCTCTCGCCACAGATCAAGGGAAGGGCAACCACATACTGTCCACGTTCCTTCTTCCGGACGAGGCCCACGCCTGCTGCTGCCAACTTGGCCGCCTTCGTCTCCGACCCGCGAGGAACCGCTGCCTCTCCAGCAAGTAAGCGTCGCCAGTCGTCTTCGACCATGCTCCCAAACTGATCGCCGCGCCGGCGCACGGCGATGGCTTCCAGCGCATTGGCCTCTCCAGAACTGCTGTCGGAGGCCAGGTAGATGGTCCATCGATCGGCACTAAGAAGAGGTTCAAGTCCGGTAAGGGCTGCGTGGGCCGCACCAATTTGATCGCTGATGAAGTGGAGGGATGAAACCAGATCAAAAGCGGCACGCAAACTCTTTGACTTCAGGTTGGCAGGAAGCAACTGAGTTGTGGGGTCAGGCGGAGGCTGAAGATTCGGCGGGAGTTTCAACTCACCAGTCCCGCCCTGTCCCTCGATCTCACGCAGTATGGCTGGCAGTTGCGCGGCCTTATCGGCAATCGCCTTAAACCCCAACCGCTTCAACGTTGTGCCATCCAGGCTTCTGAGATTCAAACTTTGATAGCCGTTAGCATGCCGGCGGCACGCAATGAGAGGGGCACCGGGCCAAAACGCCTTGGCGTGTTCGATCGCAGTATGAAGCTCCACCATGTCCGCTCCCGGAACGACCTCATACAACACTGCCAAGGGTGGCGGCCCAATCGTTGGCGTTGCCTGCTCACCTTCCCGCTGACGCGTCAGAGCCACTTCAACTTCCACTTCGCGAAGTCCCTCAATAAGGGTCTTGACCCCCGCATTGCGCAAAGCCTCTATTAGCTCATACGCAGGAGCTTCGTGCGCGTCTGTAAGAAGGATAACGTGTCGCGACATCTGAATGACTATGTTCGTCCACGTCGAGGTGATAGCTGGACGCGGTATTGGGAACTGTTGCCCCGGGCATCCTGAGCCTCAACCGCAACTTGATTACCCCCGGACGGCGAGGTGATCTGAATCTGGAAGGTACCGTCCGTTGCCGTGAGCGTCTCACGTCCTGCTACGCGGATGGTTGTACCGGGCTCCGCACGACCCCGGATGATGTAGACGTTACCGCCCAAAAGCTCTGCAGTCAGCTCAGTAACTGGAACTTGGGAGCCCGTGCCTCGCGCAATCACCATAAACTTCAGTGGCTCGCTCCAATCACTCGTTTGACCCGTTGCTGCGGTAGCCCGCACACGCCAGAAGTAGACTCCTGGCCTAAGGTCGCTTGCCGTGAACTCTGTCGAAGCAAGTTGATCGCGTTCGATCACTTTGCCATCGGTTACGAAGAAGGGCGAGGTTGCGACTTCAACACGATAGTAAGCGGCAGTGCCGGAGTGCGGTCGCAGCCACTTCAGGGCGATGTTGGCTGAGCCGTTTTGGTTCACGACGACTCGCTCAAGATCGCCAGGTTCGGATGGCGCAGGTACTTCCAGTAGTCGCTGCGGTTTGGAAATCGTGCCGGACGGATTGACTGAGATGTATTCGCCGCCATGGACGGCGGTTTTTTCGCCAGCCCGATTCGTGGTTTCAATAATACCGGTGTTAACCCTGATCTCCTCTGTGCCCTCCGGATTAACCCCAAAGCTGGCACCCGTCTGAGTACCCATTCGAGTTTGGGTCTTGGGTGTTTCGACCAGGTTTGTGGTTCCTTCCGGTTGTTGTTCGGTTCGTACGTTGATTTGACCACTATCAACGACAACGTGAACAGTGGACTTCTTGCCGTTTTCAACACTGGCGTTGTCCCGGATGGTGATTGTGCTGTTGGGACGGACGACAAGGGTCGAACCATCGGCCATTGCTACCCGCGCACGCCCACTCGCCTGCGTTTGAACTGTGTCTCCAGGGTAGAGCTGTGTATCGCTACTAGCAGGTATCGTTTCTCTCGTTGCCGCGCGAATAACGCGCACCTCCCCCTCAAAGGAAATAAAGCGGGCGCCAGCCGAGATCTTTAATTCGGTACCTACATTCTTCAGTGGGTTCCCATATTTCCACACGTAAAGAGCACCTCCGGCCGCAATTCCCGAAAGCAGAAAAACCGCGACAATCAGGTAGACAGCTCTCTTCTGAACTACCCACCAGTCGAAAGCAAACCGATTGGACTTAGTGACCATATTCCTTGCTGTTGTTGAGACTTTTGAGGGGCGAAAACCATCTTGCGCCAATTTGCGGATGGCGCGTCAAAAAAATCAAAGTGGGTGCGCCGAAAGCGCGTTCTAAAGGTGTGAAGTCCGACCAGCTATGGCGTGATTTAATTCGATTCAGGCGACACGTCAGTCGCCACCGACGGCAAAAAATCTAACACACCCGTTAAGGTGCGTTCAAGGAAGTTGATACTGAAATCTCCAGGGGCCCCCAGATCTACCGTTGAACAGTTTCACGCTCTTCTGTCGAAAAACTCTCATCTGGGGCCGCAAACGAGTCGCCGCTATCAGCCTGGTCGTTCGGTGGGTTCGGGTCGTCGAAACCCGGAGGTAGGTCGACTTCGATCGGTATGTCACTCTCTTTCGTCCAGATCATCGAGGCCGCCACTGAGCTGAACAACACAACTGCGACGAACACCAGCGATAACCAAATAGGAATGTGGAAATCGAGAGCTACGACGAGCATCTTTATCCCAATGAAGGTCAGTACGATAGCCAAACCTGTTTTCAGGTAGTGGAATTTTTCTACCACTCCCGCAAGGAGGAAGTACATAGAACGCAGGCCCAAAATCGCAAAGACGTTGGAGGTATAAACGATGAACGGATCCCTCGTAATCGCAAAAATCGCTGGTATCGAGTCGACGGCAAACACTAAGTCCGTGACTTCGACAATTACCAGCACCAAGAGCAACAATGTTCCCGTAAGTTTCCCATTTATTCGGGTGAAGAACTTTTGTTCGTCATACTCATGGCTGATCGGAATGTACCGCGTGACCAATCGAACAGCCGGGTTGTTCTCTGGTTGGATGTCGGTATCTTCCTGCCGGAACATCTTGATACCGGTATAGACCAGAAATCCGCCAAAAATGTAGATGATCCAGTGGAAGCGATTGAGTAGGGCCGCGCCAATAAAGATCATTGTCAGCCGCATCACCAGCGCACCCATGACGCCCCAAAACAACACGCGATGTTGGAATCGAGCAGGTACCTTGAAGTAAGAGAAGATCAGTAGGAAGATAAAGAGGTTATCGACTGATAGCGACAGCTCGATAAGATAGCCAGTTAGAAACTCCAGCCCTTTGGTTGTACCCAGATACCAGAAAACAAGGGCGGAAAAGATCATCGCGAGTGTCACCCAGACGGCACTCCAGGTGGCTGCTTCGCGATATTTGATTATGTGGGCTTTACGGTTGAAGAGGCCGAGATCCAGACTCAACATAACTAAGATGAAGAGGCTGAAGCCCACCCAAAGCCATGTTGAGCTGCTGAATGCGTCCATCTGGAGATCACTAAAATAGCATTGGCGCCAGCCGAATGTCAGGTTGCCGCATCAAAGCCAACCGGTTGCACGGTTCACTACGTCTACTTTACAATCCGCCGTTTGAAAGGTACATACAATGCTCAAACAACTAGGGCGGCTTGAGCGCACCCGCAGCATCGTAATTCTCGGTTTCGCATTGGTGATGGCGTTCAGTTTGGTCGTTTTTTACGCCCCCCAACGAACGGCCGTTAATGCAGATCCATTGAAAAACACTGAGGCGCTTGCCAAAGTAGGCAGCGATACCGTCACCGTGGCGGATCTGGCGCAATTGCGCGAAGGCTATCGACAGATGTTGGGTGGTCAGATGAGCCTCGCCAGCCTTGGGGGTAACAGGCGTTTTCTTGATGGATTGATTCGTGATCGCGTTATTGCACAAGAGGCTGCGCGTCTCGGCCTTGGAGCCAGCGACGCTGAGGTGGCTGAGAAGATTCGCAAGCAGTTCACCGATGCTTCTGGCCAATTCGTTGGAATAGACAAGTACAAGGAGTCCGTAACCGCACGTTACGGTGACGTAGAAAAATTCGAACGTGCAATTCGAGATTCGATTGCGCAAGAAAAACTGAGGGCCTTCGTCACCGCAAGCATCAACGTCTCGGACGAAGAAGTGGAAGAGTCATACAAGCGTGAGAACACGACCTACGATCTTCACTATGCTGTAGTTGAAACGGCGAAGTTAGCCGAAAAGATCCAACCCACGGATGAAGAGCTTCGGGCCTACTTTGAACAGCATAAGACTGATTATCGCATCCTCGAGCCGCAGAAGAAGATTCGATACCTATTTATCGAACAGGAAAAGGCCGGTGCGAAGTTGCAGATTAGTGACAAGGAGTTGCGCGATGAATACGAGCGGTTGTCCCCGGAGGCGAAACAGGCAGGCGTCAGGGTCCAACAGATACTTTTAAGGGTTGCGCGCGCTGATCTCGACCCACGTGTCGAACAGAAAGCCAAAGAGCTAATAGCCAAGCTGAGAGGAACCACTGGTACCGCGACGGAGGAGGCGTTCGCCGAGGCGGCTCGGGGTAACTCAGAGGATCCTGCAACAGCGCGTAACGGTGGCTTTTTGGCGCGTCCAGTGAAGAAGAATCCCAACCGGCCAGACGCGCTTTATGACCGGGTTCTCGATATGCAACCCAGTGAGGTTTCGGACATACCAGTCAAATATGACGGCCACCACTACATATTGCGGCGAGGAGAATCAGTTCCAAGACCCTTCGAGGAAATGAAGAACGAATTGCTGATCTCTTTGCGCAATCGCCGCGGTTATGCCGAAGCTGCAAAGCTCGCGGATCGAGCTCAAGCTCGTCTCAAAGAGCTGAAGGATCCGCAGAAAGTGGCGCAGGAAATTGCCGTCGAGGCCAACATGCGACCAGCCGAGATGGTGAAGGAAACGCCGTACATTAAACCCGGTGATGATGTGCCAGATATCGGGACGAACCAACAGTTTGAGGCAGCCATTGCCGGGTTGGAGAATCCAAACGATGTTGGTGAGCGCATGGGCGTCAGAAATGGCTTTGCCATACCAATGCTTGTTGACAAGAAGGAACCTCGGATACCAGAGTTTGAAGAGGTGAGAACCAAGGTAGCTCAAGCGGTAAAGGAGCAACGAGCGAAGGAGCAGCTGGCGCAGAAGGCGCGAGAGATTGCCGCCAATGCCAAAACGCCCGCCCAAGTTAAGTCGTTGGCAGAGGCTGCAAGTTTGGAAGTTGGAAGCGAGGAGGAATATAAACTCGGTGCTACCCTGGGAAAGGCGGGTACCAGCCCATCACTCGATGAGGCCATCTACGCACTCCAGTCTGAGCAAGTTACGACGACACCGATTAAGGTAGGGGAAAACTGGGTAATCGTAGGTGTTAGCAAACGTACTGAAGCCGACTTGGCGGAATTCGCCAGTCAGCGCGACACGCTAACTAACTCGTTGTTAAGTGAACGTCAGAACCAGGTGTTCGAGGACTATATCTCAACTGTTCAGGATCGGATGAAGCGTGACGGAAAGATCAAGATCTACGACGACGTCCTCGCTAGAATGGAGGAGGCAGAACCAGTTTTCGCGCCGCCACGCCCGAATTTCCCACTTCCCACTCAGTGAGGCATTCGACTCGGCCTATCAGAAAGGGGCTCCATGTGGTGCCCCTTTTTCATTAACCACCCATTAGCTGAGCTAACTCGGTCTGGGCCACTGAAGTGCGGATCTGCAACTCGTTGCCTTGACTTGTAATCTGCATACTGCCTAAAGCGCTCCGCGCCAGTGCTGCTTTTGCAGCCGGCAATCGGCCTATAAATAAGGCACCAAACTGCTTTAGGCTTTCGACAGTCCCGGCGAGGTTTCGTGCCGCATATTCATCTACGGTCTTGGCCGCAAGTGTCACGGCAAGATCTTTCTCTCCCAAACCAATTGCCCCATAAACTTGTCGCACCGCAGTTAGGTCCCGAGCGATCGCGTCATTCGTAAGGCTGAGGTTCTGGCGCAACTCCGCGGAGATGTTCCCACCAAAACCTACGATGGCGTTGGGTTCACGAGTCGCCAGAGCAATCAGGTCAGCATTTGCCTTGGCCGATTTTCCTTTCAATCCAATGAATTCCCTTACGGTCTGTGGTTCTCCAATCGCGAGCGTACCAGCGTCGATTGGCGATACCGCCAGGTTCCCGATTCTTAGATCAAAGAGGCCCAAGACCCGCACGTGCTGGTCCAGTGAGAAGATGTAGATGGTTTTTCCCTGGTAGTGTTCCTCCTGATACTTGCCATTAGCTGCCATACGGCCTGCTGCTGCGAGTGCGCCTGCACTGAAGGTCCCACGCGCAATCGCCACTGTTTTTAGGCGGGTGACACCTTCGCGGGGGTAGAGATAGCGGATGGCGAATGCCAACTCCTCAAAAGACCTCGGATCCAGGCCAGTGCGATTCTTAAACTGTGCGACGTGGGTTTCCGCTTCAGCTAGCTTAGCCGGTGCGAGTAGTTTGGGTAGTGCCTCGTCTAACACACGGCGAAGTTTTACCGTTCCGACTGCGTCGGCTGGTGGCAGACTTGCCAACAACTCGGTGGCGCGAGTCGTCTGGCGTGCAGTTTGTCGATTTTGTCCAAGAGTTGGGTAAAAAGTGGCAAATGCCAGAAGGGCAAATGCAATAAGTAATCCCGAAGAGATTTTGATTTTCACAACAGACCTCTCAACTAAAGCTTCGAATCTGGGGGCGGTTTTCAACTGGGAAAGCGGTTCTCGGATGCAGTGATTTAACCTCACGTTGGCTTTTTACCGCGTCTCGGCGCCCCCAAGACATCAATGCCCGCGAAAACGACCATAAAACTCATCTCGCCCTATTCTCCGGTAGTCAGAAGGTATTTCGAACAAGCCGGCCTCAACATTGAACGAAATATCCCGGAGTTCGTTCACAGTCTTCCTCATGACACCCTCCTGAGTGGTCATCCACTCAGCTCGGATAGGCATTCCCAGCTGCTCGTCGATCCATACGAACGTAGACGACCGGCCCTGAGATCCCGGCGAGGCGGCGCTATGGTTCACGCGGTACTTTCTGACATTTTTGTTGTTGCGGTATTCAGTTCCTAAGTCTTCGTAGGTTGCTTCGATCATTGCAAGCGATAGCAGGTGAGTGGGAGGGGGAGGGAGCAGCAATTCAGATCCATTGACGCTCGAGCCTACCGAGAGATCAGTGTATAGCTTCAGGTCTGTAGCCAGTACGAAGAACCCCTGCTCGTTTTCTAGATAGACTAAGCGGGTTTGGTCGCTCACCTCAGACTCCTCCCGTCGTTGTGGCCCTAACTTTGAAATCCTGAAAGTGGAGGTCTGGATAAGGGGAGGTCGGGAATCGGGAAAGCTCGCTTCGCTGGTTATGATTCTGACTGCGGTGTACTGTTTGGGTTCTTGCGTTCTGAAAGGAGGTGTACTTGAAGCGACTCGTTGCGAAGACGTGTCTGTTTTGTTGCTCGATCGAAGGCCACACTCGGAAAGCAAGACAGCAACCAATGTCAGAACGAATAGGGCACATTGACCAGGATTGTTAAAGCAAATCACACTCGCTCCACAAGGAGAGCTAAACCCATTCCACCACTTACGCATAGCGTTGCAATTCCCCACCGAGCCGAGCGCCGCTTCAGTTCATGGACCAGTGTGGTCGTTATTCTCACGCCCGTACAACCGATCGGATGACCTAAGGCAATCGCTCCGCCATTTACGTTCAGTCGCTCTCTATCAAAATGCAGATCTCGGTCGCAGGCGATCACTTGTGCAGCAAACGCTTCGTTCAACTCTATGAGATCAATCTGGTCCAATGTCAACTGCTGTCTTTGCAGCAAAGCGCGAACGGCCGGTACTGGACCAATGCCCATAATGTCTGGAGGCACGCCGGTGATCTCATAATCAACAATTCGCGCTTGAGGTTCGCATCCTGAGTCTCGAACCGCAGACTCGCTCAAGACTAATACTGACGCCGCGCCATCGGTTATGCCCGAGGAGTTGCCAGCCGTTACTGTACCCTGGCGCGAAAACACTGGCGGCAATTTTGCGAGGTCATCAATTCGGGTTCCAAACCGGCAGTGTTCGTCGATTGCAAAGGTCGTGGTTTCGTCTCTGCGTCCCTTAACCTCGACAGCAACGACTTCATCTTCGAAGCGTGCCGAGTTTACTGCCGCTTCCGCTCGTTGTTGTGACATGAGTGCGTACTCGTCCTGTTCGCTCCTCGAGATGGAGTAGTCGCGTGCAAGATTCTCGGCAGTTTGACCCATCACTAACCCGGACAACGGATCGTTAAAGCCGTCACGATACATTCCGTCCACTAGCTCGGCGTTCCCCATTCGCATTCCCCAGCGAGCTCCTTCGGCAAAATAAGGAACGCGAGACATACTTTCCGTTCCGCCGGCCAGAACGTACTCTGCTCGTCCCAGTATGATCTCCTGGGCCGCGAGGATGATCGCCTTCAATCCTGAACCGCAGGCCTGATTGACAGTAAATGCCGGGACTGTCTCTGGCACACCAGCTCGATAGGTTATCTGACGACCTACGTTTGGTCCTCCTCCAGCTTGCCGCGCACAACCCCAGATGCCCTGAGCAATCTGTTCCGGTTGGACACCAGCTCGGCGAAGGCTCTCCTTCGCGACCGCTGTTCCCAGATCTGCCGCAGTTAACGACGCAAGGCTGCCGCCGAACCTGCCAATGGGGGTACGGACGGCTCCCGATAGATAAACTTTCTTCATTAGTTACATAACAAGTTAGACGGAATTGGGTTGACCGGAAATGGTAGCACACGGTAGAAGTACACGCTAAAAGCCGCATCTGCGAGACCCTCATCAGAGCAGCGGTTATTAGCGCAAGCTGAAACTCACAATGCTACGCCTCACGATGTCAACGCAACTAGAGCCATCGCTGGTCCAGATCGTCACGCTTCTGGACTCGCATGCCGAATGGATTCATACCGGAGATGATCGGGCCACACGCGCGCTGCGGCGATCTGAAGTCGATGTGCGCGTGGCACATGGGAATCTAGTCCTTTCGTGCTGGACGGAGACTGGAACTCGTTCCTGGAAGATCAACGCGTGGGAATGGACGGGTACGAAACTACTTTTGGAAGCGTCGCGCCGAATGGGAGCAGAACGTGGCTTGATCGAACTTGTTCCCAGAGCATCGGCAACCGCAATTGCGGCCACCGTTAGGGCCGCCCGACAGGCGCGCTGTGATCAACTGGCGAGATTGGTCTCGTCTCTGGTTTCGGACGGTAGGCTGGAACGAGCAAGTCTGAGTCCCGGAATCAGGGCCGGTCAGCCGGGTCGTTATGCCCGGATCATTGTGCGTCAGAAGTATCAGCGTATTGCCGTGACAGGATCAGTCGCCTCACATAATGCAAGCGACGTCGATTCCTTCATGTCGTCGTCGCTGCTGTGGTACACGCGCGCCGCGGCGAGAATTCGAACTCCTTACCTTGAACAGCTGTGGGTGTTATTAGAAGGGGAGTTGCTGAAGGGCGTGCTCTCGCGAGTACCCTTTCTAAAGCAGAATATTGGCGACACGATACGTGCTTTTGAAATCGTCGACGGCTGGACACGGCTAGCACCTCTTGAGATACCTACGCGCGACCAAATCTGGCGTAGGCGGCTTGCTCGATTTCCACCATCTTTGGATCAGCAGATCAGCAACAGTGCGAAACGAATCCTCGCGGAATCGCCAGACTGCTTTGACGTCGTACAAGCGCGACATGGTGAGACGCTTCGTTACCTTGGATTACCGGTTGCGCGCAGCCGGAGAGTAATGGGTTCTGAACGCGTTTGGTTTGGGATCGATACCAGAACGAGGACCATATTGGAGGACGGCACGATCAATGAATGGACAAGGATGCTAGACGACCTCGCTGAACACAGAACCCCCAATGCAGCCGACAAGCGACACGCACTCTTCAGAGGAGCGTCTGAGGCATGGCTGGAGTCTATACTGCGTCGCGAAATTACAAAGTTAGATCCCGGTCTGATTGTCGCCCCGCTGTATGCACAATTTAGGACAACATCGACACGCACAGGCGCTCGACCCATTGACCTGTTGGCTCTGCGACAGGATGGCCGACTTGTGGTGATCGAACTCAAAGTAACTGAGGATCGGGAGCATGTGTTTCAGGCACTCGGGTATTGGCAGAGAGTAGAGGCGCACCGGCGGCGGGGACACATCTCGGGCGCCAAGCTCTTTGGCGGCAGGCCAATCAGCGATCAGTCGCCTCTTATCTACCTGGTCGCACCGATGCTGCACGTTCACCGGGCATTCCGCACCCTGGCTCGGCTCATCGCGCCCGACATTGAGATTTATCGATTCGATATCAATGAGGATTGGCGTTGCGGTGTGCGCGTAATGAGACGAATCAGGGCGAACTGATTTCACTCTTCTAGTGCTTGATGAAAATATCGTCGTCAGCCCGCCTCTCGGATCGCGGAGACGCAGCACTGACGGTTGTCGGGTTGAGGGTGTTCAATGCCTGTTCAGCGGACAGAATTCCAGAGACGCGCATACGAAATTCGTCGATGTTGCTTGCGTTGTGGAGGGCTTCCTCCAGCGAGATAAGACCGGACTGCACCAGGTGAAATAGTGATTGGTCAAAAGTCTGCATGCCGTACTGCGAGGTGCCGGCAGCGATCGCTTCTCGAATGAGATAGGTCTTTTCTTCGTTGATTATGTGATCGCGAATCAGAGCAGTCGAGACCATTATTTCCACAGCCGGGACGCGCCCCGCACCTTTAGCTGCACGCACCAACCGCATTGAGATTACTGCCTTCAAAATGCCGGAAAGCTGAATGCGGACGGATTTCTGCTGATGAGACGGAAATGACGAGACGATACGCATTACGGTTTCGGTAGCGTCCAGCGTGTGCAGGGTTGAAAGCACGAGGTGTCCCGTCTCTGCTGCCGTCAGCGCTGTCTCAATAGTCTCATGATCGCGCATTTCGCCAACCAGTATCACGTCTGGATCTTGTCGTAACGCTCCTCGCAGAGCTTCGGCGAATGATCGAGTGTCGACGTCCACTTCTCTCTGCGTAATAAAGGAGAGCTTGTCTCGATGAAGAAACTCTATCGGGTCTTCAATTGTTACTATGTGCCCACTGCGACGAGCATTGATTCGGTCAATCATCGCCGCCAGCGTTGTTGATTTCCCAGAACCAGTGGCGCCGGTTACCAGAATGAGACCACGTCGTTCCTCAGCAATTTTGTCGATTACGGGAGGCAATCCCAGTTCTGCCGTGTTCATCGTCTGATCGGGGATTACGCGAAGAACAATGCTTACGGTCCCGCGTTGCTGAAAGATGTTGGCGCGAAAACGTCCGAGGCCGGCCACGCCGTATCCGATGTCTACCTCCGAAATCTCTTTAAAGCGTTGTTTTTGTCGATTTGACATCATGGAGAATGCCATATCGAGCGTGTCTTCGGGCTTCAACCTGGGGGCGTCGGCAACAGGATGAAGTTCTCCGCCAATTCGCATCACTGGAAATGCCCCCACTTTTAGGTGCAGATCAGAGGCGCTGTGGCCGGTCGCCACGCGGAGTAGATCGTCGATTTTAATAGCCATGGGTCAGCCGAAGGCCTTTCAACAGGGGCTTTTTGGGATGTCTAGGACTCAGTGAGGTCCGAGAAGTTATTTGGTGCAGGGCTGGGGTCACCGGTCTGATTGGTGACTAATGGATAATAGCCTGTCAGAGAAACTAGCGTCAATGGAGATGTTTATGATGTTTTATGGTGACACCAGCGAACCGGATATCTTCTTGCAGCCGTGACAATTCACCATCATGCCACCGGCTTGCCCGGTGGTCCGTGACGCTTGTTGCTACGGATGAACCTCCACCGGGCAAGCCAATGGTATCAACTAACTCAATTGTCATGGCTCGTGTAGCGACGAACATGAAGCTCCACCGGGCAAGCCGGTGGTATCAACTAACTCAATTGTCGCGGCTCGTGTAGCGACGAACATGAAGCTCCACCGGGCGAGCCGGTGGTATCAACTAACTCAATTGTCATGGCTCGTGTAGCAGCGAGCATGAACCTCCACCGGGCAAACCGCTGGTATCTCTCGTTTCGTACCGCTACATTACAAGGAAATGAAAAAGGCGAGCAAGATTAAACTTGCCCGCCTTCTCGTCTGAAAGCTTCTTTCGTTAATCGCGAACAGCCGCCTGGTAGTTCAGGACAGGGTCACCTGTGGAGGTTTTGGAGCTGACGCCACTCGCGTTGTAACCGTTATTCTCGGCCGAAGTATTCTGTTCTTCTTTAACGTAGGTCAGCCAGTTGCCAGGTGCTTGTCGCTCGCCCTTTGTGATCTCGAAGAACACCTTCTGAATTTCAGCTGTAATGGGACCACGCTCTCCGGTACCGACTGTAATGCGATCCACCGTGCGAATTGGGGTAATTTCGGCAGCGGTTCCCGAGAAGAACAGTTCGTCAGCGACATAAAGTGCCGCACGCTGAAGCGTCCGCTCCTTCACGGTAATTCCGAGCTCGTGGCAGATTTGAATCACACTGTCGCGCGTAATGCCGGGCAGAATCGACGACGAGAGGGGTGGCGTCAATACGACGTCTCCGCTCACCAGAAATATATTCTCGCCGGATCCCTCAGAAACATAGCCTCGATCATCGAGGGCGATACCCTCTGCAAAGCCATTGAGCAGCGCCTCCATCTTGATGAGCTGAGAGTTCATGTAGTTGGCGCCGCTTTTGGCCATCGCCGGCATCGAGTTGGCGGTTAGTCTGTTCCAGGTGGAGACACAGACGTCCACTCCCTTTTCGATAGCTTCGTCCCCAAGGTATTTGCCCCAGTCCCAGGCGCCAATGTAGCAGGCCAGGGGGTTTGGAAACGGGTTCACTCCGAACGCTGGATGCTCCTCGTCCAGACTCCGGAAGAGAATTGGTCGTATGTAGCACTGCTCCAATCCACTCTGTTGCATGAGTGATATTGAAGCGTCGCAAAGTTCATCCAGAGAATACTTGTGGTCCATGCGATAGATCTTCGCCGAATTCATGAAGCGTTGCATATGTTCTCGCAGACGAAATATCGCTGGGCCTCGTTTGGTTGCATAACAGCGAATGCCTTCAAAGATGCTGGAGCCATAATGCAAAACGTGAGACATCACATGCACCCTGGCATCGGTCCACTTGATAAACTCGCCATCGTGCCACACAACGTCGCAAATGCGCGGGCTTACCACATCTTTGGTTTTGCCGTCTTTTGAGAACATATCTTTTCTTGCTCCTTTAGGTTCGGATTTTAAGAAAAGGGCTGGCGAGGGAGCCCCGGGTCAACACTTACTTGCAGGAGGATCGTCTTAGCAGACTCAACAACTGCTTGATGCCTGGTCCTATTATTAACCAGCAACTGAGATTAGGTTTATCAGGACACAGCACCATACAGTAAATTTGCTGTTGATGGCAAGGCTACCTTGATCGAAAAACTTCGCAAACGTACCATCACAGTTGATCTGGTTTAAATAAAATGCGAATGGTTGTAGCTTTCCTATCAAGATTAATTCGACTCGCATTCAAACAAAGATTCTTGCCGTTCCTGACGATACTAGCAATCGTCTTGATTGGTTGTCGCTCTATGCAAATGAATGAAACTATTTCCACGGTCGACGCGCCCTCTAACGCGTCGACGGACGCAATGTTGATTCACCGGCGGGCAATTACCATTGACATGCATGCCGACACTGCCCAGCGCCTGCTCGATGAAGGTGTGGATCTAAGTCAGCAGCTTGCAGATGGGCATTTTGATACGCCTCGGGCTCGCGCCGGCGGACTTGACGCCCAGTTTTTTTCCATTTGGGTTGAGCCGCAGCTATTTGGGGGCGGCGGAACGAGCGCCGTCAAGCGCGCCGATGATCAGATTGCGGCCGTACGTGCATTGGTCGAAAAGCACCCGGATCAATGGGAGCTTGCAACCTCGGCAGCAGATATTCGCCGCATAAACGGGGAAAACAAGCTCGCGGCCTTACTTGGGCTTGAGGGGGGTTACGCGATTGATGAACGCCTGGAGATGGTGAACAGGTACTTCAATCTGGGCGTTCGCTATATGTCACCAGCATGGAGTGTGAGCACCAACTGGGCCGGCTCTTCAAACGACGCGGTGGGCCAGACGCGAGGGCTGAACGACTTCGGACGCGATGTCATTCGCGAGATGAACCGCCTTGGAATGATGGTCGATGTGTCTCATGTCTCTGATCCGACTTTCTGGGACATCATTGAAGTTGCTTCACAGCCTGTCATTGCAACACACTCCGGCTGTCGGGCCATTGCCAACGTCCCGCGTAACCTTACCGACGACATGATTCAGGCGATTGCTAAAACTGGAGGGGTGGTTAACGTCATTTTCTATCCAGAACACTTGGAGCCGGGCTGGGGTGAGAAGAAGCGCATCGTTGATCGCGAGATTGCTCCGAGAGTGCAACGGGCTTCTAATAAAGAGAAGGGAAATGCGGCCCAAAAGAAGATGGCACGCGATCGAGTACGTCAGGAGGAGTATAGCAAGCGCTTACCGCCGGTCAGCGTTTCGCGACTGGTTGATCACATCGATCATGTTGTGAGACTCGTAGGGGTAGACCACGTGGGAATCGGCTCCGATTTCGATGGCGTGCAGATAACGCTCAGTGACCTGGCCACTGTGGAAGACTTGCCGAACCTTACTCGTGAACTGGTCCGTCGAGGTTACACGCCTGAGGATGTAGAAAAGATTCTTGGAGGAAACATGTTGCGCGTGATGGAGCAGATCGCGCGTTAGGAAAACCGATGGCACGCAGAAGAATTCCGAAGATCGGTTTTCACGCGCCCATCAAAGGTGGTCTTCAGAACGCCCTGCTTAGAGCTCATGAACTGAATTGCCAGACGGTACAAATCTTCTCCCGTAATCCGAGAGGCTGGCAGGCCAAACCGCTAACCTCAGCCGATATCGAGCTCTTTAAAAAAACGAGACGTAAGACAAAAATCTCGCCAGTTGTAATTCACGCCAATTACCTCATCAATCTCGCCGCCGCTGATCGAGTGATATTAGAGAAGTCACGGGCCTCATTTCGTGAGGAGTTGGAGCGTGGGATCTTGTTAGGCGCCGATTACCTCGTGGTGCATCCGGGCAGCGCGCGTGGTGCGTGTGAAGCGGATGGCATAGAACTTTGTGCAAAGAGCCTGCGCGTCGCTACGGACGGTTTGGATCTCAGCCGCATCCGCATTCTGCTTGAGAACACGGCGGGTCAGGGAGAGTGCATTGGCCATCGCTTTGAACATCTACGCGAGGTGATGGAACTATGCCCCGAGCTTTCATTGGGTATCTGTCTTGATACTGCCCATGCCTTTACGGCCGGTTATGATCTTCGGGAGGAGGGCGGGTTGGACACGATAGTTCAGTTCCTGGACCACACAATCGGCGCCAGGAACGTCCGGGCGGTGCATTTCAACGATTCGAAAGCAGAGTATTACTCGAGAGTTGACAGGCACTGGCACATCGGCCAGGGCCATATCGGTCAGGACGCACTGCGCCGAGTGGCCCGACATCCAAAGCTCGCGCATGCCGCTTTCATCCTGGAAACGCCAATCGACGATCCTGGTGACGATGTGCGTAATATCGACGCACTCCGGTCGTTCATTGCGACTTAGCCTGAATTCCGAAGTTGAAGTTTGGTTTGTGACCATCTGAGCTTCCTCGAAGCGCTTCAGTTTAGGCAGTTGAAGGCAACTTCGGCGAAGTTGGAAAAGCGTAAGCTAAAATCTCATTCATCAACGAGTTGCGTTCTGCGA
>DATETN010000162.1:0-44758 GCA_035283645.1 Pyrinomonadaceae bacterium
AGGCTTTTTCTCTGTGCGACCTCTGCGTCCTCTGTGGCTTCGTGGTGAAGGAACTCGCCGAAAACACAACCACAGAGTCACAAAGAACACAGAGGTCGCACAGAGAAGACATTTGAGCAGACACTTTTTGTGCAAAGCTAAGGGTTGATCCTATCCTGTGAGATTTGTAAGTGGAAGAGGCTGTAATGAAATGAGAAATGACCAATGACCAATAGGTTTTTTAACTCGTAAACTGAAAATGTTTATAGGCGCAATTGGATGTGAGCCATTGCAGTTGCGGCGAGTGCACCTCGAGAACTCGCGCACCCTCGACGTGTATCGCAAAAACGGCGGGTACGCCGCACTCCAGAAAGTCCTCTCCTCGATGTCTCCCGATGACGTCATTAACGAGGTAAAGAAATCGGCTTTGCGAGGTCGCGGTGGGGCAGGTTTCCCCACCGGCATGAAGTGGAGCTTTGTGCCCAAAGATTCTCCCAAACCCAAATACGTGGTCTGTAATGCTGATGAATCCGAACCGGGAACATTCAAAGACCGATATCTTATGGAGCGGGATCCGCACCTTCTTATCGAAGGCATACTGATCGCCGCGTACGCCCTCGGCGCCAAGATTAACTATATCTATACACGCGGCGAGTATCGCTACCTCATCGACATCATGAATGAAGCGCTTGCTGAAGCTCGCAGCGCCGGATTACTCGGTGAGAAGATTCTCGACACGAATTTTTCAAGTGAGATCTACACGCACACGGGAGCAGGAGCATATATCTGCGGCGAAGAGACAGCGCTCCTAAGCTCACTTGAGGGTATGCGGGGTCAGCCGCGGATGAAGCCTCCGTTCCCTGCTGTATCCGGGCTCTACGCCTGCCCGACCGTAGTCAACAACGTTGAAACGCTCACCGCCGTACCTGACATCATCATGATGGGCGGGGAAGCCTATCAACAGCTGGGGACCGAAAAGAGCGGCGGAACAAAACTCTGGTCAGTATCAGGACATGTAAATCGCCCGGGAGTTTATGAACTGCCAATGGGCTACGACGACATGGAGAAGTTTATTTTCGAGGACTGTCAGGGAGTTCGCGATGGCAAGCAATTAAAAGCAGTGATCCCCGGCGGGTCTTCGGTCTATATCATGCGAGCCGACCAGATCGTTGGAAAAGATGTGCGCATGGATTATGACGGGCTCGTCGCAGCAGGCTCAATGGTCGGTTCGGGCGGATTCATCGTGATGGATGAAACCGTCGACATATTTGAATCGACAAAGAATCTGATTGAGTTTTACAAGCACGAATCATGTGGCTGGTGTACGCCATGTCGCGAAGGAACCGACTGGCTCGTAAAGGTCTTCAAACGGATCGCGAGCGGTCATGGTCGACCAGAAGATGCGCAACTGATGCTGGATCTCTGTGACAACATCGAAGGAAAGTCTTTTTGCCCCCTGGGTGATGCGGCGGCTTGGCCTATTCAATCTGCGATAAAGAGATTTCCGGAAGACTTCAAGAAGCATTTAGTTGGAAACGGACAGGCAAGCAACGCTCCGTAATAGACTAGTTAAAACCATAATGGCAACTGAACCCGCCAAGGTTACGATCAACGGCAAAGAACTTCAGGTGGCAAAAGGCGCTCGCCTCATTGACGTCTGTCGCGAAAATGGATTTGCCATTCCTTCTTTCTGCTATTACGCCGATCTGGCGCTGCAGGCCTCTTGTCGAATGTGTCTGGTGCGCATCGAGAAGATGCCGAAACTCCAGACCTCCTGCACCATTGCCTGCACGGACGGCATGACCGTCACCACGCAAAGCGAAGAGATAGAGAAGGCGCAGCGTTCGATGCTCGAATTCCTGCTCGCTAATCATCCGCTCGATTGCCCAGTGTGCGACCGTGGCGGCGAGTGCGAACTGCAGGAGATGACCTTTGATTGGGGTGGCCTCGAAGAGCGCTTCACTGAAAAGAAGAACTACTACCCCGAAAAATATCTTTCGCCGATGGTCGCAAACGATTCCCAACGCTGCATTCTGTGTAAGCGCTGCACAAGGGTCTGCGACGAGTGGATGGGAGAAGACGCTATCGAAGCTGGCGGACGTGGCGCGAATACGGTCATTGGAACCTACGGAGGTTGGCTTGACTGTTCACAGTGTGGCAACTGTATCGAAGTCTGTCCCACCGGCACTTTGTTAGACGCTACCTACCGTCACCAGGCGCGTCCCTGGGAGCTCGCGCAAACCATCTCGACATGTACCTATTGTTCTGACGGCTGCCAAATGTCACTCGGCTCACGGGGTGGCGAACTGATGCGAATCGTCGCACGTGATCGGTACGTGAACGGCATCAATGGAGAATTTCTCTGTGTTAAGGGCCGGTTCGGGCATCCGTTTGTAAATCATGAAGCTCGCCTGCGAACCCCGATGATTCGATACCGGAAAGGCGGGAAGCTAGTGCCCGCAACCTGGGATGAAGCGATTCGTCATGTCGCCCAAAAGCTTGATGCGATCGCCGAGGCTCATGGTCCGAACGCAATTGGCGTCATCGGTAGTCCCCGTTTAACGAACGAAGCGAACTACCTACTGTACAAATTCGCCACTGAGCTGGTCGGTACCGAGAATTTTTTAGCTTCCGACGCTTTCTCGCTTCAGCCATTCTTCAAAAATCTTGGTGGGCAATTAGCCACACATAATGACATCCGGTTTGCGAAGACGATTCTCCTGATCGGAGGTGAACCGGAAGAGCTGCAGCCACTCACTGGAAAGCAGATTCGGCAGGCGGTCCGCAACGGCGAAGCTAAGCTCGTAGTAGTTAACAGTGTTCCCATTCGCTTGATCGAACAGGCAACACAGTTTGTGCATGTTGCCCCCGGTTCCGAAGACGCTGCTGTACTTGCGCTGGCAAGCAGTGATCACGACGGTGACGCAATAGAAGCCATGGGAATAGCGCAAGCTGAGCTCGATCGGCTGCGACAGATCGTCAGGGACAGTGAGGGTGATCTGGTTGTGATGTTCGGCGGTGAGTTGAGTGCCGCTGCCCAGACTGTTGTGGCGCAATTACCGCATCAATGGACGAGTGCCGAACGGCGGGTCCTGTTACACCCGTTGCCGCTTTATAACAATAGCGTTGGCGTTCACGACATGGGCCTGATGAGTGGGAGGGTCACTATAGCCGAGATGTTGAGTGCGGCGGGCCAGCACATTCGCGCCCTTTACATTGCGGGTAGCCTCTTGAGCAAGGATTTGCTGGTCAATCCAGAGGCCCTTGCGAAACTTGATTTTCTTGTCGTACAGGAACTCTTTGAAACAGACACCACGGCATTCGCTGATGTGGTATTGCCGGCGGCTTCTTTTGCTGAGATCGATGGGACGTTTACCAACAACGGAGGCTTGGTTCAGCGCGTGCGGGCGTCAATTCCACCGCTGCACCAGGCCAAGGCTGACTGGATCATAACGGCACAGCTCTCGACAGAACTAGGGGTCGATTTTGGATATCAGATGTCTTCAAGTGCGGTATTTAACGAGATTGCAGAGAAGTTGCCGGCCTACGCGGGGCTTCGTTATCCACTGCTGAAAGATGAATCCAAGCCGGTGCAAGCGAAACATGCCGTCATGGAACATAGGGATATCAGTGGTGCACTCCGTAACATTCAGGAGCGAGTTGCAGCCATGCCGCGCGATGCTGCAAAGGTAATGGAAACACCGGACGTTGGGCACGAGTTATTCAAGATTGGCACGCTGACCGACAAGGTACCGCAGTTTCACCTCCTGGCTTCCGGTAACCCTCGACCTGACACGGTGCTGATTTCGCCCCTCTACCAGATTACGGTCGACGCTAACGTTCGACGCGAAGTTGAAATTGCAAGTTGACTATTGCTGATTGCCAACGAAGCATCGAAGTGGCAATCGTTAATAACCAATCGTCAATCATCAAATGAACCCTTACATTCACTCGGCCCTGTTACTCGTCGGAATCACGGTCGCCTTTCTGACGATCATGCTGTTGTGCGCATTCGCGGTGCTTGCCGAGCGTCGCGTGCTGGCTTTCATTCAAGGACGTGTAGGACCAAACCGGGTTGGATACGGCGGCATACTACAGCCCTTTGCCGATTTCCTGAAGACCATGCTGAAGGAGGATTTGGTCCCAGACCAGTCCACGCGGTTCGTCTTCATGCTCGCTCCTATCATCGCAATCGTCACTGCCATAATGGCGATTGCGGTTTACCCCTTTGGGCCAACGATCACAATACCTTTCACCGACATCTCAATCCCGCTTCGAATCGCACAGTTTGATGTCGCCCTGTTGTACGTTTTGGGAGTTACTTCGGTAGGGGTTTACGGGCTTGCACTGGCGGGTTGGTCTTCAAATAACAAGTACAGCCTGATGGGCGGCCTGCGTTCGTCAGCGCAGATGATCTCGTACGAACTGGCGCTTGGACTCTCGCTGATTGGCGTAATTCTGATCTCGGGAACGCTCGATCTTTATCAGATAGTTGAACAACAGTCGGGATGGTATGGGATGCAGTGGAACATTCTGTATCAGCCGCTGGGTTTCATAATCTATCTGATTTCCGCTATCGCGGAGACTAACCGCGTACCTTTTGATCTACCTGAAGCGGAGACAGAGCTGGTAGCCGGATTTCACACGGAGTACAGCTCAATCAAGTTTCTTCTGTTCTTCAACGCCGAATACATCAACATGATTACAGTGTCGATGTTGGCAACGACTCTTTTTCTGGGCGGATGGAATGGTCCAGGCGTGGCGACCTTTCCACTGCTGGGAGTGTTCTATTTCTTCGCGAAGATACTCTTCTTTCTGTTCCTATATATTTGGCTGCGGGGAACACTGCCGCGGTTCCGTTTTGATCAGCTGATGAACTTTGGTTGGAAGTTCCTGATGCCCGTTGCGATTTTGAACATTATTCTAACTTCAACAATCATGTTCCTGACAATGGACTAACTTGCGGCCGTTTGTGGGTTACATGTTGATGAATGATGAGTGGATGAATGGGAAGTTGGTCATTGGTCAGTGCTCATTGGTCAGTGCTCATTGGTCATTGGCGATTGGTCATTAGTCGTTGGTCACGTCTGACCTCTGACTTCTGCCTTCTCCTTATGCTTGGATTGCTTTTCATTATTTTCGGTGGTTTCGCTATCGGATGCGCCATCTCGATGGTGGTTCAACGCAATCCGCTCTACAGCGCCATCTCACTTATCGGTGTTTTTGTCTCGTTGGCATGTCTGTACGTGATGTTAGCTGCCCCGTTTATAGCTGCCGTTCAGGTAATTGTTTATGCCGGCGCGATTATGGTGCTTGTGATCTTCGTGATCATGCTGCTGAACGTTGAAGAGGAAGAACCGCGACCCCAGAAGTTGAGGTTCCTGGTACCGGTCGCCGTGCTCCTGGCTGCAATTTTGATCGCAGAGGCAGCATTCATCCTCTCATCGGTCCAAATGTCGCAGGACGACCCACCTGTCTCCAGCTCCAGCGTAGGGCTCACAAGCTCCATCGGTACGGGCATGTTTACGAAGTACCTCTTACCGTTCGAAATCACATCGGTGCTGTTGCTGATGGCGATAGTCGGCGCGATGTCACTCGCCCGCCGCAGCGGACTGGTAGGTCCTGAAACTCGCGTTGTCCCGGGTTCTCAAGTTTTGCCATTCAGTCTAGTAAATCCCGAGCGCATTGGTGATCTGTCGCCAGTTGAAACAGATTCCACAGCCGAAGCGGCCAGACTTATGGGGCTGGACCAGAGTACACCCTCGGAGGAAAAGTAACCGGATGGAACCACAGCTGTCATGGTATTTAGCGCTGTCGGCCGTTCTCTTCACTATTGGCGTTGTCGGCGTGATGATCAAGCGCAATGTCATTGCCATGTTCATGTGTATTGAGCTGATGCTGAACGCCGTGAATCTGACGTTCGTGGCGTTCTCGAGCTACTTCCAGGATGTCACCGGACAACTGTTTGTCTTTATCGTGATGACAGTCGCAGCAGCGGAAGCTGCGGTTGGGCTTGGAATTATTATCGCCATCTTTCGTAACCGCGAGACGCTCGACGTCGATGAAGCGAGTGTGTTGAAGCTCTAACGTCGGCGGTTGTTTGTGGTCAGCAGTCTTGTTCGTCGTCAGTAGTTTGTGGTTCGTTGTCAGTGGCGAGCCGACAGAAACAACTACGAGCAACGAACCACAAACAACTGTCAACCGACTCATTTTATGGAATCCAACCTCCTCAGTTTGATCATCTTTGCGCCGCTTGTCGGAGCCACGCTGAATTGGTTTATTGGCCGGCGTGTGCGAAACGAAAGGTTGATTGGATTCATCGCCTGCGCTGCAGTCGGGATCTCAACCGTGATCGCTTTCTATCTGGCCTTCAGGCCCGGTGGCGCACTGCGGTCTACTGATCCGGTGCTCGATCATCTGTGGACCTGGATCCAGGTGGGAAGCTTCCGTGCCGATTTTGCGCTGGCAATGGATCGCCTCAGTGGCACCTATGCACTCTTTGTCACTTTCGTCGGGTTCCTGATCCATCTCTTCGCGATCGGATACATGCATGGAGACCAGGGGTTTTACCGGTTCTTCGCATTCCTAAACCTTTTTATGTTTGCGATGTTGACGCTGGTCCTCGCCGACAACTTTCTGTTGATGTTTGTCGGTTGGGAAGGCGTGGGGCTGTGTTCTTATCTGCTGATTGGCTACTACACAGATCGCAAGGAGGCGGGAAACGCCGCCAAGAAGGCCTTCATCACAAACCGAGTGGGCGACTGGGGATTTGTGATGGGTGTCCTGCTCATCTTTTTTCTTACAGGTTCAATCAGCTTCTTTACTAAAACGGCCCATGGTGTGACCAGCGCGCTTGAAACCGTTGCCGGGATGGCGGTCGATCCTTTCACCTGGCAGGCAATCTTCGCCGGTGGTCTGACGTCTGTAGCTGTCCTGTTGTTTATCGGCGCCGCCGGAAAGAGCGCACAGATCCCTCTCTACGTCTGGCTGCCGGACGCGATGGCTGGACCGACACCCGTCTCAGCACTAATCCACGCCGCGACCATGGTCACCGCGGGCGTGTACATGGTCGTCCGCTGCTCACCCATTTACACTCATGCACCGACCGCGATGTTCATTGTCGCCATGATCGGAGCGGCGACAGCTATTTTTGCCGCAACAATCGGGTTGGCGCAAAACGACATCAAAAAAGTATTGGCGTATTCGACGGTGTCGCAACTCGGGTATATGTTCCTGGCCTGCGGAGTAGGCGCATTCGTCGCGGCGATCTTCCACGTCATCACACACGCATTCTTTAAAGCTCTGCTGTTTCTCGGGTCAGGTTCGGTCATTCACGGCATGCACCATGAACAGGACATGCGGCGCATGGGTGGACTCAGAAAGTTCATGCCTGTGACCTTTGTGACGATGTTGGCCGGCTGGTTAGCCATCTCCGGCATTCCAATTTTTGCGGGTTTTTTCTCGAAGGATGAAATTCTCTGGAAGACCTGGAGTGCAAGTGCCTTTAACCTTCCATCACCCGCGTGGAACACCTTGCTGTGGGGAATCGGGGCAGTAACAGCACTGCTGACTGCTATCTACATGACGCGGATGATGGTGATGACTTTCTGGGGGTCAGAAAGATTCCGTGACGAGCACCATCATGACGCCGAACACCACGGGCCGGCTGAACCTCATGAGTCGCCATGGGTGATGACGCTGCCGCTGATTGTTCTGGCCGTGCTATCGACTTTTGGCGGCCTGATTGGCGTCTCGTATGGACTCGGTTCGCTTGTCACCGATCATCCGGTCAACTACATCGAACAGACACTGGAGCCGGCAATCAGCCATGTACCTACGTCTGGTCATGCAGAAGCAGCTTTGCATACCGAAACAGCTGCTGGCGCTGGAGTAGAGCAGGCAAATCCCTCGACGCACGCCCATTCTCCTGAAGAGATTCGGGCCGAACGCTTGTTAGCTCTGGTGTCAGTGTTGATTGCAGCCGCGGGCCTAGGAATTGGCTGGTTGATCTTTTCAAAACGACCGCTGCTCGCGATGCCGCGTGTTCTGGAGAACAAATACTACGTTGACGAGATCTACGATGCCACGATTATCAATCCCATCAAGGTCGGTTCGCGCGCGGGACTGTGGCAACTGTTCGACGTGGGCGTCATCGATGGATTTCTGCACTCGCTGGGTGACGTTGTGCGAGAAGCGGCTCGTGTGCTGCGCAGAATGCAGGCGGGCTTTGTTCGCGGATATGCCGCAATCATTCTCGTCGGAGCGCTGGTCGTCATCGCATATTTTGCATACTACGGAATCCAGCATTAATCGAGATGGAGCAAAATCTGTTAACAATTCTGATCCTCGTTCCCGTCGCTGGAGCACTCCTGGCAGTTCTCTATAGCCTGTTACCGAACCATCAGGAGAAGCACTATAAATGGATAGCGCTCATAACCACTGTGCTCACCTTTGCTCTCTCCTTGCTACTGATCATCGGCGTAACTCCGGGAGCAGCGGATTTTAGATTTGTCGAGGACAAGCTGTGGATCGGATCGATAGGCGCACGCTATCACGTCGGCGTTGATGGTATCAGTCTATGGCTGGTTCTGCTCACTACCTTGCTGATGCCGATCTCGGTGCTGTCGAGCTGGAACTCAATACAGAAGCGACAGCTCGCATACTACGTTTTTCTGTTGTTGCTGGCAGGAGCAATGGTCGGTGTATTCGTTTCGCTCGATCTGCTGCTCTTCTATCTCTTCTTTGAAGCCTCATTAATACCGATGTTCTTCCTTATCGGGATCTGGGGTGGCGAGCGTCGCATCTACGCAGCGGTTAAGTTCTTCATCTACACCGCAGTGGGCAGCCTCTTGATGCTGGTGGGCATTATCGCGCTCTATTTCATCTTTGACACCTTTGATTATCCCACCATCCTGGCGGAGTTAGCTGGTGGCAGGCTATTACCTGCGCGGGCAGAGTTCTGGCTTTTCCTGGCGTTCGCATTCGCTTTTTGTATCAAGGTGCCACTGTTTCCGTTCCACACCTGGTTGCCCGACGCACATACCGAGGCGCCAACAGCGGGTTCAGTAATTCTTGCCGGCGTGCTTCTCAAAATGGGGACCTACGGATTGCTCAGATTTAATTTGGGACTGTTCCCTGAGACGTCGCGGTACTTTGCTCCGGTAATGATTACGCTCGCGATCGTTGGCATTATATACGGAGCGCTAGTGGCTATGGTCCAACCAGACGTAAAGCGTCTCGTTGCCTACTCTTCTGTCAGTCACATGGGTTTTGTGGTTCTGGGACTGTTCTCATTCACAGATCTGGGAATGCAGGGTTCGCTCTATCAGATGCTCAACCACGGTGTTTCGACTGGGGCGCTGTTCCTGTTCGTCGGGTTTATCTACGAACGCCGGCACACGCGACAGATCAGCGACTTCGGCGGCCTTTCTCACTCGATGCCATGGTTTGCAACATTCTTTGTGATTGCCTCTTTATCATCGATAGGTCTGCCTTTTCTTAACGGTTTTGTCGGAGAGTTTCTTATCTTGCTCGGGGCGTGGACGTCGCGCGCGATTGAGAACGCCTGGATCGCAACAATGTTGGCTGCGACAGGGGTAATCTGGGCCGCGGTTTACATGCTCTGGATGCTCCAGCGAGTACTCTTTGGAAAGCTGGATAAGTCGGAGAACGCGCAGTTGAGTGACTTGAATGCGCGCGAGATCGGATTGATGTTGCCGCTGCTTGTGTTGATGCTGCTAATGGGTGTGGCTCCGAGACCTTTCCTGGACCGCTCAAAGGGCGCGGTGGAAGCCGTTCGCGTGCGTGTTGCCACACCTCCCACCGGCGGCTCATTTGCGACTTTAGGAGTGGCTGTCACTGCTGTGGCTGATTTGACGTTGGAAAAAACAAAGCGGCGTCGCGGCGCAGAGCGCCTTGCCGCCGCACTCCAAAAACCAAGATGACTTTTCTCGCTCTACAAACTACGCCTGCCGACGTCAACCTGATACTGATACTACCGGAGCTAATTGTGTGCGGGTTGGCGGTCACCGTCATGCTGGTCGACGCTTTTGCCAGGCCGGCACAACGATGGCTCACCGGCGGCCTTAGCCTGGTAGGCCTATTCCTCGCTGCGATGACTGTGGTGGGACTCTGGATAAGTTCTCCCGGCACAACCTCGGCTTTCAACGGGATGATTGTCCTGGATGCGTTGCGATTGAGCTTTACGCTTGTTTTTCTCTTGGTGTCGGCACTGATAGTACTGGTCTCAGTCGTTTGGGTGGAGGACGAGCGATTGCCCGCGGGAGAGTTTCATTCATTACTGCTATTTGCGACCGTCGGAATGATGCTAATGGCCTCGGGTGGCGACCTGGTAATAATCTTCCTGGGTTTAGAGATTCTGTCGATTGCGACTTATGTCATGGCGGGGTTTCGACGCACAGACGTTCGCTCGAACGAATCATCGATGAAGTATTTCATTCTCGGATCGTTCGCCTCGGCATTCCTCCTCTACGGCATCGCTTTGATCTATGGCGCTACCGCCACCTCAGCCGGCCTCCCAGGCACTACGAATATTGCAGAGATAGCGGTGAGAATCTCAGAAGCTCGCTATCCGCAGCTGCTTTTTGCTGGTGCTGCGATGATGTTGGTGGGTCTGGGATTCAAGATCGCAACAGCTCCATTTCATGTCTGGACGCCCGATGTATATGAAGGCGCCCCCACAGTCGTGACCTCATTCATGGCTGCTGGTCCAAAGGCCGCGGGGTTTGCCTCATTCATCCGCATCTTTGTTTTTGCCTTTCCATTCGTTGTCACGGCTGCAGATCCCACGGTCGCTGGTCAGTTGCATAGCGCGTGGCTCAACGCTCTGGTTATTCTCGCGATTCTGACGATGACCGTCGGAAACGTCGTGGCTATCGCTCAGAATAACGTGAAACGAATGCTGGCTTACTCGTCGATTGCTCACGCTGGTTACGCATTAGTAGGTTTTGTCGCAGCCGGCGCAGCTTCGGATCCAGCAGAGAGAGACGCTGCAATCAGTGCTGTGGTCTTTTACCTCCTAACCTATTCAGTGATGAACATCGGTGCGTTCGCTGTGGTTCAGCTGATCGCACGCGCCGGTGACCGTCGCACAGAGGTTGAAGATTACAACGGCATTGGGTTCCAGGCGCCAGTGCTGGCATTTCTGCTCAGTCTGTTCCTCCTAAGCCTACTGGGAATGCCACTCACCGCAGGATTCATCGGAAAGGTAATGGTCTTTCGGGCAGCTGTGGACGAGGGATTTTATCGGCTCGTGGTGATCGGCGTTCTGAATACGGCCGTGTCTGCGTACTACTACTTGCGACTTATTATCGTAATGTTCTTTCGTGAGCGAACAACTGTCTGGACAGCACCGCCCATTCCGGCAAGCATCGCGATTGCACTTGCTATTACAGCACTCGGCGTACTGTATCTCGGAGTATTCCCAGGTCGCGTGATTGATGCCCTGCAGACCAAGCCCGCGGCAGTTCTATTTCTGCGCTAAGCTCAGAAACCCTACGCACCATCCCTTTTCGAGTGATGCCTACCGCCAAAGAGTTCCTTGAACAGATCAAGTCTGAACTGGGAAGCTCCTGGTTAGCGCGGATCTACAAGGAACAGATTTTACCGATGCGTACACGTGCATACGGTTTCGAACGCCACGGCAGGAGCGCGCGGGTCGAGGTTCAACACAGTCTGTTGGGAGTGGAACTGAAGATTGGGAACCGCCGTTTGCTTTGTCCCGACCTGGCCACGGCGCGCTATCTCGCGGTTTTTGCCCGGGTGGGAGCTACCAACGTAGCGGTTCCTTACGACATCACAAAAGTGTCCCGTCTTGCAGATGAGCTTGACTCAAGCTGGTACAGGATGCTCTTGCTGGCGAACCAAAAGGCCGCGGAAAACACTGAGCATTTCAAAGCGCGCCTTCGTGGCTTGCTGATTGCTAAGCTTCGCGCGGAGATCGCTGAGGCGGGCGCTGGAGCGCAAATGCCTAAGTTTGATCTGGTCACCAGGCAGGGACGATTAAACAAATAAATTCCTGATTGATTTCAGAAAGGATTCGCCGTTTAATAAGCTCAATGACCCAAGACCTACTTAGCGTTGACACAACCGCTGCCCCGTCAATTAAGGAATCGCAATCGCTCCCCTTCCCTTTCAATCAAAGGTCCTTTTGCCGATACGAGCCCTTAGAAGCTGGAATCGAGGAAGCTCGGGTGCTGGTTGTGGACAACCTGCTTCGGGACGAAGCGGACTTGTCAGAGGTAGCGCGGGCCGAGCTTGGAGAGTCTGCTGGTCTGCAGCTAAAACGAGAGCGAAAGATATCAGGGATGGCGATGGAGAACATCCTGGCAAACGTAGGTCGCTTGGTAAAGCGGCCGACGACCTCTGTAACGCACGTTTCCAACCTCGCAAACGCCGCTGAGGAGTTCCAGCCCCAGGCGATCGTGCTTAGCGGAACTTTGGGAGATTTTGACTACTACAAGACTGAGATCCTCAAGCGATTTGAAGACTTCCTCAAGCAAACTAGAATTCCGGTGCTGGCCATCTGCGGAGGGCATCAACTGGCGGGTCTGAGCTTCGGCGCACGAGTGATCACGCTTGATCGGATGGAGCAATCCCAACAACGTGAAAATCGACCGATTGAGTACCAATACCGCTTTATCCGTATTACCAAACCGGACGATCCAATCTTTGGCGGTGTTGGCGATTCAGATAGTGAACCGTGGCAGCAACCCCGGATCCTTCGTGTCTGGCAGAACCACGGTTTGCAGCTCGATCGCGTCCCCGACGACTTTGTGTTACTCGCTACCTCATATCTCTGCCGGAACCAGATGATGGTTAAGCGCACTGGCGGCCAGCTTATTTACACAGTTCAGTTTCATCTCGAGAAGTCCTTCGAAGATTGGAACAAGTCCCGAACGCGTTGGGAGCATCCAAATGAATCTCGCGATGGCCGGATTCTCTTCGAAAACTTTTTGCACCTCGCGCTGGCCCATCCAAACTGAACATCGTGCCGCACCATGCAGGCTAGACTATCATTGGCGACTCCGTCCCTCAGCCAGGAGGCGCTGGTAGCTGCCGCAAGAGACTTAGCCGCCCGGGATCGCGACCTCGCACGAATTCTCATTAAACATGGTCCACCTCCACTTTGGTCCCGCCGGCCCGGATTTGCGACGCTGATCAAAATCATCCTTGAGCAGCAGGTATCACTCTCTTCAGCAGCCGCGATCTTTTCACGCCTCCAAAAAGGTGTAAGCCCTTTTAGGCCTGAACGCTTTTTGGAGCTTGGGCCCGAGCACATTGCCGCGTGCGGACTGACACGGCAAAAAACAGCTTATTGCCTGCATTTGTCTCAGGCGATAGTTAGTAAACAGATCAACCTTAACGGACTGAGATTATTGCCCGATGACGAGGCGAGGGCCACCTTGTTGAAGTTGAAAGGCATTGGCGACTGGAGCGCAGATGTTTATCTGCTGATGGCGCTCAGACGCCCGGATGTGTGGCCTGCAGGAGATCTGGCGCTGGCTATTGCGTTACGCGATCTGAAGGGACTTAAACGTACCCCAACGCCTGAGCAACTTCTCGAGAGCGGTGAACGCTGGCGGCCGTTTCGATCAGTAGCAGCGAGGATGCTATGGCAGTTCTATCTTGCTAATCGCTCAGCAAAAAATCACATCTAGTTTAAGGTTCAAGTAACGGGGGAAGGCGTGTTTCGTGCTCTTTCGTGTGGCTTCGTGGATCGTAGTTTTTCAGGCCCAGGATGTGGCGCAGTTCCATCCTGCTCATCGTTCTCTCGGTTTGGTGTGATCCACTGTTTCGTGCTCTTTCGTGTGGCTTCGTGGATCGTCCCTCACTTTGATATCGTCGAGGCCGAAGTGACTGTTGGGCCAAGATTTATCCTGGCGACACGTGGCACATTTTCCTTCGTCCGTTCGATCAGACGATCAACGACAGCGTTTATATCATTTGTCTCGCGATAAACCTCCAGCTGCTCGTCGGCTGAAGTGCCACGCTCCAGAATTGTGTGAATGTGCTCAACTTCCTTACGCGAGCCGAGATCGTCGACTACCTCATCCACAAACTCGAGCAACTCAAGAATAAGATCCCGCACCGGCACCTCTTTTTGCTTTCCAAAGTCGATCAGTTTCCCTTCTAAACCATACCGCACCGCTCGCCATTTATTCTCTTGAATCAGCATGCGGCGGTAAAGCCGGAAACCCAGGTTCTTGTCAATCAGCTTGTTTAGCTTGGCGACAATCGCTTGAAATAGGGCGGCAATTGCAACAGTGTCATCAACACGTGTCGGGATATCACAAATGCGGAATTCCAGGGTCGGGAAGAACGGATGCGGCCTGATGTCCCACCAGATCTTCTTCCCGTTATCGATGCACCTGGTCTTAATCAGCAGTTCGAGATAACGTTCAAAGCTACCGTACGAGTCAAAATGATCCGGGATGTCAGTGCGTGGGAACTGTTTGAAAATTTCCGTCCGGTAAGACTTCAGACCAGTATTGTGGCCCATCCAGAACGGCGAGGAAGTAGTCAGAGCCAACACATGCGGCAAAAAATAACGGGCAGCGTTCATGATGTGAATCTGCCGTTCGCGATCAGCTATGCCAACGTGGACGTGCAAGCCAAAGATCAAGAGCGAACGCGCGACGGTCTGGAGCTCCTGTACCAGCAGCTCATACCGTTCGTCGTCAAAGATCTTCTGATCCTGCCAACGCGAGATAGGATGCGTCGAGGCCGCGACAATTGCCAAGCCATTCTTCTCGGCTAGACTCGAGATCACACTGCGCAACCTGGTTATATCTGCCCGTGCCTCTTCAATATTTCTACATACACCAGTCCCGACTTCTACCATCGACTGAATCATCTCGGGTTTGATCTGCTCACCTAAAAGCATTTTGCCCTCTTCCAGAATTTCGACGACATGCGAGCGCAACTCGCGCGTGCTCGGATCAACAATCTGAAACTCCTCTTCTATACCGAGCGTGAATTGGTCGAACATTCCAGTCACTCCTTCTTAGCTACTCATGGGGCAATTATCAAAATCGAAATACGTTCTGCACCATCTTCCAATCTGGTCTTAGTTTCCCGAAGTGCTCATGCCGCAAGTGCTTCAGACCACTGCCAAACGAATCTACCGCACTATACCAATCAAAGTGCACGTGCCAACGTCGAGCAGATCCGTCCGTGTAAAGAAAATGCAGAATACAAATGCGACGGCCCTTCTCGTAGAATCCACCACTCACGTTCGGGCGCTTTGCAAAACGTCGGGTGAAGTCTCGACGTGCGGAGAGCGTAGATTCAAGAAATGGCCACGCCTCAAAATCGATGCCCACCCCACCCTCGCCGTAAACATTTTCAATCCGCTTAACGGCTGGCCAGAGCCCTTTAGCCTGCAAACGATGCGATATTAACAGGAGCGCCCGTTGCTTATCGACGGCTAACGCATCAAAAGCCTGCTCATCCTGTAGGGCGCCCCACAAGCCCCTTAGCTTCCCGGCCAGCAATTCTCTAGAGTCCCAGGAAAGAGCCGACCAGTGGAGTTGCCGGGCGTCGCCGCGAACCTTAGCGTCTGTTGAGCTCACGTTCTAACAAGGCCCGGTCCTCTGCTGAGAGACCCTGGAAGCTTAATCCGACGCCGCGACCCGGTTCGGTGTAGACCACCTCTGCATTTACGACAACTTGTTCGTTCCCACTCAGCGGGATTCGCACCAGTAGTACAGAGCCTTCAGGGATCTCCATCTGGGTGGTCATGAACAGGCCGCCGACGCTTATGTCAGTCGTGCTGGCAACGCCAGTAGCATCCTGCCCATTGAAGAACACGTCAATGATCAATCGCGAACGGTCGTGTTGGCGGCGCTCTTCTTTTGCCTGTAACCGGGCCTCTATTTCCTCATCCATCAGCGGGGGATCTCCTCCTAATTAATTAGCTAGAGCTGAGATTGGACAAGACTAATTTAACTCCGTTCACTGATTATGAAGGTGGGCACCATCCCTCCCCCCGAGGTGACATTGGCGAGTTCGGTTGAGGAGAGCCGGGTAAATGCCGAACCAACGCGACCATTAAAGAGCAACGGGTCCAAATCGACAAGCTGTTCGGCAAATTCAATGGTTCCATCGGTGCGCAGAGCCGGAAAACTCTCACGCGCAGTCGGCACCCGCTCCTGTACGAGGTAATCGCCGTTTGCGAGCGCGAGCCTTAGAGCTTCAGTCCAACCAATCTCGTCCACATTCCAGCCTATAGTAATTCCATGGCCGCCGTAATCGTCGTTCGGTTTCACAACCAAACGCTGCCGGTTTTCGTTAACGAAAGTCAAAAGGTCGATCTCCTCGCCACGGTAATCGCTCTTTTCCATTCGCAGGGTCCTGGTCCATGGCACATGAGCCTGAATTGCCTCCTGTTCCGCGTGAGAGAAGAGATGTGCACGCCGGCCATCTGTCAGTACGGCGAACAATGCCTTCTTATGTATCAACTTTGAGCGAAAGCTGTTAACCATGCAAACTGCCCCAGCGCGGTAGGCATTCAAAAGCGCCGGGTACTCGTCCATGACAGGAAGGTATTCATTTACTAGTAACCGCTTGTAAACGATGTCGATCTCAAACTCACTCGCGCGAAGCCGGCCATTTGAGAACTCCAATTCCTGAGGCGAACAAATAATCGCGGGATAGCCTTCTCCTTCAAAGTATTCCTTAAATAGCTCGAACTCTTTCTGAGTCGGCATTCCCGGTAGATCGACAATCGCAATATGCGGTATTCGGTCTGGCTTCCGTCCGAGAAACTCAGCATAAGACTCCAGAAGGACCTCCAACATCAAGCCACGACCGTAAAGCGCCCGCAAGCTGTATAACTCGGCAAACCGTTGCATGACAGGCAATGAAGAGAAGATGTCGTAAGCGGCATCGGCATAAGCGATTCCCGCCGGGCTCTCACCGTTTAGCTCGACAAAACTGTAAGCAGTATCAGTCAGGAAAGAATCGAGCCTCGAGGTTGGCGAGACTGAGCTGTATCCAGGATCGATGCGGATGAGTTCCCGCTCAATCGGAGTTAAGCCTAAATCATCGAGGATCGACTCATCGGCGATCGCCGCGTCCTTTACCTTTTGAATGGCAGACCATACGATTTCGCACACGTTCACCACACGTTTGAAGTCCTGCTCACTTACGAAATGAGGTCTGAGGTAGGGCGATAGCCGTCGTCCACCAAAGATCAACTTCGCACTCTCCAACCTCTGGTCGAGCATCACGCGTGACTCTTCTGCCAACGCCTGGTCCTCAAGAAGTTGGTGATAAAGCTCAACTGCCTTTTCGAGCATAGTTTAGGGCTTCCATTTTTAACGTGGATGACTAGCAGGCGGCTAGGTTAACACATTAGGCTTTGCCGGTTCGCCTTGAGCCTGGTATTTAGAGGCGGCCGCCAGGGCGAGTAGTGCGGCAACTGACAGAACACCTGGAGCAAGGAGAGGATTCGCGCCTGAGAGGCCCTTCATCATTAGTTCCTTAGTGGTCGCAGTGGGATGGATCTCCCGCTCAAATGCGATGTTGTTCGCCACATGCTGATAGATTCCAAAGCCACCTCCGACGAATACGATCAACATGCAAATCCGCAGCAGCTGGGCCAGGCGGCGCGTACTCTTCAATAAAAAACCGAGGACGCTCAATCCGCCCAGCCCACTGAAGACAAACGCGAGCCACTGGACCAACTCCTGTGTGTGTTGGACCAGCCACAGCTCAATGACTGTTCCAACAAAAAGTACCAGTGACAATAGGAGCAGAAACCGTCGCAGCCGTCGCAGAATGTCCGCATCGGTCATTGTACATAGGCCCTTGCAACCGCAAGCTCAGTCGGCGATACCTTGTCTGCGAGTTTCGACAGAAAATCTTCCGCCGAAGCATATGGCCGGCCTGCGATCATCGCCTGCGCTTCTTTCTCTTCCAGGCCCGGAATCTGCTGCATTGTTTGCGCATCCGATTCGTTTGGATTGATGGGAACAAAGATGTACTTCTCGTACTCCGCGACCTGGTCAAGGCTGACGTATTTTCCAATCTCGCGGCGAAACTGTTGAACGCTGCGGTAAGGGCGATACTCTTCGAACTCGTGCAGCATTCGATTTCCGAGGTTCGGGATCGCCGCCAAAAGCTCACTTCCGGAAGCAGTGTTTATATTCAGCTTCGCCCTTGGCCCAACTGTGGCGGGCGACGTGGCAGGTGGAGCAGAGCCGGTTGTCGGCACCGAGTTGGCGTTGTTGTTTGATTGCGGTGTCTCAGAACCTGGATTACAGCCTGCAACAGTAACTAACAGTAAAGCGAGTGCTCCTAGCGGAAGAAACCTGAACAGTTGAGACATTCTTGATCCTTTCATGGTTATTATTTGATTAGAGGGCGATGGACCATTATAGCGATTTATTGCCTGGGACCTTAATGCTCAGTGTCAGGGGTGTTTCTGTTATTGCCATTGCTCCGGACTTCCTTTCGGGCATGGGACCGAACGGCGGTGGGACCACCAGCTTCACCGAACGCAGTGCGGTGGGTCAGGCAATCCGCGATCTCCCTCCCGATCAGATCACCGCAGACCTGGATGCTGCCGTTGCCTATAAAGAAACTGCCGGCGTCGAATGGAAAAGTGGCTGTAGCAGGGTTTTGTCGGGGAGGCGTTCAAACGTTCCGGTACGCCACAAACAATCCCAACATCAATGCGGGCTTCGTCTTCTATGGACCGACACCATCAACGCCGGAAGGGCCAGACAGAAACGCGCTGGGGAAGATCCATCCAATACTGTGGAGGCGAACAAGAAAGCACGGGATGAAGCGTGGGAGAGGTGGAAGAAACTACTTTAGGCTATTTAAGAAAACCTAACCCGGGAACGCGGGCGTCCTCGCCCGCAGCGCCGGGAACGCTGGCGTCTCCGTCCCGCATCGCTGGGAGCGCGGGCGTCCTCGCCGCAGCGCCGGGAACGCGGGCGTCTCCGTCCCGCATCTCAAACCGCAACTAATCAGTCACGACCGTGAACAATAGCCGTTGCTTGTTACGGACAACCGTGAAAGAGTAACTGCCTTGGGCTCGGCTCAACATCCGCGCTGCTTCAGCGTTCGCTGACAAAGCCTTACCGTTGATAGCCTCAATTACATCACCCACGCGTAAACCCGCTTTGAACGCAGCCGTTGCCGGTCCCACCGAAACAACCAGCAAACCTCCACTTGAGCCCAACCGCGAAGCAACCTTAGGACGAATGGCGATTGTCTCTAGTCCACCGGCGAGCAATGAGTAATTTCTGACGCTGCTTACTCCGGGGACATTCACTGCCGCAGACGGCAATTGTGGTGCGCGTAGACCGAAGAACGGATCAGGTGCCTCACTCAGCTTCACTTCAACGGCTTCAGGCGATGTTTTACCTGGTCGCGCAACTGTGAAGCGCAGCAGGCCGCCCGGTCCCGCTTCCTCCAACATCCAGGAGAAGTCCTCGACGCTACGCACCTCGCCATCATTCACGCGAAGAATCACATCTCCGGGACGGAGTGCGGCCGTAGATGCCGGACTGTTCGGCGTCACGGACGTCAACAGGATTCCCAGTCGATCTGCCGCCAACGCTTGTGCCATTTGCGACTCCCAGCCTGTGCGCAGTAGCTGCTCAAAGGCAAACGACTCAAGTGGTGTACCCCGGATACCCAACCACGGACGAGGTACACTAGCCTGGCGTGCCAGGACCCGCTTGGTCGCACCTTTGATTAATGAGGCCGGTAGAATAGTGCCTTCGTTGCCTTTTACAGCGTCAATGATCCCTAAGGTCTCTCCGTTCTCCGTTAAAGCCACCCCGCCAATGTTTGCTACGGAGATCTTGGGCGATTTGATCTCCAGGCGAGCGATGCCTCCTGAGGGCGCGCGTAGCAAGTTAGTGATCTCTGCTTCGATCTTACCGAGCCTGATTTGGATGGGACCAACACGAACTTCGTCATTAATGGGTTCGGGCGTGAAAAGGTGAACTCGCTGACCCACCTTTATGCTCTTCTCTTCCGCCTCGGCGTAACTAAAGGCGATGCGCGGTGTTTTATTATCGAACTTCAATACCGACAAGCCGGTGACGCCATCGAGACCAACATACTTGGCAGCTAAGGTCTTACGATCGCGCGCAAGCAAGGTTAAATCCGGAGACTCAAACCAGGTACCTGAATAATGCCTAAGGGCAGGGACATTGGTTGTCTGGCCGGTGGTTGAGGCAGGAGGCGTACCCGGTGCATTTGGAGCCGTCGGGGGCAGGGGTGGGCCGAGTTCCGCGTCCACTTCAGGCAGCCACACGGCAACGGTTTCGCCATCGTCTAGCGCCAGTCCAGCAACAACATTGGTATGGACGTCGCCACGAAATGTGAAGTTCTCATCCAACCTGGCAATCGCGGTCACGTCACCCGAGCGCAGTAACAATCGAAACAACTTCAAACCAGACAGCCTGTGGACCAGCGTCACGACCTGCGGGGCCGCTAATTGACCTTGAAGAACCAGCGGGCGCTGGGTCACCCTCGCTGAGTAAGTTCTCTTCGGAGCCTGGGACGTTACACGCGGAGCCGGCGCTGGCGACGGCGCCTGAGGGGCCCTTGTCTCCGTTGCCTGCGTGGCTTGTTGAGCCGCGATGGGAATCGAGACTCCCGAAATCGTAACCAACAAAATCAGTCCTTTGAATACAGCGCTGATTTTCATTGTTGTGTTAAACCTCACCACACTCCCTTTGTCGAAGTCTTAACCATGGAAGTCTGCTCGCTTGCAAAGGCACGTTGAGAACCAAAACTAATCCGGGGTAGCGATATGGTTCGTGGTATCCCACTGCCATCGTCCAACGACATCCTCATCGGCTGATCCGACGTGTAGATGGTATCGGGCGGGTCAGCACTGGCGACGGTGTCCTCAGGATTCACCACTTTCGCCGGGACACTGCTGTATTCCCGGGTCACTATTCGACGCGGACTTGAACTGAATCGCTTAGCTCGCGAGGTGGGTTGCGAATTACGGGTAGCGGGCGCTTCGGTTTGAACCACCGGCTCCGGAGTGACTTCGGTTCCGGTTCTATTTGTAACAACTTCCGGCATACTTGATTGGGCGCCTGGCACGATTACCGCCTTTTGCGGCCCGGGAGTTACGGTTGGGGCTCGCATAATGAAAATGCCAGCTACTAAGAGAGCTAACGCCGCCACAGCGGCGGAAGGCCATCCGAAAACCGCCCCCCCAAACCAAGGCGATTGTCGGATCGGGTTGCTTTGGCTGGCTAATCTTGCACGCAAGCGAAAATCGAAATCCGCAGGCGCATGGATCGTCCCGAGCGAGCCGACTAACTGACGCAGTTTCATCTGCTCTTCATGAAACGCGCGACACTTGTCACAGCTCTCCAGGTGCTCCCTGACAGCCCTTTCCGGCTGCCACCCAAGATCAGCTTCTTCGATATAGAGACAAACAGCTTTGCAGTTCACGTCAGTGTTCTCCCATTACAAGTACCCCTTCATTTTCTCACGCAGGAAGCCGCGAGCACGACTGATTCTGGACTTGACGGTTCCTTCGCTCGTATCGAGGATGCGCGAGATCTCTTCATAGCTGCGTCCATCCACATCGCGCAAAATCAACGGTGCTCGATACTTCTCCGGCAAGGTACTGATTGCGCGTTGCACCGCCGTTCTGCGTTCCTGCTCCACCAATTCCGTATCCTGCAACGGTCGATCGTCAGGAGGATTAAATTCCCGATCCTCTCCCCCATCGTTGGATTGAAAGAAGCCCGTTAGCGAAATCAGTCGCCGGCGTTTGCGTTTCCTTAATTCACTGATCGCCAGGTTCGTGGCAATCCGGTAGATGTAGGTCGAAAACGCATGACTCTGCTGATACCTGTCCGCCGCTCTATAAACTCGAACGAAAGTCTCCTGCGCCAGATCCACCGCACCGTCATAATCGTTCGTCATGCGGTATATGTAACTCGTGATCTGATTGCGATAACGGGCTACCAACTCCGCAAATGCATCCTCATCCCCGCAGCGCGTCGCTTCGAGCAGTGCGTGATCCGAAGTCGGATCAGACACGATTTCCGGCCGCAGTGCAGCCGAAAACGCCAGCTCGTCAATTGAACTCAACGTGTCCATCAGGGCAGGTAGGCTCTCGCGCGCATCCACGAGTGTTCTTTCCTCTCGGGAATTTACGGGTCTCGCGGTTTCAATGCTGAGCGGTCTTCCGAAAACCGATTATACCCTGACGGACGACCGCCCGAAGGTTATACACGCGCCGGTCGCTCAATGGTTCCGCGAAAACCACCGGGTAGTGCATGTAAGGCGGACAAATCGGTGCCGGCGACCAGGTAACGGCCAGGCAATTCTGGCGTTTATTACGCTTCTGGGTTCTTGAACAGGGCGTCGTCCAGCTTGATGCCGAATGTCACGTTCAGTATTCGACTTTCCAGGGTCTGCTTTCCATCCTCAAGCAGAACCGTTCGGTAGGGTATCAAAGTGTTTTGAGCGTAGCGGTAATCGTGGAACTTTCGAGTGTATTTCACCGGCGCCAACCCCGGCGACGGAGCCTCTTCGTATTCGAGCCAAAGGACATGCAACGTTCGGGTACTTATGTAGTAACGCGTCTTTTGCTGGTCCTTGTCGGTTAGATCCAGCACATAAAGCTCCAATCCCTTCTGCTTTTCCTTGCCCACAAGATCTACCGTGGAACCGTTTTCCTTGTACCGTAGCAGGGTATCAATGCTATGTCGCTGCTGCGATAGAAATGCCTTGGAGGTCTCCTCTCGCGGAGTAAATGCCGTTCCGTTGATAATTCCCCATAGACGGCCATCGCCATAGATAAGCGAATACTCCATTGTGGGCATTTTTTGGTCGAGCCGGATCTTGTCTTTCACTGAATTCTCGCCCCGGACAAATCGCCGTTCATAGGTTGCCTCCTCGGTACGGCCGTCGGTCGTCGTGCGCGTGATGCGACCACGTTCCACGCCGTTCCGGCGGATCTGCTCGAGAACTGGGCGAGAACCGTAGATAAAGATTGTGGACTCAGCGACTTGTTCGGCGGTGAAGGTCTTTTCTTTCTGCGGTGCCGAAGCGAAAACTCCGACTGAACTTGTGAGAACGAGTGCGCAACACAACGTGAGCGCGGACAGTGAGTGAATCAAGAACAGTCTCTCCTCTTAGAAACTCGGGGCCTTAGAACTTTTTCGGAGCAAAATCGGGGAGTTAACGGGCGAAATTCTACCACAGCAAGCTGTAAAACCCTTCTTAGGCTAAGGTATTGATGCATTTGTTCCGCTCGCTGATGCCTGCTCAGGTACCAGCTACCGCGCCTTTAACAGCGTGCTGGCAACTGTCACGAACCGCATGATTGGTTTGGGCAATGGCATCTCCAGCGACCATTACAGCGACATTGAGTTCGCGTTCTATGTCAGCAGTAACGGGTTGCAGATATGAGGCGGGTGTCTATCGCGGGAACTTTGGCGTCTACGCCGGCAGTCAGCCATCACCGTCACTTCCCTGGGAAGGTTCTGCGTCGCGGCCGGAAACGTTGGCACGCACGAAGTGAGAGTAATTCGCGTCAGTGACAACACTGTAGTAGCCAGTGCAAATGTCTCGATGAGTGGCTGTACGGTGGGTTCAAATATGCTGCTTTGGGGACTGGCGGTAACACTGTCGGCCAGCACGGCGTACTTGGTGGTGAGCTATGAAGTGGGTTCCGACAAAGTCCCACGACTGGGGGTGCCCACCTTCAATTCCCAACTCAAAATCTCAAAATAAAAAGTTCAATCGCAGCTAATTCGCAGGTTGGGAAGGGGGCAAGCGTTCGGACTCTCATCTTTAGCTCCAGTTCTCGTTGCGCGCTGCCCCCGCCTTCAATTCTGATCACCCGGATCTGTGAAGCACAACTCCCTCTCAGCTAATGTTGAATAGTGCTTGCTGGAGTTAATGTTTGATGTGGATTTAGGCGGGGGCAGCGCGCAATGAGAACCGGAGCTAAAGATCGGAGTCCGAGCGCTTGCCCCCTTCCTCACCTGTGAATTAGATGTGGCGTTCCCGACTCCTCACTCTAAAGAGCGGGACGCCTGCCTCAGGTTAGTGGCTCACCGGGCTAACGAGTTCGGGGCCGTTCACACCTTCTCAGTGCTGATGATCGCATCGAGAAACTCGACGATGAGCTGCTGCTTTTTGCGGGGCAGCAACTTCACCTGCTCGATGCGGCGCTCCAACTGGGAGACGGGTCCCGGCTTGGCGCGTTGCGTGTGCGGCTGGCTGCCCAGGAGATCGGCGACTGAAATTTCCAGCGCCGCAGTGGAATGCTCCGTTACAGAGCATCACCGCCGCAGTCGCCTGTTTGACAACTTACTTGATCGGGCGGTATGGTGCTTGGTTTTTCCGAGGAGACTACGTCCGTTCTGTGCTGTATGAAGTGGTTTTCTCCCCAAGTAAACTCACTTAAGGGCATTTTGCTCTCATGAAAGGATAATCAACGGGTATGAATCGAGTAGGTATTCTGGTCGGGCGCGAAAAGACGTTCCCAGACGCACTGATCAGGAACATCAACGAGCGCGGGCAGGGTGAAACTATAGCCGACTTCATCAAGCTGGGTGGAGTTCGCCATGATGCTCCGCCACAGTACGATCTGGTCATCGACCGTATTTCCCACGAAGTTCCTTTCTACCGCGCCACCTTAAAAAGGTTGGCCCTTGAAGGCACTACTATCATCAACAACCCCTTCTGGTGGTCTGCCGATGACAAATTCTTTAATTACTCGCTGGCCAGCAAGCTAGGCGTCGCGGTACCCAAGACCGTTCTGCTGCCTCAAAAAGACTATATTCCTGGCATCGTAAGCGAGAGTCTCCGGAACCTGGAGTTTCCGCTGGACTGGCAAGGGATCGCTGAGTACGTTGGGTTTCCAGCTTTTCTGAAGCCCTTCGACGGAGGAGGCTGGAAGAACGTCTCCAAGATCAACTCCCTCGAAGAGCTTTGGGCTGAATACGACCAGACCGCGACACTCTGCATGACCCTGCAAGAGGCAATCGATTTTGATCAGTTTGTTCGATGCTATTGCGTGGGCCAGCAGGAAGTGATGATCATGGCCTACGATCCGCGCAAGCCTTACCTGTCAGGTGAACAGTACGTTCACAACCCCAACTATCTCGCACCAGAGCTCGCGGAACGAGTAAAGAAAGATACGCGCACGCTCTGCACGGCCCTTGGTTACGACATCAACACAGTCGAGTTTGCAATCAAGGACGGTGTTCCCTATGCGATCGACTTCATGAACCCTGCGCCGGACGCCGAGCTAGCATCGGTTGGCGAGTTCTACCATAACTGGATAACCGGGGCAGTTACGGACCTGGTATTTAGAAGGCTGGCGGAGCGAGAAGATCGACCGCGGTACCGGTGGGATGCGATGTTGAATCCGGAACCGACTCGCACCGATGCTCACGCTTCGTTCAGTGAAGCCCGGACTATTCAACCGGTGACAAGTAAGCCGAAGGCAAAGACGGCAGCGGCAACTTCAGGTGAATCGAGTGTCACCAGGACCTCAAGGCGAGCCAAGAGCGATGGTGAAACAACTCCACGCAAACGCGCCACGAGCTCGTCAACGACACGCCCAAAGAAAACTGTTTAAGTAAGGATTGCTGGAACAGCACTGAGAGGGGCCGCAGATGCGGCCTCTCTTTTTTTAGCTATTCGGAAGGTGCGGTGCGTCTGACGGCAAAAACTCGACCGAGAAACAAACTGAGCACCCAACCAACCAACGACGACGTAGCAAGCGCCCAGGCTAAGCCAGCAACGCCGGGCTCAACATACGGAGCAAGCAAGGCTACCAGGATGCTTGCATTGGTGCTGCGAGCTGCCAATCGTCTGATTCGCACAAACTGTTGCAGCCAATTCATTCGGCGCAACTCAGACGAAAGGTACTCATCGTCGTCGTTTAGCAGCGCATAATAATCTGCTTCTCGTCGGGAATAGCTAAGGAGTGCCTTTTCTGAACTCGACTCGGCAGCGTCTCTGTACTGATGAATCACATGAGCGAGCTTACCAGTACGCAGTGCTACTTCAGCGAGTCCAAGGTGCGCGCGAAACTTCTCTTTGCCGAACTCTATAGCTTTCTGAAATGCTCGTTGCGCTCGTTCAATCTCGCCGCATTCCAGGTAACTCTCTCCAATCGACGAAAAGAGCCTTCCATCCGGTCCGGCCCGCAATTCCGCGAGTCGCAGCGCTGCACGAGAACGCGAAAGCAGACGCACATCATCCTGAGCGCTGGCAAGTGACCTTAAGAGACGGGCGAAGTCGTAGATGAGCCAGCCGTCTTTCGGGAGCACAAGCAGAGCGCGCCGAAAAGCCTCTCCGGCCTCGCGCAGACGCCCACCGATCCGCAATTTGTTTCCGAGCAGCTTGAGTTGCGTTGCACGAGCAATGTCAGCAGCAGTCAGTTCAGATTGCAGTTGATCACCTCGCTCACTCTTCAGCTTGAAATTAGCAGTTGCGCCGTCAAGTACATCATCAGAGGCCAGATTCAAAGCGGCCACCTCGCGATTTAGAGTTTGCGGGTCGATCAAATAATGCCGCAGCTCTCTGGTGCGCACGTCCATTTTCTCTTCATCGATCAACGGGAAAAGCACTTCCACCATTCTCCGGTAGTTTTTCCCGCCAGAGGCGAAGACAAAAACGCCTCCTCTGCCGCTAATCTGGGTGCGATACCGATATCTAACCCGACCACCACGTCTCAACGTTCGTACGGCATGCGTGTCAACTCGCTCGAAATCTGGTAGACGCAGCTGACGCTCACGACCAGAGAAGACTCTCAGAAGGAATGGAAGCGGCCCTTGACGAACAAGTCTTACTCCATCGAAAGCAATCCGGTCCGAGAGCGCGAGCAGGGGGATTAATAGCCATGCAGCAGTCAGACAGATAAGGGCCCAAAGATCTTCCTGTGAACGCAGGAGTAACCCGGAACTGAAAGTAAGTACGCTTGCGGCAGCAAGGTATGCACCCGGCGAAACTCGTATGCTGGCTAGTGACGGGCGTTTACCGGGATGTTCACGCGCGCGAGCAACTTCCGCCAAACCCTCGAGTGCAACTATCTGATTAGTTTCTTCCATCGATTACTTACCACTGGCCACTTGTGCAGGACATTCGACCGGAATCTCCACCGAGAATGTTCCTCGCCGGCTACCGGGTTCAGTGTAACGTAAGTCGGCCAATTGCACGAGTGTGCTACTTGTGCAATTCGCGTCCGACAGTCGCGCAACTGGAAACCTCGCGAACCCAAGAAACACCCGCGCAGGCCTGGATGTGAGCGCTCGAGACGCCACCGCTGGTTCAAGTATTTCCGGACGCTCATGCCTGACAAAGTCGTGACGATCTCCGGCGGCTGGTAGCGAAAGCTCGAACCGATACGCAGCGCGCTCGGTTTCGACTACGCCCTGCCAACGCAAGGGGTTGGCGAGTGTAGGCATGGCTGCAACATCGGTAACGCTCTCACCAAACATAGTGGCAATCACCGATGCCTTTGCATCGGCCTGTTCTAAAGCCCGCTGCTGCAGTAACGCGAGTGTTCCCCAATACATTAGCAAGACAACGAAAGCCACTTGAGGGATTCGAGGGCCAAGCTTTTCTGGAAGACCAAGCCTGAAAAGATAGATGAGGACTACCAAGCCTGGAACCCAGGTGTAGCGGAGCCAGCTTGGCACTGCCGCCCCCGGTCGACTTCCGGCGAACATAATGATCAACGTCACCGTCGCTGCTACCACAATCCAAAAGACCTTCTGGCTTCTGCTTTTGGCCGTCGCTAGAAACGTGGCCCCTCCGATTAGGAACCAGATGAAAGGGTCGATAATGAAGACGAGGTCGCCATAGAACCACTCGCCACTCCACGGGAGCAGCGGCCGCACTCCGTAATTGTTGGTCCAATCCATCAGAGGATGGGTCGCACTCGCAAGGAGCGAGGCCACAGTTAAACCTCGCAGATGTACCTTAGGAATTGTTTGACGGAGCCAGGCAATTACTCGATCGAATGTATAGAAGACCAGGGGAATCAGGAGGGCGATGACGAGCGTGCCCGCAATTGAATGGGTAATGCCGCGGTGGTGGTGCAGGTAGGTCCAACGATCACCGAGGAGCAGCGACACGATGTCTGCGTCAGGGGCATTTGCGGCCAGGAGGCAGACGACAGTTGCTCCGGGCGAAAGCTTTTCCAGCCCTGCTTTAGCGGCAGCAACACCAACAAGCGAGTGTGTGAAGTTGTCCATCGCCTCCGGATCAGAACGCAAGATCTGATAGAGGGGATACTGGGGACAACTGTGAGTGTCGCGCCGGATCTATTCTTTGCAGTTCCTTTGCCGCTTCTCGAACTGCTGCACTCTCGGGCTTAGGTGTTCCGTCGGCATCCTTAGCTTTCCGGGCACCTTCGACGATGTTGAAGAGGAGATCGGCCGCCTCTTGCTTCTTACCCTGCTTATCATAAACGAGTGCTAGCCTGAGATTCGCCGTGTCGCTGGTAATAATCACACTGTTTTGCGCAGCAAGCTCCCGATAAAGCTCGGCCGCTTCATCAAGACCGCCGTCAGCCTCCTTAGCTTGAGCGAGGGCGAATTTAGCTAAGCTGGCGACTTCAGTGTTTCCGCTGCGACTCAGCTCGGTCAGTTCGCTGATGCCTTGCTCGCGGTTAAAGAGAAGCTGGTTCGTGGCAGCGAAGTAACGCGCCTCGGTTCGATAAGGATCACCGTACTTGGCAACTACCTTTTGAAACTCCTCGGTCGCACGCTGGGCGCGTTCACGCTCATTAGTGAAAGTCGGGTTTGTGGGATCGGTCGAGGCCGCCGGTGAAATTGGGGCTGTAGCGATCGTGATGCCGCGCCCCAGAGCACGAAGGGCTTCGTCCTCTTTCTTATTACTCCAGCGCATGTATAAACCGGCTAGAGCTATTAAGAGAATGACCGCCCCGAGACTGTAAAGTATGGTCTTCCCCTTCCCTTCGAGCCGGTCGCCAAGCCGATCCATTAGGGTCATCGCAGTGTCACGAAATCGATCGTGTTGCAGTTCTCTAACGCGTTTTTTCTTATATTTCGCCAAGTCGGTCCTCTCGCAAGTCGCTATAGTGGTCAACGTTCTTAAAAGTGTATGATAAGCGAAAATTATTGCCGATTGCTAATTGCCGATTGTCGCTTTCAAATTGACAACTGAGGATTGCCCATTTCACTGAGAATCAATCGAATCACCCGACGGCATCGCAATCACCAGTTGACGCTTTCGGCCGTCGGCAATCGGCATACGAGAAAAATCGCATCTAAACAAAACTTTGAGAAATTTTAGGGAACAAAACGTTTTCAGCCGGTGTCTAAGAGCCCGACTGTCCGGGAATGGGCAGAGGCCCTCAGCTACTCCAATTCCCGCCCCAGGGGGTAAGCAGTGAGCTTCGGAGAGCCGATAGCCCTGCGCGGGCAAATTGAACTGGAGCAGGTTGCCCCGGCACCCTTAGTTGGGTCGCGAACAGCGTCTGAAGAACAGTTCATTGAAAGATTAAAGCAAGGTGAAGCCGCCGCATTCAGTATTCTGGTGGCGGAGCGCTCACCAGAGATTTACGGTTTGCTGTTCCGCCTGACCGAAAACAGCGAAGAGGCTCGGGACTTAACGCAAGAGACATTTCTGAGGGCGTTTCAGAGCATCGGGAGCTTTCGGGGCGAGGCGGACTTACGTACGTGGATCTATAGGATAGCGATAAACCAGGCGCGGAATCGCTGGCGCTGGTGGCGCAGAAGAAAACGAGAAGCCACCGTTTCGCTCGACTCGACTGAAGACAGAGACAAGCTGCCGCTGAGCGCCTCTTTGGCTGAGACTTCAAGAACGCCCGAACAAGAAACGTTGGCGCATGAACGCCAGAAAGTCTTGCGTGATGCGCTACGGACACTCGGGCGTGCGTATCGTGAGGCGGTCATCCTCCGGGATATAGAAGGGTTCACCTACGAAGAAATTGCGACAACGCTCGGGATAAGCGTTGGAACAGTCAAGTCGCGCTTGGCACGTGGACGCCAGGAGTTGCGCCGGCGACTTGAAGGGTATCTCTAAGTGGACGTTGATTGAAAAAAGAAGAACTGGGATGGCTTACCCGCCCCGGCTCACAAACACTCGGTGCCAAATGGGTCGAAGTGACGAAAACGGCGGGCAGGGCTTCATTAAGGAACAAGATGAGTGAATTGAAAACGTGGCCAGCAACACCCGTTGAACGCGCTCATCTCGATCTGGAGTGAGCGTCTCGTTGTCGAGTTGCTTCCTAAACTAGGGAGCAGCCGGGGTCGGTAAGCCATTCCGCAGGATTGCTGGATTCGACCGCTCAGTAATCCTGACAGGTTTAACACTATGTTGTGTGAAGAAGTCAGACCGTCCCTTTCAGCGTATGTCGATGATTGCTTATCTCTCTCAGTCCGGACGGCTGTTAACGAGCACCTAATGCTTTGTCCGGTCTGCCGAGACGAGCTTGTTACTCTACGTACTCTTACTCGCAATCTAAGGAGCCTTACGCGTCCGGAAGTGCCGGCAGATCTCGCAGCAGCCATTACTGATTCCCTCGCAATCGAAGCAGCTGCGACGAGACAATCTCAAGGATCCCTTATCAACAAGTTCGCCCACTGGCTCGAACCTAAACTGATGCCTTACACAGTTGGTTCTTTCGCCTCTGTAATTCTCTTCGTTGGCATGTTCGCCAGTTTGCGACCACACATCGTGGCCCTCCATGAAGCTGCGGCCTCGCAGAGAGCGACAATTGTGAATGTGGGATCGTTTCCCGGATACGACCTAACTCAACCGGTGACCCCACAGATGTTTTCGGCCCAGCGAGCTCCATATGCCGAACATTCTCCAACACTTAACCCGGACGGCGCGCTTGCCGCATTAACCAGCGCTTATGCGAATCCGCATCCTTCAAGACAGGAAGACGCCGATGACATGATTGTGGTTGCCGATGTGTTCAGTAACGGTGCGGCCTCATTGGCTGACGTGGTACAACCGCCGAGAGATCGGCGCATGCTGGAGGAGTTTGCAATTGCTCTCCGCCGCAACGCAGCCTTTGTCCCTGCATCAATGGACCGACGGCCCGATACCATGCGCGTTGTCTTTACAGTGCAGAAGGTTGATGTGCACGAAAGAAACTTCTAGAGTCCTCTAGTTTGGAACCCTTTACCGTTAGAATCAATTAAAACATCTCAACTCTCCCGTGTGCATGATGGTTTTCTTACTTGGACCAACTCGACGGGAACACACTCAACCAAATCCTACACACGGCAGTGTGTAGTGCTTTTTAGATCCAGCCTACCGGAGGAACGCCACCCCCCTTTTATCTCAACGTTACCGACTCAGAAGCTTCATCGAAATTGCGGAGCTTCTGAGTGTCACCCGTCTTCTGAGTTGGTATTGTTGAAAACAAGAAGGGGGTGGTGGCGCGTCTTTGTAGGTGGGATCTAAAAAGCACTACACACTGCCGTGTGTAGGATCCTGCTTCTTCATTTGGACCATTCACAATATCCACTGTCAGTTGGACCACATTCAACTGATCCTACACTCGGCAGTGTGTAGGATTCTTTCTTTCACTTGGACCACTCTCCACTGGAACACACTCAACAAAATCCTACACACGGCAGTGTGTAGTGCTTTTTAGATCCAGCCTACCGGAGGAACGCCACCCCCCCCTTTTTTCAACAATGCCAACTCAGAAGACGGGTGACATTCAGAACGCTCAAACTACCCCTCCTCAATTTTCGTTATGAAGCCGAGTCGGCAAACGTTGAGATAAAAGAGGGGGGTGGCGTCCGTGCTAGTAGGTAGGATCTGAAGAACACTACACACTGCCGTGTGTAGGATCCCTTTCTAACTGCCGTGCGTAAGATCTATTTTTTTGACAGAGTCTCTTCACTGTCGGGGAATCTTTCAAGGCGCCTACTCTCAATCCGCTTACCGGAACATCACTCGCTTGACGCTTTCGCTTTCGACATGCTAGGTTCCGAATCAACCAAGTTCAGATTGTGAAGTTAAATTCTTCAAGAGCTTTTGCATATTTAGCTGCTTGAAGTGGATGCCGGATCCATTTGTGACTGCACCTGCGCCGGAATTAAAAAAGACTGCCCTAAATGCCGCTCATCGGCGCTTGGGTGGCCGAATGGTCGAGTTCGGCGGCTGGGATATGCCGGTGCAGTACACGGCTGGAACGGTTGAAGAGCATCTTCGCACGCGCACTCATGCGGGGCTCTTCGACGTTTCGCACATGGGCGAGATCGAAGTGCATGGTTCTGATGCCATCACCTTTGTAAACTACATTACTTCGAACGACGCGTCGACACTCACTGACGGCCAGGCCCAGTACACAGCTCTAACTACTCCCGCAGGCACAGTAGTCGATGACCTCCTCGTCTATCGCTTCGCTGCCGACCACCTGTTGCTTGTCGTGAATGCCGGTACCACAGACAAAGATTGGGCGTGGATTACGTCTCACCGACGAGATGAAGACGTTGAACTCAGCAACGTTAGCGACAAGTATTGCCAAATCGCCGTGCAAGGTCCCGACGGGAGCTCAATACTGCAGCAACTCACGTCCACAGACCTGACAACAATCAAGTATTACTATTTCACAGAGGGTGAAGTGGACGGCGTCGCTGCCATCATATCCCGTACTGGTTACACCGGAGAGGACGGATTTGAAGTTTATGCTGCGCCTGAACACGCCGAGCGCCTGTGGAACCGGCTGCTGGAAACCGGCAACTTCGGGTCACCCAACGGAGTGCTTCCCTGCGGGTTAGCGGCAAGAAATACGCTTCGTCTTGAGGCGGCGATGGCGCTGTATGGGCATGAGATCGATGAAAACACGACGCTTCTGGAAGCAAATCTCGGCTGGATCTGCAAGTTAGGCAAAGGTGATTTTATCGGCCGTGATGCTCTTGCGAAACAGAAAGAGGATGGTATCAAGCGGCGGCTCGTGGGGTTTGAGATGGTCGACCGCGGTATCGCACGGGACGGACAGGAGGTCTGGGTAAATGGCGAGAAGGTCGGAAAGGTCACGTCCGGCAGTCCCGCACCGTACCTGAAAAAGAACATTGGAATGGCATACTTGCCCGTCGCAATGGCTGTCGAAGGCCAGAAGATCGAGATCGACGTTCGTGGAAAGCGGATCGCTGCACAAGTAGTAAAGACACCGTTTTATAAACGTGACCGATAGTAGAGTTCGGACTCTGGATTGCTGAGGAATCGACCAACAAGACCAGAGTCCAAGATCAAAATTGAATTGAAAGGAAGTCATGGCTAACGTCCCAGAAAACCTACACTACAGCAAGGACCACGAATGGGTCCGAGTTGAGGGCGACATCGCAGTCATCGGTATAACCGATTACGCCCAGAACTCGCTCGGCGATGTTGTCTACGTGGAACTCCCTAAGATCGGCGACGATTTTTCCGCGAATGAACCGTTCGGTTCCGTCGAATCCGTTAAAGCAGTATCTGAGATGTTCACGCCCGTGTCCGGCTCCGTGGCAGAGATTAATGAATCGTTGACCGATGAACCGGAAAAAGTGAATTCGGATCCATACGGTGAAGGCTGGATGATCCGTCTGCGGATGTCGAACGCCGGCGAGGTAGACAGCCTACTAACGGCCGCCGAATATGAAGACTTCACGAAAGCTGAGAGCGAGTAGAATTGCGTTACATTCCTAATTCCCCTGAAGAGCGGGCCGACATGCTCAAACAGATCGGCCTGACTTCAGCCGAAGACCTGTTCACGTCGATTCCCGAAGACCTACGACTAAATCGGAATCTCAACACGCCCCCGGCTCTCTCAGAACTGGAACTGCTCGCCGCGTTTGAAATAAGAGCCGAGCGAAATCGAGGTGCATCTCGGCCCAGCTTTCTGGGCGGCGGTGCTTATTCACATTACATACCTACAGTCGTCGACCACATAATCTCTCGGTCTGAATTCTTCACCGCCTACACGCCTTACCAACCTGAGATTTCCCAAGGCACCCTGCAGGTCATTTTCGAGTTCCAAACTCTTGTGTGTCAGTTGACAGGAATGGAAGTGGCCAACGCTTCCATGTACGACGGGTCAACGGCGCTCGCCGAAGCCGTGCTAATGGCAGAACGTGTCACGAGAAGAGCAAAAGTGATTGCCTGCGGTGCTGTTCACCCTGAATATTTGGACGTGGTCCGAACTTACGTCCAGCACGCCGGCATTGATCTCCAGTTAGTTGGATGGGATGAGCATACCGGCCAAACTTCAGCTGTCATTGCAGACGCGATCGACTCCCAGACGGCTGCAATCGTCATCCAATCACCAAACTTCTTCGGCTCTGTGGAATCGGTTTCTGCACTGGCAGAGAAGGCCCACACTGCCGGTGCACTACTGATACTGGTACTGACTGAAGCGATCTCCCTTCCCTTCCTGCGCTCCCCGGGCGCCTGCGGCGCCGATATCGTCGTAGCGGAAGGACAATCGTTTGGCGTTCCGTTATCGTTCGGTGGTCCATACCTCGGGCTCTTTGCAACTCGAGAAAAGTATGCACGACAGATTCCGGGCCGACTGGTCGGAAAAGCCTACGACAAAGAAGGCAACCGAGGATTCGTGCTGACTTTAGCAACGCGTGAACAGCACATACGCCGTGAGAAAGCGACATCGAACATCTGTACCAATGAGGGACTGATTGCACTTGCAGCTACTGTGTACCTGGAGACCATGGGCCGCCGGGGACTTCAGGAAGTGGCCTCGCAGTGTGCGCAAAAGGCTGCCTACGCGGCTCGCCGAATTGGCGAGATAGACGGATTCTCTCTTCCCTTCTCGGCGCCACGTTTCAACGAGTTCGTCGTGCGAGCGCCGTCAGACGCAACAGCGCTACTCCGTCGATTATCGCAAGAACAGGAAATCAATGGAGGGATTCCGCTCTCTCGTTACTATTCGGATCGGCCGAACGAGTTCTTAGTCTGTGTCACAGAAGTTAACTCTCGCAATGAGATTGATCGACTCGTCTCTGGCCTCGAACAGTGTTCCAGATAAAGCAGTTTAGCCAAAAGTTCATGAACCCCAGAATTACAAAGGTCACTTCTCATCTTAATCACAACGAAGCGCTCATTTTCGAACGCTCGCAAATGGGCCGAGTAGGATATCGGCTGCCGCCTCTCGATGTGCCGAAAACCGCGGATGAGGAACTTCTTCCCGCTGAATTACGTCGCGAGGACGATCTCGAAGATCTACCTGAAGTAAGCGAAGTCGACGTCATTCGACACTTCATTCGCATGTCGACGTGGAACTATTCGATCGATCTGGGAATGTACCCACTGGGCTCGTGCACCATGAAGTACAACTCGCGCCTGAATGAGAAGGTTGCGCGGATACCGGGCTTCGCCGAACTCCACCCGTTGTGCCCGGAAGAGGACTCACAGGGCGCGCTCGAAGTGATCTATGAACTCCAGGAGCACCTGGCTGAAATTACAGGGCTTCCGGGGGTCTCGCTACAACCGGCCGCAGGGGCACACGGGGAGATGACGGGTGTAATGATCATTCGCGCGTTTATCGATGCCCGCGATGGAGAGGGCGCCTCAGCTCTCCGTCGGACGATGTTAATCCCTGATTCGGCTCACGGAACGAATCCCGCCTCGGCTCACTTGTCCGGCTTTTCCGTGAAGTCCATTAGATCAACAGCAGAAGGAGTTACTGATCTGAAACACCTGAAGCAGTTGTGTGCGGAAGGTGACGTCGCGGGATTCATGCTGACAAATCCCAACACACTTGGGTTGTTTGAGAGCAACATCAAGGAGATCTGTCGGATCGTCCATGACGCTGGCGGCCTTGTTTACATGGATGGCGCCAATATGAATGCGCTGGTTGGCGTGGCTCGTCCAGGTGACATGGGTGTTGACGTCATTCACCTGAATCTCCACAAGACGTTTTCGACGCCGCATGGTGGTGGTGGACCCGGCTCGGGTCCATGCTGCTGCACAAAAGAGCTCGAACCACTTCTGCCAGTTCCACGAATCGTAAAGGATTCACATGATCGTTATGCACTGGACTTTAACCAGCCCCAGTCGATCGGACGGGTGAAAGCTTTCTTTGGCAACTATGGAATGATGCTGCGCGCACTGGCCTACATTCAGACGCATGGTTTTGATGGTTTGCGCGAAGCCACCGAAGCGGCAGTCCTCAATGCTCGTTATATCTCCCATGGACTGGTCAGCGATTACGACAAGCCGTTCGATCGTCCACCCATGCACGAGGTAGTCTTTACCGATAAATGGCAATCACGCAAAGGGGTTCATACACTCGATATCGCCAAGCGGCTGATCGACTATGGATTTCACCCGATGACGATCTACTTTCCACTGATCGTGCAGGGCGCGATGTTAATTGAACCTACAGAATCGGTAGGCCATCAAGAACTCGATCAATTCATCGCCGCGATGCGATCCATCGCTCAGGAAGCTGTTGAGGATCCGGATTTAGTATTGAACGCACCTCACTCTACTCGCATCGGCCGTTTGGATGAGGCCGCCGCCGCCCGAAAACCGGTACTGAGGTGGAAGAGTAATGAGTAATGACTGGTGAGTGATTGGTCAGTGGTCGGTGGTCGGTGGTCGGTGGTCGGTGGTCAGTGGTCGGTGGTCAGTGGTCGGTGGTCATTAGTCATTCATCGGCGCCGTGATTTTCCATTTATCATTTTCCATTTTCCATTTGTCATTTCGTTGACCACAACCATCGACTGAGGGTTCACTACAAAAAGATTCACGACAGAGGCACTAAGATGCACGGAGAGAGGGAAATGACAAATGGAAAATCACGCCACCGCCACCGACCACCGACCACTGACCACTGACCAAATGACCAATGACCAATGAATTATGCACACTCATCACTCACACCCATCACCCATCACTCACCATTCGTTACAGGCACTTTCAGTAGTGCCAGCCTCTCGACCACTCGGCCATTCATCAAATGTTCTTCGATAACTTCCACTACATCTGCGGGTGTCACCTGTGCATACCAGATACCATCCGGGTAAACCATAACCGCCGGACCTATCGCACAGAATCCGACTGAAGCGCATTCCGTTAGCACAACTGAGCCCTTTGGGTTTTTACCTTTCTTTTCTTTGCCGAAAAGCACCCCTCGCGCCAGCAACTCGCGCTCGAACGCGGCCTTGACATCCGCACTGTCCGCCGCTGAGCAGGACTTGCCGGTGCAGACAAAAACATGGTGTCTAATCGGGGCCGAAGTGACCGGCGCAAGCGCCTCAAGCTGCTCGCGATCTGTAATGAAGGTTGGTTCGGGCACTGTCATTTCGAAAAGCAGTTTATCACTGACCTCTCGTTTTGCTGATTGCTGAATAACCGTTGTAGAATATGTGTCGAGGGGCGGCCGCCTAGATCAACCGCGTATTGTTCGAACCGGTTTGAGGCGGGCGCCCACATTACTGTAAACGCAATGAATGCAGTCTCCGTAGTATGGCTACTGGCCTTGTAATTCACATCTCCTCAGGCGCAGACAAGCACACAGAGGTTCTCTCGGAAGAGCGAATTCGCATCGGAACAAGTGAAGACTGTGATCTTCGACTACGATCGTCTGAGTTACCCAAACCTCGCAGTGCCGACGGCGTGGTACTTGAGCTCTTTAGAGAAAAGGGCGGTTACCGAATTGCGAACTCGGATCCGCTGCTTGACCTCACCCTAAACGGTGAGCCCTTAACCGACCATGCCGAAATTCACGATGGAGATGAGATCCGCATTGACTCGTCCCAACTAGCCCTACAGTTTTTCCCAATTCGCTCTCTGCCCGCGGTAGTGCCTGCTGAAACCCACGTCGCGCCCTTCATTGAAGCTGCTGCCCTGGAGTCCGCAGCCACGGCACGTCGCGATGATGCAAAGGTATTCCTGCGTGAGTTCACCCGCGAACTCGTGCGGGAGATAAACCCGAGCACAAAACTTGTCACTCTTGCAATCGCTCTGGCCCTCGTTGGCGGCGTTCTCTATATCGGGTTCTCCATGTACAAAGAGATGCAGCGCAGTCGTCGATTGATCGATGAACAGAGTGCACAATTGACACAGATGAAGGACCAAGTGGCGCGAACGAATCAGACGCTGACCGACATCGACAAGTCAAACATAGAAATCCGGAATAGTCTTTCCCCCGCCGTAAAGATCCGCAGCGACTATGGCAACGGCGTATGCCTGATTGCGGGGTCGTTCTATTTTGTCGAGGCCGGTACTGGACGTCCGTTGCGCTATCCCGAAACCCAGGAGAATGAAGGCGGCGCAAACATCCAGAGCGGTGAACCTGAGCCGCTGACTCCGGAAGGTTCAGGCGCAATAGCCGAGTACGAGTTTGTGGGAACCGGGTTCTACGTTGGAGGCGGTTTTGTTCTAACAAACCGGCACATCGCTCAGCCATGGCGTGCTGATGATCGCGCAGCCAGCATCAGCACGAGTGTCCAAGGGCAACCCCGGCTCAAGAAATTGAATGCTTATTTTCCAAATCAACCTCAACCGATCCCCCTGAAGTTCAAGACTGCTGCTCAGAGGGAAGATCTGGCCGTGTGTACACTTGATATCGCCGCGATTCCAGCGGAGATTCCGGTGCTACCACTGGAGACAGATCCAGACGCAGTTGCAGTCGGTAAGACTGTTGTGATGATGGGATATCCCTCCGGACCTGATCGGCTGCTCGCTTTGCTGGATGATGCTGAGTCGCGGAGCATACAACAACGTTATGGCGGATCGCTGGACGCGTTACTTGGCTATCTTGCCGAGAATAGACGCGTCCAACCGTTAACGACGCAAGGCAACATTACTGATCTCGACGCCCGCCGCATCGCGTATGACGCCAGAACGGCAGAGGGCGGTTCAGGTGCACCTCTCTTTGGTCCAACCGTTCGGGTAATCGGCGTGAACTTTGCCGTATTCACCGAAAACCAGGCCTCAAACTTCGCCGTTCCAATTCAATTCGCAATCAGCCTTCTCGAGCGCGCCGGGTGGGAAGCTCCTCCGCAAAATCCGAGAGACCCCGAAACTGCAATCCTCCAACCAAACACCTCCAAATAGTAACCACCGGAACGCGGGCGTCCCCGCCCGCAACATCACAAAACGTCATTCGTTGATCAGACAGCGTGCGGCGACTTTCACACCCTGAGCCCGCCCGGGCAAACTCGTTCGAGTAACTCTGCATCGTAGACCCCTGATCGTCGCAAACAACCATTGGAATTTCGATGTAAGGGGATTTAATCCCGGCGGTAACCATGGTTCGTTCTTTCGAGTATCAACTCTCTCTACCTTGATGGTGGCGGGAGGTGATAAGACCAGGATCCCGCAGGCCCGCGTAGTCGACGAGCCCTACGATAGCTTCAGTTTTGTGCCCACGGTGCCTGGCATTAACAGGTAACTTACGCGATGATAGAACTCCAGTTCCAATACTCTGGGAGAACGGCTTCAGGCGCTTTCCCGGACGTGTTATCAGCGAGTTACTGCCGGACGTACCTGCGAACCCGAAGATCGCCAGCACTGGAGTCGCCGCAACACCTTGAGGATATCGGAAGAAGAGCTGCCAGGCACCTGGGAAGATAGTGAGATCGACGCCCTCGTCGAAGAAACCCCGTACTCAAGCTCCAACGCGTCACGACGTTCCTTCTTTGGCCTTCAGGCAGTTGCCTTTCTCATAGGCTTTGCGCTCCTCGTCTACGTCATTAATCGGGTTGGTGTACAGCCGATTTTCGATGCGCTGCTGCGTATCGGATTCGGCTTTTTCTTCGTTCTCGCAATGAGCGGGCTGCGCCATGTGTTTCGCACCATCGCGATGCGCGCCGCAGTCCCTGCTGAATTCAGGCACATTAGTTATCCTCAAGCATTTGCCGCGCGACTTGGCGGCGAGGCGATCAGTTTTCTCACTTTTACCGGACCACTACTTGGGGAAGCCACCAAGGTCGCACTTCTCAGACGCCGAATTCCCCTCACGTATGGCGTGCCGGCACTAGTCGTAGACAATCTCCTTTATAACCTTTCAGTCGTCTTCTTCATCCTCAGCGGCGCGTGCGTGATGCTCTTCAGTTACGACCTGCCGCCACTTGTGTACTACGTACTTCTGGGTATTGCATTGGTTGCCGCGCTGGGAATAATTGCTGCCGCGTTTGCCGCAAAACGGCGCGTCATGTTGCTGACCTGGAGCCTGGATCGGTTGGCAGAACTGCGTCTGAGTCCCAAAGTAATTCTGAAACGCCGGCAGCACATCCATCACATTGAGTCGAAGGTCTACGACTTTTACCGACATCATCCAGGACCGTTTTTTGGAATGATTGCCTGTGATTTACTGGCACACGCGACGAGCGTTATTGAGGTCTTCGTCACACTTCGCATGTTGGGCTATTCGCCCGGAGTGGCCCAGGCTTACATCATAGAATCCCTCACTAAAGTAATTAACTTTGCGTTTGCGTTCGTCCCTGGAACCATTGGCGTCTATGAAGGCGGAACCGAGGTCATCCTGCAGACGCTAGGCTTTGCTGCTGCGACTGGAGTGGCGCTGGCACTTGTACGCAAAGCTGCTATTGTTTTCTGGACATCGATAGGGTTACTGGTATTAACGTCAAGGGCAGTGCCCGGCGCGTGGAACAGAATTCTGGATCGCAATCCTCGACTACAACGGATTATGGACAGCCTTGTACTCTCGAACATCGCACACCGACCTGCCCGCACAGCTGTTAGCATTTTTGGCACGGCTGTCGGAGTTCTTTTGATTGTATTCACAGTGGGACTAGCACACGGAGTTCTGCACGAACGCGGAAAACGTGAGTCCAACATTGGTGCTGAGATCATGATTCGCGCTTCTGGATCGGTCGGGTTCGGAGGAGGCTCACCTTTCCTGCTGCCAGAATCGCGCGCCGCCGAAGTTGGGAGCATTGAAGGAGTACGAGCCGCAACAGCGATAGGTCAAACACTCGATCGAAGTGATCGCGGTTTTGGCTCGCGTCTGATCGACGGGATCAATCATGACGAGTATGCGAGGCTTGCGGGCCTAAGAATAAGAGAAGGAGCGTCATTGACCGGCGGCGACGAAGCCATCATCGATCCGGTTTGGCAACAGCAGCGCGCGGCGAGCGTTGGGTCAACTGTACAAATTTTTGAGCGGCAGTTCCGGATTGTCGGCGTTTACGAACCACCGGGTGGCGGAAGAATTAAGATCCCGCTCTCAACCTTGCAGGACCAGGAAGGTGCAATGGGACGCGCTTCAGCAATCCTGGTGTCGTGTGTCGAGCCCTCCAGACAGGAAGAGGTCGCAGCCCGAATACGGGAGCGTTATCCGGATGACCAGATCATCTTCACTCGCGATCTTCCGGAGCTCTATGCCTCTGGGGTTCCGGCACTGAACGTTTTTATCAAGGTAGTGGTTGGCGTGGCGGCGGCGATAAGCATGCTCGTAATCCTTCTTGCCATGTACACGACAGTCACGGAACGCACGCGACAGATAGGAATTCTGAAAGCCCTGGGAATGTCCAAGACTCAGATCGCGTGGGTAATCGAAAAAGAGGCGATTCTGGTGAGTGTGCTCGGTGTTACGGTGGGTGTGTTGCTAACATTTGCTGCCCGTTTTGCTGTAATGCGCGTGACGAGCTTAACTGTTGAAGTTGAGCCACGTTGGGTGCTGATTGCGTTGGGCGTCGGGCTGCTGGGCGGGAGCATTGGTGCGTTATATCCTGCGTTACGCGCCGCTCGGCAGGACGCGGTCGAAGCGCTTAGTTATGAGTAGTGGAGCTTTGGCCAAGGGTCTAAGGCCAAAAGGGCCAAAAGCCAAATGCCCCGCAGGGACCTAGTCAAATCGAAACCTGAGGAGATTCCCCCATGGCCGTCAGTACGGTGACCCGGCGACCCGTCAGGGACCATCGCCTATACACCTGGCTTGCAGTCCTTTTTCCTTTCATCGTTCTAGCTGGGTTCGCACGCAGCTATTACCTAAAGCCACTCTTCAATACACCTGAGATTCCTGGTTTACTGGTCCACCTGCATGGTGGAATCATGACAGCCTGGGTGGTGCTTTTCGTCACGCAAGTCTGGCTAGTTAGCTCACGTCGTACAAAGGTCCACCAGCGCCTTGGAGTATGGGGTGCGATTCTGGCTATGACCAAGACTTTTAACTATGTGTTCGCGGCGGTAGGACTTGCACTTGCATGCCTCGTAACCGTCTCTGCTCAGCGGCAACTGGGAGTCCGTGCTACTGGCTCTGGAGGTCCGTTACTCACGGAACAGGCGGCCTATGACGTAAAAGCTTATGATCTAAAACTGCGAGTGAACATGGTGGACCAGTCAATTGACGGTGCTCTTACTGCTCATATCCTGATTGTCCATCCGATGGATTGGTTTGTACTCGACCTTGATGCGCCACTTGTAGTCGAACGAGTCGAGTTAGTCTCCGCAAATGACCAGACTCAACAACCACTTAGATTCGAACGGCGCGAAGGACGGCTCTGGATTGCATTACCTATGACAAAACAGCCCGGTGAAGCAATGAGTGTTCGGATCGACTACGGTGGTAAGCCGCGCGTTGCGCCGCGTCCACCCTGGGTTGGTGGCTTTGTTTGGTCAAAAACGAAGAGCGGTGATCCATGGCTAGGTGTGGCCTGTCAAACTGACGGTGCCGATCTCTGGTTTCCGGTAAAAGACCATCCGTCGGATGAACCCGATAGGGTCAACTTGAGCTTCACTGTGCCACAAAGGCTGCTGGCGGCTTCGAACGGCACACTTAAAAGTGTTGTGAAGAATGAGGACGGGACTCAAACGTTCAACTGGCTTGTGCGCCATCCGATAAACAACTACGGGATTACCCTTAACGTTGCTCCTTACAGAACAATTGAAGTTCGCTACACGAGCATTTCGGGAGACACCATACCACTGATCTTTTGGGTACTTCCGGAAGACTTAGCCAAGGGACAAACCCTGGTGAAAGAAACGGAAAAGTACTTGCGCTTCTTTGAGGAACACCTCGGTCCCTATCCATTCCGCACGGAGAAAATCGGAATTGCACAGACCCGATATCTCGGAATGGAGAATCAGACGATCATTGCCTACGGCAACAACTTCCAGTTCGATTCGGATGGTCTGGACTGGCTAATGTTTCACGAACTGGGTCATGAATGGTGGGGGAACATGGTGACCGCCTCGGACTGGCGAGACTTTTGGTTACACGAGGGTTTTCAGTCATTCATGGATACATTCTATCTGGAAAAATTACGCGGCCGGAACGCCTATTTGAAGGGCATGTCAGACCGCCTTCGGGGTTTACGAAACATGCAACCCGTTGCGCCGCGAGAGTCGCGAACCACCGTCCAGATGTACATGGCCGCGCCGGATTACGTGAACAGCGACGGAGACATTTACGGCAAAGGCGCCGTGATATTGCACACTCTTCGTTATCTGATCGGCGATAAGGCGTTTTTCATTGCGCTTCGAAGAATGGCCTACCCGGAACTCAGCTTTGAGAAAGTAAAGGACGGCCGTCAGGTTAGATTTGCGACCACCGATGATTTTCTGAAGATCACCGAGGCCGCTTCAGGGATGGATCTCGACTGGTTCTTCGACGTCTACCTGCGCCAACCCAAACTGCCCAAGTTGATGATTGAACGCGGTGCTTCTGAAACACAGCTATGGTGGGACGTACCGGAGCAGCTGCCGTTTCCGATGCCTCTTGAGGTACAGATTGGGAATGAAAAGAGACGTTATGACTTGAAAAACGGAAGAATGCGCTTGCCGATTGCTGCTGCCGAGAAAGTTGCAGTGGATCCTGAGGGGTGGATTCTAAAAGACTCAATAGACTGACTGCCGAGCTAACTCCTGCGGGAAATTCCGTTAAAGAACGCGCCTTCTTCGACACACAGCGTTGGTGTTATGACGTTACCCGTAACGCATGCCGTCCGACCGAGTACAAGTTCTTTACTGGCCCGGATGTCACCCTCGACAGTGCCGTTTATTTTGGCGATTGCCACCTTGATAACCGCTTTTGTAACCTGTGCGCCAGCACTGATAATCAAGGTGCCGTCGGGCGAAGTAATGTTTCCTGAAAAGTGCCCATCAATGCGTAACATCGATTTGAAGCTCACTTCGCCTTCAAACATCGAGACATCACCGACGAAGCCGAGCCAGTTGTCCTTGACTCCGTTCGTTCGCTGCATGCGTTCATCGCGTCGTGATACGCCTTGGGTGCTCACAGCCTTTTCCTTCCTTTTTAACGCGCGATTTTTTGCTGAGGCTGATCTGGTCGTCAACTCCGGACGACAAGCCTTTTTTGCCAAGTAGTAGGGAGAAAGAGACGACTTACGCTGAAATGCCGAGCTAATATACCATTTGAATTTCTTTTGCGATATTACGATTACGTTGCAGGTGTTTGATAGGCCTTAGGGTATCATCGAATATCTCCCGAACTTTTTCGATGATCTCAGTCAACTTGTCGCCGTTCGACAGTCCGATGCGTTCGGCTGAAAGATTAACGATGAGACAAAGCTTTGTGGTAGCGCTGGTGACCGTGTTATCAGCGGCGTCGCTTGTAATCAGCAGCGGTCAAGAGCCGCGGCCGATACGAGATCTATTTCAACATCCCAGTTGCGTTTGGTGAGCCAAAGGACGAACAAGTAAAGGCTTTTCTGAAGATTACAGACGACCCACAGAACAGACCGGTATTTGTGCATTGCGCCGCCGGTATTCGTGTCGGTGCCTTTTGGATGATTCGCAGGGTGATACGCGACGGCTGGAGCATAGAGAAAGCGCAAAAAGAGGCCGAACGAATCGGACT
>DATETN010000163.1:0-4186 GCA_035283645.1 Pyrinomonadaceae bacterium
GCCTAGGATGACCCCCAAGACCACCATGATCAACGGTTCCATCAGGGCGGTCAAATTGGCCACGGCGTCATCGACCTCTTCTTCGTAGAGCTCGGCGACTTTTCTTAACATACCGTCAAGCCCGCCGGTGTTTTCGCCAACTGCGACCATTTGGCAAACCATCGGGGGAAAGATTTTGCTTTCCCGCAGCGGCTCGGCAACGGTCTTGCCTTGGCTGATGCTTACCCGGCTATCCATGATCGCCTTTTCCACCACTCGGTTCCCCGCGGTCTTGGCGGTAATGGCCAATCCATCGAGGATCGGCACACCGGAACTGAGCAAAATCGCCATGTTCTGTGAAAAGCGCGCGACCGCGACCTTCCGCAGGAGATCGCCGACGACCGGCAAAAGAAGCATAATCCGGTCGATGTTCATTCTTCCCTGTTCCGTCTGATAGTAAGCACGAATCGCGACGACGATCCCGATCAGACCGCCGAACATGAAATACCAATTTGCCACAAACCAATTGCTGATATTAATAGTGATCTGGGTTGGAGCCGGCAGAGCCTTTCCCATGCTGCCATAAAGTTCGGCGAAAACCGGAATAACGAAAATTAAAAGTATGGCGACCACGATGACCGCGACGGCGAGGATCGCGGTGGGATAGATCATCGCTCCCTTGACTTTCCTTTTGAGTTTGTTCGCCTTTTCGATAAACAGCGCCACTCGGTTCAGAATCGTATTGAGAACTCCTCCGGCTTCACCTGCCTGAACCATGTTGACGTAAAGTTCGTCGAAAATCTTCGGATGCTTCGCCAGAGCATCGGCGAGGGTGGAGCCACCCTCGACATCCAACCGGATGTCATGAATGGTTTTGCGCAGCAGTTTACTTTCCGATTGCTCAGTCAGAATATCCAGGCATTGAACGATCGGCAGACCCGCATCGATCATGGTCGCGAATTGACGGGTGAAGAGCGACACCTCTTTTGGTTTAACCTTTGCGCCGAAGCCTGGAATCGTAAGCTCTGTTTCTAATCCCGTTCCTTTCTCTCGAATGCGGCTGGCGACCGGGCGAATCCGGCGGTCGCGCAACAGTGCGATAACGGCTTCCAAGCTGGGAGCCTCCAACTCGCCTTTCATCGCTTTTCCCTGAGCGGTCTTTCCTTCCCAAAGAAACGTTGGCATGGCTTGTCTCTATCTAGCCGTGAATCAAATCACGGGTAAAAACCAACCGCCCCCGGGCGGCATGCACGCACATTTGTCTCGTCATCCGACTAGCGCCGCTAAAAGCCCATCGAGAAGACCGACGCGAACCCTTTATCCGTATCCGTGACCCGAGCGGTCTCTTCGATGGTCGTCAGACCGTCACGAACTTTCTGCAAGGCGCTCATGCGCAGCGTGCTCATCCCTAATTTTACCGCCTCGCGCTTGAGCTCAATCGTCGAGGCCGCTCGCAAGATCATTTCCTTGAGCGCGTCGTGCAGGACCATGACCTCATAGATCGCCAACCGGCCTCGATAACCCGTGCCATTGCAGTTGGCGCAACCCCGTCCGTGATAGGTGGCAAAGCCTGCCCCTACGTCGGTTGAATCGACACCCAGGTTAATCAGCGCGTCGGCATTGACCTCGACCGGTTCCTTACAATTTTCACAGATGCGCCGCACCAATCTCTGAGCGGCGATGATATTGATGGACGACGTGAGCAGGAACGGCTCGATGCCCATATTGATCATGCGATCCACCGTCGAAGGGGCATCATTGGTATGGAGTGTGCTCAGAACCAAATGACCCGTCAACGCCGCTTTCACTGCAATTTGGGCGGTCTCCAGGTCACGAATCTCGCCGACCATGATGATGTCGGGATCCTGGCGGAGAAAGGATCGCAGGCAAGCGGCAAAGGTCAGCCCGATTTGTTCGCGGACCTGAACCTGGTTGATACCCACCAAATTGTACTCGACGGGGTCCTCGGCGGTGCAAACATTCACGTCGGCTTTGTTCAGCTCCGAAAGAGCCGAATAAAGCGTCGTGGATTTGCCGCTCCCTGTGGGCCCGGTGATGAGAATCATGCCATAGGGTTTATGAATCGCTTCATGAAAATCGTCGAGTGTCTTCGGATCAAAACCCAGCTTCGACATGTCCAGCTGAAGGGCGGTTTTATCCAGCAACCTCATAACGACTTTCTCGCCAAAGAGCGTGGGCAAGACGGAGACACGGATGTCAAGTTCGCCGGCCACGCCCATCTTGAGTTTGATGCGGCCATCCTGGGTGAGGCGTCGTTCGGCGATATCGAGACCTGCCATGACTTTAAGCCGGGAAACCAACGGGTTTTTCAGCCGTAGCGGCGGACCCATGATCTCTTGCAGTACGCCGTCGACTCTAAAGCGCACGCGAAAAATCTTCTCGTAGGGCTCAATGTGAATATCGCTCGCCCGGCGTCGGGCGGCATCGGACAAAATGGCGTTCACCAGCGTGACCACCGGCGCCTCCATGGTCGCCTGCTGAAGCTCCTGGAGGTCAAAATCATCGGCTTCCTGGATAACTTCCATTTCGCCGTCGCCGAATTTCTTAAGGACTTCGTCATAACTGACACCGCCGAACCGACGCTCCAGCGCTTTCTTGATCGTCGAGGGCGAGGCCAATACGACGCGCACGCCATAGCCCGTGATGAACTTAACTTCGTTGATCGCGACCAAGTCCGTCGGGTCGGCCATTGCGACGGTTAGAGTGGATCCGAGCAGTTTCAGCGGGATAAGTTGATGCTTTTGCACGAGCTGGGGAGGAAGCAACGCAAAAACAGCGTCATCGATCTCTGCCGGATTAATTTCAACTCTTTCGATGCCGAAATGTCTAGCGAGAAACTCAGTTAGGGTCTCTTCGCTGGTAAAGCCGAGTCGAACCAGCTCTTTGGTAATGCTCGAACCGTTGTCGCGCTCTTTTTCTTGGGCCTGGGTGAGTTGATCCCGGGTAACAATTCCGCCTCGGACCAACAATTCTGCAATTCGCGGTTCCATCTAAACGATTTGTCTACCACCAAGAAAGTACTAAATTATCTTCGATAAGCGGAAATCTGTCAACAAATGGGCCGGAAAGTAAGGTGGTTTCAACTGCGGTTACGAAAAACTGCGGCCCCGGACCACTCAACACTTACCTACGTAGGGCAGCCTGCGCGGCCGCCAAATTGGCGATGGGAACCCGATACGGCGAGCAGCTTACGTAATCGAGACCAATCTTGTGGCAGAACTCCACCGACTTCGGATCCCCACCATGCTCACCGCAAATGCCCATCTCGAGATGTTTGCGTGTCTTCCTACCCTTCGTAACCGCGATGCGCATGAGCGCCCCCACGCCGTCGCGGTCAATGGTAACAAACGGATCTTCCGGCAAGAGTCCTTCCAGCACGTAGCTCGGCAAAAACTTTCCCGCGTCATCACGCGACAATCCCAAACAGGTCTGCGTCAAATCGTTGGTGCCAAACGAGAAAAACTCCGCTTCCTCGGCGATTTCATCCGCCACCAGACACGCGCGCGGCAGCTCGATCATCGTGCCGATAAGGTAGCGGACTTTCACGCCGTAGGATTTCATGGTTTCCTGCGCGATTTGTTCGACAATCTGGCGTTGCGCAGTGAATTCTTCGCGCGAACCGACTAGGGGAATCATCACCTCAGGATAGGGATTCTTGCCTGCCTTTCGCAGCTCGCATGCCGCCTCGAAAATCGCCCGCGCCTGCATCTCGGTAATCTCGGGATATGAAATTCCCAATCGGCAGCCCCGATGGCCCAACATCGGATTAAATTCGTGCAGCACGGTTACTTTATCTTGCAGAACGCTAACGGGTACACCCATCGTATCGGCCAGCTCTTTGACCTCCTCTTGGCTTTTAGGGAGAAATTCGTGCAAAGGAGGATCTAAGGTTCGAATGGTCACCGGCAACTCGCCCATAATTTCGAGGATGTCTTTAAAGTCCTGCTTCTGCATGGGCAGGAGCTTGGTCAAGGCGCGCCTGCGCCCGGCTTCGTCTTCCGCCAGAATCATCTCGCGCACCGCTTGGATTCTATCTCCTTGGAAGAACATATGCTCGGTGCGGCACAGACCGATACCTTCCGCGCCGAACGCCATCGCCACTCGCGCTTGATCGGGTTGATCCGTATTGGTGCGCACACCGAGTTTTCGCACCTCGTCCGCCCAACTCATCAGTTTGGCAAATTGC
>DATETN010000164.1:0-4253 GCA_035283645.1 Pyrinomonadaceae bacterium
ACTAATTGAGCGGGAGTCGCATTCCATTCTGTTGGAGCGTAGTCGTTGTTCCAGTGATTGTCCCAACCATCCGTGCGGGTAAAGAACTCGGGATGATCCGAACCCTCATCTTCCGACTCGCCTACCGGGGCTTCCCTGGCAAGTCGGCGGAAGTGATCAGTAATCTTGTGTTTCAAGATTCCAACCAGCCATGTTCGCTCTGACCCGCGGCCTTCGAATTTCTCATACGCTTTAATTGCGGCTAAAAACGTCTCCTGTACGGCATCTTCGGCCGCAGATGAGTCACGCAGCCGAAAGACAGCATATTTATAGAGGTAATCTCCATACTGGTCGACCCAGACGCCAGCATCGGGGGAGGATTTTGGGGCTTGCCGCTGAGCCTCGCTCATACCATCGGGCGTGAAACTCTACCTAAGTGCTGGAGTGTGTACAAAAAACCTTGTCGAGAAAAACGGTTTCGCATAAATTGCAGCCGCCGAAATCTGGGCCAGTAGAGTAGTGCAAAGTCTCATTCCCCGCAATAACGTTTCTCTGCGCCGTGTTCGGCAGGAGGTGGGCCCTTGAACACAATAGCCTGTCGCGATTGTGGATACAGCCTGCAATCCGATGCGCGCGGTTGCCCGCAATGTGCGCTGAACCTGGAAATCGAACGCCGCATCGACCAAGTCGTGAAGTGGATCCTGTTGCCCAGCCTTATTCTGGTCCTCATCTTGATTGCCTATGCCTGGTACTTAATGCGTTGACCAACGGATCACTCTCATACGGATTCAACCAAATTCTACACACAAGAAAAGTGCTTCGGAGTGAGAATTAGCTGCACCTGCGTGTTCGCCCGACCCAACTCCCAATTCGGCAATGTAAGGAATGCGCCTCACCACCGACTAAACAATCGCCGAGAGGAAGAAAGCACCATGCGACGAAGATCACGACTCTTGAAAATTATCAGACACCGACGATGGGAACGTCGGATCCGACGCCTTGAACGAGCAGCCTTAACCCAGCGACGCGGCTGATCTCCGACAGCGCAAAACAAATAACACCAGCACAACAATCGCGCCTAAAGAGAGCGAAACGAGATGGATCTAACGAGTCCAAACAGTATCGGTGTGTTTACTGAGAATCGCAGCAGCGTGACCAGCTCGCTCCAGACACACTGGCCGGAATACCTGATGGAAGGAGTTGAACTCGCACTGTTCATGCTGTCAGCTTGCTTTTTCACAGTCTGGTTGTTCCATCCCGCATCGACAATTTCGGCAAGCATCCCAAGTGAACACTGGCGCCGGATGCTGATGGGCCTGGCGATGGGTTCAACTGCCGTAGCGATCATCTTTTCGCCATTAGGTAAACGATCCGGAGCACACTTCAATCCCGCCGTCACGCTGACTTACCTACGGCTGAACAAGATTGAGCCGTGGGATGCAGCCTTCTACACACTGTTTCAATTCGGCGGCGGGATAGCGGGCGTAGCGCTCGCGTCTCTGGTGCTCCCCACCGTTATCCATCATCCCAAGGTGAACTATGCCGCGACCATTCCAGGCCCACACGGTTTGCTGCTCGCGCTCGCAGCCGAAATTCTGATCTCGTTCGTCCTGATGTCAGTGATTCTAACCGTGTCGAACAGCAGGCGTTTGGGGCGTTGGACCGGATTGTTCGCCGGAGCGCTGGTCGCCACATACATCACGCTTGAATCTCCGATCTCTGGAATGAGCATGAATCCGGCCCGGACCTTTGGCTCAGCGTCCGTAGGAAATATCTGGACAGCACTTTGGATCTATTTCATTGCCCCACCCGTGGGCATGTTGCTGGCAGCCGAGACTTACCTGCGAGTGAAGACCACGGCTGACATTCAATGCGCAAAACTGCATCACCACAATCGCAAACGCTGCATCTTTCGCTGCAACTTTGCCGGTTAATCAACACAAAGGAGACTCTTGTCATGAAGTATCGAAAACTCGCATTCGGCCTGGCATTCTTCGCAGTTGCGTTGTCAGCGCAGTTTGCTGTTGCCACTGCTACGCGCAAGGAAAAACCCACCAGATTCACTGTTCGCGTCGAAAATGTCTCGAGCGGTGAAGGACAGACAGCAGCAGACGGTTCTAGTTGGCCCTTCGCACTCAGTCCAGGAATGTTCGTGCTAAGTGAGAAATCCGGATTGCTATTCGCCGAAAACAAACGCGCGCGCGCCAATGGCCTTGAAGCGCAAGCTGAAGACGGCAATCCGGAAGGGCTGATGTCGTCACTAGAGAAGATGCACCACGCATCATTACTCCACGCAATCTTTAACACTCCCGTTGGAACAAAGGAACCTGGCCCTATTGGTCCCGGCGCGGCTTATGAGTTCACTTTCACAGCTACCCCAAAGATGAAGCTTTTCATGATCCTGATGTTCGGCCAATCAAACGACCTCTTCTACGCACCCGACGCAAGAGGCATTGTGCTCTTTGATTCGAAGGGAAGACCGTTCGAAGGTGAGGTCACCGAGCAACTGATTCTCTGGGACGCCGGCACGGAAGTGAATGAAGAGGAAGGCGTTGGTCCAAACCAGGCACCGCGTCAAATGGGCCCAAACACGGGCGCAGCTGAGAATAGCGTAGTCAAGCGTGCGCGAAGCGTTCGGTTCTACGGAAAGAACGGAGAACTCTTTCGCGTGAGTATTACACCGGAAGCCGTAATGTGAGCCCTGATACGGACCACGAGAGAAGGAGGACAGCAGTCATGAACACACTCAAATTGTTTGGACTCGCGCTGTTGCTGGCGTCGTCGAGCGTAATCGCGAACGCGCAACAGTTTGCTGAAAAGAAAACATTGACCCTTGATGGCGCCAAGAAGGTGATCGCTACCGCCGTTGATTATGCCAGGAAAAACAAGGCGCCCGGCGGTGTTATAGCCGTAGTCGATGAAGGGGGAAATCTAATGGCCCTGGAACGCTTGGACGGGACCTTTGCCGCCGGAGCCAATATCTCGATTGGTAAAGCACGCACGGCCGTTTTGTTCAAGCGTCCCACAAAAGCCTTTGAGGACATTATCAAGAATGGTCGAACGGCAATGGTTGCGCTACCCGACGGCTTCTTCACGCCCCTTCAAGGTGGCGTACCAATCACTATTGATGGTCAGGTCGTCGGTGGAGTAGGCGTGAGCGGCGCGGCAAGCGCACAGCAGGATGAGGAGGTGGCACTGGCGGGCGCTGATGCTTTCAACTCCACTTCGATGAACGGCACTCCAGGAAAGGTGAGCTATTTCGATCGCGACACGGTGAGCGCTGCCTTTGCAAAGGGCGCTGTCTTGTTCGATGGAATGGACGGCCGTAACTACATGGTTCACGCCAGTCATCGGGACCAGGCGGGTCAGGCTGAAGTACACGAGCTCGACACCGACATCATTTATGTACTCGATGGCTCAGCCACGTTCGTTACTGGTGGGACGGCTGTCGAAGCAAAAACGATTGCGCCTAACGAGATTCGTGGATCTTCTATCAACGGTGGTGAGTCGCGTGTGATTACCAAGGGCGATGTGATCATCGTTCCCAGGGGCGTGGCGCACTGGTTCAAGGAGATCCCGGGACCGTTTAACTACTACGTTGTTAAGGTGCGATAAGCCACGTCGAAACCAACCAACAGAGACGGAGACACTATAATGAAGACGAAACTCTTCTCAACGGTATTCGCACTGGCGGCCGCCATCACTTGGGCTAACACGACCATGGCCCAAACAATCCCGTTCGTGCCCACCGGCAAACCGGATGCAGTAATTGATCTGGCGAGTACGGAGGGGGTCAGCGCGGTAAAGGGCCAGTGGCGTTACAGCGACACCAGGCTGGTCGAAGTTGACTTCACTGGACCGGGGCCCGACGGTCAACCGACGGGCCAACCAGTGAAGACTTACGACTACACTCCGCATGCGGGTGGAGCCGACTTTGACGACTCAAGTTGGGAATCAATTCAGGCCGACACGCTGCAGAAACGGCGTGGCGCCGGCAGAATGTCATTCAACTGGTATCGCTTAAAGGTCACCATACCCGAGCGAATTGGAGGCTACGATCCCACCGGAGCAACTGTCGTTTTTCAGACCTCTCTCGACGACTACGCCGAGATCTGGGTGGACGGCGAGCTCAGTCGTGCTGCTGGCCAAACAGGAGGCTCTGTCGTCAGCGGGTGGAATGCAATCAATCGCTTAACAATCGGACGAGATGTGAAGCCAGGCCAGCAAATTCAACTGGCGATCTTTGGCATCAATGGACCGCTTTCCAACCCGCC
>DATETN010000165.1:0-50441 GCA_035283645.1 Pyrinomonadaceae bacterium
TCCTTCGGCAAGTCGAGTAAAGGCTATTTTTTAGCGCTCATTGCTTGCTAACCGGTCGTTACAAATCATCGTGGGACGATTAAAGCGTTAGCCGGGAGCACGAAGCGTCCCTGCGGTCGGGTCATCTCGGGCCGGCTCAAACCCGTGCGGCTCAATCGTTATCAACTCGGCCTCCACACCTTCGCGGTTAGCCTGCCCACCTGCCGCTGCCGCAGCGGGCGCGGGCGACCCCCCGAGCGGCGCGCCATACTTCGCGTAAGTCGTGATAATCAGCAGCAGACCAACAAGTCCAGCGAGCACAATGAGTATTCCCCTCGGTAACAAGGCTGCGGGCTTGCGCTTTTGTAAGGTCATCGAAACCTCCGGGAAGAACTAAGTATTTCCAAATTGGGAAGTTCCCGCTCCTTTAAAAGGTGAAAAGGTTTGAACTGAGCGGCTTTTACGATTACGAGTACATTGTGATAGACAGAACGCTCTGCAGTCTCCCGGTGCACACAGCTGCTGCACGGTGCTGCATTAGCCCTCGACACCACAATTCGCCGTTCCTTAAGCACGCAAGCTACTTTCCCGAGTGGCTGGCTCGGGATGCGAGGTCTACTAAAACTTGATTAAGCTAACGCTAACGAATCAAAGCAATGATTATTCCAGCTATGATTTGGAGGAAAGTGGCATTTGATCACACTCGAAAGAGCGGACAACTACGCCAGCGGCATGAGAATTGGCCCAGCGAGTATGGGTCCATGGTCGTGCCAGTGAGTCGCGATTGGGGAAACTGAGACGCGCGCAATCTACTCCCGGCCCATTGGGTTTGTCAATCAGAATTTTTCAGCACAATTTTCAAATTTTTCCCTACAAAAGAGAGATCCAAAGCAGAGTGACAACTAGGTAAGTTAATGCAGGTTCATTATGGTTAATAGGGTGAAGCCGTTTCTGCGATGTCGCGTCAAACCATCCAGCTGACGAAAGTCACACAAGGTCCGGATCGTTTGTTTGTCTGGAATCCCCAATTGGCCACCACGCCCAAACCAGATCCGGGACTGAGTACTTTTATTCACCTATTGCGGCAACTTTTCCTTTCTTGACACCCTCTAAACCCGTTCGCATAATGAGGCCACCTCAAACGCGGATGTGGCGGAACTGGCAGACGCGCAGGTCTCAGAAGCCTGTGATGGTGACATCGTGGAGGTTCAAGTCCTCTCATCCGCACCACCTAAAAAGTGAGCGAGCCCGTTAATGCGGCTCGCTTTTTGTTCGTTAACAGATTGGAGTCCTGATCCAGTTCTCAGGAGGGCCGGACCCAAGAAATCTGCCACAGAACTTTCCTGGCCGGTGTTTTCGTAATTAGGAATAGCTTTGCAGTAAGGGGGAAGTCTATGAGCGCTGAAAGAGCGTCAGTACTTGAACCGATGAATCTCATGACCGGGGGTTCACAACTGCGGATTGCGGAAAAATTCCCACAGGGCAGAGTCCATCGGCTCGTCGAGCTTGCTTATACATTGCTCAAGGAGGCGGAGTTCTTGGCCCGTGACAAATCGTTCACCGACGAGGCAAACCGTATTCAGTGTCTGGATATGGCGGAAGGAGTAGACTTCTACACCGAGGTGCAACGGTTCGAGATCAGGCTAATAAAGCGGGCACTAGAACACACCGGAGGCAACCAGGCTAGGGCCGCTAGATTACTGAGTATCAAACCCACCACCCTCAATTCGAAGATCAAGCTGTATAACATCGAGCTTTAGAAGCGTAGCCACAGATTACACGGATTAGACGGATTAGAACCGAGTCGCACTTAATCGGTGGTGTCTTACTATTTCTCTGATTTAGACGGCTAGAACTAAATCAGACAGATGAAAAAAGATGGCAAGGGAGCGGGCTTCGTTTCTCCCAGGTTGATCAGTGTAATCCGTGGAATCCGTGGCCTCGCACCTAGTTTACTGCTTCTGAGAAGGCCGCTGTCTTTGTCTCACGACCGTCGGTGACAGTGAGTTGCTGTTCCTCGAACAGATTTGAATCGATCAAGGTCTGAACCCAGTAATCGCCCGGCGTAGGAAAAGTAACATTGACAAAGAAGCTGATGTTGTCAGCAAAGCCACCATCTGCGATTTCAAAACGCGTAGGCTGCGAGACCACAATTGGATGCTGTTTGTCCGGAGTGAGAATTCTAACCTCCGAAAGGTGAACACCTTCGCCACGCCAATGATTCACTACGGCGAACTTGATCAGCGAGACTGGCAACTGCTGCACCATAATGTTCTGAAACACCCCCATCAGTGACAGCTTGTTACCAACTTCAAGCCGAACGTCATCGCAAAACAACGTGTAAAGTAGTTCCAATTTTGGTTCTGTCTCTTGATTCGACGCCGGCATAGTCTCTGCTCCTTTAATCTCTCGCTTGGTTTGCTGCAGTATAGTCCCAGCAAGATAATTTGTCGCTCACTTCACTCCCTTACAGTTTCTACGAAGTCACACCAGGGTCATCGCGACTTGAGCGTTATTCCTTGAATTCACCGACTCAACATCAACTTTAACTGAGCTTCGTCGATCACCTTAACTCCCAACTCATTTGCTTTATCAAGTTTCGATCCTGCCTCGGTGCCAGCGATCACGTAATCCGTCTTCTTGCTAACTGACGAAGTAACTCGTCCACCGCGACTCTCGATTAGTGCCCGCGCCTCGTCCCGAGTGAAACTGTCCAGCGTACCCGTCAGTACAAATTGCTTCCCGGCAAAGTTCTCGTCCGCAACCACATTTCCTGCTCGATCGATCTCAGTGCGAACGCCAGCCTCAGCCAACCGACGGCATAAAGCTCGATTGCCTTCATCCGCAAACCAATCGTGCACACTCTGGGCCACGGTCAATCCAATTTCCGGGATGTCATCAAGTTCCTCGACCGACGCCTCACTTAAACGATCCAAAGATCCAAAGTGTCGCGCGAGGATTCCTCCGGTCCGTTCTCCGACATGTCTGATGCCGAGTGCATAAATCAGATTCGACAAATCCCGCCCTTTGCTGCTCTCGATTTGAGACAGCAGATTCGTCGCGGATTTTTTGGCCATTCGATCTAAGCCAGTCACCTGAACAAGGGTAAGACCGTACAGGTCGCCCACATCGCGCACCAGCTTGCGGCTAATTAATTGGTCGGCGAGCGACTCTCCCAAACCTTCGATACGCATGGCCCGACGCGAGGTAAAGTGCAGCAGTCGACCCATCAGTTGGGCATAACAATCTGCAGCTACACAGCGCGCGACTACCTCACCTTCCGGCCGAGAAATTTCGCCACCACAAACCGGACACTTTCGTGGCATGCGAAACGGCTTCTCTTTGCCCGTCCGTTTGCTCTCGATGACCTTCAGCACTTTGGGGATTACGTCGCCACCCTTTTCAATCAAAACCCAATCGCCGATGCGAACTCCCAATCGTTTGACCTCATCAGCATTGTGCAGGGTGGCCCGCGCGACTGTCGTGCCTGCGAGTAGAACCGGCTCCAGATTCGCTACTGGAGTCAGCGCTCCCGTGCGACCTACTTGAACAATGATGTTCAGCACCTTTGTTGTCGCCTGGCGCGCCGCATACTTGTACGCTATGGCCCACCGCGGCGCCTTCTGTGTGGATCCAAAGTCATCCTGGAGAGCTGTCGAATTCACCTTTACCACCAGCCCATCAATTTCGTAACCAAGATCGTCTCGCTTTGTCTCCATCTGATTTGCGAACACGATAACCTGGTCAATTGAGTCGCACAGAATTCGATGGGGATTCACTCTGAACCCGGTTTTCTCCAGCCAGTCGAGGGCCTGCCAATGAGTCGGGAACGGCTTGCGGTCACCAACCAGCAGATCGTACGCGAAGAGATCAAGGCGCCGGGCGGCGACGATCCGGGAATCAAGCTGACGCAGGGTTCCGGCGGCAGCGTTGCGAGGATTTGCGAACCTCGGCTCACCTTGCTCCTCGCGCTCGGCATTTATTCGTTCAAAAACCGTTCTCGGTATAAACGCCTCTCCACGCACCTCAATTTCATTGCCAATTCCTGTGGTGTCCCCGCGCAATCGGAGCGGGATGCTCCTAATCGTGCGCGCGTTCTGTGTCACGTCTTCACCAGTTAGACCATCCCCGCGAGTTAGGCCTCGAGTCAATAACTGGTTCTCGTACTGCAACGACAGAGATAAGCCATCAATCTTTAGCTCAGCCACATAATCCAAAGGTCGACCCTCCGCGAGCCGGCGACAACGCTGATCAAACGCGCGCAGTTCTTCAATGTTGTAGCTATTATCGAGGGAAAGCATCGGCCGCCGATGAACAACCTCGGCAAAACCCGCTGTGGGTCTGCCGCCGACGCGCTGTGTTGGACTATCTGGAGTTACGAGCTCCGGGTGCTGGTCTTCAAGGCGACGCAACCGCTCAAGCAACCTATCGTATTCGGCGTCAGAAATCTCCGGGCTATCGAAGACGTAGTAGAGCTCTTCGTGACGCCGCACCTCTTCGCGGAGCTGTTCGACCTCACTTTGAATAGATTGGGCTTCAGGCAAACTAGAATGTCCCTCCGGAAGACAACAGATCAGTCCTCACCCGACCTCAATTGCTGGGTAGTGGTTCAGTTTGAATTTTATGCCAAGGGCTTGCAAGGTGGAGGGCAAGACAATCCAAGGGTCTCCAACACAATGTGAGGCTCCCCGAGCCCGTAGCATCAAGACCAGACCGAACCACTACTGGGCGTTGACGCATGAACAGGGCAGTCATCCGCGCGAATGAACCAACGCCTTTGCTTCTCGGGCCCCACTGTCTCTCGACGTAGTTCGGCTCTTTGTGACGGCGAGCCCATGGATGACTCTGCCCATGAACTTAATGCTCTGCAGATAATCATCCAGCCGAATATTTTCGTCTGGTCCATGAGGATTTGAGCCTGCGTAGCTAATGCCGAATGAAGCGACAGGCGCCGGCGGCTTTGAGACGCCACAAACCGCGCCAACTGGACCACTGGAAGGGTCCATCGGATAAACTACCGGAGTGCTGCCGTACACTTCAGCGGCCGAACTGATCATTGCTCGAGCAACAGTAGAAGTGGCGGAGGACTTTGCGAACGGCGCGCTGCCGAGTTCGATGATTTCGACCTCTTTGAAGCCCCTCCGGTCGAGGTGCTCCCGCAGTAAGGTCACGACAAGTTCCGGCGTCAGATCTGGAACCAGGCGGAAGTCCAGGCGTGCCATTGCCGTACTGGGCAACACGGTTTTCGCTCCGGCTTCCGTGTGGCCAGTTTGAATTCCACAGATGGTGCAAGTGGGACCGAAAATATGCTCCTTTACCAACGCCTGGCCTCTCAATGAACGTACCCAACCACTGATGCGAAACTCCTTTTTCAATCCAGCCTCGTCCAATTCGATGGCGTTTAAGGCCTCGAGATCTTCGGCGCTAATTGGCGCCACATTTGAAGAGAATCCATCAATTGTGATCACGCCCTTTGGAGAACTGATCGTCGCCAGAGCCTGCACCAGGCGCCACGCAGGATTCGGAACAATGCCGCCCCATTTCGAGTGAAGGTCGGAGCGAGCACCATGTGCGCGTAATTCGATGAACACAATTCCCTTGAAACCTAAGCTAATGACTGGCCGCTCCAACGTATCGCGGTAACCCTCATCCCAAATGCAGCCTTGTGCCGCCAACAAATCTCCATGTTCAGTGGTAAAGCGATACATTCCCGGACTGCCCATACCGGCTTCGCCTTCCACGATAAATCGCAACGACACCGGGAGTTTTCCAAAGGTCTTCTGATACACCTCGACTGCCGCCAATCTCGCAGCAAGGTCCCCTTTGCTATTGGCAGAACCGCGTGCGTACAACTTGCCGTCGACGATGGTGGCGGCAAAGGGTCCCACCGACCAACTTGCCAGCTGGCCCACTGGCTGCACGTCATAGTGCCCGTAAACCACAAATGAGTGTTCACCGCTCCCGCATTCGCCGTAGATGATTGGATGTCCAGACCCCATCTTGAATGTCCGTGTGCCAATACCCACGCGCTTCATTGACTGTTCGACAGCGTCAGCCATGGCCCGCATGCCGGTGCCCCGTGCGGCCACAGAAGGCATACGGCATAAGGCCTGAAGTCGCTCGGCGAAACTCCGGGCGTGGCGATCAACGTATCGATCAAATTTACTAAAGGACGTCATCAATCGTGTTGTCGGGAATTTTGTACTCACCGATCCTCACTGCGCGACGCGAGTAGGAGACTTGGTTTGTACAAAAGATAATGCGGATTGGTTGTACCGCGCTCGAAGCCTGCACAAATGAGCCCTGCGGAAAAGGCTTCATGGAACTCCCTCCGAACTCGCAACTGCTGTTGTCGGGCGGTGTCGGCATCTTCCCGGATCAACTGCGACCAGTCTTTTGGGATCTCGATGCGCATGGCCACCTCGCCGAGAGGTTTCGGCTCTCGTCCCTGCGCTAAATCCAATACTCTCTCTGAAGATAGGTGCCAACCTGCAAAAAGCCGGTCACTATCAATTCCCCTGTGCGCACCGGTTTCCAGCAAGGGATCCGTTCCGTAATCGGTACCGTAGAAGTTCTCGGCATAAGAACTGACAATCACCCCGAGGCGATTAAGATTGAAATGTGCATTACGCGCCTGCATAGGGTCCCACGTCCACTTGATAAAACTTCCGCCTTCGGCGAGCGCTCGTTCACGTTGTGCCCACTTCAAACGTGTGCCAACACCCTGATTCTGATACTCGCGGTCAACCGCCATCATATGTGAATAGCCAAAAACCTCTCCATCGTTTTTAACTGCAGCCAGATGATGGACGAAGCCTACCAATCGGCCGTTACCTCTGTCGCTAAACGCTCCCAGCGTCCATCCGCCGGCCTGCCGCGAAACGATCAGGTGACGTCGAGGAGAAACTTCGAGATCAGGCAAACCAAATACGACTCGCTGGAGTTGAACGCAGGTATCCAGTTCCTCAATGCTCAAACACTCACGAATAACGACTTGGTCCATTGTTTACGAAGGCAATGTCCCCTTTCGGCGTGCGCGTCGATATCTCGATGTCTGTTTGCAGCCCGCCATTCTCACGATTGCACAATTGGACGGTCCCATCCATGACGTCGAGCAGCCGACGGCCGATTATCACTCCAAGATCGTTAACGTCAGGCTCCCCAGATGCAATCGCTTCAGGATCGAAGACCTTTTCGCAATCTTCTATCGCCTGACCCTCATCGGTAATGCGAATGCGCAACAACGCTGGTTCTAAAGGTTGCGCATACACGGTAACGACCTTTCCGGCTTCACTGCGATTGATGGACCAACCGAGGAAACTGTACAAAACCTGGCGCAGCTTGCCGTGATCGCATACGATTGTCGTGGTTTCTGGGGCCAGATCGTACTCGAGCTTCACGTCACGTTTCTGAGCGTAGCGCATCACCGCCGCGCATGATTCGCGCAACATCTCGCGCACCGGAAACTCCTGCAGGAAGAGTTCAGTTTGTCCGCCTTCAAGTCGAGATAGATCCACCAACTGATTGAGACTCGCCTGCAATTGCAATCCCGAGTCTTGAATCTTCTGACAAAAACGGCGTTGTGCTTCAGTCAACTGCTCCTGATCAAGCAGTATCTCGCTGAACCCAAGGATAGACGTTAAGGGCGTACGAAGTTCGTGAGACATTCGCGCGAGAAAAAGCGAGCGATAATGCGAAATGCGCCGCAGCTCTCGATTAACTTCTTCAAGCTCATTCGAACGCTGCTTTAACTGCCCGATCAAATGCTCGACGCGAACGCTTTCTGTGTCACCTTCACCCAGGCTCGCATTCTTAATGTCAGTTGATGTGCCGGTCGTTTCAGCCATCATTCTTAAAGTGGGCGTCTTACATTTCTCGTGAAAACACGTTCAGGGGGCCCATTCACTCGGCAACATCGCTCCCCTGCGTACGGAATTTCGTGCGGATGACTCAATATAAAACTCGAACATGAGAGGTGACAAGTCCGCAGCGGATAATGACTGTTTTACGCAACGAAGCTCGGGCCGCAGGGAGGCAAACTTCAAATATGACTTGGTTTTGATGGACGGTCGGATGTCAGGGAGCGTTCGTTCCGACGGCCTGGTTCTCTGGTATGATGCGAAAGCTTTCTGCCTCTTGACAGCAAGGTAGTTATCGATGCAAACCGGAAACATCAGCGAATACCCCGGGGTCGAACTCCTTCGAGAAATCTCTGCCAGGAAACTCTCGGGTGCCCTACGTTTCGAACGCGAGCGAGCAAAGATCGTGACCTATTTCGAGCAAGGCTCCCCGATATTCGCAGCTGCGAATGTCAGAGAATTGCGCCTCGGAGAGTACCTGGTGAAAAGCGGCCATATGACAACGGGGCAACTCTCCGAACTGCCCAAAAGCATTTCAGATACTGCTCTAGTCACCACGCTTACTTCCACGAACGCAGTTCCAGCCAAAGTCCTCAAAGACGTGCTGACCAAAGTAGTTGCTGACACTCTGCGGGTGGCTTTGTTGTGGCCCGATGGAACCTGGCAGTTCGATAGTCGCACCAGGTTGGCTGAGTCAGTTCGCGTGAATTTCAATGTTCGCAACTTGTTGGTCGAATGCGCACGCAAGATAGCGCCGAAGCTCGTGACCGCACGGTTCACTGACACCGAAGAGATGATCTCACCAGAAACCGAGGTATCGGAAGATGTTGGACTGATTCCCAGTGAGGCTTTTGTGCTTTCTCGGCTGGACCAGCCTATGTCGCTTAGCGATTTGATGGCCATTAGTGGCTTGGCCGAGCCCGATGTTTTGAGAGCAATCTACTGTTTGGCGTTGGCAGGTCACGTAAAGAGGGATGCATGGTCCCAGGTATTGAAACAGACCACTGCAACAGTACCCCGGCCAACCAAAGCGCCAGTATCACCACAGGCCGATGTCGGCCCGTCGGATGAGGAAGACCTGACCGCTTTTCTGGCGAGGATTGAAGTTGCCTCTGACCATTACGGGGTGCTGGACGTTTCTGCTTCAACACCTCTCGACGAAATTAAGCGTGCATATTATGGGTTGGCCCGACGCTACCATCCGGATAGATTCCACCGCGAATCAGCAGTTCATGCCCGAATCGAGTCTGCTTTTGCGCGAATAACCCAGGCGTATGAAGTGCTGACGGACTCCGCGCAGAGGGCCAACTACGATGCGAAGCTGGTCGCTCAGGAAAAGGCAAGGCACCTCGCCGACTCAGCTCCCAAATCTCATGATCCACAGCGAGCGGCTGAAGAAGATGCGGGTGAGCCGGCATTGGCAGAGAGAAGTTTTAGAGAGGGTTTCGCTGCGCTTCAGATGGGCCAGATAGGCGCTGCGATCACCCAACTGGCAGTAGCAGCGCAGGCAGCTCCAAATGAATCACGTTATCGCGCCTACTATGGGCAGGCATTAGCAGCAAATGCTCGCACCCAGCGCACGGCCGAAAGCGAATTACAAGCAGCGATTCGACTAGAACCGCGCAATGCCTCTTATCACGTTATGCTCGCGCAGTTGTATTATGACCTGACCTTCTCCCGCAGAGCTCAGGCGGAAGTTGAGCGTGCGCTGCAACTGGATCCGAATAATGCAAACGCAACGGCCCTGCTTCGGAAGCTCGAGAAGAAGTAAAACCATGGCAGGACGTTCTACAGAACAATACGCTGACACTGTGGCACAAAAAGCATTTCTGGAGCTGGCAATTGCCGCTGACAAGTTCGAGCAATACCGAAACCCCCATGCTTCGCGGATCGCCAAAATTGCAGATGTAATAGCTAGAGAGTTTCACATGGCGCCACAGGATCGCGCCTCGTTGCGCGCTGCCGCTTTAATGCACGATCTGGGCGAGGTAGCGATGGAGAGGGACTATATTGAGCGGGCGGGTCCCCTCACTGATGAGGAAAAGCTCGATCTCGCGCGTCACCCCGTAATCGGAGAGCAGGAGTGTGCCCGTGCGGGTGCACATCGTCCAATTCAACTTCTGGTCCGATGGCATCACGAATGGTGGAATGGTTTTGGGTATCCCGACGCCCTACGCGGCAAAGAGATTCCGCTCGGCGCCCGAATCATTCGCGTAGCCGACACATACGCTGCCTTAACGGACGCCCGGCCTTATCGAGCGGCGTTAGACCCGGAGGAAGCGCGCGGAAGAATTTTTGACGGCGCGGCGATCGAATTCGATCCGAAAGTGGTGGAGGTTTTCCTCAATTTGTCGCCTTTTGATGACCTTCAATCCAACGCCTCACAAACCTTCGATCTACCTGAACCATCCGAGAGTCTTTTTTCAAGTTTTTCGAAATGATCCTATGAATCCCGTGTTTCCAAATGGATGGCTCGCTTTTGAACTCAGCGTCTTGCGCCGGCTCAAGTTTTCATCAATAGCAATGCCATTCACGGGAGAACCAGATCTGGCGGTAAAACTGAAGCGTTGGAACGTCAGAGTTGCGGCAAACGATCTGACGCTCTGGGCACACACTAAAGCAATTGCGTTAGTTGAGAACTATTCAGAGCGACTCAGTCCAGAAGAGATTGAAATGGTCGTCGGCGACGCCTATGTCCCAGGCGTTGACATGGACAATCCAGCGCTATTGAAGTGGTTTAACGAAACTGATGCGTGGTGGTTGACCAACGTTCGGGCCAATGCAGAACAATTAGAGACGTCATACAAACAAGCGATCGCGCTGACAATTGGCATGATGGTCGGGGATTACGTGCTGTCTTTTGACGAGCAGACTCGGCATCTACGACAACCGCTCTCGTTATCCAACGTATTCACGCGAATATGCGAAGCTTTGCCTCAGCCGTTCGATAATTCATTGGAAAGTAAAGCTTTTCACCAGGAGACTCGCGCCTTTCTCGCAGAGCGCCAACACACCAGCCTGCTCTTTCTGCGTTTGCCGCCCCCGGTGTTTGAATTGGATCCGACTCCGCACCCGCTTTCTTCCTGGCGTGAAGAATGGCTGCGGGGCAATGACGAATTCTGGCCTGAGATGGCGAGAAACCAGGCAGGAAGGTTAGGATCCAGAGTTCAAAGTAAACAACAGTATTTAGGGTTTGTGGAGGACCTGCTGCGAACGGCTGCCCACATACCGAATTGGGCTATCGCTCACATAGAGAACGGCTTCATTTCTTCCGAGGAACTGGTTGATGCTGTGCAAGAGATTCGCGACGTGGACGCCGTTTATTCCAAAGACTTTTCTGATTTGCTCGGGGTCCGCGCTTCCATCGTCACCGTGCTGAGCTAAGGCCCTGGGACACAAACCGGTAACCCACACCACGTGCTGTTAGCAGGTATTTTGGTTTTGATGGATCGTCCTCGATGTATTTGCGGAGACGGACGATGAAGTTATCGATCGCGCGAGTATCGGTGTCCTCTCGTAAACCCCACACGTCCTCAAGCATCGCCTTGCGCGAAACAACTTTCCCTCTATTCTTGATCAGGTAACGGAGTAGTTCCGCCTCCATCAAAGTCAAATGTACGGTTTGGGTTGTGGTACGCAATTCGAGTGAGCCAAAGTCGATCGTGCGACCATCAAATTGGAAGGTCTCGAGGTGGACCACGTCGTCAGGTGGTATCGATGCTCGGTAGGTTGATGCCCCTAATCGATCCTTGTTGAGCCATTCTCTTCGACGCAATAGCGCATTCAACCGCGCAAGCAACACTGAAAGGTCGAATGGTTTGGGAAGATAATCATCCGCTCCGGATTCGAAGCCCTTCAATACGTCTTCCGGGTGTCCGCGAGCTGTTAGCATAAGCACCGGAACGAAAATGCCTGCTGCCCGCAGATCTGCGACTACGGCAAAGCCATCTTTGCCCGGCAGCATAACGTCGAGCACTACCACATCAAAGACTTGTGCCTGATCTACCAACAGCGAGACAGCCGCATCACCATCGCCTACGGCAGCAACTGTGTAGCCTTCCGCTTCGAGATTAAATCGCAACCCGTCGCGGAGATGTTGCTCGTCCTCAACAACTAATACTGCGCTCATAATTTCATGCTCTCGGCAACTGAATCGTAAAGGTGCTGCCCTCCCCAACTCCCGCACTTTCTGCAAAGACGCGACCGCCGTGTTTTTCAACTACCTGCCTCACGATGAAAAGTCCCAGACCAGTGCCTTTAACACGAGCCATGACACGACCCGGCACTCGGTAGAAGCGTTTGAAAATGCGCTTCAGATGGCCACTTGGGATGCCAATGCCCTGATCCTTGATTCGCACTGCCACGCGTTTCTCATCCAGCGCGGCGACTTCAACTGAGACGCGCACCTCTTTATCCGAATACTTCACGGCGTTTTCCAGCAGGTTTGAGATCGCCGAACGAAGTTCGTCGGCATCTCCCGCAACTCGCGGCCGTTCCGAATTCATGTTTTCGAAGAATGTAACTGCTGCAGAATTCAAGTTGTGTCGCAAACGCAGCAGGTCAACGCACTCTCGTACCATTTCTCCCAAGTCGACAATGGTTGGATTGATAGGTCTGCTTTGGTGCCCGGCTCGGCCGGCACGCAAGACCTGTTCGACTGTTTGCAACAGACGATCACTGTCGGCCAGCATCACATCATAGAATTGCTGACGCTGGGGTTCGGCGAGGTCGCGCTTTTTTAGTGTTTCAAGGTACAGCCGAATTGAGGTGATCGGAGTTTTTAACTCGTGAGTGACAGCGTTGATAAACGCATCGTGCTGTTCGTTCCGCCTAATCTCTCGGATCAGAAACGTTGTGTTGAGGACCAGTCCAACGATTATAAGCAGGAAGAAGACTATTCCGAGAACGAGGAGGGCTACCTCTCGCCAATTAAGCAATATCCAGCCAACATTCAGCGCAATCGCAACCGCAACCAGACATGCCCCAAGCGTTATGAAGAACGCGATTGACTTGCGGCGGCCACTGACTCGCATGTGTGGATTCTAACAGCAGCCTCGCAGGAAGCAACGGAGAACAAACAAGAGTTTGCGGGGGCGAGGATCCCCCTGCTGTCGTTGCTCGAGGATCCGGTGTCTGTGAGCTACGCCGCGCGACGCAACACCTTCACCTCTTGGCTTTCCGAGATTTGTGCAGGCGTGATCAAGGTTATGTCGCGAGCCAAACCAAGGAATTTCAGCGTTCTAATGCCCCACCAGTTAAGGTCCAATTCGTACCAGGCAAGGCCATGGCGCGCAGCACGCGGATAAGCGTGATGGTTATTATGCCAGCCCTCGCCAAAGGTGAGCAGCGCGACCCACAAACTATTCTTTGAATCGTCATCTGTCGCAAAACGTCGCTTTCCCCACAAGTGCGTGGCAGAGTTAACCAGCCACGTAAAGTGAAGGCCTAAAGCGACTCGCAAAAAGACTCCCCAGAGCAGGAATGTCCAACCCCCGAATGCAAACAGGAGCAACCCACATATAATCAAGGGCACGTAGTAAAGCCGGTTGAGCCAAACATGAACGGGGTCCTTCGTAAGATCAGGAGCATATCGTTGCATTACTGCGACTTCATGCTGCTGCGCCGTGCCGCGCATGATCCAGCCGATGTGGGACCACCAGCGGCCGTCGCGCGGAGTGTGGGGATCCCCGGGCCGATCAGTGTATGCGTGATGAATGCGGTGAGTAACGACCCAATTGATGGCGCCGCCTTCGAGGGCGAGTAATCCACAAACGGTCAGTAAATACTCCAAGGGTTTTGGCGTTTTGAACCCGCGGTGCGTCAAGAGGCGATGAAAGCCCATGCCGATCCCGACGCTTCCGGAGACCCACCAAAGGAAGATCGTGAGTGCAAATGCTTGCCAGCTAAAAGTGAACAGGGCCGCGATGGCGCCCAAGTGAAATAGCGAAACAAAGAACACGTTGATCCAGTTGAAACCCGCGTGTTTATTGATATTGCCCGTGTATTTGACCATTAATGCTCCCCAAAAGATGATGAAAACCTCAACACATACTACCAAGATGGGTATTCGGGCGTTGTAATACTTATGTAAGCAGGTTGGGGACAACCCAACCAGCCCCAAATATCACCCCCTTTGCCACTAGACTCCAACCAATAAACCCAATCGTGCGGTTAGCCAACTGAACGTATGCACCAACACGCTACGCGGGGCCAAATCGGCAACGATCATCACAGTTCGCCTGGACCAACGGTCGACGAACGCCCCAGCAATTGGCGCAAACAATGTGAAAGGAACCAGCCGGGCCAGGAGCATGATGGTTGTGACCATCGCATCACCCGACGAAACGATGCGCACCAGACCTAAAGCGGCCAGGAAATTGAACCAATTCCCCAACTCTGAAATTACTTGCCCCCACCAAAGCCTGCGAAAGGATTGATTCGTGCGGAGCAATTGTAGGGAGGTTAACGACTGCATATGAAGGGTCGATTATTTGGGTTTTTGCGGAACTATGACGGCTTTGCACAACAAGTCACCGGACCACTCGGGATCTCTCTTTAAAGCCTGTGTGTTTTAGCTGAGCGGGTACGAATTGTGGAAAAGTAATGAAGGGTTCATTGGCCTGAAAAATTTGGTGCACGCTTTTCGAGGAAGGCGGTTAAGCCTTCTTTGAAATCGGAGGTCCTGCCAGAATCAATCTGGGCTCGTCTTTCGAGATCAAGCTGCGCTTCGCAGTCGTTCACCGCACTGGCCTCGAGTAATTGTTTGATCCGACCAATGGCTGCCGTAGGTGAGTGGGCCAGGCGCTCTGCAAGTTCAAATGCTCGAGGGATAAGCTCTGCCGCGGTAACCACCGAGTTGATCATGCCCAACGCAGCCGCCTCGGTGGCAGGCGTTACGTCCCCAGTCATCATCATCTCCGCCGCGCGCCGCCAACCAACCAGACGAGGCAAAAAGAATGTCCCGCCGCAGTCCGGAGTTAAACCGATTTTAATGAACGCTTGATTGAAGCGCGCGCTATCGGCTGCCAGAACCAGATCACAGGCGAGCGCGAGATTGCAGCCCCCACCTGAGGCAGCTCCATTCACAGCAGCGATAAACGGTATCGGGGTCTTTCGAATCGTCAAGATGCACTCGTTCAACAGCCGCAGAGGTTCGTCAAAGAAGGCTTCGACTCTACCTTCAGTCTGGGCCATACGTTGCATTTCGCGCAGATCGCCGCCAGCACAAAATGCGCGGCCGGCACCTGTTAAGATCACTGCACGTGCACGACGCTCAAGGAGTTCTCCGATCGCACGCATTACCTCATGTCCCATTTCGACGGTGAGGGCGTTCAGAGCTTCGGGCCGGTTTAGGGTTAACAAGGCGACGTTGTTTCGCAGCTCCAGCTGAATAGTTGTGTAGTTCATATGAATTTACAGATTCCCGCAGGTGGAGACCCAGCCCCTGATACCACAGCTTTCGCCCACGACCGTTGATCTCTTCTGAGTCACCGGATCCGGCGAACCAGAATGCATCACGCGCGCCGATGGGCGAGATTAACTGCGTTTTGTAGGATCCCGAAGCTTATGTTCGCTGCTGTGTCGCGCGGCTTGCACCAAAGCAATCGCCACACAAAACGGGCCGGCCGGTAGAAGGCTTGAATGGCACTGTGTCGGTTTTGCCGCATTGATCGCAGACGATGTCGAACCGCTGGCGTTCCCCTCCTGGTCCCCTTGTACCTCCAAAGTTCGAACGGCGGGCATCTCGGCAGGGCTTACATCGTTTCGGGTGAGTCAGATTTCGTTCCTTGTAGTACTCCTGTTCGCGTTCGGTGAAAGGGAACGGTGTCCCACATTCCGCACACGTGATCTCTAGATCTGGCATGGCGCCTTGCCTCCTGAAAGTGGAACGAGGAATCCACTCTCTTGTTGTTCGGAGCGCTCCGGTTAGTTTCAAGCTTCGAACGACGAGAACCGCTGGCACGGAAAGAGCGGGCTGGCAGTTTTACTGTCGGGTTGTCGCGGCCGAAACCTTGATTCAGTGGCGCAGAGTGTACTCCAGCAGTTGTCTGGGTACAATGAAAATCCTCAACAAACCCGCCATCACTAAGGTCGGTACGTCGCGTTTACGACTCCGAACTCAGGGTCACCAACTCCTTGACGTGTTCCCTGACTGTCGGGCCGAGCGTCGTCAAGTTGTAGCCGCCCTCCAAACACGACACTATCCTGCCCTCGCAAACTTCCGAGGCCCATTGGCCAGCCGCACGGGTCATGCTGACGAAATCGGTGTCCTGAAGGAGCAGTTGTCCGAGTGGATCATCGCGATGCGAGTCGAAACCTGCCGAGATGATGATGAGGTCGGGTGTCATTTTCGCCGCGATATCGGTTAGAGCAGTCTCAAACATGCGCTTCTGCGCTTCGGCAGCAGTTAAAGCTTTTAGGGGAATGTTTAGTGTGAAGCCCGCGCCTCGCCCAATCCCCGTCTCACCACGAGTTCCTGTACCCGGATACCATGGATACTGGTGCATGGAGAAGAAGAACACGGTGGGGTCATCGTAGAAGATGCCTTGCGTCCCGTTCCCATGGTGCACGTCCCAGTCCAGAATGGCCACCCTGTCGATCTCCGGGTATTTATTCTGGGCATAACGCGCGGCGATCGCGACGTTGTTGAAGAGACAAAACCCCATGGCGCGCTCACCCGTGGCATGGTGACCAGGCGGCCGCGCCGGAACGAAGGCATTTCTCGCATCGCGACTCATAACCGTATCAATTGCGAGGCAAGCACCACCCGCGGCATAAAGCGCCGAATCCATTGAACGGAATGAAACCACTGTGTCGGAGTCAAGGTAGCCACTGCCTTCGCTGACCACTCTCTCCACCGTCTTGTATAGCTGCGGACTGTGGCAGGCTTGAATCTCACCTCGGACGGCAGCTCTTGCTTCGATGGAACGCAAGGTCCCCCAAAGATCAGAGTCAGACTGAAGTGCATCCATTATGACTCTGTACCTTAAAGGGGATTCTGGATGGTGTGGTCCAGTATCATGCTCCCCATAAAGCGGGTGACTGATGATTGCGGTTGTCATGATTTGGTGATTATGGTCGCGCTAAGATCCTTCGTCAAAGAAGGAGCACTCTGAAGTAGAGGCCTAATTTGATTTCTCCGACCTCGGTCGCTCCGTGAACTCTGTGGTCATGTATTTGTGGGACAAATCTAAGCCACAGAGGACGAGAGAATCTGCACAGAGAAAACGACACAGGGACTCTCATTCTCTCGCGTCCCGCTCCTAATGAAGTTGGTGTATAAACAGAACCGGGGTTCACAAATGTCAGACGGTTGGCAAGAGCTTGAGACTTCGGTTCACCAGGATCATGTGATTGCACATGTCCTGGAGACAACTCCGCTTGCCTATCTGATTCACGATGAAACAATTCATCTGATTCTCGACATCGGCTTCATCTGGTCGATCTATCTCGATGGCCAAATGGTCTTGCTCCCTCATCCAGTAGCAGTTCGTGAGCTTGCGGTCAGTGCGAGTGAACGAGCGGAAATTGCAAGTGATCTGGACGTGTTACTGGCAGGTGCGGCATACGTCACGCTCAAGAGAATGGTCTCTCTTCCCGCCACTTCCACGATCACCGGCGTCGATATTTATGAAGACGAGAGCAAGCGTTTATTCGCACTAAGGGGTTCGGACAACGTGTTAATTGAGACTTCGCTAGCATCCGGAGACGTTCAAGTTAGAATCGAAAACTAGCGGAACCATGTGAACTAAAGTAAAAAGAGGCACGTAAACGTGCCCCTTTTGCTGTGGACCCCACAAATCAAGTGGTGACTTATGGAATTACAACGATTTGGTTGCCGACATTCTTTACGCCCTTGATTGCCCGCACCAGACGCTCGACTTGTGACTTGAGAGACTCATTTTGTACGGTGCCAATCAATGTCACTTTGCCGTCGATTACGGACGCAGTAACTCCCAATCCAGACAGAGTTGAGTCTTCCGCCAGCTACCTTCCTTCATTCCTCACCTCACGCAAACCCTGATTTGGGGAGAGACACTCGGCCATGTGCAAACGTCATTCCCGCTTTATGACAGGCGAAATGGACGCGGACACTACAAAAGGGCTGGTGTCGCGAGTTGCACACGTATGCTTTTCAGTCTCATTTGGAAGGTTGATTGACATTTTCGAGACACGTCGACGGAAACCGAGGACGAGTCCCATGACAGAATTGTCACAGTTTCTTCGCCCTTTCTGTGAAGATCATCTCTTTGACGTTGGTTATACTGGTTGGTCGTTTGTCATCCGAGGAGTTGATAAAGGGTGTTCGCAATGGGCGGGCAGAAGAACGAACAATCTAACGGACACTCATCTCTACTTCTAGCGTCCCTCATGGCCCCGAAAGACTGGAGCCAAATGGGCCCCGCCGAACATTCGCGCCATTCCACAAATCGGAGGCCTTCCTCTTAGAGGCACTTCAGGGGTACGTGCGCTGCGGGTTGACGAGCGGTGAAGCTGTTCACTTGGAGTCCGGCGGCAAGGCACTCTGCGCCGCGCCGCCGCTTTAGATGGCGCTTCAATGTACTCACCAAGGGGAAGAAAGAGCGCTTCGGATGGTTTAGTGTGATTTCGTGAATCGTGTCTCGTTCGACGCAATCCAAATCCTTACTTACACTTCGAATACCCACAATCCCTACAGAAATCACACCCGCTAGCGTGTTCGAGTTGACCTTTGCACTCAGGGCAGATGCCGATCATGTTCGACATGATTGCGCCCGTTACGCCGGTTAAGCCAGCAGCCGGATTAGCGGCACTGCCCGTCGTAGTCGTCGACGTGGTTGTGGTTTGAATGGCAGACTGAACTTGCTTCGCCAGTGCCCTCGCAGAATCCGGATGACCCGTTAGCCGGCGGTTAGTGATCATGATGCATTCCGCAACCGCCTGCTCCGGCGAGGTCAACAACCTCTCATTGAACCATACGGCGTGGGTACCGGTAACTTTGTTAAGGCTGTACGCAACCTCTGCTGCATCAAATCCTCCTCGCAACATCTTTGAAGCGAGCAATCCCACCCCACCACTGATTGGCCCGGTGGCGAAGACCTCTTGAATGAGGACGCCATCGTGATTCACGGTTACATAGAGATTTTGTCCATCAAATGGGATCTGCCAGGTTGCGCCACGAAGCTCACGCGGCCGCTCGATCCGTATCGCAGTTTGTAGCGGGGGTGCTATCACTGCCTCGGAATGTTCGCGGGCAATTGCTTCCTGTCTGGCTGAGGCTTCATCAGCCGCGGTGGCTTCGGCCACACTCACAGTCTGATCATTCAGCGGTTCCACAGCGGTTTCTGGATTACATGCCGTTTCGCCCTTCTCTTGCGGCGCTTTCATTGACGTCAGGACCTGGTTCTCCCGCGAGCCGTCGCGATAGTAACTAACCGCTTTACAACCGAGTTGCCGCGCAAGTTTGTAAAGCGCATCGACAGACTCGACCGTGTCGTCAACGGCGCCGTTGCACGTCTTAGAAACGCTGTTATCGACGTTGCGTTGGGCAGCGGCCAGCACGTGGACGTGCTGTTCGGCGCTGATGTTCATGGCCGAGATGAAATAGGGCGGCAACTCACTTTCGTGTTCAACGACATAGGCCGCTGCCTTGTCGATCGACTCCTGATCGGTCTGGTCCACATCAATCCCCAACGCCTGGGCCGCGAGGGTATGCACATAAGTCCGTGTGCCCAACGTGTCTTTGCGCACATAGGCCCAGGAAAAATTCGGCTCGATCCCTGAGGACGTTTCCGCCACCAGTGAAATCGTGCCGGTCGGTGCAATTGTGGTCACCTCGTAATTCCGCGGCGTCAATGCCACTTCGCGGGAGATGCCGATCTGGTTGTAAAGAAAATCCTCGTAGGCTTCCCGATTTGGTTCAAATTCAGGGAAGCTCCCCTTTTCGGCGCCGAGCGCTATGCTGGCATTCCATGCCTCACGCCGGATGAAGCCCATCATCTCGTCCATCAGGTCAATTGAAACAGGCGAGCCATAGGTCACATTCAAACTCAGGCAGAGATCTGCAAATCCCATGATGCCCAAGCCAACGGGACGCGTGCGATGAACTACGTCGTTAGTTTCAGGCAGCGGCCACGCACAGGTATCAATCACATTATCAAGGAAACGGGTGCAGAGATGGGTTACAGTGCGCAGGCGATCCCAGTCGATCCGCTTCTCGGGATCGTAGAACTTGTTGAGATCGATCGAACCCAGATTGCAGGAATTCGAGAAGTGCAGGAATTGTTCGCCGCAGGGGTTGCATGAATAGATCGGCCCCATCGATTTCATCATGTGATTGTGGCGGTTTACCTCATCAATGAAAGCAATGCCGGGCTCGGCATACATGTGGGCGCTGGCCACAATCCGGTTCCAGATGTCCGGGGCGAAAACCATACCGGGACGCGGTGGCTCCTCGATTGTGCACTCCGAGAGATCCGCTTCGGTAAACGCTGCGCAATCAGAGAACGTGACAGATGACCCATCGGGGCGTCGGTACACCACATAATCGCCACCGCTGATTGGATCGTAAATCGGCTCGGTCCATGGTTCTCCGTTGAATTCCAGTTGGAACCACTCGCTGTTATCCACTGCCTTTAAGAATTTGTCAGTGACATTGACCGAAATATTAAAGTTCGTCAGCGAGTGCTGATCGTTTTTCGCATGAATGAACCGGAGCACGTCTGGATGCGTCACGCGCATCATGCCCATATTGGCGCCGCGACGAACGCCACCCTGCTTCACGACGTCCGTCACCTGGTTGACGATGTTCATAAAGGAGACTGGACCAGAGGCAACACCGCGAGTTGAGCTAACCATTGCTCCCGCCGGACGGAGAAACTCGTAAGTCATTCCTGTACCACCACCAGTCTGATGAATGGTGGCAGCCGCTTTTGCATGCTCCATTATTCCGGTAATGGAATCCGGGACATCCAACACAAAGCAGGCAGCTAATTGACCATTCGTCTTGCCGGCGTTCACCAGACAAGGTGTGTTTGGCACGAACTCGCGAGCCAGCATGACCTCGCTCATAGCTTCGAAGAACGCGTCTCTCTTCAGCGGATCTTTCTCGGCGGCCGATACGTGACCAACCACCCGACGAACAATATCCGGCCATTCTTCAATCGCTCTTCCTTTTGCATCTTTCAGTGAGTAGCGCTTACTGATTACTCGCTTCGCATTTAGCCCCAGTGGCTGAAGTTTGCGTCGAGTTGAAGTTGTTGGATGGGAAGCGTTCACGGATTTTTTGCTGAAAGCTGCGCTCATGTTCTCTGCCTTCTCTCGCGGGAGACCTAGCGAGGGTATCGGGTTCGAAAAACAGTTGGGCGGCGCGAATTGCTACGCGATGACCACTAATTAAGATGTTTTGCGGATACTCCGGTTGGCTCTATTCGAAGCGAAAAGTTCTATTTCTTAAACGGCAAAGGGGGCCCGCCGCTGCTCCAAATCAACCGCCCCGTAACAAGCGGAGCGGAATATACTCCTTTAAATTTGTGATGTCAATATATTGTGGTTAGGTTTTTATTTGGCACGATATAGCGCACTTTTGGCCCGAAATCGCGGATTTTAAAGAAGATTAAAGAACCAAGAGAAACAAAAGAAATGCTATACACGGTGCAGTCTATAGTGCCTTCAGATCCTGCTGCCGCGTGTAGGATTCTGTTGGTCCATCATTTGTTCTTGCGAGCGTGCCACTTACTTTGAGGATGAGCTATTGGACAGTAGCAGTTCGTAGTTGCCAAGGTCGCGATTGTGACTGTCAAGGGCAGCAAAGGTATCGGAGGTCTCCTCCAGCATCTGCTTGGTCATCGCGATGGAGTCACTGAGCTGTTCGAAATCCAAAGAGGAAACTCGTTCAGGCGTTGGCAACGTGACGACCTGATCGTTGACCAGTCCGAAGAAGTTCTCAATTGATTGTAGCTGGCCTTCGACAAGTTTTACCGAACGCTCAATGTCAATGAATGCGGAGATACGTCTCTTTAGGATCTCGACATTTGCCTGCTGGATCCGTCGCTCGCGATCATCCTTCGAATTCTGAACGGAACGCTCGGCTTGGACCAGCTGGTTTTGCACTGCCTGTCGATTGATCGACCGTAGGTGATGCTTGCGCCGCCTATAAACGTCCAACAGATCGACGAAGTCTTCCCAGCGTTGGTCCAGACTCTGAATGTTTGAGGGTATCTGTTTTGTGCCGGTGAACTTTTTGTAGTTTGAGTAGATCTGTGTCTTCATCCACCGGAGATACTCGACAGCTTCGCGTTCACGAGGATCGAACCCTTTAATGACAGCCTCGCGCTGCTGATCACGCAGCTTCAACATACGCTGCTTCTCTCGCCGGTCGACCAAACGCCGATATACAGAAGTAGCAGGCACGGTGATTAGATAAACTCCTTCAGCTGCCAGCGCTGCAACCAACGGTGTCACATCCTGAACGTAGGCTGCGGCAACGGCAAAGCCTGCCATCCCCCAGAAATTGACCGGCTCTTTGAAGGCTTCCTTAAGATACTTGATATCAATCTTTGGCAACTCGGCCATAAAACGTCGAATAAGCTTAATCAGATTGTGACCCGCGTGCCGGTATCAGTGTGAACGGTCCCCGTTGTCCAAGACTGGCGTCGCTTGATCGGTGTTCGTCGTACTCTCACCCTGCGCTGGCAAAGCCTGCGGCGTGACCTCCGTGGATCCTGGCAGCAGCCCCATATCCCGCTTGTATTGCAGCAATTTGTCCTGGAGCTGCATATCTAAGGCCTCGCGTTCAATCTCTTGCATCTGATTATCCACCGAGGCGGAGCCCAACTGCATCTTGGCTTCCGCAGCCGCGGCTCGGCGATCAATTTTGTCGCGCATTTCATTAAAGGTCGAGGCATCGTCCCCAAGTTGGAACGACTCCATCGTCTGCGCCAGTTGCTCCTGCAGCTTGGCCTGCTTGGACTGATTTATTAGCTGCATGGCTTCCGCCGTGCGGCGCTGCATCTGCAAGACGTAGTTGTCACGGGCCTTGAGCGCCTGTTTCGATGCCAGGGTTGCATGCTCAAGTTGCTGGGCAGTCTTCAGCAAATCCATCTGCGCTTGCTGCAATTGGCCAATGTAAGCGGTAGCGATGTCATCGCGTCCCATTTTGACCGAGGCCTTGATTTTAGAGTCCAGATCGACAACCTGCGAATCAAGCCGTTCCTTGCTCTTTGCTAGCAGGCGTTCAGTCGCCATGACTTGCGCAACGGAGTTGTTCAGTTCCGGGACGCGATCTCGCATGTCGCGAATGGTTTGCTGCAGAATGAGCTCTGGATCCTCAGTCTTTTCGATGATTCCGCCAAAAAGCGCCCGCATCGAGCGTTTAACTCTCGTCCACAATCCCATTTGAAACTCGTCCTCCAGCAGTGATGTACGATCTCAAAGTGTTATGGGTAACTTCTGCACGTCCGCATGTGTTTGTACGAAAGGTAATCAACGAGGGTTCAAATTACCGTCAAATATATGTACCAAGTATAACAGCACAGCCAGTCTGCCAGCCAGATGCCACAAGCGCCATCGGACCGTTTCGGAAGTACACACACCACTCAACCCAGTGACGACCCAGTCAGTATCGGTGCGATGCCAACTTTAGCAGGCGTGTCGGAGGGGCACGCGTGCCAGGTAACTGTTATAAAACGGTCACATACACGATGCCAGGTGGGATGAATTCAACGCGCCCCCGCCTCAGTTTTGAATGCCAGTGCTGTTGGTGTTCACTCAAGCCTTCTGACTTTAACTGCATTGGGTTGATTCGCGGAAGCAAGCTGTTTTGAAATTGAGGCGGGGGCGCGTTGAATTTATCGCGCCTTGAATCTATCGACTGCCCCCTTCCTAACCTGCGAATTACCGTTACCTGAGTAGTATTCCGGTGCAATAATTTTTTCACAGCTTCTGAAACTCCAACGACGTCTTGAGTGGTGACACCGAGAAGAGCAATTGAGAGAGAGTGTGTTGTGTTAGGCCGAAGCTGAGCAGCTGTGAAAAAGTCAGGACGTACCAGAATGCCACCCAAGTAACGGTAATACCGCAGGTGAAAGTCAGCGAACGAAGTGTGCGGCAGTATGTGCAAGAACGAAAGCAACAGTTGGGATTGGGCCGGCAAGAGGTATTTATTCCGCAGACCTACGAATGGGGGCAGGAAGCACAAGTGGATTGGTATGAAGCCACCGTGCTAATGGCTGGTTGCGAGCAGAAAGTGCAGATCTTCTCGATGCGCAGCATGGCCTCGGGAGAGCATTCCATCGCGCCTATCTTCATTCTTCTCGTGGTCAGTTAACTGCCTTTGTTTTCTGGATCTTAGATAAAGCGGATGTCTCTTCGGACTTGAGAAAACGCTCACGCAAAACGCCAAACTCGGTCCATGAGTAGTTACTGAATTTTTTCGCGTTAGTTGCTGAAGTGGAGGTTCAGCACGAATCGGCCAATTTCCCGTTCTCTATTGCACCGTATTAACCCGCTCAGAGACAAGCATTTAGGTGAAATCTTGCCGGCCCATTTCGCCGAGCCCTCTTCAGTAACTGATCGTACGACAACCCTCGGCTCCAGCCCAAATTCAGCAACTAATGTGAAAAAAAGCGCTCCAGTTCAGCAGCAATCTGCCAACGGCGGGAGCCCCTCGACCGGGCCGTAAACCAATCAAACAGGTCACTTAAATTCCCTGCGCGAGAGTCCGGCGACCATTGCTTCGGCCATTACTCCCGCGCCAATAAAAAACAGCTGTACACCGTCGAGAAAGCCTTCTGTCTTGATGATGATGTTGTTGATCCTCTAGAATTGAAAATGCTCATCACCGCCTACTAGTTTTCGCTGGCTTGTTGTCTTGGGCCTTCGGCGAGAACTCGTCGAACCAAGCGAAGATTCGATTCCACATGTCGCGCACATTCGGCTCGGAGGAAATCTCGTGACCTTCCCCCCAGTAACGCAAAAACTCGGCACGCTTGCCTTGTCGGTAAAGTGCTGAAAAAAACTCCTCGGCCTGGTCCATTCCCATAAAATCCATATCACCTTGAATACACACACACACTCTCTCTCTCTCTGTGCGCGTCTATTAGCTTCGACCCCCCGTTCAACGCTACCAGTGCCGGTAGAAGGGGGCAATTCAATTAAGATTACTGACGGAGAGAAAGACCGATCCGGAATCTTGCAAACAAGCCTCCCCCGTATATTACTCCCGCCGTTTTATATGAAATCATGTTCTATTCCTCTCTGGAAAGATTCAGCCACAAAAGCCGGCAGGAAGCACAACAGACGCGATCCAGGAACTGACACTAAAAGCACGAAGAAAGACCAAAACCCCGCACAGCGCACTACCGACTATTCGCAATCTTCTTAGCCAACTGTTCAGCACTCTTGAGTGAGCGCCAGAACTGCGACGCCTTCACAGGCGCGGCGGAATGGTTTGCCGCGATCGAAAACGACAAGCTCACATCCTCATCGCACGCAGAAGCCAACGCATACAGACGAGTCACCGCCTGGGCCAGCTCGCGTTCATCGCTAATCACAATCGAAGTTCCCGCCCCTGCCGCAGACGAAGCGGACGGAAAAATCAGTTCGAGATCTCGCCTTAGACTCGCAGCTTCCTGCTGAAACCCACGAGCATGCTCTCCAACCATCGCCTTCCACTTCGCGCGCGCCGCCGGATCGAGCCCCTGCAAATCGGCCGTTGAAAACCGTTCGACAATCTGTTTCAGCGCTAACGCATGCAGACGAATGCGGCGAGATCGATTCATAACCTTGCGACTGAACTGTCGAATCTCTTCATCGACTCGCTCATTTGCGATGCCCTGCTCAGAAAAAAACCTGCGCACCTCGGCGTCAACCGGAATCGTGTCGCGCGCAGGCGAAACACCTTCAATACTCACCGACGACGATAAGCTGGAACTTTTTGAACGTTCGCGCTTCCGAGGTTCAGCAGGCGTGACAATATCTACGTGTACAGCGGGATTACCGATGACCGGCGAGAGCGAATCCAGGATCTCGCGTTTACGGCTTTCCGTATCCACCACTCCTTGCACACTCAGTTTCCCGTCCGGCGTGCGCATCATACTGATCTGCTCTCCGCTAAGCGCCGATACCTGGTTCAACAGCCGAAGGACTTCAACCTCGAGCTCTGCTGTCGCCGCAACCGTAGAGACGAGGACGGCGGGAAGCGAAGACGCGGGAATGTTTTCCGCGCCTCTGTCGCCGCCTCGCTCCGCGTCTACGAGGAGGTCCGGATCGGGTTCAAAAACAGCCGGCGCCACTGAACTCGTCGCGCGTTGTTCGAAACTGGATTCGGTGAAGCGGTACTCGGTCCATTGCCAATTGCCAACTGCCAATTGCCGATTGGAGTTCTGTTCGTGGTTAGTGGTTCGGGGTTCGATGTCCTTTGTTTCGGACATAACAACAAGAGTCATCTCGATGGCGCGAAGTTCGGGGCGATTCAGAATGAGGGTCGCGCGCTGCAAACCGGGTCGAGAGGAAATGTGTTGATATTCGAATAAGTATCGATTGCCGGTTTCTCTCACCGAAACGTATCCGACGTCATCGACGGAAATTTCTTTGCCGTCACCGACGATTGCAGAAAATTCGGTGGCAGAGAGTCTCATTTTCCAGATGTCGGTCGACAACAGAGCATCCATTGAAGCTTTCGCAGGCTCACTACGAAGCTTCGCACCGTGATGAGAGAGCGTTCTCGACTCACCGTTTTTCGTCCACTCGCCGTTGACGAGCCGGTTCTGCTCATCGAAGACGCGAAGCGCTCGCATCTTTTGGGCACCGCTCTCCCAGAGTTCCAGCCGGCGACGAGAAACAACGCGTGCACCTTCGGATGCGCTGCCGTCGGCTTTGAGCCGTCGTTCTTCCAGATTGATCGTGCGATGTACGACCGAGTCACTTCTCGCTATTAACGCCTGTTCCGCCATCGACGATTGACGCAACAGGTCTGCGGCGGATGCAGGAGCATCTGGACCACGCAGGCGCATGAAGAGCATGCCCGCGAGCAGGAAAGCGGCTAAGACCGCGGTCACGGTTGCGGGACGAAGGAAAAGCCCAAAGTCGAAAGTCGAAAGTCGAAAGTCGGACAGGCGCCGCCCGATATTTCTAAACCAATGCAAACGAACCTGGTCTTTCCTTGGACTTTGGACTTGGGACTTTGGACTCTTCGGTGAACTTTGGACTTCTGCTATTTCAGATCCTGCAAGCGAAGGGTCGTGATAGACGACGTAAAGCTTGGGCCATGTATCCGAAAAGTTAAGAGCCACCTCCAACGAGCGCCCGTCGCTCAGTTCAATTCGCGATGGCTGCTCAACCGCTCCCTCTGGCGGCAGTTCGATGTTCTGGAAAAACAACCTGATATCACTCTCACTAAACACCTCAACGAATCCGATCTTTTCATCGAGATTCACATTCAACGTCAGCTCGCTTACTTCCGAACGAATCTTTTGTGAGCCCAGGATGAAACCATTAACCGATATGTGAAGTTCTTGCGGCGCATGCTTCAGCACCTGTCGCATGCGGCGTCGACTCTTTTTTGCGAACGCCGCAATGGGATTTCCCCCGCCACCGCTGTCGCCACCCCCACCGCCTTTGGACTTCCGATTTGGACCAAGAAAATCCTCAGCATCGCGCTCAGCAAGAGCGGGCAGGCCAAGCAACTTGTTGACTTTGTCGAGACATGAAGAGCAACTGACGATGTGCCCCAAGGTCTGGGCATCCAGTGACTCCGTCGCTTCACCTTCGTAAAGCTCCGCAATCTGTTTGGTAGTCAAACACGGCTGACGTTCGGTATGGAAAATCGCGTAGCGTAAATTGAGTAGAATGCTCGCTTGCGGATCGCCAAAGTTCAGGTGCGCCTGACCTCCAACTCGCTGTTGCATGAATGACAGCGCATTCGGATTCTGCAAGTAAACCTTAGCTTCACTGCGTGCCGCGCGCAGATGATGGTCCACGGCGGATCTCGTGCAGCGCGTTACTTGCACTATCTCATCCGGATAATAACCATGAAAGAACCGCAGGATCAGAACACTCCCGGCCCGTGAAGACTCTTTGCGGAGACAGGCGTACTCGCAGATCGATTTCAGCTCGTCCTGAACTTTGATCTTTTCTCGTGGATCAAGAGCTTGCAAGCCAATCTCCGCTGAGTCGTAATCAATAATCAGGAAATGGCCATGCGCGCTGCGTGCGGCCCGCCGCGATTGCGAGAGATGCAAATTCCGCAGCATCGCGTAGAGGTATCCATCGAGGTTCTTGATCTCTTCGAGCGGCGGGTGATGGATTGAGAAGTGAATAAAGGCGTCGTGTAGAAGGTCCTCTGCCTGTTCGGGATCATTTCCGGTGAGCCTGAGCGCTGAGCTGCGCAGGATTGTGTAGCGCTGAAGGAAGAGTTCCTCGTGGTTTGCAGAGAGTTTTTCGGGCTTTAACATCGCATTTTGCGACTCAGACAGCGGAATACACGGCGTTCACTTATCATGACGCCAAAAAGTGGTCTCACCCGCGGTTCAGGAGGGAAAATTTTTGTTTTGGAGTGCGGAGGCAATCCCGATTATCGAGAGGGCGCGGAAGCTTTTTGTACGCCGTACGTATTTTGGCAAGGTTCGGAATCTCGCGTGGAGTGAACTCCTTGAATGAGACAGAAGAACTTGTCACAACTCGCCGCAAAGAAAGGGCTAGAGAGTGGCAAAAAAGCCAAGCGTGTATAGCATTCTCAAACTATCTGAATTCAGCGGGCGGAAACAGAACGAGTCCTTCCGATATCCCGTCGATAGTGCATGCCAGGCCAATTTATAAGATCAACCGCCGCGTACGCCGAATTCAGCGCCTCTCCCAGACTCTCCCCGGTGGCGGTCACGCCTAAAACGCGGCCGCCACTAGTGAAGACACGCCCGCGTTCATCTCGGGAAGTTCCCGCGTGGAAAATCTGCACGCCGGCAACACCTGCTGCTGCCTCAAGTCCGCTCATTTGTATCCCAGTTTCGTATTTTCCCGGATACCCCTTACTGGCCAGCACGACGCAGGCTGACGATTGGTTACTCCACTTGACTTTCACCGCATCCAAACAGTCGTCAGTGACTGCTTTGAAGATTTCGTAGAGATCCGATCCGAGCCGCACCAGGATTGCCTGTGTCTCCGGGTCCCCAAATCGCACGTTGTACTCAAGCACCTGCGGACCGTTGCTGGTTAGCATTAGCCCTACAAAGAGAACGCCTCTAAATGGAAACCCCTCCTTCGCTGCACCCGCGAGCGTTGGTTCAACTATACGGTCCGCTATGAACTGAAGGGTCTCAGCGCTTACTAGGGAGTCATCAGTCACCGCGCCCATTCCACCGGTGTTCGGACCAGTGTCACCCTCGCCAATGCGCTTATGATCTCGAGCTGGAGGCATCAAGCGATAAGTCTGACTATCTGCAAACGCGAGCACTGAGACTTCGGTACCCACGAGCTTCTCTTCAAACACCAGTCGATTGACCGCTTCAACCGGCACAAGTCGGCCGCTGAAGAGTGCGTTGATCGCCTGTTCTGCCTCGATTGGGGAGTTTGACACGATGACCCCTTTTCCGGCAGCCAAACCATCGGCTTTTATCACATAACCCTCCCGAGCACCGAACGTATCGCTTCGCAGAATCCCGAACGCTTCGTCGGGGTTATTGGCGATGCGAAACGCAGCAGTCGGAATCTGATGCCGGGCCATAAACTCCTTCGCAAAAACTTTGCTGGACTCCAGCTGGGCTGCCCTGGCTGAAGGTCCAAAGATTCTCAACCCGGATGCACGAAAGGCATCGACAATTCCGGAAGCCAGAGGAATTTCCGGACCCACTATGGTTAGGTCGAACTGATTTTCCCTCGCGAACCCGACGACCGCCGCGTGATTGTCAAGCGATTCAGAAGAGCACTGCGCGATACTCGAGATCCCTCCGTTTCCTGGAATGCTGTAGAGCTCGAGTGGTCTGTGAGAAGTGCGGGCCAGCGTTGCGAGAATCGCGTGTTCTCGCCCACCCGACCCCAATACCAGCACTCTGGAAGGTCTAGTCATAGTTTGATCGTTGTTTAACGTCTCCGTCCACCTCTTACTCAATTAGGTTGCAGGGGCGACTGAATTGCTATTAACACCCCTGAAGCTTGACACAATTTCGCCATAGTTATAATTTCCTTCGCACGGGGCCCGCAGGCACCGAGTGGGAGAATACTTTACCTTCCAAAAAAATAATTCCCAAACTGGCGCGGTAAATCCAGAGCAAAGGTATTGAGCGACCACGGGAGATCGAATCATGTCACAAACGGAAGTCATCCGCGAAGGTGAGACCAGCGCTGAGTCAGAATACGAAGATCGGCAACTCAAATGCGTGGACTGCAGTGAATACTTCACCTGGACGGCAGGCGAACAGGTGTTCTTTCACGATAAGGGCCTGAAGAACGAGCCTAAGCGCTGCAAGCCTTGCAAACAAGCCAAGAATGAACGGTTGGCTGCAATCACTGCCGCACAAACGTCAGGAGTCCGTCAGCGGGTAGAAGTCTCTGTTCAGTGCGCTCAATGTGGGCAGCAGACCACGGTTCCTTTTTACCCCTCGCAAGGCCGACCTGTATATTGCCGCTCGTGCTTTCTCGCAAATCGGGCGGCTGCAGAACCAGCCTGAACTGCTTAGACTCAGAAGCTCTAAGACCCACCCTCATTCATCCGGCATACGCTCCCGGTATCAGACACCGATACTGCAACATAGTGACCTCGCCGTTCGACGTTGATTCTAATTTCACCTTGCTTAGTGTAACGAATGGAGTTGACGACGAGATTCGTGAGAACTCTCTCAATCTGCCAGCGGTCGACAATTACATCAGGCAGATGAACTGGTATCTCAACTCGGAAGGACAAGTCCTTAGCTTCAACCTGTGGTCGCAACTCTTCCGACATCGCAGTAATTAGTTGACGCGTTTTCTCTGTTCGTAGCTCCGGCTGACTCTCGCCAGCTTCGATTTTCGAAACGTCGATCAGGTCACGCATAAGCTTATCGAGTCGGTCACAATCCTCGCGACATGCACCAAGCACCTCGGCTTGCTTGTCGGTCAGTTCTCCTAGGGCTTCTTCGAGTAACAGATGAATGGCGAGCTGCACCCTAGTGAACGGTGTGCGCAGCTCGTGTGAAGCGGTGGCGATGAACTCTGATTTGAGACGATCAATTTCGCGCAGGTGAGTAATGTCCTCCAGCAAGGTAACTGCTCCCAGGAGCCGATCGCCATCGTCGCGCATTGGCGTAGTACGAAGGCGAAAAGCTCTCTCCCAACCGTCTACGGCGAGCGGCAGAACTGAAGACATGCCTTCGCTGGCGACTGGCCTCTCTAACTCCAACGCCTGGGCCACAGCGACGGCGATGCGCGAGTCTCGCGCCACTTCTCCGACATGTTTGCCAGTGTTCTCTTTTTCAGAACCAAATATCTCCTCCGCTGCCGGGTTCAGCTTTGTTACACAACCTTCGCCATCGGTCACAATAACGGGGTCATAAAGTGAGTCGATGGCGGCTTCGGTTGTTTGCTGCGCCACCAGTAGCTTCCCCATGTCAGAACTTCGCAGTTGGCGAATCCGTTCAGCCATGCGGTTATACTCGGCAGCCAACAACCCAACCTCATCGCGTGAGCTGATGGCCACCTTTGCATTAAAGTCACCCCCGGCAATCTTTGCTGTCGTTTCGATCAACTGTCGTAACGGCTCGACGATCCGGTTTGCGAGAAAGAAAGCGAGCAGTAATCCGGCGCCGACCAATACGCCGGCGATTAGTAAGGTGCGATAGAACCAGAACTGAGCTACGGTTGCGGCTGACTCTGACTTCGCGAGCATGGCCTGCTGATTGAGTTGGAGCAGATGGTCACATTCGGCTCGCAGCTTCTTGAATTGCGGCTCGAGGCGCGAGAAGTACTCTCGGCTCATGGGTTCTTCTTGCTTCGAGGTTCTCGTCTCTGACCGCGAAGCGTTTTTGTCGTCTAGTCTGGCAAGAAAGCTATCAAACATTTCATAGTAGATGTCGCGGTTATGGCGAATGGTCTTCAGTGTCTCAGGCTCACCAGGTTCGGTAATGTTACCTTCTGCCTTCTGCAGGCTAACGTCGAAACGCGTGCGGAACTCGCGCAGTTGGACACTTGCTTTGTCGTGTGCGCCGAGTAATGCAAACAGCGCAGCAGAGTCTTGCCGTTCAAGACTCTTTATCATTTCCTGCGCCGCGACCACTGAGTCGTAGTTATTTGAGATGATCCCGCGGGACACGCCACCCATTTCCCGCAGGCGCCAAACGCTCCAGCCGCCGAGAATCACCAAAGCGGCAATGAATATCAGGTAACCGAGTATCAGTTTGGGGCGCAGGCTCATGACAATGCATTCAGAAGTTAGAGGTCACGACAGGCATTTTCACCTTCATTCTGGCTCCGCACTTTTGCCTTCTAATGTTTGATCCAACGGCACCACCTGGACCGTTGCATCGCGTACCTCGTCAAGGAAACGGTTGATGACTGATCCGTGCAACAAAATGTTCAACCGTGATCGCGAGGTCTGTCCAAACACAACGTGGGTGATGCCCTCGCGCCTCGCAAAGTCGATCAATGCGTCTGCTACACGACGTGATTTGAGTTTTACAACTTTCGCTCCCATTTCTTGAGCAAATCGAACATTTTCCTGGAGCGCGGCATAATCGACGGGTTTGATTCGGCCGGGCTCCTCGTTGGGAGTCTCGACGTAAACAGCGTACCAATCAGTCGCAAGACGACCGGCAATCCGAGAGCCAACCCGCAGCAGCTTTTTCGCGCTGCCGCGAGAGGCAATGGCCACCATCACCTTCTCCGGGATTACCGCTTGGTCTAGTCCTTCGCGTTCTCGGTAGTCATGCGCTTTGCTGGCTTGATCCGTGGCCACTTGTCTCAAAGCAAGTTCGCGAAGGGCGGAAAGATTCCCTTTGCGAAAAAAGTTGTTGAGGGCTTGCTCAATCTTTACCACATCGTAAATCTTTCCCTGGCGGAGGCGGGTGCGAAGTGTGTCGATCGAAACGTCCACATTGACAACCTCATCCGCGCGTCGGAGAAAGTGATCTGGGATCGTCTCCCGCACTCGCACTCCCGTGGTGCGTGTCACTACATCATTCAGCGATTCGAGGTGTTGAATGTTTACCGCGGTGATTACGGAAATGCCCGCTTTGAGCAGATCCAAAACGTCTTCATAACGCTTACGGTTCTTCGAGCCAGGCACATTCGAATGGGCCAACTCATCGACAATTGCGAATTCCGGATGACGGGCAATCACTGCCTCAACGTCCATCTCCTCGATTGTGACGCCTCGATATTCAATGCGCCGCATTGGCACACGTTCCAGATCGCCGATCATCGACCGCGTGTCTTCACGCCCGTGGGGCTCTACAACTGCCACCACAATATCAACGCCTTGCTTCTTAAGTAGGTGCGCATCTTCGAGCATCTGGTATGTTTTGCCGACGCCCGGCGCGGCACCGATGTAGACACGAAGCCGCGGCCGCTGCGCCTGTTTCAATTTAGCGAGCAGCGATTCGGGAGATGGTCTTTGGCCCTCATCTATCATGGCAAGTGGGCGTCGATCGCAGGTCTGGCAATCACTGTCTGTTCAGCGGCTCGGCGGCTCGACGCGCGCCGGTTTCACCCGGTCGAGATCAAGATTCAGCTCAAGGACGTTTACGCGTGGTTCGCCCAGAAACCCAAATTGTCGCCCTTCCGTATGCGCCGTGACGATCCGTCTCAGTTCTTCTTCGTGCATTCCCCTTTCGCGCGCGACGCGGGGTACCTGAAACTCAGCTGCCGCGGGAGAAATATGAGGGTCGAGACCGGATGCGGATACCGTCACCAGGTCCACTGGCACTGGTTTCCCCGGATTCTCCGCCTGCCGCTTCTCAACGTCAGCCTTTATGCGGTCCATGAGCTTCTGGCTTGTTGGTCCAAGATTCGAGCCCGAAGATGCGCCGGCGTCGTAACCCACCGCGCCGGCTGCGCTCGGTCGTGAATGGAAGTAACCGGGTCCGGCAAATGGCTGTCCAATGATCCGCGAGCCAATGACGCTGCCATCGCCACGTCTGATCAATTGACCATTTGCCTTGTCCGGAAAGATCACCTGGGCCAGGCCTGTGACGACGAGCGGGTAGATCAGACCCAACAGGACCGTCGTCACAATTGTCATCAGAACTGCTGTTATTAGGTTTTTCATCTTTAAGTCTTAGTCCAGTGGCCCATCACAATCAGTCAAGCCAACCCAATCGCATGGATAATCACGTCAATGATTTTGATACCAATGAAAGGCACGATGATTCCGCCCAGGCCATAAATCACCAGATTGCGACGTAGCAACGAAGCCGCACTCATAGCTCTGTATTTCACTCCCCTAAGTGCGAGAGGAATCAAAGCGATAATAATCAACGCGTTGAAAATCACGGCCGAAAGAATTGCCGACTGCGGCGTTCTCAGGCCCATGATGTTCAGCGCATCCAGCACCGGAAACGCGGCCGCAAACATTGCCGGAATGATCGCAAAGTATTTAGCGACGTCATTGCTGATCGAAAAGGTGGTCAAAGCGCCTCGTGTCATAAGCATCTGTTTTCCGATCTCGACGATTTCAATCAGCTTCGTCGGATTGGAATCCAGGTCGACCATGTTGCCCGCTTCTTTTGCGGCCTGTGTTCCCGTGTTCATCGCCACCCCAACGTCCGACTGGGCCAACGCAGGCGCATCATTAGTGCCGTCGCCAGTCATCGCCACAAGTTTGCCGCCGGCTTGCTCTCGTTTAATCAAAGCCATCTTGTCTTCGGGAGTAGCTTGTGCGAGAAAGTCATCGACCCCGGCTTCACGAGCAATGGTTGCCGCGGTGAGCGGGTTATCCCCGGTGATCATCACGGTCCTGATACCCATCTGGCGCATCTGGTTGAACCGCTCGATCATGCCGCCCTTGATGATGTCTTTAAGGTGAATGACTCCCAATGCGTGCCGATTCTCGACGACGACTAGCGGCGTGCCGCCCGCTTTTGAGATGCGCTCCACAATCTCTCGCAGCTCCTTCGGCGCAGAGCGACCATCCGCAAGGTATGCCTCGATGGCATCCGCCGCTCCTTTGCGAATCTCGCGGCCGCCGTAATTGACACCCGACATTCGCGTCTGTGCACTGAAGGGAATGAAGTGGGCTTCGTGTGGAGTCAACTCACGCCCGCGCATCCCATACTTCTGCTTCGCCAACACGACAATGGAACGGCCCTCGGGCGTCTCATCCGACAAAGACGATAGCTGCGCAGCGTCAGCCAACTGCGCTTCGTCAACACCGGGAACGGGGATAAACTCCGTCGCCTGGCGATTGCCCAGTGTGATCGTTCCAGTCTTATCGAGTAGAAGAGTATTGACGTCTCCTGCAGCCTCCACTGCGCGGCCAGACATCGCCAGGACGTTTTGCTGAATCAACCGATCCATACCCGCGATACCTATGGCTGAGAGCAATCCTCCGATCGTCGTTGGGATCAAACATACTAGGAGCGAAACGAGCACGAAGATGGTTTGCGGCGCACCTGAATAGATCGCAAAGGGCTGGAGAGTCACTACGGCCAGCAAAAAAATGATTGTGAGTCCCGCGAGGAGAATGTTGAGCGCAATCTCGTTTGGTGTTTTCTGTCGCTCAGCCCCCTCAACCAGCGCGATCATTCGATCGATAAATGTCTCTCCGGGGTTGGAACTAATTCGAACCTTGATCTGATCTGACAATACGCGGGTGCCCCCGGTCACTGCCGAACGGTCGCCACCCGCCTCACGTATGACTGGGGCAGATTCGCCTGTGATCGCAGACTCGTCAACGGATGCGACGCCTTCCACGATTTCGCCGTCGCCAGGGATAAATTCGCCTGCCGACACGATCACCAAGTCGTCTTTCCTCAATTGGGGTGCCGGGACATCTTCCGTCAACGAACCTGAAACTACACGATGCGCGATCGTTTCAGTTTTCGACTTTCGCAGGTTGTCGGCCTGAGCTTTGCCGCGTCCCTCGGCCATAGCTTCTGCGAAATTCGCGAAAAGTACCGTAAACCAGAGCCAAAGCGTGATCTGCAACTCAAATCCGGTATTCGTCACACCGGGAATTGGCGCCAGGATTCCGCGAATCAGTTGCAGCGTCGTCAAGACACTCCCAACCTCCACGACAAACATGACGGGGTTGCCCATCATCTTCTTCGGGTTCAGCTTGATGAATGAATCAACGATCGCTCGTTTGACGAGCTGAGCATTCCAGATTGCTTGTTTCTTAGTCGTAGTCATTGATGTTTGGTCTTTGGTCTTGGCCTTTGGTCTTCAGTGGTTCAAATCACAAACCAAGAACCAAGACCAAAGGCCCAAGTCCTTCCTTCAAAATGTCTTCCCTGCATGCATCAACAAGTGCTCGACAATTGGCCCCAGACTTAAAACGGGGAAGAACGTCAGAGCACCGACAATCAGAATCACGCTCACCAGCAGCCCGGCAAACAATGGAGTGGTGACGGGAAACGTGCCCAAGGACGGGGGTGTAATCTTCTTCCGAACCAGACTGCCCGCGATGGCCAGCATCGGAATGATCATCAGGAACCTACCAACTAACATTGACGTGCCGATGGTCGAGTTATACCAAAGCGTGTTGGCGTTCAACCCGGCAAATGCAGAACCGTTATTTCCCGTACCGGAAGAGAACGCATAGAGAATTTCAGACAGGCCATGCGGCCCACTATTGTTGAGCGAGGTCAGGCCAAAGGAATCCGACAGCACCGATATCGCCGTCAGCAGCAGAATCGAGAGCGGAAAGATCAGCACGTACAGCATCGCCATCTTTACGTCGTATGCCTCGATTTTCTTTCCCAGATATTCCGGCGTGCGCCCCACCATCAAGCCGGCTATGAAAACAGAGAGCACTACCATCACCAGCACGCCATACATTCCGGCGCCTACGCCTCCGAAGATGACTTCGCCCAACAGAATGTTTGTCAGCGGCACTATCCCACCGAGCGGGGTATATGAATCGTGCATGCTGTTGACGCTTCCGTTTGAAGCATCCGTAGTAGCCGTGGCCCAAAGGATCGAGTTAGCTATCCCGTAGCGCACCTCCTTGCCTTCCATATTGCCGCCGGGCTGCATGGTTGACGCCGCCTGATTGACATTACCTGGAAACAACGGATTACCGCGCGCCTCGGCCCAATACGAGACGATTATCCCGGCAAAGAACAGCACGGTCATGGCGCCGAACACTGCCCAGCCGTGCTTTTGCGATTTGACCATTCGCCCAAGCGTATAAGTGAATCCCGCGGAGATAGCCAGAATCGAGAACATCTCCAGGAAATTAGAAAAGGGTGTTGGATTCTCAAACGGATGCGACGAGTTAACATTAAAAAAGCCGCCACCGTTTGTGCCGAGTTGCTTAATCGCGATCTGCGAAGCAGCCGGACCCTGCGCAATCGCCTGCGTGTCAACCACCTGCGTCTCTTTCACAGGCGAGCCGTCCGGGTTGAGGATGACATTGCCGTCGGCGTCCTTCTTGTCAACTTCGATGCTTTGCTTCTCAATCAACTGGGCTGTGTCATAAGGCTTGAGGTTCTGGACTACACCCTGCGAAACAAGCGCCAGCGCGAGCACGAAACCAAGCGGTAAGAGAATCCAAAGCGCTCCCCGCACCAAATCCACCCAGAAGTTGCCAATCGTTTCCTTCTCATGTCGCGCGATGCCGCGGATTAAGGCGATTGCCAGGCCCATGCCAACAGCCGCTGACGTGAAGTTCTGATAGGCGAGTCCGGCCATCTGCGACAGGTAACTCATCGTCACTTCGCCGCCGTATCCCTGCCAGTTGGTATTAGTCGTAAATGATGCTGCCGTGTTGAATGAAGAGTGTGTGCTAACCCCAACTAACTTCTGCGGATTGAATGGCAGGTAATACTGCAAACGTTGAAACGCATAGAGCACCACCATTGAAACAAGGCTGTAGAACACCATCGCCGCCGCGTATTCAGTCCATGGCATTTCCCGATCCTGGTTGACGCCTGTGAGCCGGTAAATGAGTCGTTCCACCGGACGCAGCACGGGATCCAGAAAGGTCCGCTCGCGGTTGAACACCCGCGCCATGAAAATCCCCAGCGGCTTCGTAACCGCCAGGATTAACGCGAAGTAGAAAAGAATTTGTAACCAGCCGTTAATAGTCATCCTCACCTTAACTTCTCGCACGCCCGTACATAGGCAAGCGCGATCAGAAAGAAAACAATTGTCGCAGCGATAAAAATCATGTCTAGCATTTCGGGTCTCCTGGTGCCTCAAAAGATCATTCACTTAGCGTGTTTCAGTAGTTGTGGCTGTCGAGCACGCCAGTGGTTGGCACGTTGAAAACTGTCTGCTGACCATGAGCCGCGGTTAAAGCCCCGCTAAAACTCACAAGTAAAATCGCTAATTGTCTCGGAGTGTGGTGATTGAGTATTCGTAGAATGTCGGGCGCCGCTGCGAGGCTGCCTGAGCTATCCAACAGCAAACCAATTACAAGTGGAAACGCGAACGCTCCAAAAAGACCAAGAACGCCACCGGTCGCCCACCAGCGCAACCTTTTGCATCGCCGATTCTCTTCAAAAGCGATTGTGGTGTGGAAGCTATCTTTCTTCGACCGATTTTCAAACTGATAAATCATTTGATTTCAACTCCTGCACACAACAAAGGGCGCAGAGCAGTCTTGCCCTGCGCCCTCTGAATTTCAGTGCGCCCATCGTGCTCTTCCACTCAAGCCTACGAGGTTAGCTGACGGGCTAGGACCTGGAAGTGTCCCTCACAATTTCAAGTCAGTTGCGATGCGCCCCTCGTCCGTCAATGGCGGACTGTTGGTTCCCCCGCGCCGCCCTCCTATGTCCTTACAAGGAAGCGGCCTCGGCAGCCGTATTTTCAACTAGTTGATATTACGATGTGGTACATAAAGATAGTGTAAAGGAAACATAAAAAGATCGTAGGCATGGCGGGCGGGACAAAGTCTGTCTTCCTAGTTGCCGGGATTGAAACGATAACCAACCCAAGGTTCGGTAACGATGTAATGTGGGCCCGAAGAATCCGTTTCAATTTTCTTTCGTAGGTTGCCTATGAACACCCGCAGATATTCTGTCTGTTCGGCATAATCGCCGCCCCAAATAGCGCCAAGCAGTGTCCGGTGAGTGATGACTTTCCCAGCATGTTTCATAAAATAAGTAAGCAGGTCAAACTCTTTGGGTGTCAAATGAATCTCTCGCCCACGCACACTCACTTGGCGAGACTCTAGATCGACCCGAAAGTCGCCAATCTCGAGCACGGTTGTACCCACTTCGCTAACCGGAGTTGCCGCTCGCCGCAGCGAAGCGCGTATTCGAGCGATCAGTTCGTCAATTCCAAACGGTTTGGTAACGAAATCGTCTGCGCCGAGATCCAAAGCCTCCACCTTCGTTTTTTCTTCACCCTTAACCGAAAGCACGATGACAGGAACTTGCGATACTGCCCGCAATCTTCGACACAATTCAGTGCCATCCATGTTAGGCATGACCAAGTCGGTCACAACCAAATCCGGATGCCAATCACTAAAAGTTTCCAAGGCAGAAATTCCGTCCGCGGCTGTGCGCACTTCGTACCCATGAGTACTCAGACTTGTGCGCAGCACACGAGTAATCTGTGGCTCGTCATCTACAACCAGAATCCGCGGCTTATGATTCATGGCCCAAGCGTTTAGCGGACGGTTCGGACTTCTTGGTTGTCTCGTCTTCGTCGCCCACAGGAAGGTCACACACGACGCGCGTGCCATTGCCAGCCGAGCCGTCCTCTATCCAAATACGGCCTCCATGCGCTTCTACTATACCCTTTGCGATGGCCAACCCCATTCCTATCCCGGGTGGCCGTTGGCTCTGAGGGTCAGTTATCGCATTCGCCCGATAGAACTTGTCGAATACTAGCTCGCGGCTCTGTCGCGGAATGCCGGACCCTTCGTCCTCCACAGAAAGCTGGATCGTGCCCTCCCCATGGCGCTTTGCTCGAACCAGAATAGTGGTACCGGGCGCCGAGTACTTTGTCGCGTTGTCCAATAAGGTGTAAATCACCTCAACAACAGCGCTTGGGTCGACGCGTATCATAAGGTCCTTTTCAATTTGAACCTCGACGCGATGGCGTCGGGTGAGAGGCTGAGCACGCTCTAAGGCCGTGGTGACGATCTCATCGACAGTGCTCCAGCCACGGCGTAATCGCATCTCGCCCGCCTCAATGCGGGCGAGTTCGATCATTGCTTCCACAAAACGATTCAGACGGTCGCATTCCTCATTGATCACGTCGAGCATATCTCGTCTTGACTCGTTATCAAGGCTGATCCTTTGGCCAAGATCGTCGAGTAATGTGGTAACAGATGCCTTGATTGAGGTAAGGGGAGTTCGGATGTTGTGGGTCACAGCATCAAGAAGTGCTGATTTCAACTTTTCACTATGTTTCAGCGCCTCGACGTGACTTGCCCGCTCAAATGCGTCTCGCAGCTCCTTGTAGAGGCGATCGATCTCAACGCGGCCAGCTTCAGCTTCCTCCGCACGGCGCTTCGCTCGCGCCGACAGTTGGCCAGCAGTAACGGCAATCAAAAGGAATGCAGCCAAGGCAACCCAATTTTGAGGGTCAGCGATAGTGAACGTGTGATACGGCGGCAGAAAAAAGAAGTTAAATGATAGTACCCCCAACACCGCCGCCAATAGAGCTGGTCCACTGCCCCACATCGTAGCCAGGAATAGGACGACGAGTAGAAGGATAAGGGCTACGGTGGTCGGATTTATGTGAAGCCTCAGAAGAGCCAGCGCAGCTGTCGCCGCTGCCATACTGATCACGGCAATGAAGTAACCGGTTCTGCCGCTAAAAGAGATTGCGGTCATGACAACTTAGCGGGGGTTAGCGTGGAAAAACGGCGAGAGAGCATGACTTCGCTCTATTGGACTGAACCTAGATCTCAATCTGCGAGCCGAGTTCAACCACCCGATCCGGGGGTAAGCAAAAGTACGCTGTGGCGCTGGTTGCATTGGCAGAGATAAGAGCAAAAATTTTCTCTCGCCACAGTGCCATTCCCGGCCGTTTGCTGGCCATGATCGTTTCGCGCCCTAAAAAATATGTCGTCTCTTTTAGATTTAGCTTCAGTCCGGGCACTTCAAGGGCCTTTAGCACCTTGGGTATGTTCGGATCTTCCATGAAACCATAAAACACCCTCAGACGATAGAAGCCATTGCCGATGCCTTCAACCTCCACTCGCTCGCTCGGGTCGACATAAGGAACCAACCTGGTTTTGACTGTCAGAAAAAGGACCTGATCGTGAAGAACCTTGTTGTGCTGGAGGTTATGAAAAAGCGCCGGTGGTGTGCGGCTTGCATTTCCATTCATAAACACCGCAGAACCAGGGACGCGCAACGGTGGGCGCCGCGCGACCTCCTGCAGGAAATCCTCCAGCGGTTGCGACTCACGTTGAATGCGCTCGTTGAGTATCCGTCTTCCCTTTTTCCAGGTAGTCATCAGGGTGAAGACGAAAGCCGCCAGCAGCAATGGGAACCAACCGCCGCTTGCAAGCTTGATGATGTTAGCGCCGAAAAATGCAAGATCGATGATTAGAAAGAAGGTCATCAGCGCTCCCGCCGTCCACCAACTCCATCCCCAACGCTGTCGCGCAACTACGTATAAAAGGACAGTGGTAATCACCATCGTGGACGTCACTGCCACTCCGTAAGCTGCAGCGAGATTACTTGAAGTTCGAAACCCCAATACGATGGCGATGCAACCGACCATCAGCGCCCAATTCACGGCCGGGATGTAGATCTGACCAAATTCGGTGCTGGATGTGTGATCGATCTTTAGCCGCGGGGAAAAACCAAGTTGCACGGCCTGCATCGTTAAGGAGTAAGCACCGGAGATTACTGCCTGAGAAGCTATTACGGCTGCGCACGTAGCAAGCACGATCATGGGAACCAGTGCCCAGGAAGGGGCCAACAGATAGAACGGATTTTCGACCGTGGTAGGATCTTCTAGAAGTAGCGCGCCCTGACCAAAGTAGTTGAGAAGCAATGCAGGAAGTACAACCGTAAACCAGTCAAGTCGAATTGGACGCGTTCCAAAGTGGCCCATGTCGGCGTAGAGGGCTTCACCTCCCGTAACAACCAAAAAAACAGAGCCCAAGACCAGGTATCCGTACCACCCGTTATGCAGGAAGAAATTGGCCCCGTGAATCGGGTTAATTGCAGCTATGACTGATGGGTGTTGCGCAATCTGCATTGCGCCTAGCACTCCCAACGATGTAAACCAGAGCAGCGTAATTGGCCCAAACACCTTGCCCACCTTGGTTGTACCTCGCTTCTGAAATAGGAAGAGGCCTACAAGGATGGCGATCGTGGTCGGAACTATGTAGGGTTCAAGAACCGGAGTCGCGACGCTTAGGCCCTCCATCGCGCCAAGTACCGAGATTGCAGGGGTGATAATTCCATCTCCGTAAAGCAAGGCCGCGCCAAAGATTCCGATCACAATTAAGAACCAGTTCTCGCTCTTTCCTGAGGGCTTGATGGGCGTTGCGAGGGCCGTCAAAGAAAGTATTCCACCCTCGCCGTGATTGTCCGCTCGCAGAACAAAAACCAAGTATTTTACGGAAATGATAATTACCAGCGACCAGAAGATGAGCGACAACACTCCCATGATGTTCTCAGGCGTTGCCGCAACCGCGTGTGGTCCATGAAAACACTCGCGAATAGCATACAAAGGGCTGGTACCGATGTCTCCGTAAACCACTCCGAGAGCGGTTAGAGACAACAGCCACAGGTAGCGTCCCTGGGGAGTCACCTGGGATACGTGTCCGGTTGTAACTGTCGAATGGATATCTGTCGAAGCGGACGGTGCCATGTTGGTCGTCAAAGCGTGCAGCCTTAGTAATCAATTAGGGGCTGTCTAACGCAATGCTACCCTCGCAACTCGTAAGATTCGCTATTCAGACGAAGACAGACTTCTTTAGGGGATCGTAAATCACAAACCGCGATGGTAAAGGAGCGATAAGTATTTTGCAAAGGTTCCATTTGAAGTGCGGCGGCAAGGCGCTCTGAGCACTTGCCACCGAACATCAAAAAAGCGGGCGGGGGCCTCCCACAGCCCCCACCCTAAGGCCACGTGTCCTCACCCCACGCGACCACTTCGTTCACCGGGGAGGTGAACGCAGGCGGATTATGCATTAGTCCGAATAAACTTTCAACTGGTCCTACTGAGCCTTCTAGCCTTGAGTATCTACAATTTTTCGGATGTACTCTCGCTGTTTGCAGCACCATCGGAAGAGGTCTTTTCGGGTCCTCCGAGATTCGCAACCGCGACTACTGCCAATAGCCCTGCAACTCCGAGCGTGGCCAGAATGTAGAGGATTGCAGTCTTTTCCCAATAGATCAAAGCAATGATCAGGGCAGTAAGAACTGTAGTCCAAATAAACGTTATCCATCGGCGGCGACGGCGGCTTAATGCCATCACAGATCGCGAACTCATTGGATTAGATCTCTCCAGTCTGCTAGTAAATCACTCGAGTCCCAAGTCCAGTACCCATGTTGCTAAACACGCTTCCAAGACTTCCGGTCATCAGGCCAACAAATGTCTGACCAATTCTTCCTGAAGAGAACATTCCAGCCTCGGGCACTTCGATTATGTCGTACGGCTGAAGCACAAGATCTGGCTTCTGCTTCTTTTTGATGGCCGTTAAATCCACAATAATGGTTTCGTGGTCAGGCGAGTTGGGTTTCTGCCGGTAAATGCGTATATCGTTTGCCTTCGCCTCTTTTCTTACGCCTCCAACCATTGCCAAAGCTCTGCTTATCGTGAGCTGATCGCGAATGTAGATTCCCTGAGGTGATTGCACGCTCCCGGTGATGTAGATAGGTTCGGCCTCCGTTACGAGAATGTAGTCACCCGGACGGATGATGGGATTGGCCTTACCCATGCGCAACTCTGCAATCTTGATAATCTCGAGCGGAATCTTCGTTCCGTCGATGGGCCGTGCGCTGGCTTCTTCACCCGGTTCAGGACACATGATTGGCTCTGTGTGCAGGATCTGAATCGTGCCCGATGCCCGCTCCGTGAAACCGCCGGATGCGGCCATAATCTCGTTGAGGCGAACCTTCCGCTGCATCTGAATTCGGGTCGGCATTCGCACAGCCCCGAAGACTGTGGCAGGTTGTCGGCTCTTCCGCTCTGTTATACGCACGCTGACCTGCGGATTCTTAAGGTACTTCGCATATGCCTTGGCGATGTCGGCCTGAACAGCTTTTTCCGAGCGGCAGCGAGCAGGAATCGGGGCCTCGAGAAAAGGCAAAGAGCTTAAATTGCCGTCGCTGTCGACTTCAACCATTGTGTTCAAATCCGGTTGACCGAAGACACGTACGTCCAGCACATCGCCGGGCCCCAGCAGATAATTTCTGATGCCCTGATTGTCAACGGAGGGCCCTTGGGAAACGATCGGCGCCTGATCCTGTGCCAAGACCGCGGTAACTGTTAGCGCCAGCAATAATGCGGCAGCGAAAATGATTCTTGACCTCATGTGAAAACCCTTTCGGATAAAACTGCCATGTTTCAGACAAGGTATTGAAGAGTAGCCGTCTGCAACTAAATCTTCGAACTCTCCACGTTACGCACGCTCCTTTTTATCAATATTATGAGAGCGTCGTCTTCGACTCTTCCGAACAGTGCCCGGAACAGTAAACCCCCTAAACAACAGGTTGCAATGATCGCACAAAAGGTTATAGAGACCAAACATGCGCATCACTAATGGCGTGGGTTTATACCCCTTGCGAATTCGCGAACTCCCACACTTCGGGCATCTTTGGGAAATCACTGATTACCACCTTCACCAGGAGTTCTTTTCTTCCGCTCGTCTCCTGCGCACTTGCACTTGCGCCTCCAATCTTTCTATCTCGGTTGCAATTCTCTTCTCACCGTCTGCTCGAACGTCTTCATTCACAGTTTCCTTGGTTAAGTAGAAGAGCGCATCCTTGTATCTTTCAATTGCCCTTCGATAATGGCCTTTAAATGCTGATCGCTCTGCAAGTTCTACCCAATGTGCAACTTTGACTGAAGCGATGAACTCTCGAATCGCCAACTTAGAGGCGTTCAGCTCAGGTTCGTTTGGGTAAACTTCCAAAGCTGAATCCAAACACTGCACGGCTTTGTTCGCCGACTCGATTTTATCGGACATTCGCGCCCGTTGCTGCGCTTCGGCTGTTAAGGCCCTTGAGGATTCGCGTGCCCAAGTCAGCAGATGGTGTTTCTGCAACAACCTGACTCGTTCCTTGCCAGCTTTAATAGCCATCCGTTTTTCAGCAGGCAACCCGCTGGCTTGAAGCGCCTCTTCGGCGGACGCGGCATACTCTCGGCATAGATGAAACACATCCAGGTGAGAGTCCATAGTTCCTCCGTTTGCATCAGCGGCAGCGGACTGCTTCTGAATAGTACGCAAGGCTGCGCTAAGGCCCGAACTCGAATATGTTCTCTTTGAATTCGAGTGCTTATGGTTTTCGCGGCCTGCGTGCTGCTCATGCGGGCCTTGCTCCAGTAGGTGTCTGGTCCAGGCCCTTCGCATTACCACCTCACGAGCAGAGAGCGCAATCAGGAGAACTACACTGGCGGCTAATCCCGCGGGAATCCACGGCGCTTCGTCTCCGCCGCTAACAAGAACCCACCAGAGCCCGAAAAACAGAACTATTGCTGCAGAAAGGGCTGTAATGAGATAACCGACACCGGATGGCTTCTTCGTTCGCGAACCCCTTCGGCGCGAGAACTCGCCAGACGTTCGCGCCGAGGCACGAGCCGCTCTGGGGAAATACTGATCCGCAGGATTGTTGTTCAAAAAAACCCTCCGGCTATGCAACCATTCTGATGCCTCTACCGTTGTGAATCAGACTATTGACGCTCTAATGAGCAAACGCTTTGTAATACTCACTTTTTAGGCTGGCACTGTCAATATATGATACCCAAGTACAGACCTAATCTTGAACCTGGGAGTGTTCCATGCAAGAAGACTTCAATCAAAAAGTCGTTGTAGTCACTGGCGCAACTTCCGGCATCGGAAATGCCACGGTGAACAGATTTCTTTCTGCCAAAGCGTCACTTGTGGCCGTCGGTCGAGACGAAAAGAAGCTTCGCGAGATGGACGCGGCCATTGAGCGCAAGGGTGGGCGAGGTCTCACAGTGAGCGCTGACCTCACCAGTGTCTCTGCGCCCAACGAGATCGTCTCGCGTGCAGTTGAGCGATTTGGCGGAATCGATGTACTGGTAAATGCCGCAGGCCACATAAGCACGGGTACAGTCGAAGACACCTCCATAATGGCTTGGGACGCCATGATGGACATCAATGTACGCGCTCCGTTTCGTTTAATGCAGGCCGCCTCTCCTCACCTGATTGAAAGACGAGGAAACATCGTCAACGTTTCGAGTGTTACCGGTTTACGGGCGTTTCCCGGGGTCCTCGCTTACTGCGTGTCCAAAGCGGCACTCGACCAATTGACCCGCTGCGCATCCCTGGAACTGGCCGCTAAGGGCGTGCGTGTCAATGCTGTGAACCCCGGGGTAGTCATTACGGAAATCCACAAGCGCGGTGGCATGAACGCGGAGCAATACGCAGCATTTCTGGAACGTTCAAAACAGACGCATCCGATGGGTCGCGTCGGAGAAGCGAGCGAGGTGGCCGAACTGATCTGCTTCCTGGCCTCGGAGAGGGCAGGTTGGATCACTGGAGCTACCTACTCGATCGATGGCGGCCGCGCGCAAACCTGTGCCCGTTGACCCAGTCGGAAAAATATAGCCGTTCTTCTTTGAACTGGATATACTCTGCCATCTTTTACCAATAACGGCGCTTAATCACGGTGACTACCCCTCAGAACTACCACCCTTCTCGCGACGCTCTACCAAAAACAACGCACACCAGTGCGATCAAGGTTGTTCTGGCTTTCGCCGCCATATTGATAGCAACCTTTCTGGGACTGATCGTGCTGGCGCTGATCGGCTTTGAAACTGGGCTAGTCGGTCTGCTCATAGGTTTTGTCGCAGCAACCATTCCGGTTCCACTGTACGTCCTGCTTGTTCTTTGGATAGACCGATACGAAGCCGAGCCTCTATGGATGCTGGCTTCCGCTTTCTTCTGGGGCGCCCTGGTCGCGGTGTTCATTGCCGTTCTTTTCAACACTGCCAGCAGCTTAATCGTGGCTTCAGTCACCGACAGTATGCAGGCAGGTGAAGTGTTTGGAGCGGTTATCTCCGCGCCAATCGTCGAGGAAACTGCGAAGGCGTTCATACTCTTTATCTTCTTTTTCTGGAAGAAAGATGAGTTTGATGGAGTAATCGACGGCATCATGTATGCGGCCATGGTGGGGCTGGGATTTGCCATGACCGAGAACATTCAGTACTACGGTCGGGCGGTGTTAAGCGGCAGTACAGTCCCGGTGTTCATTCTTCGCGGTATGTTTGCGCCGTTCTCTCACCCGTTATTCACCAGCATGACCGGTATCGGCTTAGGCCTCGCGCGGCAGTCAAGCAGCACGTTTGTGAAACTGTTGTTGCCAATAGTCGGATTACTTTCTGCGATCTTCATGCACAGCATCTGGAATGGATCCGCGGCACTCTTCGGTGGGTTGGGTTTCATCGTAACGTATGTGGTGATCATGGTGCCCGCCTTTGCGATCATGCTCGTGATTATCTTCCTTGCACTGCGACGCGAAGGTCGTCTGGTTGGTGAATTCCTGCGACCAGATTTCGAGAGGGGCGTACTAAGCCAGCAGGAGTATCAACAACTTTGCTCGATCCGGGGTCGGATGAGCGCTTCCTATACGGCATTTTCGCAGGGGGGAATGACCCATTGGCGTATGTGTCGGCAATTCAATCAGACGGCTAGCGAGCTCGCGTTTCACCGGAGCCGTGTCGCACGTGGCATAACCAGCGGAGATGAAAACGCAAGAGAAGAGGCGTATCGCTCCGCATTGCAGCACCTTTCCGCGCAACTGCGACAGCAACGGCCTTCATAAACAAAGCTCGCCGAGCGCCTTGTTGTTGCCTTATACTATGGCCCGTTACCCACAACCTGAGTGTCATCTGAGCCGATCATCCAGTGAGAATCCAACTTCTACCGAGCAGCTTTGATGGTCAGGGCCGCGCCACACTCGAACAATGGCTGACCTGCTTTCTCATTGATGATTGCATAGCCGTCGATGCCGGCAGCCTTGCCATTGCACTGACTGCAGAGCAACGACAGAAGGTGCGCGACATCATCGTTACACACCCTCACATGGACCACATCGCCAGCCTGCCTATCTTTATTGATGACCTTTATCCCACGCTGGAGTCACCAATCCGCGTACACGCCACGCTTGAAGTTATCGAACTGCTCGAGCGTGACGTATTTAACTGGAATGTTTATCCGAGGTTTTCCGAATTGAAGAATGACTATGGTCCGGTGCTGGAGTACGTTCCGATTCCGACTGGCATCGAAGTTCCAGTCGCCCACTTGCGGGTAACAGCAGTCCCAGTTAATCACATTGTTCCCACCATTGGGCTTATCGTCTCGGATGAACGGTGTACTGTGGCATTCAGCTCTGATACAGCAGAGACTGAAGAGTTTTGGCAGGTCGTTAATCGAGTACCGAGTCTTAACGCTCTCTTGATTGAGGCTTCGTTTCCAAATTCGATGAGCGCTCTGGCGGAAGTGTCGCGTCACTTCACCCCCGCGTCATTGCAAGAGGAATTGAAAAAGCTGAGCCATAACGGGCTCGACATTATGACGGTCCACATTAAACCCGCCTATCGAGAACAGGTAATCTCTGAACTAAATGCACTGCAGATTCCGAACCTGAGTGTGATGGAACCCGGTCGGACCTATTCATGGTAGTTTGGGAGGTCACCTGATCGGCTCAAACTCCTTCTCAGCATGCTCACCCGACACGCCGTCGAGCAGTACCCGGCCACTCGGCAGTAACTCTTTGATCGTATAGGTTCGTGCGTCCCTTTGTCGCCCCGGCATCAACTCCGCGCGAAAAGTGACTTGCATCCCTGGTCGCGCCCAAACGCTTGCAGGATTATCGGCCGCTAGTTGCTGTTTTGCCCGCATGTTCTTTTTCTTCAAAACAAAGGCACCTGCGGCGCCCATCGCTCCCGCCGCGAGAGCCAGGCCGCCAAGCAGACGCTTGGTACTCCTTTTCATGTATTAACCTTCACACAGGGGATCGAGTCTCGCCGTGATGGTCGGCAAGCCGCTCAGTGCCCTCTCTGCATTTATCGGGGTGTATTTTGCCCATTCCGGGGGCACCCGGTCTTCGGCGAAGATGGCTTCGACAGGACACTCCGGAACGCAAGCGTCACAGTCGATGCATGTCTCCGGGTGGATTACCAACATGTCGTCGTCTAGATGAAACGCCTCAACGGGACAAACAAGCGCGCAGTCGGTGTAACGACAGTTGACGCAGGGTTCCGCTACCACATAGGTCATTAGCGAGTAAGCCTCCTCAATTATGGGCAGGTGGAAATCACCTGCCGGTCGGTGTCACGACGGGCAACTATCTTACGCATGTTTGGAAGAGATGTGAAAGGGGGGGACTCCTGACTTCATGTCGGCGGGCCCTCGACTGCTAATCCCAATCTATATTAAAAGGCAACAAATTCCGGCAAGGGCAGTGGCAATCAACTAGTTGACTCTGAGCGCCAGCGCTGGAGCGGGACGTCACCCTCAAACTCGTGGAAGCCCAGATCTGATCCGGTCAGTAGCTTTGTGAGGAGAATTATCTGCCCGGTGTGCATCGAAACGGGAAGCGGAATCACAACCGCTTCCCTTTCTTTCGTTTACGGACTTGCGGAAAAAGAGTTGACCGCTTTTTGACCACATTGTCTAATCTGCCACGCTGTGATCCTTTGGGTCTAGATACCGTTTACTTGTCTGCGGTCTGAGCCGGGATGGTTTCTCCCCTAATCAGATTTGGTTGTTATCTGTTTCAACTCGTCGCGCTCCGGCCTCGTAAATTTCCAAAACACGGGCTCGCCCTTTTCGTGCAACATGACTTCAATTTGCGATCCTTCTTTTGTTATTACAGCATAACCCTTACTAACGTCCTCGAAACCTAGCTTAACCGTACTATCAAGATAACCATACTTCATCTTGCGGAACTTAACTGTTGCCGCATTCCCGCCGACCACACCCCGCAATTCGTGTTCTTTTCCTTCAGCAGTCCAGCCCATGATAACGTCCTCACTTACCTGAGTTACGGTCACTTCGGAGCCGCCAGGCAAAAACCAAGACCCAGCGAATGCGTACTTGATCGCAGGAGCAAAAAATTGATCGCCACAAATGCGTAAGAACTCCTGCTGCTTTAAACCTGAATTCCGAAATTAATGAGCACTGTTCTATTCCAAAGAGTTAAATTGGAAGTGGTTAGCGCCAATTTAAGGAGGAACAGAACAGTGCAGAGAGAAATTAGCGCAATCTTGGGAAAAGAGAAAGTGGTTTTGCGGGAGACGAAGCGGTCGGTGACGCCTTACGGCGGAGTGGCGGTGATGGCCGAGTACCTGAAGAAGATTGGCTACGCCGAGCAACTGCGGCAGGCGATG
>DATETN010000166.1:0-5574 GCA_035283645.1 Pyrinomonadaceae bacterium
ACAACTGCCCCATCCGAAAACCGGCCTTATACTCCCCGCGTCATGCCGCGAAAGAGCACTAAGACCAGACCGCAACAGGGAATGAGACTGGCTGAGTTACGGAAGGACGCGGGCCTGAGCCAGTACGAGCTCGCCCGCTACGTTGGCGTGCCTCAACCCAACATCGCTTTCTGGGAGCAGAGCGAGAAGCCGCCACGCTCAGAGGTGTTGCCAAAGATGGCCGAAGCCCTGGGCGTAAACGTCGAAGATTTATTGATTGTGGATTCGCCGAGCGCTAAAGCACGAGCGGCTAAGGGCAACGGCAGACCGGCCGGCAAGGTCCGTGAGGTGTTCGATCGCGTCTCAAAGCTCCCGCGCCGCCAGCAGGAACACATCGTCAACTGGGTCTCTGCCTACGTCTCCCAATACGAGCAAACCAGGCAGAGTTAGTTATTTCCTCAACTCAAACCACACCCATCCTTCAGTCGCGTTGATTGCGTTAACTGAGATCGTTGTGACTCCGAGATCAGCAATATTTTCTCCGCAAGGCCCGGCGATCAGTGATGTGCCGCTGCCCGCAGTCAAGAGTTCTTCACATATCACTGTTTGTTGAGGCGCTTTATAAAACTGCATCTTGACTCGAGGCAGACTTTGAAGACTGCCATATTCTGCGCATGGATTAGCGGCGGTAATATCGACTACTTTGACACCAATCTTTCCGTTGTCGGAAGATTCACCCTCCTTGAGAACTAACGTGCCAACCGTATGGACACCGCCCTCCTGCGACTCTTTCCATCCGGCTAACGGTCCTGGATGAGCCGGTTCCGGAAGCTTTGCGGAGCAACACCCGCGGATAAAACTTCCGAAGCAAGCCAAGGCGATGCAAAGAAAAGTATTCATCATTAATGTCCTCATCGCTCCCTCCTCGGTACCGTTCCGTTCTTCTTAAGCTCTTGCCTCAACTGGCTGGGTGTATACGGATTATTGTGAGTAGAAGCTGCATCATACTGTTCGCCCAGCCTTGTCCAGTATCGATCGCTACCCTGTCTGAAAGCCGTCGATCTTCGATCCCAGTGAACATAAAACTTGTTCAGGTTACTTGGGTCGTCATTCGCAAAGTGCATGCCCGGTTCAAAAGACGTCTGAGTTATTTGACGCGCCGAATCATTTTCATGGGGAGAGAATATTTCGTAACTCCTATTAACCGCATACCCGTTCTGATCCAGCACTTTCGTAAACTGCTCCCGATCGGCAACGCTGACCGTAACCCTTCCCTCAGTTTTGCTCTGGTCAGTTGGGTTACGACCGAGGTCTATCGAGTTGACGGTTTGGATTTGCTGCCAGACCGCACTGTTGGTGTGCCCTCCAGCAGAATCGATGAAGTTCTTGATGGTGGTCACTTTATCTGCGGTGGCCTGTTTGTCAATTTTGCCCTTTGCGTCCTTGACGGTGGCCAGATTATTGAAGGCTCGCCTTACTGTTTGACCCTTTGGAACCGTGATTTTGGGAGTGATTATTTTCCTTTCTTCCTTCGTAAGCTGATCCCACGCATCCATTCCGTCAGGATCAACGTATCGTAGAGGATTGTTCAGGACGAACGTGTAACGGTTGAACGATTGCGGGTCTTGAGTCGTAGCGCTTGCCATCAAGGGATCAACTGAAGTGAAGCGGCCCTGCGTGCTGGCGTAGTACCTTTCCCCGAAGTAATCCAGGCCCGTTTCATTATCACGTTCTTTTGAGGTTAAGAACGGGTAGTTGAACCCCGAGCCCGCATCCGCGCGAAGGCAAGTTGTCAAAGATCGAAGCGCGACGCAGACGTCTACAAAGTAGACGACTCAGCTCAAAAAATAGGGGTGGCCGCTAACGCTCGTGAGCCCACCCTCGAACACCTCCTGGCTCTGATCAACTGACGGACCAAGGGATGATTATCCTGTCAACTGAATGCTGTGTAGCTGACCTTGAACAAAGCAAATGCCAACCTGGGATTTTGTTACGCGTAGATACTTTTGCTGATCAAACGTCAAATTCTTATCCACTGTAAAGTCTATCCTCTTATCGAGGAGAAACTTCTCAACATCGTCTACGAGGCACTTTTCAATCCTTATCACTCCGTCCTCAAGGAGAGTGTTCGGCAGCATCACCGTGCCGTTTTCAAAGTACAAGCCAATGAAGTAAAGCGAACCTTTATTGAACGCTATCTCCAGACCGCCGTATTTCCATATTTCTGTTTTCCCATTCCTCTGAGAATGGTCTGCTGGTTCACCCAGTTGGCGGCGAACTTCGGCTTTGGATAGCCCCAGAGAGAGACCACCGAGCTTTGCGGTAATCAGGAAACCTTCAATCATTACCGGCCTTTGCGAAGAATCTTTAACAGAAATCTAAGTTCCCCTGACTTTGCACGTGCCGCCGCTGAGCCGCTGCCCAAATGACCAACTCCTCTACCAACAGTTCTGGCTAGCCTTTCTCTAAATGCTGGATCTGCCAGTGCAGCCTCTGCCTTAGCAATCGCGGCATTGACACGGTTTTGGGGAGTTGAGCTGAACACTGACTTGAAAACAATCTCCCCCTTATTGCCGGGTAGAACCTTAAGTTCTACTCCGTCGACCTTAACATGCGCCCCTTTTGTAACCCAGTCATCAGCAAGAGGAGAGATCGTTATCCCGGCGGCCATTACAACTGTCTGCGGATCAGGAGCATCCTCCGAAAGCAAGAGCTCAGAAGCGACGCCAGCGCTTCCCAGCCCAATGCCTAACAGGCTCGCACCGCCCGTAGCTCCGGCGAGCGCTGCTTGTCCATACAGCTTAAGTATAGCCAGCGCCATCTCATCGCCATATTGCGTAGACAGGCGTGGCGGTGGCGGTGGTGAGTAGACGCCGTGATGAGTGACTGATCCGTCAGCATTGAAGGTGTAAAGGTGTCCGACGATGAATCCCGAGCCGGCGAAGGTCGAAGTTATGACTCCGCTCCTGCCGTCGATAATGCTGTAGCCCTTACCATATTTCTTCCGGAGTTCCTTGTCAGTCGTCACATCCTCGTCAAAGAAAATCTCTCCACCACGACCGCGAATCCATGACTCTCCCGAGGGGTCTATATAGGTCAGCGGGTTGTTAATCACGTATGAATACCTATTCCAGGATTGCGGAGTCTGCCGACGTGCACTTGCGATAAACGGATCCGGAGAAGTGAACCTGCCTTGGGCGCTGGAGTAGTATCTAGCTTCGAAAAAGTCCAGTCCGGTTTCACTATCCCGTTCTTTTTGGGTGAACTTCTGCCAAGTGCTATCGCTGCATCACGAGACCGCAACCTGAGTGATGGAGTAAAATTTCCAGCCCTGATCGCACTTTATGATCACAACGTGATACCACTCCTCAGCAAGCGGACCGCCATCGATGTGCACCTCAACAAGAGCTTTGTCCTGAGCACCATCAAATCCCAATAGCCGGGCTGAAGTGTTGCTCCGATCTCCTGCCGCGATAAAAAAGGCATTATCGAGAACTAGTTTGCCTAATTCTCTCTGTCCGCTTAGCAGCTTGTTTCTTTGACCTCTCGTGACATGGACAAATGCCCGACCTGCAGCGGTCGATTCATCGATTCGATCGACGCTCTTTACGAGTCGATCCAATGCCGCCTTCGCCTCTGGCGAGGCATCAAACCCTAAAGCGTACACGTATGACGCAAGCCGGTTATCCCAATTCTTCGGCTGACCAGAATAATAGTCGTTAATGTACTTGTAGTCCCATTCCCTGAGCGGCAGCGGAACTGGCCCAGCAATCACATAAGTCTCGCCTTTTCCGTATCCTTGAATGACAGCCCTCATCCCCATCTCGTTGCCAAGATAACGGATGATGACCTGAGCATTTCGGCTCACCACTCTGTCTGAATCATCCAGTGCTCGAATCAGATCTGCAATGCGATCGTCGCCTTGCCTGAAAAGCCTAACAAGCTCTTCTTCTCGACCGCGAACACCGTTCAACCCGAATAACAACTGGCGAGTAGTTTTGTATGTACCCACCGATTGGCTAAAGTCCATCGCATGATGCGCAAACATGCTGATAGCAACAAGTAGCACAACGGTTTTAGTAATCATGGAGTCCTCCTACCTCCCACCACAGAATCTCGCCACCGCAACATCTTCTCCTTGCCCCTAGCGTTTCTGAAAGGGAGCTGCACATACCCTTGGTGTTTTCCAGTTGACTGGAGAACTCCCGAATACCTGACCCGTTCAGGTAGTCCTAGCTCCCTCCGAATCGGGTTTATGTAGGTTCGTTCGAGCGGGCCGGGATCGGTTGGACCGTTAGGCCGGTCACTCCCCGTCGGCTGCCCATCGTGGAGTCCATGTTCGAATTCATGAATGAGGTTAATACCTAGTGAGAACGCTTTCTTTTCACCCTTCAGTTGTCTGAAGTCCCCGAAGTCTATGCGTGTATCGTAAACGTCGGTTCTAGCTCCAGTCGCAGCGTTGACGATGGTTTGAGTCCCCACGTTTTCCGCGAAGGCTACAGTGTGGGACAAGGCGGTGTTGTCCACAGCCACTAGATTGAAAACCTTACTAGTCGACGTAGTGGCTGCAAGGAGTTCTGTTCGTGCTGTGGCTGATCCTTTTTTGTAACCCGCTGATGTGTCGACGACTAGCTTATTGTTCGCGTTAAAAGAGATGCTCTTGTAGCCCGTCTTTTTCTTCAAGTCGTCGGTGATCTTCTTCTTCTGTTGATCGGTGAGATTTGAACTGAAAACCTCTTGACCGTTGGGGTCAATAAGAATGAGTGGCTTGTTTCTCACATATGCATAGAGATTCCAGCTGGAGGGGTCGGCAACGAACGTGTCGTTGAGGAAATCGTCCGGGCTAATGAACCGGCCCATGGTGCTGGCGTAGTACCTTGCGCCGAAGTAGTCGAGATTGGTTTCATTATCCCGTTCTTTGAGGGTGAACTTCTGGCGCACGCCATCGGCTACATACCCTTCATTCGTGGTGCGGCCGCCCATGCCGGCAAACCACTCTTCCCCAAACGCAAGATAATCATGCCGTTTGGTACCAGCCAGTGAGCCCGTCTTGTCAAAGACCATGCGCGGGGTGCCGAGATGGTCGGCCACCAGCCACTTGATGTTATCTGAACCGCTACCGCCTCCGCCAGAGATCACAACATTGACAAGCTGTGAGTTGACCGTGTTAAGTGACGTATCCACCAGCAGCGGGTAAGTGGGAGTAACGGTGCTGGTGTAAACCAACGCACCGTTCTTGCGATACTTTACAACGCCAGCTTCCACTGCTACGCGCAGCAGATCACTTGACGTATAAGTGCCAAACTGGCCTCGATATACTCCTCCTTCATAAATATGCAGTCCGCCACCACCGGCAACATAGAAGGCAAACTCGATATCCGCGTAATGATAGCTCGTGTTACCATTACCCAAGCCAATCATGCGCCAAGTCGCGGTATTACCGGGGGTAAACTCAACATAGCCGTCGCCTGACTGAATTGTCTGACTAGAAACCGCACCCGCGTCGTACCATGAACTAGTGCCACTGACTTTCTGTAAGCTGTTGCCGGTGACCTGGATCGTCGGCGCCACACTGGTCCAGGTGACATTCTGCGG
>DATETN010000167.1:0-34161 GCA_035283645.1 Pyrinomonadaceae bacterium
CTTGCCCGTGGACCAGTTGTAGAAGGTCTTCTTATAGGGACAGGCGGTGACGCACATGCGCCAGCCACGGCAACGCTCCTGGTTGATTAGCACAATGCCGTCTTCGCCGCGTTTGTAGATCGCTCCCGAAGGACAGGCAGCCACGCAACAAGCATTCAGACAGTGGTTGCAGATACGCGGCAGATAGAAAAAGACGAGGCGTTCGATGTTGAAGAGCTCCTCGCGCTGTTCAGGAGTGAGCGCGTCCAGATTAGGATCATTTGCAGCATAGACGGGCGATCCGCTGAGGTCGTCGTCCCAGTTTGGACCTGCTTTGATGTCGATAGGTTTGTTTGTGACCATCGAGATGGGGCGGGCCGTGGGCTGATCAGCTCCTTCGGGCGCGTTGAAGAGATCTTCATACTTATAGGTCCAGGGCTCGTAGTAATCGTCCATGCGCGGCATGTCAGGGTTGTGGAAGATGTTCAGAACACGCAGCGAGCGACTGCCCATCTTCGGCTCGAGATGTCCGTTCCTTTTTTCCCAACCGCCTTTGTATTTTTCCTGATCTTCCCAAGCCGTTGGATATCCCGTGCCCGGCTTCGTTTCGACGTTGTTCCACCACATGTATTCAGCGCCCTTACGGTCGGTCCAGACGTTCTTGCAAGCAATCGAACACGTGTGACACCCGATGCATTTATCCAGGTGGAATACCATTGAGATTTGTAAACGAACGTCCATAAGAACTGTCCTTTGTTCGTGGTTGGTGGTTAGTGATTAGTAGTTCCACTGCCACACCTCACTACTAACCACGAACAACCAACTACTAACTACTGACAAATGCCAAAGACCAAAGATCCAAGACCCAAGATCACTTCACCAAGTGACCTTCTCCAGCTTCTTCACTAATACAAACGTGTCTCTATTCACTCCCGTTGGACCCCAGTAGTTGAAGTGGTAAGTAAACTGACCGTAACCACCAACCATTAGCAGCGGCTTCAAACGAATGCGCGTCAGCGAGTTATGACCACCGGCGCGTCGATTTCCACGCATGGGCGACTTCGGCACCGACAGAGTCCGTTCGGGTGAGTGATATTGAATGCAAACGCCACGCGGTATGCGTGCACTAACGACAGCGCGAGTGCAAACCACACCGTTGTCGTTGTAGGTCTCAACCCAGTCGTTGTCCTTGATTCCTAATTCCATTGCGTCTTCGTCGTTGAGCCACAGCGGCTCGCAGCCGCGCGAGAGCGTCATCATGCGATGGTTGTCGGAATAGGTTGAGTGGATGTGCCACTTGCCATGCGGCGTGAGATAGTTGAGCGCTTTAACGTTGCCATCGGTGCTGCTGTACTTGAGATCGCCATAGTCCGCGGGCCGCGGCGAAGGTTTATAGGTTGGTAAGTTCTCACCATAAGCTATGTAACCCTCGTGATCCTGATAAAACTGTTGCCGCCCAGTCAGCGTCCGCCATGGAACAAGCTTCTCGTAGTTGTAAGTGAATGGAGCGTACGCGCGTCCGTCGCCCATCAATCCAGACCACACCGGGCTGTTCAGCAGACGTCTTGGCTGCGCCTGGAGATCTTTGTAACTTAAACGTACATCGCGGCTCTCCTCAGCCAGGTCTGCAAGTGGCAACCCCACACTCTTTTCGACGTGTTTATAGGCGCGATACGCGAGTTCACCGTTAGTTTCAGGCGCGAATAGCAGGACCATATCGGCAGCTTCTTCGGCACGTTTTAACGAAGGAAACTTTTGACCGTTCCACTCGGTGGTCGCGTAGGAACGTGAGTTGACCACCTGGTCATAGAAATCCTCGGTTGCGTACTTGATGCCATGCGCGCCCATTCCGTTCCTCGCGAGTGGGCCAAGCGAGATGAAACGGTTGTAGAGATTGACGTAATCGCGCTCGACGACGTTGAAGTGCGGCATCGTCTTACCAGGAATAGGCTCACACTCACCCAGACGCCAATCTTTAATGGTGCTCTGAGCAATCTCGTCCGGCGAATCATGGGACAACGGCGCCGCGACGACGTCTTTGATCGGAACAGGCAGATGCTTCTCTGCTAACTCGCTGACCTTCCTCGCCAAGGAACGAAAGATGTCCCAGTCACTGCGCGATTCCCAACAAGGCGGCACGGCTTCCGCTAAGGGGTGAATGAACGAGTGCATGTCCGTCGAGTTCAGATCTGCTTTCTCGTACCAGGTGGCCGCTGGCAAAACTATGTCGGAGTAGAGGGCGGACGTATCCATACGGAAGTTCAAATCGACGATGAGGTCGAACTTTCCCTCCGGCGCCTTCAGGTTCATCGACACGTCTTTGACAGAACCTTCGGCACACTCCTTTGCAATGTCGTTGTGATGCGTGCCGAGATAATGCTTGAGGAAGAACTCGTGGCCCTTGGCGCTGGACATCAATGCGTTTCCCCGCCAGATAAACCACACTCGCGGCCAATTCTCCGGAGCACTCGGGTTTTCGACTGAGAACTCAAGTTCTCTATTTTTCAACTTCTCTACTATCCGCCCGACAATCTCTTCGTTGGTCTTTGCTCCAGCGCTGATCGCTTCTTTTACTACCTCGGGGTTCGGCTTGTTGAATTGCGGATAAAAGGGCAACCAGCCACAGCGCACAGCTTTGGCCTGGATGTCTACGGTGTGGCCGGCTGCAATACTCGCTGCGCCATTTGGCTCTTTGCCTTTGCGCGGCATGGGATGGTAATCGGTAAACTCACGTTCGTAACGCCATTGCTCGCTGTTCACATAATGCCAGGAAGGAGCGTTCTGTAGACGCGAAGGTGGGATCCAGTCTTTGGCAAATGCAATTGTGGACCATGAGGCAACCGGTGCAAGCTTCTCCTGACCGACGTAGTGATTTAAACCCCCACCATTCCTTCCCACGCAGCCGCAAAGCATTAAAGCTGTAATCGCGGACCGGTAAATCAGATTATTGTGATACCAGTGATTGACGCCCGCACCGATGATTACCATGCATTTGCCTTCGGTCTTCTCGGCGGTGGAGGCCCATTCTCGTGCAAACTTGATTACCGTTTCCCTACTAACTCCGGTCCACTTTTCCTGCCATGCCGGCGTATACGACTGGTTCTCATCGTTGTAGTCAGTTGGATATTCACCATTAAGGTCCCGGTCTATCCCGAATTGGGCCATCAATAAGTCGTAAACGGTTGTTACCGGAACTAGTCCATCGACGGTGCTAATCATTCTTACCGGCACATGCCGCTGGTAAACTCGGTCGGAGCCAAACTCATTAAACTCGACACTAAGGTTCTCAGTCTCTTCACTCAGAAGTGTCAGTTGCGGTGCGATCTCAGAACCATCAACTGGATCCTTTAGCTCGAGGTTCCACTGGCCCTCAGCCTTGCCCCAGCGATGACCAACTGCGCCGGCCGGCATCCGGGGCTCATTTGAATTTGTATCGAGGACAAGAAACTTCCACTCACCATTCTCTTGATTTACATAGCGGGCGAGTTTGTTAGCACGAACTAGACGGCCTGCGGTGAAGACCGTGTTTCCTGACCCTTCTTTGGCATCAAGGGCATCAAGCTGGACCAAAAATGGCGAGTCGGTGTATCGCTTCAGATAATCCAGAAAGTACGGCGTCTTCCTTTGGTGATGAAACTCTTTAAGGATCACATGGTTCACAGACATCCAGAACGCACCGTCCTGGCCAGCGTGAAGGGGAATCCACTGGTCCGCGTACTTGGAAACCTGGCTGAAATCAGGTGCGAGCACAACCATCTTGGTGCCGTTATGGCGGGACTCGGCAGCGAAGTGGCAATCGGGAGTGCGCGTCATATTGAGGTTTGAACCCATGACTGCCAGGAATTTTGAGTTGTACCAATCGGCACTCTCGCAAACGTCTGTCTGCTCTCCCCAAACCTCAGGCGAGGCCGGCGGTAAGTCGCAATACCAGTCGTAGAAACTGAGGTTTACGCCACCAAGTAATTGCAGAAAGCGTGAGCCTGCCCCATAGCTTAGAAAGGACATAGCAGGAATTGGTGAGAAGCCAACGACTCGATCGGAACCATGCTTCTTGATTGTGTGGATGGTGGAGGCGGCAATCACTTCGAGCATCTCTTCCCAACTGCCGCGCCGAAACCCACCCTTGCCACGCGCCCGCTGATAACGAGCGCGTGACTCTTTGTTAGTGACGATCGATTCCCACGCATCAATTGGATCGTTGTGAATTGCTTTGGCTTGACGCCAGAGATCGAGCAGGGCACCGCGAATGTATGGGTACTTCACGCGGATTGGACTGTAGAGATACCAGGAATATGAGATGCCGCGCTGACATCCGCGCGGCTCATAAGGAGGGAGACCATCTTCCAGGAGCGGATAGTCAAGCGCCTGCATCTCCCACGTCACGATGCCTTGTTTGACATAGATGTTCCAGGAGCATCCGCCCGTGCAATTGACTCCATGAGTTGAGCGGACGACTTTGTCGTGCTGCCAGCGGTTACGATAGAACTCTTCCCAAGATCTCGTCTGCGGGCTAATAAGGTCCTTAATCCAGTTCATCTCAGTGATCCCTCCGAAGCGGTAAACTCAGTCGCTACCGCTCCCGGTACTGACTAGCTGACCGGTTGCTACGGCTCCCGGTAGCGTTTGCCCTCTCCACCAATTGCGCCCGCACACCTCTTAAGCGCCTTCTCCAGGCCAGATTTAGCAGCGTCAAAACCAGCAGCATCGAGGCGACGCCAATCACAAAGAATCGCAGGTCAAGTCTGATGGCTCCCGCTTGAGTTGCTGGCATCGGGTGGGTCAATTTTGCGTTTTGAAAGAGCGCGAATAGCTGCACGATCTCTTCGTTGGAAAGAGCATGGGTGCCAAACACTGTTGCCATCGTCGGGAAGTTTGGATTCTGAAGAATTGCTATCAGCTCCGGGTCCCGATACTTAAGGTTTACACCCGTGAGGTCTGGTCCAAGCGTGCCACCGCCGAAGAGCCCGGAGCCCTTGATTGAATGACACGAAATGCAAGCCGCACCACCGTTTTGAAATCGCATTCGCCCCTGAAACAGTTGCCAGCCCGCGTCGACATCACCTGGCGCAATCTCTCTACTCAGTTTTGCCCCAGCTGGCACGAATATCTGGTTCTTGGTGGTTAGGTCGTCTATCAGCATCAAAATCGAATCAATCTGTTGAGTGGTCAGAGCCTGGTCCGGCATCACGGTGGGCGCAAAGGCCGCGAAGACCTGCCTGGCTGCGGGATCACCCTTCGCATTCATTGCCGCGGGCGTGTTTATGAACTCGTGCAGCCACTCCTTACTGAAACGGGTCGTTATTCCTTTCAGGTCCGGGCCTTGTTTGTTGCCACTGCCAATGTTGTGGCAGCTATAACACTTGCTTCCAAACAGCGCCTCACCCTCTTGAAGCGACTGTGCCGGCGCACTGATGATGCAGGCACCGACCATTAAGAAGGCCCTGGCGAAGGACTTAGATCTGACTGTTCGAAACCACAGCCAATTCGGGCTATGCAGGGCTCGGAATGACATGCTCGTCCTCGCTTAACAGTTGGGGAAAATCCTCATCATTACTCGCAGTTTGAGGAGATTTACCCAGCGCTTCTTCGCCGGGTATGCCCGCAGCTGCTTCGGAAATGGTCCTCGTCTGCAACATTGAAACTAGTTCTTTGCGGACTCTCTGCCAGTCATCGTGGAATGCGCAGGAGCATTCAGGTGTACAGATTGTGTTCCCGAGGATGCACATATCCATGTAGGGATCAGGCTCAAGAACCTTAAAAATGTCCCAAAGTGTGATCGACTCAGGGGAGCGGCCCAGTTCATAGCCTCCATGTATGCCCTTAACCGAGCGAAGCAGACGGTGACGGCGCAATTCGCCCAAGATCTTTCTTAAATAGGGGGCTGGAATGGCCTCGTGCTGAGCAATTTCTTGAAGCCCGCACAGACGGTGCTCCGGCTGCCTTGCGATATAAGCCAGGGCGCGAATCCCGTAACTTGTGGCTTTGGAAAACATCATTAGACTGCAAAGAAACCAAGTTACCTTTTTGTCCGGCATGATGATTGCGCATCAGAAATCGGCGAACAATAGGCACTCTGAATCATTTTTCTAATTACATCTGCCAAGTGAAACGTGAAGAACTGAACAAATTGGTTGAAAGCACCTGCGATCCGGCGTTCGCGGTCGACACCGATGGTCTGATTGCCTCCTGGAATGCTGGAGCTGAGAACCTCTTTGGAAAGCCGTCGCGAGATGTAATTGGGAGCTTCTGCGGTGAGATCCTTAAAGGTGCAGATGAGTGTGGTCTGGTTTGCTCAGAAAACTGCACGGTCCGACAGGCGGTTCTGAAACGTCACCCCGTCAGTAACTTTGATCTAAAGGTAGAAACAGCAGCGGGCGAACAATGGTGCAATGTTTCAGTGCTCGTGGGAGAGGACAACGGATCGACCCGACCACTCGCGATTTACATTGTGCGGCCTATCGACTTGCGGAAACGGCTCGAGCTCCTCGTGCGCGACTTTGTCGTCACCAGTACCAGCGTGAGCCCTGAGAACGCAGTCGCGATGATCACATCAACACGTGCACCCGCGAAAGATGCCGAGCTAACTCATCGTGAACTAGAGATCCTTCGCATGCTCTCTCACGGCGAATCGAGCAAAGTCATTGGCAGCAAACTGCACATTAGCCGGGCCACGGTAAACAATCACGTGCAACACATCCTGCGAAAACTTGACGCGCACACACGCCTCGAGGCCGTTCGACGCGCAGAGCACGCTGGCCTAATCTAATCAGTCACAATCAGCCTTAACCACTTCTTATCAGCAGATTTACTGATCGCGGGTGAGGGGAACCGGTATGTCGCGCTGAGAGACTAGGTGCAGCTCGCCTAACAATGCTTCAAGATCCACTCCCTCGCGCCGACATGCCTGCTCAACTGTTACCACCCTGGCCATCGTCTTTCGCAGTACGGGATTGCTGAGGGGCGTGAACCCGTGCTTCAGAAACACGTTTAGCGATTGAGGATAGGCGTTTATGACGTCTGCGACGCATGACTGCGGCGCGATTACGAGAGGAGATTGCTTGACGGGTAACTGGGGTTCACCCCGTTCAAGCTTCACGCCTACTCGCATGTTCCTAATCAGTTCGCCACCCCACAGCGCTAGCCCCACCACCTCGACAAAACCGGACATTCCCATCACGTAGTAAGCAGAAGGATTGAAGTCAGTAGCAATCTGCGTGGAAACACGCGTCAGATTCCCAAGGTTCAGTAGCAGGAACGCCGGCCAGAGCGAAGGAGCACGCCGAACATCAACACCCGAGAGTATAGGTACAACTTTGCTTGAGACGCCGACTATCATCATCATCACAAAACCAACAGTAAGTGCATGACGATAGGCGCCAAAGAATGCGTGAGAGAACGGAACACGTGATCCCGTCAGCGGCATGTACACCGCAAAATTGTAGATGGGTGTGAGGACCAGCATAGCCATCGCAACGATGAACCACACATGAGCTGCCCGAATAAATTTCAGACTGCGATCGCGCTCGGTTTCCGGTACTGGCCCGAACAAACGGTACTGGCGTGGAACTCCCACTGCGATAATCAGAAGCACGATCGCCGTAAGCCATTGCACCGCCAGCAGCCAACGGTTGCCGCCGGCCATGGCCGCGATAAAACTTAGCGCACCATAGAAAATTGCGCAGTTTGCCCCCCAAAACATGAAATTTTGCCATTGTCTAGAGGGTTCTTTGAGACCGTAAGCGTGCGGCAAGAACCGAATGGATACTCCGAGAATCAAGACGACTGCGATACCGAGCAGCTGTACGTCACGGTACGGAATGTTAAACGTGGCCAGGTTGAACAGCAGCTGCTGCGGAGTTCCGGGAAATTCGAAAAGGCTGAAGATGATCGGGTTAATGATCGCAGCTAGCAAGAACCAACCCAGAGCAGCGTATACAAAACGATCGTAGTTCTCAGGTTTCTTTGCACGAAGTGCAGTTTGCACAATCACCAGCGCAAAGATGACGACCGCGAGCAACTGCACACTCGCCGCAATCAACTCCAAAGGCATCGCCATTCTTGAAGGCACAATCAAATGTGCTACGGTCTGCAACGCAATTCCAGCAATCATCAACGGCAAAGATACGAACGCGAGTTTCGGTCGCCAGAGGCTCGTGTGTTTAAACCTGGGAAACGCCTGGTAGGCAAATCCCATAATGAAGAAGCCGACAAACCCGAACACCATCGCATGCGCATGGGCGAGCACCCATGAATAGTTCGCTGAGGTAAAGTTCTGTCGTAACCCTATCATCAGTAGGTTGATTGCGCCCCACAAGCATCCCAGCGTTAAAACGGTGACTATTCCGGAGATAAAGAAGGGACGAAAGATGGTGTCGGCTCGAGACGGGCTAAATGGTGCGGCTGCAGAGACGGGGTTTGTTGCAGCTTTATTCAGCTCTCCGAGGAGATCCTTTAGTCCAACGCCATGTAGACGTGCAAACCAACTTACGGTTTCATTTGGCCCGAGTGGTCCGCCACACCCCTGTAGACCATACCGGTCAAAAACAGCGCGGGTAGCTGGGTAACGCTCAATAACGTCGGGTAACAGTGCTTGAGCGGAGATAGTTTCTGGTTGGTTCGTAGAAGTCATCGTAGTACTCATCGTCCTGGTACTAGTAGACCGCGGCGGGACGCCATCTCCGCTGCAATCGCTGAGAGCTCGGTCGCATTCAACATCTTGGCGGCAAGTGGAAAAAGCTCGCTATCTTCAATGGCAATGTGCCGCCGATACGTCTCTGACAACTGTCTGAGTAGACCCATCAACAGTTGTGTCTTCTCAGGAGCGAGTTCACCATCCATGAGCCATTCGCGACCTAACTCGTCAACGCTGCGGTGAATCGCATCAGCCGATTTGTGGTCATCATGCAATCCACCAAGCACGGCGAGAGCAGCGTTGGAATCCTCTTTGTGTTTGTCACGTAACCGCGGAAACAGTGAGTCCTCCTCATCGAGCGTGTGGAGGGGAGCAGCTTCTCGGAAATACCTCAACGCTACCTCGAAAGCACTGCTCTGTTCTCGGGCCATTGTTTCTCCATTGGCCTCTTCCGCAATCTTGAGGAGTGCGTTCAGGAACCGTTCTATGCGTCTATGGCAGTCACTAAGTAACCCGAGCGGATTCCGGAAGTCGCTTTCTGGTGGTTGTCCGATTTGGATTGGCATTAGAGGCTCCCTTCGAGCTCAATTGCGCGGGGAAAAAGAAGGTTGTTCTCCAAATGAATGTGCTGATGGAGATCCCGCTCGAAGGCTTCCAGTGCCTGATAAAGTATAAACGTGATGCTTCTCCACAATGTACGTGATCAATTCCGTCAACGTGGCTTTTCGAAAGTCGCGATCTTCATTGCCCGAACCCGCTTGAACGTCTTCAAGCATTTGCATCAGCTCTTCCACGTTGACTCCGGCTGTAACGCAGGCCTCTTGCAAAAGTCTGTCGCCTCCACAGCAATAGTCGATGTTCATCTTCTCGAAGATCCTCGTCGATTGCGGCAGTTCGAGAGCGACTTCTCGCACGGGTTTCGTTAAGGTAATTGTCATCAGCCCTCCATAAGTTATTTAGAAAATTCAGTAATTTGCGGCATCTATAAGAGCGACGGGGAGGAAAAAGCAACGAGCGTGCCGATGTGCAGAAGTCCGCTTTTACGGGGCTTACTGAGGCAAGTTGCGGAATCTGAACATTGCGTGGGTAGAATTGCTCACGACTGTTGGGCGGGCGTAAGGTATCAGGGCATTCTGCTGACTTAGACTTAACGACTCTTTGAAGGGGAGAAAATGGAAACTGGAGCAACACATCTGAAACAGGCTGACGAACAAGCAATCCGCCAGTTAGTCGACACGTGGCTAGAAGCCAGCAAGACGGGTGATCTCGAAACCGTGCTTAGCCTGATGTCCGACGACGTCATCTTCATGGTCCCGGGGCAAGAGCCCTTTGGGAAAGAGGCCTTCACCGGGGGACCCGATGAGATGAAGGACACCAAGGTCGAGGGTTCGTGCGATATTAAGGAGATCGAGCTTTTAGGCGATTGGGCGTGGATGCGCAGTTATTTGGAGATCACAGTTACGCCGCCGGACGGGCAACTGACGCGTAAGTCTGGGTATGCACTGACGATTCTACGCAAGAACCCGAATGGTGTCTGGGTAATCGCGCGGGATGCGAATCTGTTAATGGAATGAAGCCGTTACCCCTCTCACATCGGAGCCTAACACCTACTGGACCGACCAATTGAACAACCACAGCAGCATCGCCGGCTACCACTCTCTTGCGGAAGAGATCTGGAATCAAACGAACGGGGAGGTCGATGCGTTCGTTCACTGCGTCGGTACGGCGGCTTCTTCGCGCGGCGTCGCCACTGTCCTGAGGCGATATAAGCCCGACGTCAAGATTGTCGCGGTCGAACCGGCGGAATCTTCAGTGTTGCTGGGAGGTCAGGCAGGGCCACACAAGATCGAGGGAGTTGGGATTGGCTACACACCTCCACTTTGGGAGCCATCTCTCGTTAACGATATTCTCGCAGTCAAAACGTCCGACGCGAAGGAAATGGCGCGACGGGCTGGCACGTGAGGAAGCCCTTTTCGCCGGGACTTCTTCCGGGGCAAACGTAATAGCGGCAATTCAAGTCGCAGAGCGCCTTGGCCCAGGTAAGAAGGTGGTCACGCTAATGTCCGACTCTGGTCTGAAGTACCTGAGTACTGATGTGTACCGGCGCAGCTAAACACCTGTGCTGAATGCAACAGGCTACCTAACGCCGGCACGAGTCATCTGCCAAGATTTCTTTTTGGTGAATAATTGCTCAACACAAGCAAAGCAGTGAACGCAGTGATCAGCAGAAATAGAAAGATCAGGTGGGCGCTGCCGATCTTCCATCTTCTCCAATTTTGCACACTGGCCACAGGTTCTGAATCGGTTTGCGTTGAATTGCGGGCGCTAAGAGTAAGCTTTGAATTTTCCAGAACTGCTTGGAGAGTATCTACCGCTTTAGTCTCTACAATGCCACGTTTCATCTTGCCAAAAAACCCGCCAAAACCATCTACACGGGAGCGATTCTCATAGTAGAGGTATGGTCCGGCCCCCGGAACATTAACAAACGCTGTTAGCGCCACTGACGAGTCGTAGTAATGGTTAGCATAGAGCTGTTTTGAAGCGACGAGGATCTGGGGACCACTGGTCTCTTCACGTTTGTAGATTGTGATGTGATTGATGGCAATAACGGGTTTCAGGCCAATGTCCATCTTGGACCACACAAGCACGCTTTCTACCTGATTTAACGCAGATTTGGAGGATGTCTTCAGATGCTCTGAGCCCTTGCTGAGCGCGTCTGGAGAGTAAATTGCCGTGGCCATCAAAGAGCGCTGTTCTTTGGCGAGACTAATGGACTTCTGTTTGTCCTCGTACGCGATGAGGGCCGCCTCTCCTCTCGCCAGATAGTCGGTCACATATTCCAGGAGAATCTGTTTGAAGAGCTGGGTCACTTGAAGCCGGTAGTCCTCAGCTTCCCAATTGACCTCTTTATGAAATCTCTTGATCATCGCGCTCGATAGCTTCACTGCGCATTGACCAGCAACACATTCCTTCAAGTCATCAATGTCGCGATTTTCAATGGTCAAGTCACGGAGATCATCGAGTGTCGGATTCTTGCTGAACCTCCCAATTTCCAGAATCGCCGGATCGCCCTTTCGGACCATCGTTTCTCTAAATGATTCAACAAACTCTTCTGCCGACACGTTAAGTCTGACCAAACCCAGTACCGCTATTTCTCGAACATTCTGAACCGGAATGAGGTTAACGACCGTGTGCCCCTGCTGTAATTGGGCAAAATCTTCCTCGCTAAACGCCGCCTTCTCACTGAGCAATCGGCTCAATTCCGATACTGAATTTTGCGCCGAGGTCGGATTTGAACCAATCCACATTAAAAAGCAAAACGCGATGAACATTACCAGGATTAGACGGCTGGACATCTTTGAGTTCTTCCTCGCCCGGAAGAGCGCGGAAACGTAGGTAAGAACTTCCATTCTAGGTTGCTGAACCGTTTTGCTACACATGTGACTCTCGCGCAATTAACACGGCACAAGCTGTGCCAAAGTAAATTTGGCCAAAAAATTGGCGGGTACTCTTTCTCTCTTTCTTCCGGCAACATCAATCGAGTTCGGATAGTTCCCTCAAAATTGGAAAATTTGCAATCAAACTTGTCCGGCGAAGCCCTTTTTCGGGCTCAAGTCCGAGCGTCTGCCTGGCACACAAAGACATCACGCTTTGCAGACACCTTGAGAATTGTGTAAGAGGCAAGGCTTCTCGATATAACATGGGCAGCTTGTCATCTAGCCAAGATCGGAAATGGCGACCATTATGCGCCCAATGCATTCAATGCCTCTGCTTCTTGTTCTCGCCGCGACCGCCCTGTTCGGATTTCATAAGGCCGCAGCTGAGGAACACCCGAATGGTCGCTGGCGGGTCGTTTGGTCTGATGAGTTCGAATACGTTGGTCTGCCTGATCCTGCAAAGTGGGGATATGACGTCGGAGGTCACGGCTGGGGCAACAAAGAGCTTCAATTCTACACAGAGCGGCGCAAAGAGAATGCCCGAGTCGAGAACGGCCGACTCATTATCGAAGCGCGTCGTGACGCTGCAGAGAACCATAGGTACACGTCGGCGCGTCTGGTCTCCAAAGGTAAAGGCGATTGGACGTATGGGCGTTTCGAAGTGAGGGCGAAGTTACCCTCGGGACGTGGCACTTGGCCTGCTATCTGGATGCTTCCCAGTTTGAAGAGCTATGGTGAAGGCGATTGGCCGGACAACGGCGAGATTGATGTGATGGAGCACGTCGGATTTGATCCGGATGTCATACACGCATCAGCACATACGAGAGCCTACTATCATTCCATTGGGACACAGAAAACCGCCAAGATACAGTTACCCACGGCACGCAAGTCATTCAACATATACGCTGTCGAGTGGGAACCTCGCGAGATACGCTGGTACGTAAACGGAAAACACTACTTCACATTTCAGAATGAGCGCCTTTCGTTCCCCGGGGCCGACTACAAGCAATGGCCGTTCGACAAGCCTTTTCACCTGATACTCAATCTCGCTGTGGGAGGTACTTGGGGTGGTGCCCGGGGAGTCGACGACTCTATCTGGCCTCAGCGAATAGAGGTTGACTACGTCCGCGTTTACCAAGCAGATTCTTTGACGCGTATGCGATTCGCGATCACATCGGCGCAGGACCCCCTGGTTAACTCTGCACCGCTGACGCACGCAGCGTGGTGGTGGCTTCCGCGGCTTCCTCGATGATTGAAACGACATCGCTCGGAGTGGACATGTAGGGCACATGACTGGCTTTCACCTCGCGAGTCGTTGCGTCCATCCGCTGCGCGAACATACGCTGCAGAGCGGGATTGATGGCCTGGTCGTCAGTAGCAACCAGATACCAGCTCGCGATGTCCTTCCATGCCGGCGCTTCAAACATCTGACCAAAAGTTTGACTGTTGATCGGCTTCTGCGTAGCGGCCATCACGCTGCGTTCATCGTCGGAGACATCAGCAGCGAAGACCTCCTTGAACTTGCCTCGATCAATGTAGAGGTAACCTGCTGCATCGGGTAACAGCGCGGCGCCGATCTTTGACGGGTATTGTTGGAGGAGAGATTGCAAGTTGTCGCCGGTATCGGGACCGAACGCCGCTATGTAGACGAGAGCCTTTACGTTTCCAGCACCGACCGCAGCTTTCGTAATCACAGCCCCACCGTAGGAATGCCCGACCAGTACCACAGCTCCGGGCCGCGCGTCGATCACGCGTCGCGTTGTTGCGACATCGTCTGCAAACGAGGTTAGTGGGTTCTGCACTGCAATTACGTGATAGCCTTTAGCCTCCAGCGGTGGAATGCATTTGGCCCAGGAAGAGCCGTCCGCGAAGGCTCCGTGAACGAGGACAACGGTAGTGTTTTTCATCATTAGTCTCCTTCGTTAAAACGGTTGTTGCGAGTGTCGGTTCCTCGCGGCGATTCCTGCTCTTGGAAGACGGTAAACAAATCTAAACCGGTCGTTTGCAGCAGTTCCTTAATAATGCATACCGCTGTTGCGTAGTTGTTACATCCTTTGAACTCTGGATTCCTATTTGTTGGCGTAATCTTGCGACTCCTCAGGTACAACCTCGAGAATCATTTTGTCGGTATTTCTAATTACCGAGAGAGATGACTTGTGTCCGATGCGATCTTCAGTCAACAGCTTATGAAGATCGTCAATGCCGGCAATTGGATGATCGTCAAAGGCAACGATGATGTCGCCTTCTCGGAGTCCGGCTTTTCTTGCCGGGCTGTTGGCCTCAAAAGAAACAATCAGGATTCCGCTTTCAACGGCAAGGTTATAGTAGCGCACGATACGGCGCGGCAACGGCACGTTCTGACCCGCTACCCCGATATAACTGCGACTTACTTTGCCATCGCGAATGAGACGACTGGCAACAAATTTTGCTGTGTCTATCGAAGTAGCAAAGCAGATTCCCTGAGCTGGCAGAATCATCGCCGTGTTGACACCAACCACTTCTCCGCGCGAATTAACCAGTGGCCCACCAGAATTGCCGGGATTGAGGGCCGCGTCAGTTTGAATCACGTCGTCCATAAGTCGTCCTGATTGCGCGCGCAGCGAGCGCCCCAGAGCGCTTACCACTCCCGCCGTGACCGTGTACTGAAAGCCGTACGGATTGCCTATTGCTACAACCAATTGGCCCACCCGCACCCTTTGCGCCTCACCCAGCTGAACCGGGACCAGGTTGGGTGCGTTGATTCGGACTACTGCCAGATCAGTGTCCGGATCGTCCCCAATCAAATCAGCTTCGTACTTGCGTCCGTCTGAGACAGTCACTTCGATTTTCCTGGCGCCGTGGACGACGTGACTGTTCGTCAAAATGAAACCATCGGGAGTAAAGATAAAACCCGAGCCACTGCCGCGAGTTTCCTGCGGAACTCGCGGAGCAGTTCCTCGCCTGCTTCTCGGAGGTTGTTGCACCTCTATATACACAACAGACGGGCTAACCTTTTCCGCCGCCGTAATCACGGCGCGCGAATATGCATCCATCGGCTCTTCATTCGGCAGTGAATGCGCCAGACCTTCGTTGGCGGATCCTGCGTCCTCCGATTGAAACCTTTCGTCGTTCAATAGTTCGATTACTTGCCCCATATTTAGACCTCGTAAATGATTCTTGTTCCGGTGTGCTTTACCGCTTTTCCTAAAAAGGGCAGTTTCTTGTCGAATTGCGATTGAATGGAGAAAGGTGCGCAAGCAAACATCTGTTTGGGGCTACCTCGGGGAAGTCCCGGGTAGACCATTCGCTGCTTATCCTTCAGCCTTAAGCCTCAGGCGAAAGGGTTTTCATCAGCACTGCGACCATAGATTACCGGCACTGGAACTTCAAGCATACGCAGATAGACTGCCAACTGCCCGCGATGGTGGTACCAGTGGTTCAACAAGATTGTGCGCAGCATTCCGATCCGAGGCACACTGAAAACCTCCTCTCCCCTTACCGTTAGGCGCCAGTTTCCGGCAGCGGTCTTATCGTCGATATCGGAAAGGTAATTCTCTGCCGCCCTGACACTATCAGCAAGTGCTGAGAGAATCTCATCCACACTTTTGGCTTCCGGCGGGTCGAAATTCGCCTGCGTAGCATCGAACTCGTCAAGTTGGGCTAGTCCGACGAGGTCGCCGGGAATTTTGGCAACGTGCAATGACAACTGACCGAGGGACATCGAAGTTGGGTGTGGCTTCCAGGACAGCTTCTCTTCCGGAACCCGTTCAAGAACACGCCTTGTCGTAACCGCCTCCTGCCGCACTTCATTAAGCATTGACTCCAGCATACGACTTTCCTTTCTCCGAAATTTTACTTGCAAAGAGCAAGTATTCTACTTAGGTCGCTTGTAAAACGCAAGTAATATGTTTAATGTTGTTGCTGACGTGCCAGGTAAATCAAAGCTACAACGCCGTTCTGCTTGTCCGCTAAATGCCTCACTGGAGATGTTGGGCGATCGGTGGTCCCTCTTAATTATCCGGGACTTGATGTTTCGTGGATTCCGTGCCTACAAGGAGTTTCTGGAGTCTGATGAAGGTATTGCGACGAATATTTTGGCTGATCGCCTCAAGCGATTGGAGCATTGTGGCATTATCAGCACTGAACAAGACACCAAGGACCGCCGCAAGCTGATTTACCGCCTTACTCCAAAGGGGATCGATCTGGCGCCCATCCTGGTGGAATTGATCTTGTGGGGAGCGCGTTACGAGGAGACGGCGGCGCCGCGGGCATTAATTCGCAAGATGGAAAAAAACCGCGAAGAGTTTCTCTCAGAACTTCGGACGCGTTGGGCCAAAGGTAAATCGAGTTCAGTCAATCCAACTGGAGACTAGCTTACGGGTTGCACCAATGACGAATTCTGACGTACCGGCCAGTACACGAAACTCGAGATTGATCCACGCTCCGCGCGAAGTTGTGTATCGAGCGTTATCGAGCCTGAAGCCCTTGCCGCTTGGCTTGCTCCCGAAGGGATGACCGGAGTGGTGCATGAATTCGACGCCCGAGTTGGCGGAGGATACTCGATGTCGCTGTATTACGAGCCAACTCAACAGGGGTACCGTGGCAAGACCGCGGAGCGGGAGGACCGCTTCACGGCACGGTTTTTGGAACTCACGCCAGGAAAGAGAATCGTCCAAGCGGTGACTTTTGACTCGACGGATCCCGCTTTCCAGGGACTAATGATCATGGTGGTCACGTTTGTGGATTCAGGCAACGCGACAGAGGTGACCATCTTGTTTGAGAACATACCGTCAGGGATCCGACCTGAGGAAAACGAAGCCGGCACCCGGTCGTCCCTTGAGAAGTTGGCTCGCTATATCGAGCAGGAACGTTGACGCCAGCGTGATGAATCCATTCAACACAGAAATGTTTATTGCTTCGCTGGCGATCATTGGCGTTGTAATCATCATCTCCGCGTTACTCTCCGGATTGATTGATCGCAGCGGACTGCCTCAGGTCGCGGTCTTTCTCGCGCTCGGTGCGGCGCTTGGGCCATTCGGTCTCAGTTTACTAAACATCTCAATCGATTCGGCCGCGTTGCGCGTGGTTGCCGTTTTGAGTCTGGCGCTCGTTCTCTTTACTGACGCGGTAGCTCTCAACATAGGCCGGGTTCGGCGACAAGTTGGATTGGCTTTTCGCTTGTTGGGTCCCGGCACGTTGGTTACCGCTGCGCTTATCGGCTTCGCCGGTTGGTGGCTCCTGGGACTTTCGGTTGCGGCCGCTGCCATTCTGGGCGCGGCGCTCGCTTCGACGGACCCCGTGCTCTTGCGTGGCCTACTCCGCCGCCGCGACATACCGGAAGACGCGCGGCAACCATTGCAGCTCGAAAGCGGGTTGAATGACGCCGTCCTCTTGCCGATCGTACTCGTTGCCCTTGCCCTTCTGCAGCAGGAGAATGCGCTGTCGGGCCCCACCTTTGGGAAACTTGCCCTTGATCTTTTTATCCTCGCTCCTGGCGCGGGTATTCTCATTGGCTTGGTTGGCGTCGGCGCTCTGGATCTAATCAGAAAACGGATTGGCATTCGTCGGGACTATGAATCGCTTTACTCACTGGGCGTCGCGTTTACAGCGTTTGCCGCAGCGGAGTCAGTCCATGGCAGCGGATTTGTGGCCGCCTTCGCGGCTGGCATAACCATAGCGGTGCTTGATGTCGAACTATGCGATTGTTTCGTCGAATACGGCGCCGTGACTGCTGAGATGCTGCTTCTTTTCACTTTCGTGTTGTTAGGAAGCTCTCTGATCTGGAGTGCATTTACGGTGATCAGCGGCACGACGCTGTTGTTTACGGCATTTGCGGTTCTGGTCAGAACCCCTGTCTATCTCTTGTCTCTTGTTGGCTCTAACGTGGATACGCGCGGACGTTTGCTGATAGCCTGGTTTGGGCCACGCGGTTTAAGTTCGCTGCTCCTGATCCTGCTGCCGGTTTTTGCTGGTGTGCCCGGCAGTGATCGTCTGTTGGCAATCTGTTCGCTCGTCGTCCTGGTCTCAGTAGTGCTACATGGTGGATCGCCAATGTTGCTTGCGCGTGCCGCGCGGAAAAAGGCTTTAAGAGAAGTGTCGAACCGTGAATCTAGTACTCGAGTGGAGAGCCCCCCCGAACCAGAAACATCTTTGAATTATCCGGCCAGTACTCCTGAACCCCTCACAGCCTGCGCCGTCTCACCTGAGTCCAAATCATGCCCCGTTGATAGTGAAACTTTGGTGCCTTCCCAGACTGGTCACACGACGACAGCCGTGCTGGTAGGAACGGAAAGTATTTCAATCGATGAACTGAGACAACTCTGGGAAGCCAACAAGCCGGTTACAATCCTGGATGTGCGCACCGAGCGTAGCATCGAAGACACCGATACCCAGGCTAAGGGCACCGTGCGAATGCCTCCCGACCATGTGGGAGAGCGAGCAAAGGAGTTGGGTCTGAAACAAAACGCCTGGCTGGTTGCGTACTGCGCTTGACCAAACGAGGCGACCAGCGCCCGTGTGGCGCAGGAACTCAGACAGGCTGGATGGAAAAAGGCACGCGCTCTAATCGGAGGCTGGGACGCATGGCAGAAAGCAGGGTTACCACTGGAACCAAGGCGAAAGAACTAACCGGCAGTAATTTATGAGCAATCCGGAAGTAATTAGACTCAAGAATTCGATAACACAACGGGACCATGCCTCAGGCCCAGAAACCGCACCCGTAACTCTCCTCGAGTATGGGAACTTTGAGTGCATCCACTGCGGAAAGGTCTTTCCAGTCATCAAGCAGGTCAGGAAGCGTCTCGGCGACGATTTGCGCTTTGTCTTCCGACACTTTCCCACTGTGAAGACTCATCCGCGTTCAATGCGCGCCGCAGAAGCTGCTGAAGCCGCCGGCGGGCAACAGAAGTTTTGGCAGATGCACGATGAACTCTTTACTCACCAAAACGCCCTTGAGGACCGCCATCTCACGGGGTACGCCCGGCGCATTGGTCTTGATGTGGGAAAGTTCACGCGCGACATGAGTGAGAAAAAATTTCTCCAGCAAATCGAGTCTGACTACCAACGCAGTCTGTTTGATGAGCACGTAACTGGAACGCCGACGATCTACATCAATGAGATTCAATACAGCGGCGCGACCGATCTTGAAGGTCTCTTAGACGCAATCAGAGAGGCCGATGTGGAAGGTCGTATTCTAAAGTGAATTTAACTTCCGCACCTGCCGAATGACATCGAGGTGATCGCTCGCGTGCTCTACTTCCTGCCGAAGTATTTGTTCAATCGTCAACACATAACGCGGAGCGCCCGGAGTGTCATTGACTGTTGTTACGTTGAAAGATCGACAATCTTCTGCGCACTGAAAGAAACTTAAGCGCAACGCGCTAGGGCCTCGCCTGACTCCGCCCGCTCGGGCGGGACCAGGGCCGAAAGGTTCGCTGCGGCTGTGACTTCGAAAACTGTATTCAAGCATGTAATTTCCAGTACCTGCCTGATGAGCTTCGGCACGTTCATGAGTTTGAAGTCAATGCCTTTTCCCTTCATCTGGCTGCGCAACTCTATCATCACACCTAATCCCCAGGCGTCGACCATGCTTAGCTGGCCCAAATCCAGGACGAGCGTATTGACTCCGGACATGGAAGGAACTAGTTCGTGTAATCGTCCGGATTCGCCTCTCACCAGGCGCCCTTGTAGGGACAGAATAATGACAGTTCCCAATTTATTAATTTGTACTTTCGGCATAACCATACCTCTTGCTTTACCGTGCCGTGACAAAGTGCGAGGAGACGACTCGTTCGCTGCCCAACGGATGTGCTGCTCTGCGAATCCCCTGCGAAAATTTTGGAGCCCGGCTGGCGCAATCTTCGCCAAAAGACTCGCAACTGGATAAATCCTTTTGCCCCTCCTACAACAGTTAGTCGAGCCACAACGGCCCAGATCGACATCATCTCCACGAAAACTTTATCGACCGCCAGCCAGGCACCATGAACTCGACCCTGTGGAAACTTTCCTTCCCCAAAAAACGACCTTTTTCCTGAGTCTAAAGCTGCGTTTGAACGTACCTCCTTAACTGGCAAGCGCTTTATAAAGTGTTCGCGGTAAGGCGTTCGAATTCCGAGTTGCTTGGCCCGAATCCAGTTTTCAACCCTCTCCAAAGCACATATTGTTTTGCGGATCGCTTTTGCTTTTGTATTCTAGGAACAAATAAAAGCCACATGACGCTAAACTTTTCTGTGATTCATGCGTTATTCCAAGTTGTGATTCTCTTCGACCACTCATGAAAGCGATTCCCGAGGAGACCATTGCTCATTACCGGATAATTGAGCCGATTGGCGCCGGTGGCATGGGTGCTGTATTCAAAGCCTACGACAAGAAGCTTCACCGTCTCGTCGCACTCAAACTCCTTAAGCCGGAATTCATCTTGCAACAGGACCGGCGCCGTCGCTTCCTTCAAGAAGCCCGCGCCGCTTCGGCCTTGAGCCACCCGCATATTCTTACGATCTACGAAGTAGGCGAGGAAAATGGCAAGCCCTACATTGCCATGGAGTACGTTGAGGGTCAGACGCTGAGAGAAAAAATAAAATCCGGAGGTTTACAGGTCAGAGAAGCTGTGGAGATTGCAACGCAGATCGCCAACGGCCTCGCTAAGGCTCACGAGGCCGGAATCATCCACCGGGACCTGAAACCGGAAAACCTCATGATCAGGGAAGATGGCTACGCGAAGATCCTTGACTTTGGTCTTGCGAAACTCCTGGCGGGACGTGAGAAACAGCTCGCTGCGGACAGTGCCGAGAAAACTTTGCTCCGTGTGGAGACTGAGTTTGGAATTCTAATGGGCACGGTTAACTACATGTCGCCCGAACAACTGCTCGGCCAGCGAGTGGATCGGCGCTGTGACATTTTTTCTTTCGGTGTAGTTCTATGCGAGATGCTGACGGGTGATGGTCCGTTCGTTAAAAAGAACCGCATCGATACTATGCACGCCATACTTCATGAAGAGCCAATCCTGCCTGATCCCATCAAGTCAAAACTGCCGCTCGATTTGCAACGGATACTGGCCAAGGCTTTACGAAAGACTCCAAAGGAGCGCTATCAAACTGTTTCAGAGTTGGCAGCTGAACTGCGGGACCTGAAGCGCAACCTGGAGATGGGTAAGGCGATTATCTCTCCTTCTCCCTCGCGACTCCTCTTAAAACAGACCACAGGTGCCTTTCGCCGGGGTGGCATAGATTACGAAAAAGAGTTGAACGAGGCCCAACTGAAAGCCGTCATGACAACCGAAGGTCCACTCCTGATTGCTGCAGGAGCGGGTACTGGAAAAACCCGCACGCTCGTTTACCGGGTAGCGCGCTTAGTGGAGATGGGAGTAAAGCCCGAGTCCGTCTTGCTCCTGACGTTTACTCGTCGTGCTGCGACGAGCATGCTCGCCCGGGCGGCAGCGCTTGCCGATGCGCGTTGCCAGAGAGTTTCAGGTGGGACGTTTCATTCCATGGGTCACTCCGTGTTGCGAAAATTCGCTGACCAGGCCGGTCTTAGCCGCGGTTTTATGGTGCTCGATCAGAGCGACACCGAAGATCTAATTGATCTGCTTCGCCGGCAGATGCGACTCACAAAGAACCGGCACTTCCCCCGCAAGAGGACCATTGGTGCAATCTTCAGCATGATGGTCAACAAAGTCAGCTCAATGAAGAAGGTGCTAAGCCAGAGTTATCCTCAATTCCTCGATGCGCGCGCTGATCTGGAGGCGCTATTCAAAGCTTTTGACGAGTTCAAGCGCGGACGCAACATGTTGACCTACGACGATCTGCTGTCGCGGCTGCGCGAATCTCTTGAAGCAAGTAACGAGTTGCGTGAGCGACTCTCAGATCAGTACCGCTACATCATGGTCGACGAGTATCAGGACACCAACAAGCTTCAAGCGCAAATCGTGCGACTGATGACGGCCACGCACAATAACGTTGCGGTGGTGGGAGACGAATTCCAGTCAATCTACTCTTTTCGCGGAGCCACCCATCGAAATATGCTTAATTTTCCCAAGCTGTTTCCGGCCGCGCAGGTTATCAAACTGGAAGAGAACTTCCGTAGCACGCAACCGATCCTCGATGTTGCCAACGCGATCATTGGCGACGTGAAGGAGAGCTACAAGAAGCGCTTGTTCACGCGGCTGAATGGAGGCGAGTCTCCGGTAGTCGTAAGCGCGCGTGATGAAAACGAACAGTCGCGCTTCGTCGCCCAACGTATAGACGAGTTGCGTGAGGCAGGCGTGCCGCTAAACGACATCGCCGTGCTGTTTCGCTCAAGCTCCCATTCATTCGACCTCGAAATAGAACTAAGCAAGCACGCGATTCCGTTTCGCAAATTTGGAGGGATCAGGTTCGCCGAATCGGCGCACATCAAAGATGCTTTGGCCTTCCTTCGTGTGGTGGTCAAACCTTCTGACACTCTATCCTGGTTTCGCGCGTTAAAGCTGATCGAGCATATTGGCGATGCAACTGTCTATCAGATACTCGATCATCTTGGAGTTGAACGAAAGGAGTTCAGGTCAACTAGAACGAAGGAAGGCCTGTTTAAAAAACTCCACCGCTTCCCGTCGCGGGCCAGTTATAAGGTTCAACTAGGACGGTTAGCTCGAGTGTTGTCTAACGTGTTGGAGAGCAAATCGCCAAGCGAACAACTGTCAAGCGTTCTGCGGTTTTACCGTCCGCTTTTAAAGAACAAATATGACGACTCTCCACGACGAGGACGAGACCTCGAACATCTGCAGGCAATTGCGAAACGATACAAGACCTCGGCAAGACTGCTAGACGACGTAGCTCTTGACCCATCAGACGCGATGCAACAAAATGCGACGCAGCGGTCTGGTTTCGTCACACTTTCGACAGTGCATTCAGCGAAAGGCCTGGAATGGGATAGCCTGTTTGTAATTTGGATGACCGACGGCTGGTTCCCTTCAAATCGCTTCCAGGACGAGTTTGACGATTTGGAGGAGGAGCGGCGTTTACTTTATGTCGCTACTACGCGCGCAAAACGAAATCTCCACTATGTCTATCCGATAAATGTCTTCCGTGGACACGACTTCGAAGCGTTTCCGAGAATTTCCCGCTTCCTGGAACCAATTCCACAGACGATCCTTCCGCACGCATCCATTTCGGATTAGGCAGACAGACGAGTTCCGATGAACAAACGCCCGCTCTCAGTGGTTTTAATTGGCTATGTGTTCATAGCGGCTGGAATATTCGGCTTTGCCTACCATGTCACAGACTTCCAGACGGTGCGTCCGGCTGAATATGCCTGGGTATTACTCCTCCGGCTGTTGGCGATATTTGGCGGAGTTCTTGTGCTCGCAGGAAAGAGCTGGGCACGCTGGCTGCTGATCGCATGGCTTGCATATCACACCCTATTGAGCGCGTTTCACTCGGCGTCCGAGTTTTTGTTTCACGGTTTGTTGTTTGCGGTAATAGCTTACCTTCTTTTTCGTAGGCCTGCGTAACGGTATTTTCGGGGGATCACTGAGGCACGGAGAGGTACGGAGCCGCGGAGAGTAGTGAAGAGACGCATCGAGTACGGACGGAGATATAGAGAATAGTGAAGCGCGGCGAATAGCTTGTTTACAGCGAAAATGACGGAGCCTGCGAGCGCCCGAGGCGAGTCACCCAGAGATCGCAGGCCCTCCATTCGTGTCGACCGCGGTCAGGAGCTTGCCGCGGCTTGGGTTTTAGAACGTTGCTGCTGAATGAACTGACGGATCGTGGCAATGTGTCCAGGCGACCGACGTTCTGACCAGGCTTCGTAGCGCTGGGCGGCCTTCTCCAGATTAGCCAGTAGGTGCTTGTCGGCAAATCGCTCCCGGAATTCCGGAACGACAGGCTTCAGCAACTCCCATACGCCGAAAAACTCGCCGCTTGTCTCAAAGAAAAGATCTTCGTGGAGAAGACCGTAGTTGAGAAGTGCGCAGGCTTGTTCCCAATAACCGATTACCATTCCTGTAAAGGCTCCCGTTTCGGTCCCGGGTGCCGCGATTCGCATGGCGTCATCCATGGTTTCCACGATGTAGTTCTGCTGGAACCAATCGCGTGCCTGCCGAAGTCGGGTTTCACGGCGTAAATCGTAGACTTGCAAGTGCAGTTGTGCTTGTTCGTGTGTTGGCTTAGTTTCCATGATTTGCCTTTCTATCTTTTGGGAGCGCGGCGGCAAGGGCGCCAAGCCCATTCCGCCGTTTTGGGTTTGGATGTGGTGGAAACGCACCACGAAAAGCGGCGGCGCGGGCTTGGCGCCCTTGCCGCCGCACTCCAAAAATCCTAGGTTGATGCTGCGCGGTCTTCTGCCGGAATTCGTTTCTCGTATTCCGCCTCCAACCTCTCGATCGTTGACCAAAAGGGTTGCGGCTCGCGACCGTTGAGAACATCAATAAGGACTCCAACGTGTACGTGCCATCCACTGGCGACTCCTACCATTTCCTTCCGGCTGGCCAGGCGCCTGTGTGTCAATACCATGAGCACCTTTTGTCCCTGCTCAGCCAGTTCAAAAGTAACCTCCGAGTTGTCACCTTGCTCTTCACCCCACATGAAGGCGAGTAGGTTGGGTGGTTCACAGCGAGTCACCCTCCCACTGCTCACCATGCCCTCACATTCCTTAAAGCGTTCCGGCGTCGGTTCGCTGTGCGGTGCCAGATCGGAGTTGTGAAAGTGAAATTCTAGTCGGCCGCCCTCACGAAGTTCCATGGTACCGGATGCAAACCATTTACCGCGCTTCTCGGACTCAGTAAGGTACGCCCAAAGTCGTTCGATTGGGCCGGGTAGCACTCGTTCGAGCCGAACAGTACGAGCTTCTGTAGCCACACCGTACTCACCAGGGCTCTCTTGCTGACCTACTTGGTTCTTCAAATCTGCGTTCATCAGGATGGTCCTTTCTTCTTCTGCTTTTTCTTCCTTTTCTTTGTTGGCGACGCCGCTGCGTCCTCAGCCTTCAGCAGTAGCTCCAAAGCATCCAAGCGAGCATTCCAAAAGGCTCGCTGGCTCTCGATCCAGGCTGCAACCTCGTCGAGTTGTTTACGGTTGAATGACAGGAGGTGCTCGCGTCCGGCAGTTCGGCGGCGAACCAGGTCGGCGCGCTCAAGGATGCGAATATGCTTGGAAACAGCATTGAGTGACATGTCGAAGGGTTGGGCAAGCTCCGTAACTCGCGCCTCCCCCTCCGATAAGCGTTGTAGAATGGCCCTTCTCGTCGGATCCGCAAGGGCCATTAACGTCTGATCCAGGTTGGTATGTTGGATCTGCATCATTCAACCGTATGGTTGAATATTAGGACCGGGTATAGCTCGTTGTCAAGCCCAAGTTTCGCGTGAATTTCGTAATCGCTGTTCGGCGACAAAGAGACGATCCACGAGATCACACGAATTCACACGCGCTCGGTGATCCCGCGATAATTTCGGAACGCCCGAACCACGTGATTGTGCGGAAACGAACAGTTGATAAAGTTCGTCCACCTTGACGATGGAGAATCCAACAGGATCACCCGCCGGACCGACTACACGAACATTTGGTAGGGCCGTTTCGAGTCTTTCACTGAAACTCTCAAGTGTCCTTACCCGAGTTAGTTCCACCGGTACGATGTCCTCATGCGCCTCGCGCCATCCCTCGTACCAAATCCTTGCCAGCTGACGGATCTCAGCTTCATCGGACAAAGAAGGAAAAGCAGTTCCGTACGCTTACTGCGACATCTTTAGATCCCAATAAGGATTGTCGGATGGGACTTGATGAAATCCGGCAGTAAGCATCCGCGCACAGCTGTCCTGCCATTCACGCCTATCGGGAACATAAAAAACCCAGAGATGATCTTTGCTTGGCGCCTTGCCCGCGGTGTGGCCCCGGTGTGATGTGAACTCGAGGTGGTAGAGATTTCCGGATTGTCCAAGGATGACACCATCAAAGCCCTCGTGGTCCACAAATTCAGCGAGCACACTGAGACCCAGGCCCTTCATGTACATCTCCTTGATCAACGCCAGCTTGTCTGTCGGCCTGGCAACACGCATTGTAGTGTCAGATCGCATCCGTCCCTACCTCGGATAAGCTTTAAGCCAACCAACCCACTGACAAGCAAAATCCGTTTTTGCGACGGCCTATTTCCGACGTTTGAAATAGTACGCTGGATCGGTGGGGGCCCCAGCTACTGCCACTAACTCCCAGCCCTTCGCACCTAATTTGTCCAGATGCTGTTCCAACACAAACGCCTCCCGTCCAAACGCCACATTAGGTTCCTTGCGCATACGGGGATTACCTGTGGCCGAAAGATTGGTGGTGCTAGGACCGGCTACGGCCAGATACTCCCACTGCTCAACGGCAGGTTTCTCGCTTACCTCTGGCCCCTCCTGGCCAGTAGTCTTAATGACGGCAACAAATACCACGGAAAGAGAGAACACTACGGCTAGCAGCCAAGCCTGAGTGTGGATTCCTTCTTTTTCAATCATGAGAACCTCCCTTTGTTGAAGTGATTGCATCCGATTTGGCCCGCTCACGTCGAGCCAACCAGGTAAAGGGGATTGCGAGCGCCTGGAACCCGGCGCTGAAGATGTAAGAGACCTGATAACTCCAGGCATCTGCAGCTTTCCCCAGTACGGGTTGAATTACCACTCCTCCGCTCGAACCAAATAAGGAATCGAACGACAGGACGGTAGCCCGCTGTTCAGACGGGATTAGAGCGTTAAGGTATCCCTGGCGAATCGGCATGACTGCTGAAAACATTAGCCCCCATAAAACCAGCAGCGTGACGGCGACCCAGAACTCCGGAATCAGGCCGATGAAGGTCAGCACCAGGACGCTAACCAGTTGGGCAGTCAGCAGCACTGAAGTTCGATGACGAAATATCCGGCCTACGTAAGGTACAAGCAGGCCTCCAGCGATCTGCGCACCGGCAACAACGGCGGCGGCCACTCCCGCAATACCGTAGGCTTTTTCATCTCCATACAGCTGCAGCAGATAAGGTTGCATGGCATAAAACGCATAAATCGTCACGCCACCGGTGAATGGAGCGGCGAGCATGGTCCACCTCACAGGTGCATTGCGTAGGCCGTACTCAATCGAGTTGGTCAGAATAGTCTTGACCTCTTTAATTGGATGTTTACTTCCAGGCGCCTTGAAACCTAGATCTTTCATTAACATAAACGCAAAAATAAAATTGAGCACAAGTAGTCCTGCACGAACTAAGTATGGAACTCCTAAATTTGTCGTTTGCGCAACCACGCCACCGGCAACGGATCCGGTGAGCATCGCAGCGCCTTCAACTATTTCACCTTTGGCAAGAACTGACTCTAATTTCTCCTCAAACCCGCTGGAGGCCAGGGCATCTGCCAGCCAGGCCTCGACTGCGCCGGAAAAGAACGTGAAACCCAGACCTAGAAGGATCGAGGAAATCGCCCAAGCCCAGAACGGAGCAGATAGGTACCACATTAATAAGTAGAGCAACGTGGAGATGGCTAGAGTAACCACGCCAAGCAAGTATGACATTCGCCTTCCGCGCAAGTCTGCAATAACGCCGGTTGGTATTTCAAACAGCATAAACCCGAGGGTGAAGAAAGCATTTGCGGCAAAAGCCTCTGTATTGCTTAATCCCGCGTCGAGAAGGAAGAGTGTGTTAATCCCCCAAATTAGTGAAGCCGCCAGAGTGTTGAAGAGTAGAAGTGTTAGATAGGTCCTCTGAACTTTGCGGGAGGCTTTGTTCATCACTTCGACGATCTCGGTTCGTTCGATAGGCCGGCGTCAGCTATTGGCATTTCGGTCTTCTCTGATATAGGAGAGTTGCGACGGTCGAGTGGACCAGTTGTCGTTCGATTAACCAAATGGGGATCATACACATGATAACCCTCGATGTGAGCCTATCAGCGGCTTTATTCACAGCCGATCATCGGTTGGCTCAAACTTTTGGAGGCTACAACCTGGGAGTCAGCGATTGTGGCGCTTTACTATGAGCCCGTCTGATAGGCTACGGTTCATGAAAAGTGACTCGAAAGGGGAATGATCAGATGAAATACCTGCTGCTGGTCCATCACGACGAAGAATCATTTCGCAAACGGGGCGAAACGGAGCGCGAACAATTGCTGCAGGAATCGGTTCAGCTTGCGAATCAGCTCGACGCAAACGGGCAGTACCTCAGCGCTGCACCACTGCACCCGTCGTCGGAGACAAAATGCGTTAAGGTTCGGAAGGGAAAACGGCTAATTACAGATGGGCCGTTTGCCGAGACGCGAGAGCAGTTAGGTGGCTACTTCCTGGTCGAAGCTGCGGACATCAATGAGGCGCTCGAAATCGCCTCTATGATCCCTGGTGCGCGCATCGGAACGGTCGAAGTCAGACCAGTCACTGAAGTCGAAGGTCTGCCAGAGAACTGAACGGGACGCAACAAGACGAGTGTTCAACTCGGGGTTTACAGAGAGACTGTTACAAGCGGGCTAAACGAACTGAAAACGGCCGGAATTATTAACATCAGCCGAAAGCGGCATTAAACGCGAGATCGTTCAGTTCTTGGCTCTCATCCCTAAGGGCTTCCAGCGTTTTGCCTTTTGCCTTTGTTTCATTTAACTTTGCTCCTCCCCTTTATGCCAATACGTTTTCTTGCGCTGGATCTCGACGGCACACTCCTCAACTCTCGAGGTCAAGTCTCGGATCGTAATCGGGCCGCGCTAAATCAGGCGCGCGAAGCTGGAGTGTGCGTGGCGGTCGTAACCGGTCGCCGCTTTCGTGATGCCAGGCCAATTGCGCTGGAGTTGGAAATCGATGCTCCAGTCATCGCACACAACGGCGCACTGACAAAACATGCCTTTACCCTGCGGACAGTTGACGTGCGTCCGCTGCCGTTGAACGCTGCCCATGAAGTGGTCAGGATCGGCAGAGATGCTGGTGCCGATCCGCTCGTAAGTGACGACCATGAGGGATTGGGAGTGTTGGTGTACGACCACCTTAGCGGTGACAATCGGGCCCTAATAGAATATGTTGCCTGGGCAAAACGTATTCACGGCAATGAAGGAGGCGAGGCTGTTCGAGAGGTGCCTTCTGTGGAGGCTTATCTCGACCATTCACCCGTTCACCTTGCCTTTTCAGGGGGTTGCAAAATGATGGCAGATCTGGCGGAACGACTGCTGGCGGAAATGGAAGGGCGCGTGAAGATATTCAGTACGAACTATCCTCAAAAAGACTTCGCTTTGTTAGACATTTTGCATCCGGAGGCATCAAAAGGGACGGGCGTGGCCGCAGCAGCAGATGAGTTAGGGATCACTCCAGATGAGGTGATGGCAATTGGTGACAATCTGAATGATCTTGAAATGCTTGAGCTCGCCGGTACACCGGTGGTTATGCAGAATGCAGAACCGATGTTGCATGTCATTGAAGGATTTCATCGCACGTCATCAAACGATGATGACGGAGTGGCGGTAGCAGTGGAGAAATTTATTCTGGGCTGGCGCAATTGAGAAAAGAACTATTAAAGGAGCAAACATGGGCAACCGATCGGCGGTAATTCAAACCAACAAAGGGGCCATTCGCTTTGAACTGCTCGAGGACGAAGCGCCAAAGACAACGGAGAACTTTGTCTCCCTGGCGCAGCGCGGCTATTACAACGGCGTGATTTTTCATCGCGTGATAAAGGGGTTCATGATACAGGGCGGAGATCCGACTGGCACCGGTCGCGGAGGTGAGTCTGCGTGGGGCGGAAGGTTCAACGACGAGATCAGTCCTTCTTCCGCCGTATATCAGCGAGGATATAAGGCAGGGACTGTGGCGATGGCGAATGCGGGGCCAAACACGAATGGCTCTCAGTTTTTTATTATGCACGTCGACTATCCGCTGCCACCAAACTACACGATTTTCGGGCGCGTCACGTCGGGTCAGGATGTGGTGGATGCCATCGCTTCAGCACAAACAGACCGCAATGATCGACCCGTGAGCGAGGTGAGAATGGAACAGGTTACGATCGAGGATTGAAGGTAGGTTCAACACTGAATAAGGGGCGTGCGCCATGTCCGATAGCGGGAGACTCACGAATCAATTTCGTCACATACTCCTTTGCGCGTGCGACTGAGTCAGGTAACTGAAGACCGTGCGCTAGCCCTGCCGCAATTGCTGCCGATAGTGTACAGCCAGAGCCGTGTACAGGCCCAAAGTGCGACTTCTCACTTCTCAGCACCGACACCGTTCCCTCGCAATCCAAGACATCAATAGCTTCATTACCCCCTAGATGACCACCCTTTAATAAAACAGATGGAGCGCCCAGCGCGCGAATCTGCCGCGCTGCCTCAGTCATCTTACCCACGTCCGTAAGCAAGATTCCCGTCAATCGTTCTGCCTCTGGAATATTCGGCGTCACTAGCCGCGCCAACGGGAACAACTTCTGAACGAGAGTTTCAACAGCCTTGTCATCGATCAGGCTGTCGCCCGAGGTGGCTTGCATAACCGGGTCAACTACGGGAGCGGGCAAAGGAAGATCGCTGAACAGCCGCGCAACCTCCTCAATAACTTCAGCGTTTGGAAGCATGCCAGTCTTTGCTCCCGAGATACGAAAGTCGGCTATTAACGGTAAAGTCTGGTCGCGGATGACCTGCGCAGTTTGGTGGCTGACTCCCAGAACTCCCGTCGTGTTCTGAAACGTGAGGGACGTTATTACAGCCGTCGGAAAACATCCAAAAGCGGCAAAGGTCCGCACGTCCGCCAGGATCCCCGCTCCGCCCGATGGATCCACACCGGCGATGCTCAGCGCGACCGGAGGAGGATTTCCATTACTCATGCACGTACTCCTCAAACTGTGCCTGCAATACCTTGACCGTCGATTCTAGCTTCTCGGGATCGCTGAACATCCGTATCGCCGCGACACCACTGGCCCCAGCGCGGAAACATTCGCGCGCATTGTTTGGGTTGACGCCGCCCAACGCCAACAAAGGAAATCCAGCGGCCGCGAATGCTGCCTCCCTTAATTTGGTCAGACCAACGGCCTCGGGTTTTGAAGGTGTATCGAAGACTGGTCCAAACACAGCAAAGTCTGCCCCAGACTCTCGCGCGGCCACAATCTCTGGAACCGAGTGAGTCGACGCACCGATCAAGAAGGCTTCACCAAAGGTCTTACGAACCACATCCACGGGCAAGGAGCGCGTCGGTAGATGTACACCGTCCACGTTGCCAGCACGAGCGATGTCTGCGCGTCCATTTACGAGTATACGTGTGCCCTTGTCTCGGGTGATGTCGCTTGCATCGCGTACAAGGTGGAAAAGCGTTCGGTCTGTAGCGTGTTTTTCGCGAATTTGCAGGAAGGTAACCTTCGCTTGCACTGCGGCGCGAACTAACGACAACACTTCATGAAACTCTGGGCTCTCCCTCGTCGTTTCGGCCGTCGTTCTGCCGCTCGTGATTAGATAGATGATCGGCTTCGACAGTTCTGGTGCCATCTTTGGCTGCTTTCAGCTCGCTGGCGCTCACTTCCAGGGCTCGAACACTATGCTTGAAGTGGAAGATCTCCCAGAAGGCGATTCCGAGATTCAAGACGCCGATACCTGTTACGGCACCTCGAACCCATCCGGAGGCCACCACTGTTTGCAGTCCGTAGAATCCGGTCTTGCGCGCAGCATAGAGCAGAAAATAGTTGTTGCCCCAGTCACTGAGTCCTAGGGTGCCCTGCGGGATCCAAGGCAACAGAGTGAGGACAACGCCGATCTCGAAGCAAAGGATTATGTAGAAGATTACGCTTAAGCGCGCAGACATACCGAAATGTTAAATGCTAAATCTCGAATAGTAAAACCTGGTGGGTACGTGCGCCTCGATCTCGGTCATTTACCTTTTTTCTTTTTACCTTTGCTTGCAGCTTTCTGTTGTTGTAGTTGGTCAATTTTTTCCGCCACTCCCCGATATGACACGTCAACACCATAAACTTCAGTGAACAGGTCCAGAGCCCGGTGAATGTCTCCTAACTGCTCATAAGCGCTTCCTAATTCGTATCGGAGGGCTATGTATTCGGCTTCGGTGTGGCCCGGAGCTTCCAATCCCTTTTTGAACCAGAGAAGTGCAGCACGGGGCATCTCCTTTTCTGCGAAACAATGTCCCAGCATGTTGCAGCACTGCAAATACCTGGGAGTATCATCGCCTGGATTGCTTAAAGATGCGGCGATTTGGAACTCCTGGATAGCTTGATCCAGAAGATCCATCTCTTTATACGCAGTGCCCATGTTGTAGTGCGTTTCATAATCCCCGCCACTTTCAGACTCGCCTTCTGCTGCCTCCTTAAACTCCTCGAAGATCTCAGCCAAACCCGAATCGATTCCCGGAGCAGTAGTCGTGCTGTCAGGCGCAACTACGCTGGGGTTTTCCGTTGCGGGAACGGTGCCCTGAAACTCGAAAGCGACGACGTGGTCGTTTGATTGCTCACCCGGCAACTGAGTCTCACCAAAAGAAACTACCGGCTGAGCGGCAGTCCGGCTTGCCGACTTCAGTCGCTCGCGCCGAGCATCGATCTCAACATGCCGTCCAAACTGCCCCTCCAACATGTTCAGAGTGTCGAGCGCGATATCAAAGTAGCCCTGACTTAAGTAAAAATCGACGCTCTCAAGCTCCTGCCGCATCATCGATTCTTGACGAGATTTGTCTGAGGTCCCGTCCTCGCCAACAGCTCTTGTAGCTGTGGTGGCTTCACTGAAATCGAACTCAACAGCGGAGTTATCCGAGCTCGAATGCTCCGATGCACCGTGGTCGGCGAAGCCGTCGTTAAGATCAGCAAAGGAGGAGTTCGGATCGGTCAGCACTGATTCGGCGACTGAGTTAGTTTCGAACTCTCCGAACTGGGTCTCCTCAGGAAGTTCTGCAATCTGTGGAATTGAGTCTTCAAAGGAGGGTACGTCGGAAGCCCTCTGCTCAGACGCGAACACCGAATCCTCAAGTGTCTCCTCTTGCAGTCCACCAAGTTCGGCAAGCCGCGCCGTGTATTGCGGGTCTTCTGGCGCGAGACGCAACAACTGCGTCAGTGCGTAACGTTCCTCCTCAACCAAATCGGCGGCTTGCGCTGCTTCTGCGAGGCGTTCGAGAGAAGCTCGCAACTTGTCCATGTCACGCTGCCACCAATGCACGCGTACCAATAACCGCAGCGCTTTTACATGTTCAGGATTACGCGCGAGTACTTCGTTGACCAATTCCAGCAGATCGTTTTCTTCACGGCCTGCCAACATCTGTTCAATTATGCTTTCAAGGATGCGAACAACTTCGTCAATCTGATCCGCTTTCAAGTAAAGCTGCGCAACAGGGATCAGCCGAATGTATTCCGAAGCGTCGAGCGCCATCAGCATTCCTGTTGCTCGTTCGGCGCCCTTAGCGTCCTCGGCAGAGATGTATGCACCCGCCAGCATGGAGATTAGTTCGATGTCCTCTGGTCGATCAGCAACGATTCGTTCGAGAAGTTCTGCAGCTTCGTCAGCGGTTCCTAAGGCCACATGCGCGGATACATTTGCTGCCAACGCTTCCTGGTCGTATGAATTAAGTTCGAGGGCTTTGGCACAGGCTGAAAGTGACTGTTCAAACGCCCCGATCTCGTAAAGACGCGCTGCGGCCTCCTTGAAAGCTTCAGTTGCTTCTGTGGTTAGGCCCTCATGCAAGAACCCATTAGCGAGTTTGAGTCTGATCTCGGTGTTTTGCGGATCCAGATCGGCTATGTCACGCAGTACCTCAAGGGCTTCTTTTGTCTGGCCCATTCGCGTATAGAAATCAGCAACGATCAGAAACTGCGCTCGCGCGTCTACTACCAATCCCTGGGTGGCGTAGAGGGCGCCGAGGTTTTTGGCTATCTCCGGGTCACGAGGTTTTAGCCTCTCGACCTTCTTGTACATAGCAATGGATTTGAGAGTGAATTCCTGGTCGCGGTAGTGTTCAGCTATACGAGTGAAGCATGCGATGGCTTCGTCCTTCTTGTTGGCACGGACGCACAGGTCACCGAGCATATTAAGAGTCGTGTAATCGTCTTCATCGTGCTCGACGATCTGCCGGTACTCTTTTATAGCTGCCTCGATCTTGCCTTGTGAGAGGAACTTCTCAGCGGCTTTTAAAACCTTCGCTTTATCGAAAGCCATCAGGAATATTATGTACCACCAAAAATCAACGCGGAGTCGAACGTAGCGGCGGG
>DATETN010000168.1:0-23448 GCA_035283645.1 Pyrinomonadaceae bacterium
CCATCTCAATCGCGCGGTAAAACTTGAGCCAAACGAAGCCACGAGCCTCTTCGCATTTGGGCTTTTGGAAAGTGCGGAAAGAAATTATGAGGCGGCGCTGTCTAATTTTAAACAAGCTCACGCCCTGGCGTCTGATTCAACTCCCATCCTTGTTCAGTTAGTAGTTAACGCAATGCGAGCTAATCGAACGCAGATAGCAGTCGATGCCGCAAACAAGTTGTTGCAACTGAAACCGGATGATTCAGAGTTCCTGTACTTGCTCGGTGCAGCCTCACTGCAACACGGGAGTTTAACTGCCGCCCAAAACGCTTTGGAGCGTTATACCGTGCAACGCCCGGATGATCCGCGCGCTTGTCTCGCGCTTGGGATCACCTTCGCCCGACAGCATGAAAAAAACGAGCAGGCAAAGAGGCAATTTGAGAAATGCCTAAAACTAGATCCCACGAACGTAGAAGCAAGATATCAGATGGGATTGATACTCAAGTCGGAGGGTGATGTAGAGAAAGCAATTAGCATGTTTGAGGAGGCCACAAGAGGTGATTCCCAGCATGCGAACGTGCTCCGTGACTTGGGCAGTCTGTATCTGCAGACGGGTGCGGAATTAAAGGCCCGTGAGGTACTGGAGCGAGCTGTGGCACTCAATGCTGAAGATCCTGAAACGCACTTTCTCCTCAGTCGTCTCTACAATCTCATCGGCGAAAGCTCATTGGCGAAGCAGCATCTCGCCCTATTTCAAAAAATTAAGGGTCAACGGGAGAAACTGTCCTCACCATGACAATGTTTCGGCGCTCGCCGGCTATTTTTGCCATCCTTTTGATCTGTTGCTTCTCACGGTTCGCCTCGCTGCAGGGAGACAGTGGGGATTGTGCCGGTCGAAAAATTCCCCAACTGGTTGATGTTACCTCAAAATCGGGAGTGAAGTTTGTTCACACTTCAGCTCCGGAAAAGAAATACATTGTTGAATCGATGAGTGGCGGCGTGTTGCTTATTGATTACGATCGTGACGGTTGGCAAGACATCTACTTTACTAATGCCCCGACCGTGGACATGGCTCTCAAGGGCCAGAAAGCTCGAAGCATGTTTTACCGTAACAATCGGGATGGGACATTCACCGACGTTACCGACAAAACCGGCGTCGGTTATCCCGGATTTGCTATGGGTGGAGCTGTAGGTGATTACAACAATGACGGCTGGCCGGATATTTATGTCACTTGTCTCGGTGGAAACGTGCTCTATCGCAACAATGGTAATGGCACTTTTTCAGATGTGACCAAGACCGCGGGAGTCGCTGATGGACGTTGGTCTGCCGGAGCCGCCTTTGGCGATTACGACGGTGATGGTTTCCTGGATCTGTTTGTCGTAAATTACGTAGACTTCAAATTGGAGGATCTCCCAGGTTTTGGTTCCAGTCCAACCTGCAAGTTTCGCGGCATTGACGTTCAATGTGGTCCCCGCGGCCTTAAGGGGGCCGGCGACAGCCTGTTTCGCAACAACGGTGATGGCACCTTCACCGATGTCACTAAACATACCGGCACGGCTGATCCCGACGGCTATTATGGGTTGGGAGTAGTGTGGGCTGACTTCAACAACAGAGGTCGCCTCGATGCGTACGTGGCTAACGACTCGACACCAAACTTCTTCTATCGCACCGACGCTACGAAAGTGTTTGCTGAGATTGGCTTGGAGTCGGGAACGGCAGTGAGCGGTGATGGTTCCGAACAAGGCAGCATGGGGATTGCGGTCGGAGACTATCTGCATAGCGGTCGATTTGCTGTCTTTGTTACGAACTTTGCCGACGAATACAACACTCTGTATCGCAATAATGGAAACTATGACTTTACTGACGTATCGATGGCCGCAAGGGTGGCTCAGGTTTCGCGGCCGTATGTTGGGTGGGGGACAGGCTTCTTCGATATTGACAATGATGGCTGGCTAGATCTCCTGGTCGTGAACGGGCATGTTTATCCACAGGTAGACTCGGTGCCTTCGGGTGCGCGCTACAAACAGCCCAAGCTTTTACACGTGAATCAGGCAAACGGAACGTTTTGCGATGCTTCACGTCAAGCCGGAGCGGCATTGGTTGCGCCACGCGCTTCGCGTGGGGCTGCTTTTGGTGATCTGGATAACGACGGGCACATTGATGTCGTTGTAAATGACCTTGATGGTCCACCAATGATCCTTCGTAACGAGGGCGGCGATGATAATCATTGGGTCACTCTTGAACTAGGTGCGACCATTGGTAATCGACTCGCAATCGGCGCGCGAGTCAAGATTGTCACCGCTGATATGGTTCAGATTGAGGAAGTACGAAGCGGAGGAAGCTACCTTTCGCAAAATGATCTACGCATACATTTTGGTACCGGAAAGTACGCGACCATTGATTCGATCGAAATCCGATGGCCTTCTGGAAAAACTGAAACCATTACGGGATTGAAAGCTAACAAGTTCTATTCGATCCTGGAAGGCGAGGGTGTAGTTCCGCCAGAGCGCCTCAGGCCAAGAGCTGAAGCAACGAAGTAATCCGAAGAGTCCAAGTGTGGACCGCGAACAATTGCAGTGCTGGAAGAAGGAAGCGATAATGCTTTCAAGTGATTGAAACGCCGCTGCTATTCCAGAACGATTCTTAAGTCAGGGAGGTATGTATGAACAAACGCCTGCTCATGGCAGTAATTCTGGTTATTACTCCCGCCTTGTGTCCCGTTGTTGCTCAGGAACATGGTCCACCAGCCGGGGGTTCTGATAAGAATCTAGGAGAAGCCGCGTCCGATCTTAAGGGTCGCTCGGTTGAGATGGAACGCGTTCGACGTGACACGGAGAAGCCAAGCAAGGAAAGGCCAGGCAAGGAAAAGAGTGACTCAGGCGCTGCACCGAACTTTGCTGAAATCAAAGAGGACTTTGAACGCATTCAAATAATCAACGGCGATAGCCTTCAAGCAGGCGCTCTTAAGGAGAATCCGGACTATCAGAGCCTTTCCGAATCGGCGGCAGAGATTGAGAAGCGAGCAATTCGACTAAGATCTAATCTGTTTGGCCCAGTTTCCGGCACAAAATCGAAAGATACCAAGTCAGTCACAGAAGATCTCGCGTTGAAGCCATTACTTATCTTGCTTGATGACTCAATTACCGTCTTCACTCACAGCCCGATTTTTCAGAACACCAAAACGGTTACCCCGGAAGACTCCACCAATGCTCAGAAGGAGCTCGACGCCATCATTAAAATCAGCGCCAGAATCAGAAACGAAGCAGACCGAATGAAGAAGCTGAGCTCTCCCCCGGAATAGAAGCAAACAGGTTCAAATCGCTAATGGAATGAGAAAGTGTATCCGACGCCGGCAATCGGCCTCACGCTTGCCGGTTCTTGCCAAATTCCTGATCTGTTTTCTCCTTGGTCAATCCTCCGCATTCGGCAAGAGTCCCGCGATTTCCTTCGTTGATGTGTCCGCCTCCAGCGGCTTAACTGTCCGCCACGTCTCTACACCAGAAAAGCGCTATATCGTTGAATCTATGAGCGGAGGCGCGGCTCTCTTGGATTGTGATGACGATGGTAACTTAGACGTGGCTGTCGCCAATGGCTCTTCGGTTGACCGTTTTAAGTTGGGAGGCGATCCATTCATCACGCTTTACCGCCAGCTGTCTGAGCGCGAGGTAGACGCACCGCCAAGGTTTGAGAATGTGACCGGAATTGCAGGGTTAACCAGAAAGGGCTGGGGCATGGCGGTTACGGCCGTTGACTACGACAACGATGGACGAGTTGATCTATTCGTAACCGGATACGGTGGAAATGTTCTCTACCGCAGCATCGGACAGTGCAGATTCCAGGACGTGACCAATAAGGCAGGTGTTGGTGGCGGCGGCTTTGCCGCAGGGGCGGCGTGGGCTGACTACGACCGCGATGGCGACCTTGATCTCTTCGTGACGCGGTATGTCTTCATCGATCTTAATAATCTACCTAAATTCGGAAGTTCCCCAACCTGCTCCTTCCGCGGCATTCGCGTCCAGTGTGGTCCCAGGGGGTTGCCGGGCGAGACTGACTTACTTTATCGCAACCGCGGTGACGGCACCTTCGAAGACGTTTCGCGTGAAGCTGGCGTGTCTGATGACAAGAAGGCTTATGGACTGGGCGCCATCTGGGTGGACTACGATAATGACGCGTGGCCGGATCTCTTTGTGGCTAATGACGCAACGCCGAATTATCTCTACCACAACAACAAGAACGGTACATTTACTGAAGTCGGGGTCGAGCACGGCGTCAGTTATAGCGAGTCGGGATTAGAACAGGGCTCGATGGGCGTAACGTGGGGCGATTTCGACCGTGACGGCAAGCTGGACCTGTTCATAAGCAACTTCGAAAATGAACCCAATGCGTTGTACAAGAATCTGGGCGACAAGGGCTTCGTTGATGTAACTCTCGCCTCCAGGATCGGGCAGCCTAGCCGGCCCTATGTCGGATGGGCGACTTCCTTTGTGGACTTTGATAATGACTCCTGGCTGGACCTGCTGATCGCAAATGGGCACGTCTATCCGCAGCTAGAGATGAGTCAGGGTAAATACGAGATAGGGTACCGTCAACACTTCCTCCTTTTTCGTAACCTTGGAAATGGGACGTTCGAGGAAACTTCGAATGAAGCCGGTCTTCGCAGACTGCCATTGGCATCTCGGCGGGGCGGCGCTTTCGGGGACTTGAATAATGACGGTCGCATTGACGTAGTGATTGTGAATCTGGGAGAAACTCCAACGGTTCTTCTCAACACAAGTGAGAACAACAATCACAGTGTTACCTTTAAGCTGGTTCAAACAAAAGGCAACCGCGAAGCAATTGGGGCGCGACTGACCCTCCGCACGTCTAAACACTCATTTATTCAAGAGGTGCAGGCAGGTGCAAGTTATCTCTCGCAAAACGATCTGAAGTTACATTTCGGACTCGGGGCCGACGACAATATCGAGAGCGTGGAGATACGATGGACTACTGGTGAGACAGAAACGGTGAAAGGGGTCAAAGCTGACCGGATGATTACCATTACACAAGGCAAGGGAATAACCGGCTCAGAACCCTATAGAGCCACGCTAAAATGATGAGAGTCCCACGAATACATGACCACAGAGTTCACGGAGAGACAGAGATTGCACAAAGAAATCAATTAGGACACTAGTCTCGACGAAGTCGACGTTGAATAATGGAGTAGAAGTTATATGATGGACGTCCCTGAATGGTTCACGGAGTTCGAAGTATGAGAAAGTTGTTCTTCGTGGGAACAATTGTGGTCTTCTCATCAGCGCTGTCGGTTCACAGCAACGCGCAAGTACCACTAACGACCCGCAGTCCAAAGGACAAGTCGATCGAAGACAAGTATCGATCTGACGAGATAGAAAGGGTTCGCCGCGGAACTCTCACGCCGCGCGCTCGACACGAGAGTCGCTTTCCACAAATAAAGGAAGACTTCGAACGCATTCAGATGCTTAACGGCGATATCCTGCAAGCAATCTCATCTGACCAGGGTCAGAGTCGTGCAAGAATTTCGGAAGCGGCGGCGGAAATTCACAAGCGGGCAAATCGTCTGAAATCAAATCTATTTGTTTCGCAGTCAAAAGGTCACGAGGCAGAGATCGAATCGTCGGCCCTTAAGAAACAAGCCCTGAAAACGCAGCTGCTGGAGTTAGATAAAGCGATAACCAGTTTCGTTCACAATCCAATCTTCGAGAATACCAAGGTCGTGAATCCGGATGACTCAAGAAGGGCGGAAAAAGATCTTCAAAAGATCATCGACCTTAGCGGAAGTGCAAGAAAAAAGACGAAATAGTCGTTTTGCCCACTCGTGATCATCCGAAGCACGAGTAACGCGACGCGACAAGCTAAAGCTTATCGAACAGGGGTTGCAGTTTTCTTTACGTGCTCTCTCCACTCCGCTGGAGTCATCTTTCCCAGCTGAGGCAGTTCCGTAGCGGCGGTCACTAGCTGCTTAATACTCGAGATGACCACAAACTCCAACGCCGCATGCGGTTTAGCTGCTTCATCGAGTTTGGCCAGGCTCGTTTCACGCCATTCTGTTCTAGGTGTGCCCCCACGCTTCAAAAAGGCAAGCGCTTCCTGCCCGACTTCCCCAAGGCTACCCAGGTTGCGTGCAAGTGGCGTGATCTCCTGAATCCCAGGTGAGCGACCAATGATCGGTTCCAGCTTGTTACTCGCAGCTTGCCAGTTTGCAAGTGCTCGACCTACATCATCCCGATAGAGTTGAAACCGTGGTGCGTCCTTAAGCAACTGATCAACCATCCAGGCAAACTTTCGTGCTGCATCGCTGTCCGGGGTTGCAGCGTCCACCACGCCTGTCAGGGGGCTCAGCATAGTCTGCGGACGCATCTGGTAGCGTCTGTACTCCTTAACCGGCTCGATCACAGACACCAGCGTTCGCAGTGGACCAATATCATCGCTCCGTACCAGCCGTCGCAGCATCATGTCCTGGTTCTTCTTGTGTGTCAGACCCAGCTCTTCCAGTTGCAAGCTGATTACGGCCAGGCGCCGATACATATCCTCGATATCAGTAACGCTGCGTGGCGACCAAAGTCTTTCGGCGATCGCAGCGGTGCGCGGCCAGATGCGGGAGTCGATGGTTTCCGGTGTTACCCACTCGCCCCACATAGTCGCTTCACCACCCAGTACGTGTCTGGCCTCCTCAGGAGTCAAAGTACTGTCAGCCGGGATGGGATCCGCCATGTAGTGCTGCGAGGCGGGGAAGATCAGATCAATGTAATAGCCGTTCGAGAGTATTCCGTCGTAACCCTTTTTCGCGGCTTCAGCCAGCGCCGCAGTCCCCCGCCAGGAGTGGATCACCACATCCTTTGGTAATTCGGGCTGGAGAATCTCATCCCAGCCGACCATCTTCTTACGATTCTTCGTCAGAATCTTTGACAGCCTCTGGTTGAAGTAAGCTTGAAGAGCGTGATTGTCTTTAATGCCTTTGCTCTTCATGTACGCTTGAATATTCGGATTCCGATCCCAGTGCTTGCCCTCGTTCTCGTCTCCGCCAATGTGCATGTAAGCATCAGGAAAAAGCGCCGCCATCTCACCAAAGAATGTGTCGAGAAACTTGTAGACCTCCTCACGCGTGGGGTCGAGAGCAGGTTCGAATATTCCGGGACGGCGCTCGATCGTGTAAGGCCCGGGCGCGCTGCCGAGTTCGGGATATCCGACAAGCCAGCTGGTGCTATGTCCGGGAAGATCGAATTCTGGTACGACGCGAATACCTCGTTCACGAGCGTAAGCAATGATCTCCCTTATTTGATCCTGGGTGTAATAGTTACCGTCGGAACCGAGCTGGTGAAGCTTTGGAAATTTCTTACTCTCTACCCGAAATCCTTGATCCTCAGTTAGGTGCCAGTGTAGGACATTGAGTTTTACTGCGGCCATCGCATCGAGATTGCGCTTGAGTACTTGCATTGTTTCGAAGTGCCGCGCCACGTCGATCAAGAGCCCCCGCCAAGGGAAGCGAGGTTGGTCCTGGATTTTAACTCCCGGCAGGTAATAGCCGCGCTGGTCGCTGTCGAGAAGCTGCAATACTGTTTCCAGACCCCGGATGGCTCCGACCACGGTGGGGGCGCTCAAGATTGCTTGTCTGCTGGTAATGTCGAGTCGGTAACTCTCGTTTTCGTCAAGGCCGGGTATCTCCTTGCCGGGACCTTCACAATGGACCACAAATGCGGTCATTTGATCGTCAACGGCCAGTCCCGGAGCCAACGACAGCACAGTGCGCCCTTCCAGACGTCTTACGAAACGAGCAATGGCTGATTGCAGTCGAGAATCTGAGTGCCCTCTTATTGCGACTTTAAAGGAACCGTCGATTACCAGGCGTTCGTCATGAAATTCGACAGAGGCCGGTACGGGCATTAGGTTGTGTTGGCGAGTCTCCTGTGCGGCAACAAGAGAGGCACAACCGAGGATAAGTATTGGAAGAAAGATTCGATGGGTTTTCATCTGGTTTCCAGATCTTCGAGATCGATAGAAGGCACACCTCTTGTTCACCGCAGAGTAAATCTCTGTGTTAGACCCCTGATGCTCAGTTCAAAATCTCCCGGTTCAACGAGCGATTTGTTGTTTGGGCCGATGAAAGAAAGGTCCTCTGCGCGCAGCCGGAAAGTTAAGGTTCGGCTTTGACTAGGGTCGAGCTGGATTTTTGCGAAGCGTTTCAGCCGCTTGGTGGGCGGTGAGAGTGTCGCCACCAGGTCGCTTACGTATACCATTACTACTTCTTTGCCTGCTCGCGAACCGGTATTCGTCACATTCACGGTAACGGTTATTTCTTCGTTTGCGTCTATCGTTCGCTTGCTCAGACGCAAGTCGCTGTACGCAAAGGTCGTGTAGCTGAGGCCTTCGCCAAAGCGAAATTGTGGCGTGAAAGCCATGTTGCCAAATCCAGTATTCTCGGTTTCGAACGGCTTATGATCGTAGTTGATCAAGCCGTTAGGCGTGCGCGGATAGGTGAAGGGAAGTTTGCCACTCGGGTTGACATCCCCGAACAACACATCTGCAATGGCCGTCCCCCCTTCATTGCTCGGGTTGTAAGCCATCAGAATAGCTTTGGCTCCATCGGCGATGCGGTTGATAATTCGCGGCCTGCCTTCAACCAGAACAAAGACTACCGGTTTCCCCGTTGCCTGAATCGCTTCCGCCAATTTGATCTGTGGCTCGGGCAGCGTGAGATCCGTGATGTTTCCCGGCGTCTCACAGTACGAGCCTTCTCCAAGAGACAAGACCACCACATCGGAATTTTGGGCGGCGCGCACGGCAGCCGCGATGTCCACCTCTTCATCCCTATCCGTCGGTGTACTGTTAGAAGGAGAGCCGGGGGCCCGGGTGATCCTCGTGCCGGGCACGTAGGTCACGTTTGCGGCTCCTATCTTTGCCTCGATGGCTCGCCGAATGGTGTGTCGATCCTTTGGATAAAGTGATTCTTCTGATCCTTGCCAGACATATGTCCACCCATTGTTCATTGAAAGGAGGGAGTCAGCCGTTGGGCCGGTCACTAGAACTTTTGCACTCTTCGATAATGGCAGGATCTTATTCTCATTCTTTAAGAGAGTTATCGATTCACGAGCGGCATCCAGGCTAACTTGTCGAGACTCAGGAAGTGCAAACTTCGATTTGAGCGCTGGATTTGGACCAGGGTTTTCGAAGAGGCCGAGCTCGAACTTAACACCCAAGATGCGCCGTACGGCTTCGTCAATCCGGGATTGCGGTACCTTGCCTTCCTTTACCAGCGCAATAAGATGATCAGCAAAGCTGTAGTCTAACGGCACCATGCTCATGTCGATGCCGGCCATGATCGCCATGCGCGTTGCTTCTTTCTCGTCGGGTGCGATTCGCCAGATCGTCACCAGTTTTTTAATGTCCTCCCAGTCCGAAACGACAAAACCTTTGAATCCAAGCTCACCGCGCAAAATGTCAGTGAGAATCTGCCGGTTGACGTGGCCCGGAACGCCATTGATCTCTCCAGAGTTGATCATTATCGTTCGGGCGCCGCTCTTCACTGCTTCGGCGAAGGGAGGAAGGAAGTATTCGCGCAGATAGTTCTCGGGTATCCAGGCGGGAGTTCTGTCACGGCCTGTGAGAGGGAAGCTATACCCGACGTAGTGTTTCAGGCTCGACGCGACCCGATCCTGGGAACCGACATCAGTGCCTTCTAAACCGCGGACGAAGGCGACCCCCATCACTTTTGCGAGATACGGATCTTCACCGAACGTCTCCCAGAAGCGCGGCCACAGAGGTTGGCGTCCGAGATCGAGCACTGGGGAAAAACTCCACGGGATACCGGCGGCGCGTGTTTCGGCCGCTGTAATCTCAGCTGCGCGGAGCATCAATTCTGGATTCCAAGTCGCAGCCATCCCGATTTCCTGTGGAAAGAGAGTCGCGCCTTGCACGTAGTTCGCACCATGGATCGAGTCAATGCCGTAGATTACGGGAATACCAAGTCGTGTCTTCTTGGTGGCGGCTCCCTGAATCTGCCAAATAATCTCGTGCCACTTATCGACCGTTAATGCCTGATCAGCTACGTTGAGGATCGAACCAACGCCGTAGCGAACGATCGCCTTTTCAAGTTTCGCTGGATCAATTCTTATATTCTGATCGCTGCCGGAAACGATCATGCTGATCGTCAGTTGAGTCATCTGCCCAACCTTCTCTTCCAGGGTCATGCGGCTAAGCAGATCTTCGATTCTTTTGGCGTTGTCCCGTTCAGGTCCTTTCGGTCTATTTTTCTGCAGAAACTCGTCGCTGTCGCTGAGATCCGTGGCGGTGTGGTTGCTTATTGGCGGTAGCGTCGGGCTTAGTCTGATCTGTCGTTGATTTTCGGCGGTAGCCGAAGTGGTTGGGAGGCCAAAGCACAGTGAAAGCATAATTGCCCCGCCGGCAAGTAAAGCATTTCTCATCTAGTTTGTTGTCCTTGGGAAGGATACGCTGGAGCGAGGCTATTCTCTTCTATTTACAGGAGATATTCAACAGAATCTGAAACAGAGGGGAAGGGAAAAAGATGGGAAAAGGGGAATAAGGGGAAAAGGGGAAAAGGAAAAAAGGGGAAATTGTTCGCTGGAGCGTTATGGTTCTTCACCTCGTACTAACACCGCACCTCTTCCCCTCTTCCCCTTTTCTCCTTTTCCCCAACCTTACGCGAACCTCAGACATACCGGAGTTGGGATTTCCTCAACGTACCCACTGTCCAGCAGTCTGCCAGTGTCTTGATCGATCTTGAAAGTCACTACATTCTCGGAATGCTGATTCGCAACGAGCAGAAACCTTCCGGTGGGATCGATTGCAAAGTTCCGCGGCCACTTGCCTTTCGTTGAGACAGTTTCAAGGAAAGTCAGGCGCCCGGTACCTTCATCAATTGCAAATGTCACAATGCTGTCGTGACCGCGGTTTGATCCATAAAGGAACTTACCCGAGGGAGAGACATGCACATCCGCACAGTAACTACGCCCGGAAAAGGAACTTGGCAACGTTGAGACGGTGTCGATGAGACTTAGAGATCCATTAACGCTGCTGTATCGAAAGGCTGACATTGTCGAATCCAGCTCATTGATAACGTATGCATACTTGCCACTCGGGTGAAGAGTTAGATGGCGTGGGCCGGCCCCAGGTTTGAGCGATACGGACGGTTCAGAAGCTGGTCTTAGCTTCCCCGTGCGCGCGTCGAAGCGATAGACCATTACCTTGTCAATTCCAAGATCCGCGGCGAGGGCATATCGTTCGGAGGGGTCCAAAATAATGCAATGAGCGTGTGGTCCCTTCTGTTGCTCTTTGATACTAGCGCCCTGATGCTGTAAGACGTCCATCGCCGGGCCAAGAACACCTCCCCGCTGCACCGGCAGAATGGAAACACTTCCGCCGGTATAATTCGCAACCAACAGATACCTTCCTCTCCGATCCAAAGTCAGGTGACACGGATCGGCACCAAGTGACGATTGTTGATTCAAGAATTTTAGATTTCCGTTAACCGGTTCAATCGCAAATGAACTCACCGCGCCACTGGACTTTCCTCCAAAGTCAGCCACCTCGTTTACCGCGTACAGATGACGTCTGTTCGAATTAATCGCCAGGAAAGAGGGATTAACTGATTTCACAGAATTGAAACGCTTCAGCCGCCCGGTTGCTTGGTTCATACGATAGATGTAAATGCCTTCGCTGTTACCGGCAGTATAGGTGCCGATATACAGAGTGCGTTCGAGAGCCGGATGAGCCCAGCCCGTACTCCGCGTGACATAAACTCCTAACGCAGCAACAGCGCCAGTTTTTAGAAACTGGCGCCGACCAAGTTTGATTATCGCCACAGACGGCCCCTCCATCGGTTGGCTAGGAATTTCGAATCCGCTTGCACATCTTTCCTAATTCACTTCATTACAAAAGGCAAGGCTCTAACATTTCGTTAGAGCCTCGCCTTCGTCTTTTCGGGGTCGCGATCTGACTTTAAGGTCTTATTCTCCCGGGGTCATTATTTGCTTGCGACGACTACGTACTCGTTGCGCATCCTCAACGACGCAAGCTCCAGTGCCTTCTCGACACCGACGACGGGCAGTTCACGTCCAGTGTCCCTGCCAGCCTTCCACACCTGAGCCAGGAAATACTGCTCGTCATAGCGACGAAAAACCAACTTGGACGTTTCGTTAGGTCTATTAGCTCGGATTGGGTTAGTCACGAGCATAGTCGCGTTATCGCCATTAGCGGCCCGGAGAACCCAAACCAACTCTGAATCTCTCCTGTTCGGCTCTATCGTGTATTCTCCCGCCGGCAGCGTTTTCTCTCCGACAGTGAACTGGAACGGGATATCAACTGCAACCCGGCGCTCAGCCTGCGCGAAGACGGACGAGGCCGCCAACATTAGGATGAGAAACGACATAGCCATTGCCTGGTGAATACTCTTCATGGTTCCTTCCTTTCAAGCACTTTCAAAGTCCGGCACATCAAAGCTGCCGTCACCTGATAACGCGCAAAAAAGAAGAGGGATGCATCACCCGAAAGAGAAAATTAGAGAGATCTCCAACACAGGCATATAGGTCATATTGGTCATTGGTCATCTTTTGATCAGTTTCCCCAGCTCGCGCCAGGTGATGACCCTAATGTTGTTCTCCTGAAGCAGTTTGCGAAATTGCTCGCTGGTGAAAAAATCAAAGTCGCGCTGACGCCATGCCGCACCCCAGTCAGGATGATCAAACGTCGCAGCACGCATTTCCGAATCATCGAAGGCCAGGTGAACCACAATCTCAGTAACACCCGGCTGAAGGTTCTTGATCGCCTCACTATAGAACTTGGCCCAATCTGAGGAAGCAACTGCGGGATTGATGTCTACGATCCGGTCAATGTACGCATCATCCGGTTGCAGTACTTCGGATATGAAATCCGTTCTCGCAAACCACTCTCGGGCTACCCTAATCGGCAACCTATAGTCCCTTGCTACCCGAATAAAGACCTCGAAAAGGGCTTTGTTTTGGTAAAGAGTGCCCATATGAGAATCAAGATGAGTCGGGTTGATTCCCAATGCTCGAGCCCGTTCGATTTGAGCCCGAATTTCGGCCTCGACCTCCTTGGGATCCGCATGCGACGCCGCTTCGACTTCGGTGAGATATAGATACCCTGATTTGTCTAAGAGCGAGGTCACACGGTCTTTCGCCAGCACTGGTCCCCAGCGAAACGGAGTCCACTCACTGGTCAGTGTCAGATGTAGTCCCAAATCAGCCTGAGGGTTATTCCTCGCATAAGTCACTATTTCCGAGAGCCAGGGGCAAGGAACCATGATACTCCCCGAATTCACCAGACCCGTCTCGAATGCCTTTATCGATGCCGCATTGACCGAATGAGCCATCCCTAAATCATCCGCGTGAACAATGAGGAGTTTGGCGTCGGGGGGGTACCCCAAGCGCACCGCCAGGCTCGGCTGCTGAGCAACTCGTTCCGAAGGGGCGCCGTAGTCGTCCACTGGAAGCAGCAGGGTTGAGAGCGAGATCGCGAGTGCGGCAATGACTGTTGATTTCATTGATTCTGTCCCTCGGGAGTCGTGAAAGGATAAAATAGCGAGGACAATAATCCAGTGAAACCCGGTTTGGTTCAAGGCCAGAGCGGCCCGAGTTCTTTGTCGGGGAGTTTTTGATGAATTGCCCAAAAAATCCGCAGAAAAACAACTGACTCGGACTTATGTCGTGAGGTACAATTAAGTCTCGACCGCAGACCATTCAGATCCGTCCACGACCCGCTTTTGCGACGCATAGATGAAACCTCTGAAGATTGGCATCACCGGCGTCCGCGGAATCGTCGGTGAGACCTTCACGCCGGAACTAGCAGTTGGATTTGCCCAAGCGTTCGGCACGTATCTCGACGCTGGACGTATCCTGATCTGCCGGGACACGAGGGCCTCGGGTCCGATGATTAGGTCGGCTGTTCTGGCCGGTCTTCTGGCCGCTGGGTGCGAGGTTGTGGATCTTGGTATCTCTCCGACGCCGAGTTTGCAACTCGCCGTCAGTTCTGTGGGCGCGGATGGTGGCATCGCGATAACCGCAGGCCACAACCCGTTGCAATGGAACGCCCTCAAATTTGTTCGCGGAGATGGGCTCTATTTGAACTCCAGTCAGGCGGAGGAGTTGCTCGATATCTTCCATCAAGGCGAATTTGCCAAAGCGACCTGGGACACGATCAAACAGTCGATTTCGTTTGCTGACCCAATCGGTGAGCACATTCAAAGCCTTCTTGGAATATTTGCGGTTGATGCTATCCGAGCTCGACGCCTGGTGGTCGCTGTCGATTGCTGCAACGGTGCGTGTTCGCTGTTGAGTCCACGATGGTTGGAGAGTCTGGGATGTGAAGTGCTGGAGATCAATAGCGATCCTTCCGCACCATTTCCGCATGCGCCGGAGCCTAAGCCGCAAACTATGGCTCAGTTGTGCGCCATCGTAAAGGCGGGGCGTGCAGACATTGGGTTTGCACATGACGCCGATGGTGAACGCCTGGGAATCGTAACGAATCTCGGCGAAGCGCTTCCTGAGGAACTAACATTTTCGTTGGCGACCGAAATAAGACTGAGAAAGAAGAGGGGAACCGTTGTCACCAACATCTCCACGACTCACGCCATCGAACTAATTGCAGCGCGTTATGACTCGTCTGTCATACGCACTCCAGTAGGTCAGGCTTACATCTCTGAAGGTTTGATCGAACACAATGGTGTACTTGGCGGAGAGGGTAGCGGCGGCGTTACGGTGCCCGAAGCTCACTTGACCCATGATAGTGCTGCGGCCATAGGCCTGATTCTTGAGCACCTCGCGCAGACCGAAGATCCCGTCTCGGAGCTCGTCCAAAAGATTCCTCGCATGGCAACACTGAAATACAACATCTCAGTTGAACCCAATCGTTTGTATTCAGTTCTGCAGCAGTTTCGTGCTGCGGTCGAACGCGAGGATCTTGAGGTCGACTCAACTGATGGACTCAAAGTGATGCTGCCCGACGGTTGGGTTCATGTGCGAGCCTCAAACACAGAATCGATGATCCGAGTAATCAGTGAGGCGAAGGAAAACACGGTCGCCCGCCAGCTCCTCGATTGGGCCAGAGATCGGATCAAGAGGTGATGATGAGAAGCAGGCTAGTTTGACAACGCGATGAGAGCAATTCCCACACTTAAGATCAGCATTTCCGGAGTCCGGGGTGTCATTGGGCAATCGTTGACGCCAACGTTGTTGACGCGGTTTGCGCAGGCGTTTGGCACATACACAGGTTCAGGGACGATTGTCATCGGCCGAGATCCCAGAACCTCGGGTGAGATGGTGAAGCAGGCGGTGATGGCGGGAGTCTTGTCGAGTGGAAGCCGGGTTGTTGATATTGGTATGTGCCCCGTTCCAACCATCCAACTGCAGGTGCGACATGGGCAGGCACAGGGGGGGATAGCGATCACCGCAAGTCACAATCCGCCAGAATGGAACGCGTTGAAGTTCATCGGTCCGGATGGGCTTTTCCTCGACGCCGGTCAAGCCCGCGAGTTACTAGACATCTATCATCAAGGCGAATACACGAAGGTAACTTCCGCCGACATCAGGACCGTCGACGAGATTGACGGCGCGACGGATCTGCATATTAAAGCAATTCTTGATGTCCTTGGGCCGCTGCCGAAATTGGACCGGCCGCTCCGCGTCGTTCTCGATTCGTGTAACGGGGCAGGTTCTCTGGTCGGTCCGAAGTTATTGCAAGCCTTAGGCGCTGATGTGGTTCCCATCAATGTCACACCGGATGGATCATTCCCTCGTCCGGCGGAACCATTAGCTGAGAACCTCGGCCAACTCTGTGCGGCGGTTAGAGAACATGGTGCGGCCGTTGGCTTTGCTCAAGACATGGACGCAGATCGCCTGGCCATCATTTCTGAACAAGGTGTTCCAATTGGTGAGGACTATACTCTCGTTTTGGCCGCTCTTTACGTGCTCGGTAGAGAGCGAGGACCGGTAGTTGCCAACCTCTCGACTACCTCAGCGCTAAGAGATCTGGCGAAGCAGTTTGATTGTCCTCTCTTTTTGACAAAGATTGGCGAAGTCAATGTCACGGACATGATGCAGCAGCAGAATGCGACGATCGGGGGCGAGGGGAACGGCGGAGTCATTTATCCCCGTATTAATTTTGCCCGTGACAGCTTAGTAGGAATGGCGCTGGTGCTCCACCTGCTTGCCGAAACCGGGGCGACCGTAACACAACTGTTGGAAACTTTACCCAGCTATAGGATCGTTAAGGAAAAGATGGTGTGTCCTTCACAGCTGATTCCGGTTGTACTCAAGATGTTAAGACAGGAGTTTGGGACGTTTCCCATCGACACTCGTGACGGTATCAAAGTGACATTGCCCGACGGTTGGTTTCTGGTGAGGGGCTCAAACACTGAAGCGATCATCCGTATCGTTGCTGAATCCAACAGTGAAGCTCGAGCAAGAGAGATCGTCTCGGGCGTTTACGACCAAGTAGCGAGGTGCGTCAACAACTGAACTCCCCATGTGCTTTTTTGAATGAAAGAGAAACGAGGAAACACATGAACCCTCCGGCCTTGGGCCATAAGCCTTGTTTACAAAAATGCCTGCGCCCCCAGGTTCCTCTAATCGCCGCTCTCATCCTATCGCTGTTTGCGTTTCCAGCTTCAGGCCAGCAGGCGGCAAATGCCACCTTGACCGGATCCGTTACGGACCCCAATGGGGCTTTTGTTTCAGGCATTAGTGTCTCAGCTACCCATACGGCAACGGGTATTCGCCGTGAGACGGTAACAAATGATGAAGGACTATACGTTCTCTCCAACCTCGCACCAGGCGATTATGAGCTGCGGGTTGAAGGAAAGGGCTTCCGAACCCGGGTCTCCAGCACCCCGGTTCCACTGAAGGTGGGTCAGACGTTGACGTTCAATGTGTCGCTCGAGATTGGAGTAAGTGAGTCAGCAACAATCAATCTCGACGGTGAGGATAGGATACTCATCGATACTGGAGTTTCGCTCGTTCAGGGTGTGGTCGACTCTCGTGAAGTTGAAAGTTTGCCGCTGAACGGGCGGAACTTTCTGGAGCTAGCTCTATTGATTCCCGGAAATGCACCCGCACCAAACTTTGACCCTACAAAAACCAATACTGTGGTGATCTCCTCAGCCGGTCAATTAGGCAGAGGAGGCAATGTAACGATCGACGGCGCCGATAACAATGATGATGTAGTAGGTGGTTCGGTTCAAAACATCTCACAAGAGGCAGTGCAGGAATTTCAGATTGCGACAAACCGATTTTCTTCCCAGCTGGGCCGCTCGGGCTCTTCGGTGATTAACGTTGTGACCAAGTCCGGTTCGAATGAACTACACGGTTCTGGATCGTTCTACTTTCGACATCGGAAGCTGCAAGCACTGCCAGCAACTTTCGATCGGAGTCTGGGGCAATCGCCGCCTTTTGATCGGCAACAGTATGCTTTCGCACTCGGTGGTCCCATTAAGAAGGACCGTGCCTGGTTCTTCGGGTCATTTGAATATCGCGATCAGGATGGTGTTGTGCTTGTGGGAGAGAGAGATGTGGCAGCTCGCTCCATTAGACGCGGATTCGCAGGGGCCCCACTTGACGATTTCCTGACATCCGAGCGAGTTGATTGGAGCCCGAATGATGTCGACCGTCTAAGTTTCCGCTACTCATATCAGCGAGAGAAATCGGTAGCTGCCAGCACTTTAGTCCGCGCGATCGGCTCAGCCTCGCAGCGTCAGTCGGGCCTGAATAAGACGAACTCTTTCCTTGCTAACTACACGCGCGTTGTTTCGCCCCGCGATGTCAACAGCTTCAACTTCAGCTTTAGCACTTTCATCAATCAAACGGTACCCGTCGTGCCGGGACCGCAGCTCACTTTTCCAAGCATTCAGGATGGAGCCTCATTTCGCGTTCCCCAACAAACCAAGCAGCGCCGCTTTCAATTTAGTGATACCTACACAATGATTCGCGGCAATCACACTCTCTATTTAGGTGGAGAGCTGCAGGTGGTCCAGTCCGACCTTGATCTCAAGGTGTTTCAACAAGGACGAATAGAGATGATCGAGGACTTTCCTGATTTCGATCGGAATCTCGACGGACGCGTGGATGATGATGATCTAGTGTTTGCGGTTACGCTGCGGAGCGGCGTTCCTGAACGTTCCTTGCTTCTTCCCGACACAAACAACACCTACTTCGCGGCCTTTATCCAGGACGATTGGCACCTCCATCCGCAGCTTACGCTTAATCTCGGCCTTCGCTATGAACTAGACACAGACGTGAAGAACGTTAGTCGTACGGACGAGCTGAACCCTTTGATTCTGCCCTTTCTTAAAGGACGAAGGACGAGAGATAAGAATAACTTTGCGCCTCGCTTAGGCTTCAATTTCTCGACGAGAGATCGGAAAACCAGTATTCACGGTGGTTATGGGATTTATTACGATCGTGTAACTCTGCAGATCCAGACGCTGGAGCGTGGACTCGATGGCCGAGCACTCCCGGTCGAAGTACGAGCTGGAAATCTGTTTTTTATCCCACCAGAGTTCCTCTTTGATCCCGTCAACGGAGTATTCCCCCCTGTAGCACCGACGCTCGCAAACCCTTTTACCGGGTTTGTGCTGCCCGGCGCGGGGGCGGGAGGCATCAACATCATCGATAACACCTTACAGAATCCGCTGGTCCACCAGATGAACCTGGGTTTACAACGCGAGCTGGGCAATAAGTTTGTAGCGCGGGCTGACTACGTGCGGAATGTCGGGACACACTTCATTATTGGTCGCGTTATCGGTACGGTTCCGTTCAATCCAGTCGTTGGTGGTCCAGAGATAGTCAAAAACCTGGAATCGAGTGTTAGAACTCAATATGACGGTCTCTTGCTTAGCCTCGAGAGAAGATTCGCGAATCGCCACCAATTTCGCGCTTCTTACACTCTTTCAAAGTCCTTCAACTTTGCTAATGACGATCAGATCCCATTTTCCAACGGCCCGATAAACTCGGACAATTTGAGATTAGAGTACGGGCCTACACCTAATGACCAACGTCATCGCTTTGTCTTCTCTGGGGTGTTTGAACTCCCTTGGTCAGTCAGGTTGGCGCCAATCTTCACTCTAGCTTCGGCGGTCCCCGTAGATGTTCTGCTTCCCGATGGGAGCTCTCGCGTCTGCGAGTTACAACGGAATGCAGGCGCGCGGCAGTTTCGGACCGGAAGTGAGCTTAATGCGGCGCTCAATCAGATCAATGCTGCAGGTGGATCGCTTTGTCCGAACGCCGATCCGAGCACTGGCTTTCGGCCGAGGGTACTACTTCCTCTTGTGAGCGACGATCTGCAGCTCGGCGACAACTTCTCGTCTTTCGACCTTCGACTCTCGAAAGTCTTTAAGCTGGGCGAGCGAGTTACGATTGAGCCCATTGCTGAAGTGTTCAATCTATTTAATGTGACCAACGTTCTCGGTGTGTCAAACGTCAATTACTCGGGCTTCAATAATGTTCTGGTCAGGGACAGCAACGATCCGGGCAGCCCGGGCTTCCTGCGCTCGTCCAGTTTCGGAGAATCAGTCACGACCGCGGGTGGGGTCTTCGGTTCCGGTGGGCCACGCGCATTTCAGTTTGCGGCGCGCTTGACGTTCTAGTTGATTGGCAATCGGCAAGCGTAATGGCTCACACAACGAGACTACGACGCCAAATCGGACTCCGCACAGCTACCGCTCTGGTCGTTGGAGAGGTTATCGCCGTCGGGATATTTCTTACGCCAGCGGGCATGGCTAAGTCGCTCGGCTCTCCAGTTTTGCTTTTGTTGGTTTGGCTTGCGATGGGCGCGATGACGCTCTGCGGGGCCTTGTGCTATGGAGAGTTGGCGTCCAGATATCCCGAGGCTGGCGGCGGTTACGTGTATTTGCGTGAAGCTTATGGTCCTGCCGCCGCTTTCATGTATGGGTGGATGGCATTTCTCGTTATGGACCCCGGGTTGACGGCCGCCCTGGCAGTTGGACTGGCGACTTATGCTGGTGTGGGCCTCAATCTTTCACCCTGGGGAATCAAAATACTCGCGATTGTCACGATTGTAGTCGTGGCTTTGGTGAACATTCGCGGCGTTAAATTAGGTGCATGGTTCGTCCGGACTCTCATGTTTATAAAGCTCGGCTTACTCGGCGTACTGTTCATCTGGGGGTTCGGCTTTCAACTTGGCGACTGGTCCAACTTTCTCCCTCTTGTCGCTCAGCGGCCAAATTCCGCACCCATTATGGTCGGCCTGGCGAGTGGACTTGTTGGCGCATTCTTTTCGTTTGCTGGATGGTGGGACTTAAGCAAGCTCGCTGGTGAAGTGAAAGAGCCGGCACGAACGCTTCCAAGAGCTCTGGTTTGCGGCGTGATCATCGTGACTCTGGTGTACATCCTCACCAGTGCGTCCTTTATTTATCTAGTTCCACTCGGCCAGGTAACCTCTGGAGAAACCTTTGCGGCGCAGGCGGGTGAAGTCTTGTTTGGTCGCGTCGGGGCACTGGTGTTTTCTGTCGTCGTAGTGGTGGCAGTACTGGGAAGCCTGGCAGCGGTCGTGATGTCTGCGCCACGCGTCTATTACGCCATGGCGCGTGATGGACTTTTTCTTTCCAGCGCCGCAGCAATACACCCACGGTTTGAAACTCCCGCGCGCGCGATTGCACTGCAGGCGGTGTTGGCGTCGTTTCTGGTGACACTGGGTAACTTCAACCAGATAGTCTCTTATTTCATCTTTGTTGTTCTGGTGTTCATCGCCTTGACCGTGGCGGCTCTCTTTGTTTTTCGGCGGCGCGGTACCGACGGTGTCGGGTATCTCACGCCGGGTTATCCTGTCACCCCAATCGTATTCCTCTTATTAATCCTGTCGCTGCTGATTCTCATCGGCAGCGATAGTCCCTGGAGAGCACTGTTGGGGGTGACGGTGGTAGCACTTGGATTTCCAGTCTATTATTTTCTCGTTGAAAACGATCGGCGGCGCTCGGTACTACCGTGAAGTCTAAATTTGGTTAAGACTGGAACACTGAATTCAGCAACGTAATCAACCAAAGAGGCACAAAATCTTTATGACTTGGATCAAAACCATCTCAGCTTCAGAGAGTGAGGAAGTAAAGCGTGTAGTCGACGCCCAGCGCGAGCTATACCCAATCGAATACGCCACTCCAGTTCATCCCACTGCGGACGGCGCAACTGCTGGCATTGTGGCGTCGCATAGCCTAATCCCTGACGCTCTTTATCATGCTTTCGCCACTTTTGGAGCACTAATGTCGCCTGATCTACCACTTTCGCGAAGGCAGCATGAGATGATCACGACGGTCGTCTCTGTAACGAACCGGTGCCATTATTGAATCGAATCGCACGCAGAGTTTCTGCGTCGAGTAACATTGGATCAGAACCTGGTTCAGGCGCTTGAGGAGGATTACCGAACTGCGCCCGTCTCGGATCAGGAAAGGGTAATGCTTGACTATGTGGTGCAGTTGACAAAGGACGCGACTCGGATTTCGCCTCAAGACCATGAGCGATTGCGTTCGGTAGGGTTCGACGATAGGGGAATACTCCAGATCACTTTAATTGCCTCATGGTTCAACTACATCAATCGGGTTGCTGACGCTTTGGGTGTGGGGCGGGCCTGATAACTGGACCCCAAAAGCTTAGCGTTATGATTTTTACAAGACACCATACGCTTTAGAGACTGTGTCAAAAACCTGTTACATGGACCAACAACAAAATCCTACACACGGCAGTGTGTAGTGCTTTTCAGATCCTACCTACTAGACGGACGCCACCCCTTCTTTTTTCTCGAGGTTGCCGACTCAGAAGCTCCATCGAAATTGCTGAGCTTCTGAGTGTCACCCGTGTTCTGAGTTGGTATTGTTGAAAAAAAAAGAACGGGGGGTGGCGCCTCTTTGTAGGTGGGATCTAAAAAGCACTACACACTGCCGTGTGTAGGATCTATTGTTTTGACACAGTCTCTAAAGCGTCATGGTTCTTCACTTTTGGCCTACCACGCGCCTCTCCCGAACCCAGTTGGAACAAATTGAAAATGAGAAATGAAAAATGAGAAATGGCAAATCGGGTAATGGCGAGTTGGCAAACGTGTGTAACTCGCGAAACCCGCGTGTTTGCCTGCTTCTAACCGTTGGGTCCGTATCGCCCAGAGCGTTGATACCACTCGTCCAGTAACTCGACAGGATGACAGACTTTAATCGGCAGCCCAGCCAATTTCGCCCCCGCACCAATCTGCATCTGACAACCAGGATTGCCCGTTGCGACCGTTTCTGCTCCAGTCTGTCTCAGACATTCGAGCTTCTCCTTTAGCACAAGTCCGGAAAGTTCTGGTTCCAGCAGGTTGTAGATCCCGGCCCCTCCACAACACCGTTCGGAACCCTTCAGCGAGGCAAAGCTGATGTCGGGAATCGCGGCCACCATCGCAAGTGAAGCGTCTGCCGCATGTTGACCGTAGAGCAAGTGACAAGAGGCGTCGTAAGTCACGATCCCTACCGGTGTTGACGATCCAACCGCGGTCGGATTCGAAAGCAACTGACCTATGTCAAAGACGCGTTCGCTAAACCTGTGCGCCCTCTCCTGCCACTCTGAATCCTCGGAGAGTAGATGTGAGTAGCCTTTAAGCATGGCGCCACAACCACCTGCATTCGTCACAATGGGATCCGTTGCGCCAGGCCCAAATGCGGATACGTTCTGCCTGGCCAGACGTCTTGCCCCCGCCAGATCACCAGCATGCGCATGCAAAGCGCCACAACAAACCTGTTTTGACGGCGCCTCCACAGCAAAGCCTTCGTAACGCAATACCCGCTCAGTTGCGGTGTTAACTCTCCCGAAGAGACCTTCACCAACGCAACCTTTGAACAGGAAGGCCGCGCGCGTCGCCTTGCCGGTTGTGGTTGTAGTTGGCGCTTCGGGTTTTCTAATGCCTACAGAGCTTTCGAGAAGAGCCAGACCAAACTCCAGTCGTGGTGAGATCAATCTTGCCAACCGGCTCTTTCGTAATGCAACGGGGAGACCTGAACGTCTGAAGATACGCAGCATTAAAAAGACGAATCGCAATCGCTTCGGGTACATCCAGACATGGGCCAATACGAATCGGAGCAGTCGGTACTGAACACCTCGACGTTGTGGGTCCAGGTATAACTCAGCCCGACTTGCTTCGAGTAACTGTCCATAATCGACTCCGGCAGGGCAGACGCTTTCACACGCACGACATCCAAGGCACCGGTCGATGTGCCGCTCAAAGGATTCGGACGTGTGACCGAGTCGCCCCTCGGCGACGGCTCGCATGAGATACAGCCGACCGCGCGGCCCATCGTTCTCATCACCAGTGATGACGTACGTCGGACACGCCTCAAGACAAAGCCCACAATGCACGCACGCAAGCAGCTTTTCACCTTCGGTTCTTAGCTTAGATGAGAGTGTAATTGCCAATTTCTTGGAGTGCGGCGGCAAGGAGCGCCAGCGACG
>DATETN010000169.1:0-69721 GCA_035283645.1 Pyrinomonadaceae bacterium
CTGCGCGCTGCCCCCGCCTCAACTCTCATCATTCAGCAGTTGAAGCAACAAAGCTCCCCCTTGTTGACCTCTCCATGTGAAAGTTCATTTTGTCTTGAGATTGAAGCGGGGGCAGCGCGCAATGAGGTTGATTCACTGAAGAATGAACAGCTGAGCGCGCGCCCCCTTCCTGACCTGCGAATTAAATGAGATTGAGTGCTAAAGATCAGATTGAAAGCGCGCGCCCTGCCCCCCTTCCCAACTGCGAATTGATGAACAGACCTTGTCTATTTCAGGTCGATAAATACATAAACTAATCTCTTTTCGTGCCGTTTAGTGTGACTTAGTGGATCGTCTCGCCACAATCCACGCACTGCCACTTCGGATCAAAGTCTGTAACCACGCACCCACCCAGGACGATCTTCCCTTCATCTACTTTTCGCCATAGTTCTTCCGACAAATCCGGCATCCAATAAGTAATCGTAACGATCCGTTTCGACCCACAATTCGAACAGCTCTTCGGCTTCTTCTGTTTAGTCATTTTCCCTCTTCCCCTCTTTCCCTTTGTCTTCTCACCTCATCCCTCAGTGAAAGTCCACAGCATGCGGGGCCTTCCCACCGGAAATTCGGCATCAAGAACTGAGTATCCCAAAGCAACTGCTCGCCAGCGCGCACCGAAAACGGTGTTCTTTTCAGTTACCTCCGGAGTTTGTTGCTAAAAAGGCTCAGGCACGACCATTGCTATGCGCGATTGCGTCGCCCGTAACGAGCCTTACGATTCCTCCACCCTCTTTTCGCCACGCTGGCAGCCAGGTGGACTCCCCGTGCGGCTGTGTAAATCCATTTCTCTACCCTTCGGCCTGCGGAAAGGAAAGCTACATGCGTTCTCTGCTCTCACTCTTACTAACCCTTGTTCTCAGTTTGTCTTTCATCACACCGGCATTCGCACAAGACGGTCTCATTGCACTTACTAATCAAAATATTCTCACGATGGTAAGGGCTAAACTTTCATCGGAGTTAATCATAGAAAAGATCAATTCCTCGTCCTGTAACTTCGACACGTTCCCGTCCGTTCTCGCGGAGCTGAAACATAAGGGAGTCCCGGACGAGGTCCTGATGGCCATGATTCAGGCTCCACGAGGCATTCGCGGATCAACTGCAACCGCACCGAACGCTGGGACGACGCGAAAGGATTCCCCTCCCACATTTGTTGGTCCACTCACAATTCCCGATGGCACTCCTCTCGAGCTGGAGGCCGCTTTCACGATCTCTTCAGCCGAAGTAGAGGAAGGAACACCGGTCAGCTTTACAGTTGTGCATGCCCTCAAGGTAAACGGCGTGATAGTGATTGCGCGCGGAGCCCGAGCTACTGCACGCGTGACAAAGGCGAAGAAAGGAGGGAGTTGGGGACGCGCCGGACAGCTCGCTTTCATGATGCAGGACGTCACTGCGGTTGATGGAACGAAGGTGCCGTTGGAATTCACCAAAAGCACAAAGGGCGACAGCAAAGGCGGAACAGTAGCCACAGGAATGGTAGTTACAGGATTGATCTTTCTACCAGCAGCCCCGCTCTGGGGATTTAAGAAAGGTAAGGATGCAAAGATTCCTGCGGGCCGCCGCTTCGATGTGTTGGTCCACGGCGAAACAGTGGTCAACATCGGGGGCAGTGCAGTTGAGGCGATCGCCAAGGAGTAGTCGTCATGAAGTTGCTTTTTATCCTCCGCCTCGTTTGCGCAAATGGCTCTGATCACAATAGGCGCTGCGCCATCGGAAACAGTGGAGCAGAGAGGGGCCACATCAGCGGCTCGGGCCAGAAGGTTTACGTCGATCGAAGCACTTGCAACCAACGCATCTGCAAAGTGCAAAAGGATTCTGTGATAGTGCTTAGGAATTTTCGTATGGCTTTGCCGCCGGATGTGAGGCGATGGCTACGCCTCGCCGGAACTGCTCAACTATGAATCGGGCTACGCCCCTGGTCCGGGCTCCGCCCCCACAACTCCCTGGTAAGAGATCGGCAGGCAAGTAAACATCACTTTGGAGAATCGAGCACGCGGTTAGGGCGAAGCCCGCACCAAGGGCCCAGCCCCAGCCCAAGAGAGAACATTTCCGGCGAGGCGTAGCCATCGCCTCAAATCCTGCGGCAAAGCCGTGACGAACGTTCAACTTTGTTAGAAGACGTCAACGAAAAAGCTGGGTCTCAGAGGAAGTCAGGAAAGGCTTTCGTCTTCGTTGTGACACGGGCTTCTATTCAGTACCAAGCCGATTAGGACTGCTGAGCGCGGTCACCTTGATTCTTACTAACCTTCGAAACTCTGTGAAGGTGGCAGATTTAACCGTTTCAGCTTATGGCCAGCAGAAATCGATTCTTAACACGAGGAATGTTTCCGTAAGAGACTCCCGCCAGCATTCACCTCAAAGAGCTACGCTCAAGCTATCTCAAGATTACGGTACTCTCCACCAGGATTCCCACCACAACAGAAGGTTTCTAGCTTGTGTCACCACAGCCTCGCTCGGGCCGGGGGAGTTCGTAGGCTGTTATCTATGCCAAATCCCATTAGTTATCTGCCGCTAGCATTAGAAATTTCGCAGGGATGGCAAGATATCCGTCAACATTTGGCGTATGACGTGGTGAATCGGCTGACGAATCTGGCGGACAGTGCTAGTCAGAACTTCGTTTACAGCTATGACGTCGTAAATCGCTTGACGGGCCGGAGCGCTCCGAATGGAGTGACCGCAAACTTCACTTACGACGATTTGGATCGGTTGTTTGAACTGAGTCACACAAAACCGCCGGCCACGCTCGCCATCCATCAATACGCCTATAACAATGCAAGCAATATCAGCACTTGGCTGGGGTCATCAGGCAATCGGAGTTTCAATTACGACAATGCGGATCGACTCACGAGCGTCCTGAAGATGGGTGGGAATGAGAGCTACGGGTATGACGCCGTCGGGAATCGCACCAGTTCACACCTGAGCACGAGCTACAGCTATCAGCCTTTCAACCGACTCACCAGCACCACGACAGCCACCTACGCGTATGACAACAATGGCAACATGCTGACGAAGACGGATGCAGGAAGTACGCGGACTTTTGGGTGGGACAGTGAAAACCGTTTGAAGCAGGTGGTGCTGCCCGGCGGATTGACGGTGAGTTACAAATACGACGCGCTTGGCCGGCGCATTCAACGAACCACGAGTGCGGGTGCGGATGAGCGCTTTGTTTATGACGGCCAGGATGTGCTTTTGGATCTCAACTCCACTCTGGCCGTAACGACGAGCTACATCAACGGCCTCGGCATCGATGATCATCTGCGACAGACAAACACCGCCACTGGTGTATCCTATTTCCTCACAGATCACCTCGGGACAACGACGACACTGACTGATGGAAGCGGAAATGTGGTTGAGACGCTGAGTTACGACTCTTTCGGCAACAACGCGGGCAGCACACGCACTCGCTATACCTACACCGGGCGTGAGCGCGACGCTGACACCGGCCTGTTGTACTACCGGGCGCGGTTCTATGACACGCAGTTAGGGAGATTTGTTTCGGAGGACCCTATTAAGCTGGAGGGAGGGCCGAATATGTATGTGTATGCTGAAAACGAACCCGTTAAGTTCAAGGATCCCTTTGGACTCTGTCGGCAAGGTCCCGAAAAACCGCTCGGTCCCCGCGCTTGGGAGGAAGAAAGAGATATGCGCAGTGTTGCAGCGCTCTTTGGCGGCCAGTTTAACTTCGAGCAACCTGCCGGCAATTGGAACTGGAGCTTCAAAATACCACCTGAAGTATCTTTTTAACCTCTCGTGTAGAATGTCCCAGTGTTAATAACAAAACTGATTTTGAATTCCATCTCAGCAAGAATCCTCGTTAGTATTATTAGCGTAGCGGGCATTCTCTTGTTGGGTGGCTGTAATTCGACTGAAGATACTGGTCCCACACCTGTATTATCCGGGGCACCTGCAACAGCGTTGCCAATGCCGCCGCCAAGTGGCTATTCAGTCGGCACGCTTGGTTGGACAATACTTCAGACGGCCGAAAACTCACGCACAAGGGCAAACATTTCTGACTTCAAAGGGAACGTCCTGGTACTCGACATGTACGCCACTTGGTGTGTGCCGTGTCGCGAGAGCATTCCTCACCTGATCCAGTTGCAAACCCGTTACGCCGCAAGGTGTCTGGAAATTGTTGGGCTGAACGTTGGCGGACCAGACGATCGCGTCAAGGTTAAGGATTTTGCCAGAGAGCTACGGATAAATTACCCTCTTGGCTTTCCAGATCGAGCTTTGACGGACGTCTTGATGTTTGATGATGTCAGTATTCCCCAGACATTCGTTTTCAATCGTGAGGGCTTTCTGGTAAAGAGAATTATTGGCTATCGAGCTGATGAGCTTGACCAGGTGATTGATCAGGAGCTCGCCCGGTCGTTATCAAATACTTCGCATCCATGAGAACCAGATCTATAACCTGAGTGCTTTGAAGCATGTTGCGACCCGAAAGGCTTGAAGTTGAGGAGAGCAAAAATACTAGCAACGCTTGGACCAGCAACCCGCGCCGACGGGCTGATTGAAATGCTGCTGCAAGCCGGGGTTAACGGCGTGCGCATAAACATGTCTCATGGAACACATGAGGAGAAAGCGGAGGACATCAGACGAGCTCGCGCGGCCGCCATCAAACTCAACCGTCCTTTAGCGGTACTCGTTGACCTCTCGGGACCGAAGATTCGCACACGTCAGCTGAAGGATGGAAATCCCGTGGTGCTGGAAACCGGCAAGACATTCACGCTGACAACTCGAGACATCAAGGGCGATTCGGCAATAGTGGCCACTAACTTCTCTGAACTTCCAAGTGTGGTTAAGACCGGCGATCGAATTCTTCTGGATGACGGATCAATAGAACTGGAAGTAACTCAAACGAAGGATACGGATGTTGTTTGCCGTGTCGTCAACGGCGGCCTACTGGGTGAACGCAAAGGTATTAATCTGCCGGGTGTTCCACTGCCAATCGCCTCATTAACGGAAAAGGATGAAGAAGATCTCAGATGGGCGGTCTCTCAAGACGCCGACTATATCGCTCTCTCTTTCGTGAGACGAGGTGAGGACTGCACCCTGGCTAAGAAAAAGATTAGAGATGCTGGAGGCCGCGCTCCGCTAGTCGCCAAAATCGAAAAGGCTGAAGCGATAGCCAATCTTGACGAGATCATCGAAGCTGCGGACGCCATCATGGTCGCTCGTGGCGATCTGGGTGTGGAAACAAGTGTCGAATTAGTTCCAGTCTATCAGAAGCAGATCATCGAGAAATCCATGCTGGCCGGGAAGATGGTTATCACCGCAACACAGATGTTGCAGTCGATGGTCCATAATCCGCGGCCGACCCGGGCCGAGGCCTCAGATGTAGCAAATGCTGTCTGGGATGGTAGTGATGCAGTAATGCTGTCCAACGAAACCGCTATGGGGGAGTTTCCTCTTGAATCAGTAGAGACAATGGCGCGTATTATCGAATCAGCGGAATCCGGAAAGGCCCCCGACGATGATCGCCTAATCAAATGGACCGGCGGACAGACGCGCAAGGTAAGCCGTGCACTCTGCGAAGCTGCAGCAATTGCGGCCGAGGAAATGGCGACCAGCATTACTGCAGTTGTCACCGAATCAGGTCTCATGGCCCGCCGACTCTCTGCCTTGCGGCCGAACCAGAGAGTTATTGCATTGACCCAAAGCCCACAAGTGCGAAACGAGCTGGCGCTTATTTGGGGTGTAACAGCCCTGCTGACGCCACCAGCAAGTTCCACCGAAGAGATGCTCAAGTATGGTGAAGAGACTTTGCTTAAGTCTGGCGTCGTAGCAAAAGGTGAAACCATAGTGCTAATGGCAGGACGTCTCTCCGGACTCGGGTTATCAAGCTCAGTAACGGTCTTCACTGTCGGCGGAAATTCAGGACATGGACCCACGTGAGTCTCAGACTGAATATCTCCGCGGGTTACCTGTTTGAGTTGATTCGACCCGCAGCTTTTTTTGCATCTGCTGTCCTCTCCACCCTTGTCTTCGCCTCAGCTCGTAAGCGTGAACCCAGTGTTTGGCGTGCGCTAGTGTGGGCCTTAGCCACGTTCGTATTGCCTCTGATTGTGCTTCCGCTTTACCTCATCCGCCTTTTGTTTCGTCGCCAACCTGACGTGGAAAGACCAAAGGCTCGACATCGCTTTTCTCTTCCAGCCGTTTATCTATTGGCTGTTCTGAGCTTCGCCTCGGTCCATTTGCACAAAGACAGCCGCAGCGTTGATGCGCACTTGGCTCGCGCAACCCAGGCCAGGCTGATTGGCGAAACACAAGCAGTGATTCGCGAGTACGAACATGCATTGCTGCTCGAGAACAATGCCCATATCCGCAAACTATTGGGCCTGGCGTTGATTGAAAAGGGCGACTGGGAGCGCGCCCTCAGCGAACTGCTGTTAGCTGAGCGTGATGGGGAACGCGATCCTCAAATCGCGTTTAAGCTGGCGACCGCTTACGAGCAACTCGGTTTACGTGAGCAGGCAGAGGTGCAGTATGCACGATTTGTCAAAGGTGACGCATGTTTGCAACCGATGCCACATGACCGGTGTGCAATGGCCCAGGCTAAGTTAAGGGATTTGAAGTAGAGGAGCCGTTCAACGGACGCACTATTCGAGCTGCAGCACGTCGCCAACCGCTTCATTCTTTTCCCGCTCGCGTGCAAGCTCGGCCTGAGATTTTTGTGGGTCACGCCAATTGTCGAGTATGCCGACCTGATGTACGCACTGAAGGGTACAGGTTGGCGCACACCATTTCTCGGTGCTGTATTCGCGCTCGAAGTCTTCCATTGTGTACTCCTCAAGGGGAATACCTGGATAGCCTCGCTGCTGTGAGCACCAGTGCACGAGGCCTTCTTCACAAATGTATAGGTAGCGTGCGCCAGCCCGGCAGCGCCAATTGTATGGCTTGCCTTCCGCGATGCTGTCTTGAAACCAATTCAACCGTGCGTGATCTTTATTTCCGAGTTTCTTTACCTTTTGAAAGATGTCCTTTTCTCTCTCGGAAAGAGGCTTCAACGTCCCATCGTGATCGTGTATCACACCGACCGTTGTAGAGAACCCTAGTTCACCAGCACGTTCGGCCACACTCAAAGCGTCCTGTGGATTCTTTATTCCTCCGCCAATAACCGAGTTGATGTTGACGTGAAAGTCGGCGAAGTCCGATAGGTATCGCAACTTTTTGTCTAAGACCCGCAGGCTCTTTCGCGAAACCTCATCGGGTTCGACGTTGTCGATGCTGATCTGAAGATATTCAAGGCCGGCTTTGTTGAGGCGCTTAATTCGCTCAGGAGTGAAATAGTATCCGTTGGAAATCAGGCCCGCGATCATTCCACGCAGTCGAATGTGATGAATGATGTCATCCAACTGCGGATGCATCATCGGCTCGCCACCTGATATGGTCACGATGGAAGTACCGAGTGCAGCAAGTTTGTCGATCCGGCCGTTTACCACTTCCAGCGGTACGGGTGAGGAGGAATGATCGTATTCGTTACAATAACCGCACGCCAGGTTACAGCGACGCATCGGGATCAGGTGCGCCAGCACCGGATGCCGACTTGAGAGTAAAGCTCGGCTGATAAAGCTCGCCTCACGCAATTTCAGCTTGAGAAACTTTGTCCTTCGCATCAATTACTGGTTGACCAAATAATGAACCGCAGTCTCTAAGATCAAGTGACGAAGAATATGCGACCGAACCGGGGTAACGCAAGTTAGTGGGACCAGAGGCGGGTTCCTAATTCTGCGTCCTTTGTGGCTTGGTGGGTGATTTGTTCCACGAATACATGACCACAGACCCACAATTGAAAAGGGCCCTGTTTTGCAACAGAGCCCTTCTCATGCTCAGACCATCGAGCAGGTTAACTCTTGACGACCTTAATGTCTGAGTCGAGTTTCAGGCTGAACTCACCGGACGAAATCGGCACATTCTTTTGAAGATTGCTCAACCGCATGGTCGTAGAGTCGTCATTCTTCTCGACTATCTTCGTTTGTATCGGCATGCCGGCCCCGTCGACCCAAATCTCCGCGTATTTAAAGTTCGCGTTACCTTTTGGCACCAGGGTGAGGTGAATCGTACTCACTCCGCCCCAAAGGGTTTCCTCTCGCACGTCCTGAACAGGATGGAACTTCGCCTCAAGCTGCTGGCGAGACATGTAGAGCATCTCCATCAGATTGCCCGTATTCTTATTCACCTTGGGGTTATTTGACTTCCCCCGGTATGCCATCTTCAAGCGAGGTCGAAACAGCGTATAGCTGCCATTCGAAACAGCCAGTACCTCGTGCTGTGGACTTCGCCATTCGATTCTGACCGAAGCATCACGGCCAGCCCCGGGTAAGTACGCAACTATCCCGTCATATCGCTCAGCATCTCTCAGCTGGGCGTTGTATTTTTCCATGCTGATTCCGGCTCTCAGCGACTTAAGCGACTGGCGATTGCGCTCCATTTTATTCAGAACAGAACTTACCAACCCTGCGCTCTGCGCATGGGTCGCTGCCGGTAGAATAAAGACCAGTGTAGCTAATATCAGTGCAATGAAACTCAGGGGAAATAATCTCTTCATAAGGACTCCTCTAGCCAATACCCGGGGGCCGAGCAAAAAACCCACCAATTATAAGGGATGATCACCGTATGTCAACCTCATATCCCTGCGCCTTACCGGTCGAATCGAACGACTTTCTAATGCTCAGAACCTCCGCATGTGAACGGCCCGTTACTGTCCTAACTCGTTGCTGTATCTCGGCTTTATCCGCTGACTTTTCAACAACTTCGGCCGCTACAAAAACTGTAGACGATGGCTTTTGATGCTCATCAATGCGCAGCCGTTCGCCATTTGTAAACCAACTCTTTGGGGTAAGAAAAATAAACACCAAAATCAGCACACAAAGCACGTCCCACTGCCAAGTATTGCGTGCGTAGTTCCAAAAGAAAAGCTTTTTTAGGATCTTCAACAACTACGTTCAAACCAACCCTTCCAGCTAGCAAAAATCGCGCCATCGGGACTCGAATCCAGGATATTTCTATAGTGGCGACAAAACATAACAAAAGGAGGGTTACAGCTGTACCGAAGCGGCGGGCTCAACGATATGACCGTCGCGCATTTGCACTATTCGTCGGCACATCGCTGCAGCCTCGGGATTGTGCGTGATCATTATTATCGTTTGGTTGAAGCGATAATTCAGCTCTTGAAACATGTTTAGAACCAAGGCTGAGTTTTCCGTGTCCAGGTTCCCAGTGGGCTCGTCAGCAAGGACGATTGCGGGTCTTGTGACAACGGCCCTGGCCAAAGCTACTCGTTGCTGTTCACCGCCGGAAAGCTCGAGTGGCTTGTGGTGCAATTTGTCTTCAAGCCCTAGCAAACGAAGAACTTCCCGACGTCGCCCCTGATCTTCGCCTCCGTTACCGTGAATCCGCTCGGCCAACCTAAGATTTCCCTCTGCTGTCAGCGTCGGAAACAGGTTGAAACGCTGAAAGACGAAGCCTATTTTTCGACGCCGAATATCAGTTCTCTTTGAATCAGACGCCGTAGTCAAATCCTCGCCGTCTATGACAATCCTGCCGCTGGTTGGGGTCAGCAAACCACCCAGCAAGTGCAACATGGTGGATTTTCCGCAACCCGAGGGCCCCATGATGGCAACGAACTCTCCTTCGTGTACGTGCAGCGAAACTCCACGAAGCGCGGGCACATCAACCCTACCGACGCGGTACGTCTTCACCAAATTCTCAGCACTAAGGATTGTTCTCATGTTTCGAACACTCTCAAACCTTCCCGGTGGCAGATTTGAGCTGCGGAGGTTCAGATGTTATACAAAGGAACCCCTAATATCTAGTATGTGCTATCGGAGTTATTAGTTTGTTACCTGATTCTGGCGTGCATCGAGATCGAACTCAGGAAGCTGCCAACGATTCTCAAGGACAAAAACCTCCGGCCTGTACTCCTTGTTTAGGTCCACCGATGCCGGCGCCTGATAAGTGATGCTGAGCTTATACTGGTCGTGTGGTCTCGTAATTTCAACTCGCGAAGGCAGTCTGAGCTGGTTCCCTTCTCCAAACATCTTTTCATCCGAGTAACTCACCTCAGTGACTAGGCGTCCGCGGTCGTCAAACGTCTGCAACCGCGCCAGCCGAATACCGCCTACACGATCAAACCAGAAGCGTCTTCGTAGCAAAGAGTCCGAGCCAGAAGGCTGGGTAGACTCCTCCAGTACGTAATACCCTCTGACCACTCGACTCCCCTTCTTCGCTTGCCTGCGAGTATCTGGCTCATCATTGAAGAACTCACTCATTGCATATACAAGAGTGCCGCTGTCAATCGGGTTAAGCATCAAAGCATCAGTCAAGTGCTGCGGACGTAAGTTCGAGAGGGCACTGACGGTCTGCTTCTCGTTCATTGACCTCCTGTCGGATCTTTCGGTCTGATCCGGGGCCCCATTTACTGGAAGCTTTTCGTATACAGCGCTATTTGTTCCCTTAACGAACCGCCGGTACCGGTCGTCGCCTTGGAGCACGGCCACGCGGAAGCGTTCACCGTCGGAGGTCATTTGGGCTATGTCGGTGGCAATGAACGGCACTTTGACGATGAGATAAACCTTCCCAGGTCGCTGCAGGGTTACCTGACCGTCAGCTTGTCGGTACTTCTCAGCAATGCCTGCCTCAGCAAATGACGTGTCTTCGAACTGAATATCGACACGACCGTGAATCGACTGCAGCGCGGCCAGCCGATTTATTTCGTTTGTCAGTTGGGTTTTGTTCGCTTCGGCTAAAGGAGTAAGAAGCGGTGGGACTTGGACCTTCTTGCTGGCGCCGAAGAGACCACATCCCGTGCCAACAAGAACAACAGTACTGAGCAACAGAGAGAGTGACAGTCGCAGGGACCAGCGAGTGGCCGTATATGTATCAAGCATCAATAAGTGCTTTCAGGCATTATTAAAAGCGCCATGCGTCTCCCTTGCTCGCTCAACCTAACAAAGAGATTTTTGCTTGTCAACGACATGGGTCTTTCAAAATAGTGGCCTTAATCTCCCTCCAATACGAGCGCAGGTTTGCCAAATCTTTCTCTGACCTTATTCACTGCTCGCAGTACGCTCGGCCGGCTTATGAGCCTATATTCCAGTTGACGCTTGCCTGGGAAGTCCAACAGCATCACACCCAATAGTATCGTGAGGACTCCCTGACCCGGTACTCCGGGTAGTGACATTATGATGCCAAGCACTACTAGGATCGCCCCCAGTACGTTTTTACCGATCATGCCAACCAGTCTGATTGCCTTGTGTCGATCTCTCCAGAGATCCCGGGGGTAGTCCTCTTTAAAGTAGTTTGGCGGGATTTTGATCAGAATAATGGTGACTCCTGCGAGGCTAACAGTAAAGGTCAATATAAACAGAAGCACGCCCAACGCGACACCGCGTACACTGATAAATTGCATCAATTTTTCTATCACTGATTCGATCATGTTCCAGGTCGAGGGCGCGCGGCCACAAGCGCGTCACATTACTGTTACAGCCACACCAAACGAATGAGCTGCTACCGACTCGGTGCCATTCGGCAGACCCCGTAGAGTCCAGCCAGTCCGGTCGAGTCGCTTAAGCCTTTGCAGCTCGACCAATAAGTTCACCACACTCTCAGAGTCGTTTTGCTCAAAATCATTCATCATTAGTCACTAACTCAATCCTTGAGACGCGCGCGAGCAACGCAGGTTTGTCCGAACCCTGTCTTTCCCCGAAAGCAAAGCGGAACGGTTTGCAATTTCGACTATACGGTCTGGACACAGATGGAGGTCGAGGAATATTTGAAGGCAGTCAGAATCAGTAGGCCAAGAGAGTGCTAACCACACGAAGCATGTTCGCAGCCGCAGCCGATTTCCAAGACACCTGACTTCTCGGCGTCCTCACAATACTCGCTGCAGTATTTACGACCCTCTTCTATCTGACAATCGCAGACACCATGCGCACACTTGTTCCCAGTTTCGGTCATAAACCTACCCTCTGGTCGTGAATTATCCATCTGATGCTAAGACTGCAAAGGGCAACGGTCAAGCGTCAGAGAGTTCATTCGTCGTCGTTGTTGCGAACCCTCACGATCACGGTTCTGCGTCTGTCACCAAAGTTCAATACCATTGGCTTTTCCAACTGAATGGGATGTTCTTCGCCGTCAATGCTGATCAATAGATTCTGGGAGTTCGGTAATCGATCAGCCTTACCGACCTCAATAGAAGCTGCGTCTCGCGGAACCAGATTGGTCACAACTATTCTCCAGGAGCTGGGTGAACAGCGGATTCTGACGCCCGGCGTATCGACCTCGGCGGATTCGGCTGGCGCGAGTACGTCGGTCTTGAACTGTCCCTCACCGCACCGAACACCACCCGCATCGTAAAAGGTCACAACACCGGATACATAATCGTAAAACCATCGGCTGACGTTCTTTACAACAATCCGTGTATTAGTCACCGGGGTGTCGATTGCGCCATTCAGAGAGCTCGTGCGCAAGGATGCTTCCAGTGCTTGAATACCATTCGCATCAAGAGCTACGGCCGCCTCCGATAGCCCTACCCGCTGTTCTGAAACACTCGGCTCTTGTGCGGCCACGCTGCCGAACAGGTAAAAGATCGAGGCACAACATAGAAGAGCTTGCAGAACCATTGTTAGTCCTCCTCCATCGCTTTGCAGGTTAGATTCTACTGGCGCATCACCCAGCGTCCAAATTACCTCGAGTGACCGGCAGCAAGACCGATGCCCGAGGAATCACAAAACCTTTTTGGACTGGAGGGCATTCGTTAAGTGCTGCTTGGATCGACTCCACCGGAGTCATATTCATTCTAAGTACCCAATCGTGTGGCAAACTTGAAACCAGTAACACGCGGAACCTCTCTGTTTTCGTCAGAAGAGCCCAAGCGGTCTGCCCGTTAACCTCGTAATTGCTGCTTAGCCGATGCGCGAGTTGCTGCGCACCTCCCTGAAACCACTTCAAGAAATCGACGCGACCTAAACCATCACTGCACTCTGCCAGCAGTACAATCGTGCCACCGAGGCTGCAGGCTCGCGCTGCCATGTCCAGGGCTTTGTGGGCCTGAATCAGATTCAGATCGTAAGGGCTTCCTCCGCAACTCGCAATGACGATCGGTCGCTTCTCCGAAATTTCAATTGAATGGTCCTTCAAGTACTCGGCACACGCAACAGCGTGCGCATCGCGCCAATGACCCGAATATAAACGCACAATTCTTCCACGGTCGTTTACCACGGTGTTAACACTGAACGAGATATTGATAAGTTCGGCAATCTCCTCACAAGCCTCATGTACTGCGTTACCCTTCAGCATCGCGGTTCCGACTCCTTGACGTCGGGTTCCAGTCACCGGGTCCAATGCCAGCATATGCGTCTGACGAATAGTCTCCGCACCTGCGAGTCCCGGACAGATCGATTTACGGCCACCGGTGAACCCAGCGAAATAGTGAAAATTGACACCACCGATCAGCAGGACATGTTTGAAATCACGAAGAGCTCGATTGAGCTCCACCTGTCTGCCTTTCAGCGTAAAGGAAAATAGTGCGGTGGAATCGCAGGCATCATGATCGATCGTGCGAATTCGTTGAACGATGAAGGGTGTAAGTAACCGCAGCTTTTCTTCTTCGGACACACGACGGTGAATCCCAGTAGCGAAGACAATTGCAATGTCTCTGGCCGAGACGCCTGCTTGAATGATCCGACGAACGAGAAGATGGACTATTTGAGCGCTTCCGGTGGCGCGAGTAGCGTCTGAGACAACAATCAACACGGACTCATCTTCGCCAATCAACTCCTCAAGCTTGGCAGAAGCGATTGGATTGTCCAGCCGCTCAGACAATTCAGCGTCGCCCAGCGGTGGACCTAATTGCGTGGGCTCAATGAGGATTTTGAACTGTGATTCGTCTGCGGTGAAAGGTATCGTTCTGTCGCCATAGGCCAAGTTGATTGTCGACATTTCCCTCGAAGAGTTTTGTTTCAGATACCAAACTTGATCAGGGCGCGCTCAATTCCATTCAGCGAGGCAAGATCCGTTTCCCCAGCCATACGGGCATCGGCAAGCCACTGCCTTAACCTTCTAGCTTCTTCAAGCGAAGATATTCTGCAGGCCCCTGTCAGTGCGAGTGTGACCAAGCAGTCCGGTGCGCCATGAGTAACCAGAGCCGCCTGGAGAGCGGCTTGCTCCCGCAGATCAAGCGTGACGAGCAAGTTAATTTCCATTGCTTGAGCACTCGTAGCGGTTCATCACGTGCTAAAGCCGCTTGGATTGAAAGCACGCCGTACCGGCATGACAAAAATGAAAGGTCTCGTCCTCAAACTCAGGAGTCTCCATTTGAATGGTCAGATGGTCTAGGCCAAATCTCTCCTGCAGCTTGATGCGCAGTTCGCGCAAGAGCTCTGGGGCTGAGGTTGTATTGGCGTAAATTACATGGGCACTCAGGGCGTCCCGACCGGAGGTGATAGTCCAAACGTGTAGGTCGTGCACCTCCGCCACTCCCTCAGTCTCCAATATTATTGCTTCGACTGCGGCGAGGTTGATATGCGCAGGCGTTCCCTCCAACAAGACGTTGGTTGACTCCCGGATCAGCGTCCAGGAACTCCAAACGATCAGTACTGCAATCAACGCACTGAAGAGGGGATCAGCAAGATACCAACCATATGCTGCCATCAGGGCACCAGCAATAATTGCACCTACGGAACCAAGCGCATCACTCATAACGTGCAACCAGGCTCCCCGGATGTTCAAATCCACCACCTCACGGCCACGAAGGATCCATGCACAAGTGAGATTTACTAGTAATCCTCCAGTCGCAATGAGCATCATCGGGCCACTTCGAACTGGCGGCGGTGCGGCCCAGCGTCCATAAGCCTCGTACAGGATCAGTAGTGAGATAAGAATTAAGGTTACGCCATTTACCAGGGCTGCGATGATCTCCAACCGGTAGTACCCGAATGTCTTTCTGGAATTTGCAGGTCGTGTGCCAAACCAGGCTGCCAGCAGCGCAAGGGCCAGTGCTGCGACATCCGTCAACATGTGGCCAGCATCGGCTAGCAATGCCAATGATCCAGTCCACCAACCACCGATGGCTTCAGCGACCATATAGGCCGCAGTTAGTAACAGCACCAGGGTCAGACGTCGTTTTCCGTCTGCAACCCTGCCGTGCTGATGCGCGTGATGGCGATTGTTCTCCGAATCCGATCTCGGCTGGACCATTCGACTCCTAAATCTTATCCAAGGCCTGACTGATGTCCGCAATGATGTCTGCAGCCGCTTCTATCCCGACAGCAAACCGCACTGTCGAAGCCGAAACGCCGGCCGCGTGCAGCTGGGCAGGAGTAAAGTTGGCATGCGATGAATACAGAGGATAGCTGACGAGCGTTTCAACGCCGCCGAGTGACGGCGCAGTCCTAACCAGTTTAAGTGAGTCAAAAAGAACTTCGACTTCAGACTCCCCACCACATATATCAACCGCCACGACACCACCGTAGTGTTTCATCTGACGCCGAGCACACTCGTAACCAGGATCATTTTCAAGGCCGGGATAATAAACACGTGAGATTCTTGGGTGGCTTTCAAGAGCACGAGCCAGTCTAAGCGCGTTTTCGCAAGCGGCCGTTACCCTTACGTGGAGCGACTTAATTCCCCTGGAGAGTAGGTAAGCAGCCGCGGGATCACATGTGGCTCCTACGGCAACCGAGACACTGCGAACGCGGTCGACGAACTCCTTCTTCCCGGCAATCGCGCCAGCTGTGAGATCGGAATGACCACCCAAGTACTTTGTAGCGCTGTGCATGACCGCGTCGGTTCCATACCGTATCGGCTGCTGTAGTATCGGCGTGGCAAAGGTGTTGTCGATTATAGAGACGACACCCGCCTCTCGAGCCACACGTGATGCAAGCTCAAGATCAACTATTCGATTTATTGGGTTCGCCGGACTCTCAAACCAGAAAATTCTCGAATGCTCGGTCGCGATCTGTTTGAGCTGGTGGATCTCCTCTATTGGAATAAATTGAACGGCAACGCCAAATCTACGCAGAACAGCTGTCAGAATCTTCGTCGTACCGCCATAGATGGAATCACACGCAATAACCTCATCCCCGGCGCTGCAGACCGCTGCCAAAGCACAGAAGGTTGCCGCGGAGCCGGACGACGTAACCACGCACGCTTCAGCGCTTTCAAGTTCAGCTATCTTGCGCTCCACCTCGCTAACGGTGGGGTTAGCATAGCGAGAATAGAAGTACGCTTCGTTTAGCTCGCCGCGTGAGTAGCGTCGCATCTGGTCGAAGTTCTCGAAAGCAAATGTTGCTGAGTGGAAAACTGGAGACACTACGGCACCAAACGGCTGTTCATCACGTCTTTCCCCTCCATGAACAGCAACGGTGGCCGCGTCAGTACGTTTGTCGGAAGCCATGGCCCGTGTCGTGGGAAATTCTTTTCGCTTAACGCGCCAAGATTAGCAGATTAGTAGGAGGTGTGACAGTTTGGAGTGAGGCCTTTCTTGAGGCTAAATGCGTCCATCAGAGCGGAGACGCCAGGCCAGTTCGTCCTCAATCGGATGGAAGCAAAGAGGGGCCACAATGTGGCCCCCATTTATCGCATCAAGTGTTTTAGCTAGATCGCAGACGAGCTGAGAGCAGCATTAAAGTCCTGGTACAGATCGTTATACCCACGGAGCGCGTGGTGGAGGAGTTTCGGCAAGTCGTGAAGATCCTTCAGATTAATGATCGCATTTACGTTATTCAAAAAAGCGGAATGTGCGTCGAGGCTGCGCAATGATGGCGATAATAGAACGAAGAACAGCCGCCGTCGCTGCGCAGGACGTAACACATTTACCTCCCGCACAACAAATGCACCACCCTGCTCCTGGGGATCGAACTGTGAGTCCAGCAAGACGATGTCGAGTTGGTCTTCGCGCATCCGCTCCACGGCCTGTTTCGTGTCTAAAGCAACAAAGACCTGGTAACCCTCTTGAGCCAGCGCCCGTGCAGTTTTTTCCCGGTGCTCTTCAGGTGTGCAGACAAGAACCTTACGTGCTATCCAGCCCATCCTTGGGCTTGCGACACTATCCGCCGCCGGTAATTGAAGCAATTGCGCCAATAGTTGGGCGAGGCGTTCCGCATCGTCTGGTGTCGACTTCTTGCCGTTCGAGTTAAGCTCAAACAACGGCGCCGGAGCCGTAGTTGGTTCAACCCTTCGACCAGCGGTCGCCGGAGAGGTACCCAGCATCAACGCGCTTTTTTCCAAGGCCGGGCTTTGCGGACCCGCTTCCACAGGACCATTGCACTTCGGACAATTGATACGCGCTGAGTTAAGTCGTTCATCGACCTGAATCCGTGTCGAGCAGTTTTGGCAAACAATGATCATCTTGTGTACCAAGCGGATTTACTCAATCATTCCCAGCATCGAACCCGCCTCGGAAAATGTGGACGCCGGAAGCGCCTGACTCTCACTGCGAATGAAATCCTCCGTCGAGGTCAGACCCTTCAGCGATAACAGCAGATTGTTCTGGTTAGTTGAGAAAGCGAGCGCGTCTTCTAGTGCAATTACGCCTGACTCGACCATCTGTCTGATTACGGTATCAAAGTCCTGCATGCCATCCAGTTTTCCGTCTCGCATTGCGTCCAAAAGCGACTTCCCTTCAGTTTCGCCAGCCTCAATGTACTCTCGAGTACGTGGGCTCGACCTCAAAATCTCCAGCGCTGCGATCCGACCGCGGCCATCTTTTCGCGGTATCAGACGCTGGGAAATAATGTAGCGAAATGTTTGGCCCAAGCGGGTCCGAATCACTGGCTCCTCGTTCTTTGGGTACAAGCCTATTATTCGATCGATCGTTTTGGAGGCATCTATTGTGTGCAAAGTTGAGAGGACGAGATGACCCGTCTCGGCGGCCTCCAGTGCGATCTCCGTTGTTTCAAAGTCTCGCATCTCACCGATAAGAATCACTTTGGGGGCCTGTCGCAAGGTGGCGCGCAGCGCTGAGGGGAAGTCCCTCGTGTCCTGACCTACCTCACGCTGATTGATCGTAGAGTTCTTGTGCGTGTGCAAGTACTCGATCGGGTCCTCAATCGTCACGATGTGGTAATGCTTCTTTTCGTTGATGATGTTGATGATTGCGGCCTGCGTAGAACTCTTCCCGGATCCGGTCGGACCAGTTACCAGAACAAGGCCGTTGCGGAGTTCCGCGATGTCCCCCAGGTGTTGAGGCAGTCCGAGTGAACGCAAGGTCGGTACATCGGTAGGGATAACTCGCATGACTATCGAGTACACTCCCCGCTGCTGAAAGATATTCACGCGAAACCGCGCACGCGATGGTAACGAGTAGCTGAGATCGGCTGTACCAGTGCGAGCCAGTCGTTCCGCGGCGTCAGGGTGCCCATGCATCAACGTCATGGCGATGATCTCAGCCTGGTATGGCGTCAGCTTCTGCATGCCCAAAGGTTGCACAGGCGTAAGTTTGCCGTTGATTTCCACCTGCGGCAGTTGACCAACCGAAAAGTTCAGGTCGCTAATCTTGTCGGAAACGAGCAACATGCGCTCGAGAATCGGCGGAAGATCAAAGAAGGTCATTTAGGTTTACCCGCACTGTTGGGTCAGGTAGGTGATTATTTCTTAGGTAGGAACCATTCAGTGGAGCCGGTGGATGCTCCGGCGAAACCGATTTTTACCGGAAAACGCTGATAAACGCAAGTAAAATATGTTGATTTGCCAAAATGGTCATTTGGCAGCCAAAAATTGCCTGACGCGGGGCGTAATTTGGCCCTTTTCGGTCAGGATGCAACTGACCATAGCCACCGAATCTGCCCCAGCAGCAAACACTTCAGGGGCGGAGTTGGCCTGTATCCCGCCGATCGCAACGAGTGGGAACTCTTCAGCAACCCGTCGAGCCTTGAGCAACCCCTCCACGCCCACAGCGGGATCAGGGTTTAGTTTGGTGGAAGTAGAAAAGATTGGCCCAAAAGCAACGTAGTCAACCGGCATGGCCAAGGCGACGCAAAGTTGCTCAATGTTATGCGTGGAAATGCCAATGATTGAACCTGAGGGCAGCAGTTCCCTGGCTGCTCCGGGTGGTAGATCCGCTTGTCCCAAATGGACCCCGTCAGCTCCGATGGCGAGGGCAATGTCTACGCGGTCGTTGATCAAAAGGGTCGCGCCATACCTTCTCGCAACAAGTAGTGCTTCTGAGGCTTGGTGATAAAAGTCATAGTCGGACATCCGCTTCTCTCTTATTTGGATTAAGGCAGCCCCACCTGCACAAAGAGCTTCCACCTGCTGTGGGTGCGAAAGACCTGACAGCCTGGCGTCAGTAATTGCGTACAGTTTTGGAAGACTCAACGTCGTAGGTGCGATCAGTTGTTTCTGCGCTTAGGACGCTCGTTTGCTCGCAGCACGCGCTTTCTCAGTCGAATGGACTGTGGCGTAACCTCTACGAGCTCATCATCATCTATGAACTCAAGGGCCTGCTCGAGTGAAATCTCCTTCGCCGGTACCAGACGCAACGCTTCGTCAGCAGTTGAAGCCCTCATGTTGGTGAGCTTCTTCTCTTTCACTGCGTTGACATCCAAGTCAACAGCGCGCGCGTTTTCACCCATAATCATCCCTTCGTAAACCTTGGTGCCGGGCCTGACAAACAGAGTTCCTCGTTCCTGCAGGTTGTAAAGAGCATACGTTGTTGTTTCCCCCGTACGATCGGCTACGAGAGATCCTGTCGAGCGCCCACGTAGCGGACCCTGCCACTCTCCCCAGCGAAGAAACATCGTGTTCAGTAACCCCGTACCTTTAGTTTCTGTCAAAAACTCGCTTCTAAATCCTATTAAGCCTCTGGACGGAGTTTCGAATTCGAGGCGCACCCGACCCGTTCCATGATTGACCATTTTTGTCATCTGCCCTTTTCTGCGGCCAATCGCTTCGGTCACAACGCCGATGAACTCCTGGGGGCAGTCAATGACGACTAGTTCGATGGGCTCGAGCGTGGCGCCCTCTGTCATCCTGGTTACGGCTTCAGGTTTCGAGACCTGGAGCTCGTAGCCTTCACGTCGCATCATCTCGATCAGAATCGCAAGCTGCAGCTCGCCGCGCCCAGACACCTTGAATTGATCGGGTGAATCAATTTCCTCGACCCGAATCGCCACGTTCGAGAGGGTCTCTTTATCCAGCCTTTCCTTCACTTGGCGGGAAGTAACGAAGCGGCCCTCTTTGCCGGCGAATGGTGAATTATTGACCCCAAAGATCATTGAGATAGTGGGTTCATCAACGGCCAGGATGGGCAGGGGCTGGGGGTTATCAGGGCTTGTGATCGTGTCACCTATCTGGATGTCTTCAACCCCGGCTAAGGCTACGATCTCACCGAACGATGCATGCTGAATCGACTCGCGGTTCAAGCCTTCAAACGCATAGAGCTGAGTTACGCGCATTTTTGTACCAGAGAGGTCAGGTTTGGCGACTGCGATTAATGCACCTACCGAGATCTCTCCCGAAACAATTCTTCCAATGGCCAACCTGCCAACGTAGTCACTGTAGTCCAGGTTCGCCACGAGCAGTTGTAGAGAATCATTGCGTAGCTGGCGGGGAGCCGGGATGGTGTTGACGATCTGATCGAATAGCGGCCTAAGGTCGCTGGATTTCTCGTTCAGTTCGTTCGTGGCAATCCCGTCACGTGATATCGCGTAGAGGATGGGAAAATCTATCTGCTCCGAGGTTGCGTCCAGATCCAGGAAGAGCTCATAAATCTCGTTCACGACTTCCTGTGGACGAGCGTCTTGTCGGTCGATTTTGTTCACCACCGCGATCGCGGGCAATCGAGCTTCAAGCGCCTTCCGGAGCACAAATCTTGTTTGCGGTAAACAACCCTCCGCCGCATCGACAAGTAACATGACGCCATCGACCATTTTTAAAACCCGTTCTACCTCACCCCCAAAGTCCGCGTGGCCGGGCGTATCGACGATATTGATCTTCACGTTGCCATAGCGAACAGAAGTGTTCTTCGCCATGATCGTGATTCCTCTTTCACGCTCGAGATCCATTGAGTCCATCACACGGTCGCGCACCGTTTCATTTTCGCGGAACGTGCCAGACTGCTTTAACATGGCGTCGACCAACGTCGTCTTACCATGGTCAACGTGGGCTATGATCGCAATATTGCGGATGTCAGTTCTTTCCATCGTCATCAAATCTCTGGAAACTCCTTCTACTGCGACAAAATCATAACACCCTGTTGACTTCCGAGCAGAAGTGACGGAATAGATGGATGTTTGATGTTCCTAATTGTGCCGGGAATTAATGGATCACCTTGAGCTGACGTAGCGCTTCGTAAAGCACGATTGCGACAGAGGTCGCCAGGTTCAGGCTGCGAACGTTTGAGTTCAACATCGGAATGGTTATGGAGCAGTCCCAGTGGGAATGCAGGAGTTCTTCCGGAAGGCCTCGCGTTTCTCGACCAAACACTAGGCAGTCTTCCGGCCCGAACTTCCATTGCAGATAAGATTTTTCCGCCCGCGTGGAAAGGTACACCATCCTGGCCTGTGGTTGTTCTTTTTGCAAGCTAGGGAGATCCAAGTGGCGTTTGAGAGTAACCTCCGGCCAGTAATCCAAGCCTGCACGTCGAACGGCCTTGTCATCCAGCCGAAAACCGGTGACGCCGACGATGTGCAATGGCGTGCGGGTTGCGGCACATAATCTAGCGACATTCCCAGTGTTAGGTGGGATTTCCGGCTCTACTAAAGCAACGCTTACCATGTCCGCCCCTTAGGCTGCTGCTTCCAGGTAATAGCAAAAGGAACGGCGAACCTTCGATTGAAGCATTCGTCGTTCCTTTTGCGAGGCCATGCTGGCCCAGGATTTTAGTGTGCGCCAGTGGAGTCTGACTTGTCCTAACCTGCTGGTTCGAACTATCTCTTCTTTGCGGCCTTCTTGGCACCGCCCTTCTTCGCACCCTTCTTGGCGCCACCCTTTTTCGCTGCGGACTTCTTTCCACCTTTCTTAGTTGCCATAGCTTCTGTGTGCTCCTTTATTTTGGTTTTTGGTTTGGTTGGTTACCACCACAAGATAATGTGTTCTAGTTATTCTTGTGGGCTAGAGTAAACGGCGCACAACATCTTGCTATATAAACGCAATTCCGTTGCTTGTCAATAACTTATTACAGAGAAGATGAAAAATATTTTGGGGTGCTGATCTCGGATTGTGATTCAGATCAAAGGGTGATCACTACAGACGAACCGACGATTCGACTCTTATTAGATCATGCAGATTAACTTAGACGAGATTTTCTATTTGCTTAATCACCAACGAGCCATAGTTGGGCCACAGAGAGAATGGACCACGCGCAGGCATCCCTCTATTACCATTTGAAGAGAGGAGTAAAAATCCATTCGTTATGGTTTTCGATGCCGTAATAGTAGAGCACGGCGAAATTTGTACTGCTACTAAAAACGCCCACGAATGGACCACTTGATTCACCTGAACTAGTGTCATCTGACGTGGTAGATGCGGTTCGTTCTACACCCGAGACACTGTTAAGCTGTGGCACGCTAAACCGTTGTAATTCAGCAATTTGCGGGCTTCGTGGAGTAGGAGCAAAGTTCCCCGCATACAGCATGACCGACTCTTGAAAGCCAATTAACTTCTGCGATCGAGGCGCTACAAGTGCCCACTCGCCATCGTTAGTCAATGGGTCGCGTGCAGCGCTGGGTCTTATGATCTGTCGCTTCTTGGAGCCTCCGGGAATTGGAACGCCTTCGAGAAGCTGGTCTATCGAAGTGGGCAATGCTTGATCGCCGGCGATTCCGATCACGGTCCTCCGATACACATAGTAATTGCGAATCGCGTCCGCAACTTGTTCACCTCGAAAAATAGCTTCCTTCTCTCGCTCACGTTGGGATTGCTGCCTGATGCTTGGCGCTGCGGCCGCCGCGAAAAGCGCCATGATCGACATCACAGCAAGCAGAGCAACCAGCGTGTAACCGCCCTCTCGAGTGGCCGCCGGTGAGTGAAACCTCGCCAATGGGATTCCCTCCAATCCGGCATCGATGCCATATATCTTGTGGTATGGGCTCTTAAGGTTCATCGTCTTCACTTTCAACTTTAGGGGTGGGACGCTGAAGTGGATTGAAGCCTTTGTCGCTCTCGATGGTCAGTGGCAGTGTGTGTCTAATCCTCAGGTTGGTATCGACCAACACCAATTCCTTTTCTGAGATGCTCGTAATTCTAAATCTGCCGCCGAGAACGTCGCCTCGCTGCACGTTCATGATCTCACGGCTGTTGCGGTCCTGGAGGATCGCGGTATCCACATGACGAACCGTGCCGATTATCCCCACGTATGTATAGTTTGGTGTCGGAGGTTGCGAGACATTTAAGACCATGGGATTGGAATAAATCCTGCCATCGAGGCTACTCAGCGCCACTTGGCGCGCGCCAGCAGTTGCGATGAGTGTCGCGGGTACGGTTGCAGACATCTGCTGGGGCCCTACAAACCGCGTCGGAACCTCGCGTCCATCAATCAATAAACGCAGGTCGGGTGTGAATTTGTCACCAGTTGCTTCCAAAGTGAACTCGCCTGTTCGCGCGTAGACATTTGAAGGTGACACCGAAGCTAACAACACCGGCGGCGTGGGGGTCGGGGTGGGCGTTGGGACAGATAGCTGTGGTTGTGGTTTGGGTGGTTCGTAATAGGCAAAGATGTTTCGACCGCCCTCGGAAGCTGGTGGACTGTTCCTAACATACGTCACGGGCTGCATGTTGAGCACGTCACTGCGCAAGTCCTCAGCCGTCTGATCGGCTGCCTGGACAACTCGCGAGTTTGAAGCCGCGGAACCAGCAGGATTGGCGGTATTTCTACTGGTAGTAGAACTATTGGACCCAAAACCAAAGAATGTCCACCACAAGAAGACCAAAGCTATGGCACCCAAACCGATTGCGCCCACAAGCTTCTTTCGCTCACCTGGCCTGCTTAAGTCGATCCCCTGCATACCGAAACCTTACAACTCGGAATCCAATCGCTGAAAGTACGTGGCCATATCCAGACGCAGGCTCACCAGTGATCCGCGCTCTTCGTCGCTAGCGCTAGCACTGCCTGCCTCAGTCGCCCGTTCCAACTCAACTGCGTTGATTATCACAAACAGCGGACTACTCTCGATGTCTCGTACGAACCGCCGCAGATTCAGATATTGGCCTTCCACGGTCACGCTAATGGCGATACCTGGGTAAGGTGTTTGCCACTTGTTCGTGGTGGAACGCGCTATAGCCGTTTGACGTCTCCCCACTGCTTCCAGCGCCGTGTAGTTGGGACCAGAGGTGTTTCTCAATGAGTTGTTTCGGATCAAGGCGTTGAGTTCGTCGTATAGATCCATCCTGCCTCGTGTGCGATCAAATAAGAACTGGGTCTCGAACTGTTCCAGACTCTGGGTTATCGTCCTCACGCTAGCTTCAGTGGTTTCCTCCTGAGTTGTTGCGGTTCTTGACGAAGTGAGAAACGCTTGCAAGCGGCTTCGCTCCCGGGTCGCGGCATCGAAAGAAGACCTCGCGGGCACGAGAAAGTAGATATAGCTGATTATTACCAGTAATAGCACAAGTGCACTCGCGCCCAGGGCGAATATCTCGTTAGTTCCAAACATGCCGCTGTTGGGAGAAGCGCGCAGGGCTTGCAGTCGAGCGCGAATAGTCTGTCCGCTCCGCATTGGTATTGTCCTTAATTCCATTACCTGTTCGGATCCCTAACTACTGTCTCACCGTCGGCCCGCGCAAGGTTTGCAAGACCCTGGGCAGAAGTAGACGACGCGCGTGGTCGGTAGAGAACGTAGATCTCGTACTCAGTTCCAGTCTCACCCCGACCCCTCTGAAGGTTTTGGGCCCGCAATTCCGCTGTAAAAACTCCGCCGCGATCCATCTGAGTGATCATATCTGTAATCGTAGCGGATGATTTGGTTACAACCGTCAGATCGAGCTCAGCCACGGTACGGTCGGCTGTGGCGGCGACGTCACGGACGCTGATCCGGGTGACCCTCACGGCACCAGGCAGCGCAGCCTCAAGGTCAATAAATAACCGCGACCACGAAAACTGTTTACGATCCACAAGTGAATGTGCTGCCGAGAGCAGGAGCAATTGCTCGCTAGATAGTGAACTCTTTACCGCCTCGGCCTTCTTTTTTAAGACCTCTTCTTCCTGCTTCAGAGTGCGAATCTCCGCTTCGACCGCAGCCGTCCGACTGCGTGCCTGGCTTGTCGCACGCAGGATGAATGCGAAGGCTACCAGGGACACCACAAGCACAACGGACGTGATCGCCCAAGGCAAGACGCGATTGGTAAAAGGTCTACTGGCTAAATTTAATTGTGTGATCACGACGATTTCTGAGGCCGTCATTCGGCGGTGTCCAAAGCATACAGGCGGCTGGTTGTCCGTGCAACTAAACGGGATGAATTCCGACCGCTATAGTCTAAACGCCAGTAGCGGGCGTTCGTTTCAGAATTTGGCCCAGATGCAGTTCCGGCCTAGCCGCTGCTTGTGACCCTGTTGCAATCGTCCTTATAATCAGGCTGCTAATCTGGCATGGGAGATTTTGCTTGAAAAAAGATGCTTCATCAGCTTGCGTGGATGCCACTCGTCAACTCTCGGTGGAGCGAGTCGCAGTGGCTATGCTGCCAACGGAGTGGGGCGACTTCAGCATCGCGGGTTATCGCTCATTAACGAGCGACGAGGAGTTCGTTGTCCTCTTTCTTGGTGAGATGCGGAGGGAGTTGCCAACTCTGGTTCGCATTCACTCGCAATGCCTCACCGGCGACGTCTTCGGTTCAACCAAATGCGATTGTGGATCCCAGCTCCATCGCACAATGCAAATGATCCAGGAAGAGGGTCGAGGTGCGATTGTGTACCAGCAGCAGGAAGGTCGCGGGATCGGCATTATTAATAAGATCAGAGCGTACGCCCTTCAGGACCAAGGCGCAGACACTGTAGAAGCAAACGAACAATTGGGACTCGCGGTAGACCTTCGCGAATACAGACAGTGTGCGGAGATTCTGTTTGATCTCGGATTGTGTCAGGTGCGGGTGATCTCCAACAACCCTCTCAAATTGCGAGCTCTGGAAGAGGCGGAGTTAAAGATCGTGGAACGGGTTTCACTACAAATAGAGTCTGCAGAGCGTGCAGCGCATTACTTACGGACCAAGAAGGAAAAGCTCGGGCATTTACTGGATTTTAATGTCAGTTGAGCTCTTTTAGTAAAGATTCGATCTTTCATAAGCCTCTAACTACTGGCGGCTCTTAAGATCCTTTATTGCAGCTCGTGTACGTTCCGCATCGGGCGCATTTGGTAGAAGCTTTATGTAAGTCTCCAGTTCATCAGCTGCTTTTTTGTAGTTGCGCATTCCCCAGTAGATTCCGCCCAGGTATTTATGCGCTACCGCCACCTCAGCAGTATTCGAACTCACCGCAAGTTCCAGCTCCTTCTGGGCATCATCCAGTTTTTTCTGGTTCATGAGCGCCAATCCTAAATACATATGGGCCGTGGGAGAAGTACTGTTCAGCTTCAGCGCAAGGCGCAACTGTGCTTCGGCTTCATTCACCTTTCTTTGGTTTAGTAGTGCAATCCCGTAATTAAGTCGAGGTGAAAAGTCCTCGGGTGCGAGTCGCACCGCTTCAGTCAGGGCTTCAACAGCCTTATCTGCCTGTCCTAGTTTAAGGTATTGCACCCCCAACTCGTTGAATGCTAAGGGGAATTTCGCATGAAGAGACGTCGCCGTCTTGAGCTCCGTGATGGCAGACTTAGTGTCGCCCTTTTGTGAGTCCTGCAGCGCACGTATGTAAGCGTCAGCTGCTGCTTTTGGAACGTCAGCCAATGCGGCGTTAATTACTCCCGGCCTGACGCCGGATGAGGTTCCGCGCTTGGGCTGTAAATAAATAGGTACCATGACAGTTCGCGGATGCATGGGTACATTGATTGCCCCACCCAACGTACTTGTGCCTTCAATGTAGACCTCCTCTCTCACATCCTCGTACGCTTCGCCCGCTTCTACTACCAGCGTGTACTTGCCAGCCGCCACGTTGTTAAAGCGAAAATGCCCGTCACCGTCTGCGATGACTGATAGATTACTAAATGTGTTGCTTTCCAGTCTGACTTTGGGTCTCGTGTCAACCTGCCGCCCAGAGGGGAGATAGATTCGTCCCTGTATTGTGTTTCGACCGCCAGTGCCGAGTGAGTCAGTGCCACCACCTCCTTGGGCAAGGCTGTTCGTCTCAAGCACAACAATTGACGCCACCAACAAGGAGAGGAGTAGTTTGATGTTGAGCGCATCAGTTCGTTTTGAGCGGGAATTCATAACGATGCCTTTCGAACCAGATGTGATTAGGTTGGGCTGCGGATGATAGCCGCGGTTATGGGGGATTGTCTAAAAAGAATGGGAGAAGCGCGTGAGCGCTTCTCCCTCGAAAAGCCTCACGTCAAAAGGCGACGTGAGTGCAAACAGCAAGTTCTAGAACTGGAATTTAACTCCCAGCCGAATTGTACGGGGATATTGGAAGGTCGTACCGGTACCCCAGAACGGATTCGGAGTATCAGGTACGCCGGCCAATCCTGAACCGAGCACGAATGTTTGGTCTTGAACGATCGCCCGTTGATTGTTGAATACGTTGAACATGTCAACGGTAAACCGCAATTGACGATCTTCACCAAATTTGATCGGGAGATAGCCACCCAAGTCGACTTGGTAAGTCGTCGGCGAGCGATCCGATCCTGCCTTGATACCGCCTGGAGCGTCAGCGGGTGCCGTTCCTGTACCACGTGGAACAGCAAATCCCTCATTGTTTCCATAAATGGGATGTGCGCCCAAGGCGTTAAAGGGAGTGCCGGATTGTGCTCGGAAACCACCGCTAATCAAGAACCGCCATGGCGTTTGATAACTACCATCAAACTTGAACTGGTGCGGCCGATCATTGGGTAATCTTCCGTATGTGTTTGCGAGCAGGCTCGGCAGATCAAAGAGCGACGTGATATTAGGATCCGCCTGCCCATTATCATTACGGAACAGGCCTTCGTAGTTACCGATCAAGCTGGAAAACACGTACGAAGCGATGAACTGATAATTATTAGAAAACCGCTTGGTGCCTGTAAACTCCAAAGCTCGATAGTAACGACGGGCCCTTCCGTAATTCACTCCAGCCTCTGCAGCCAGTCGGGACGTTTCGCTTTGCCCCGGGTTGAAGAGGAAATAATTGAAGTTAACTTCGTCTGTAGCGCCGTCTTCAATCACCTGGTCCTGGGCACGATAGATCCCGCGGACGCCCAAAGCGAGATCTCTAACCACCTCATACTCAATACCTGCATTGAACTCATTGAGAGTCTGCGGCCTGAGATCTCTATCAGGAGGTGTGTGAGAATGACCGAGGTTAACCGCACCCACAGTCCCGCCAAGGCCAGAGACGAGGTTAGAACCCGCAGGTCCACCGTATTGGTCGACGCGCCATTGCAAATCAGTTTGCGCCGTGTCGCTAAGTGCTCGGACGTTTATGTCCAGCGGGATTGGTGTCTCCAGGTAGCGGGCAAAGTTCATGAAGATCCTACCTTTTCCCTCCCCGGTGAAATCCCACACCATACCAACACGTGGCTGGGTGTTATGAACGAAGTTGTTCAGCTTCAGTGGCTCGCCCTCACCCGGTTTGCCGTAAGCCTGTTGGAAATCCCAACGCAGCCCCAGCAGGATCGTTAGATTGCGCGTCATCTTGAAGTCATCTTGAACGTAGAAGCTCTGCGTGTTGGTCTTGGTGTTTGACTCAAGCCTGAAGTCGCGAATGCGAGTCTGATTCAGGATCAGGAACGGGTTGCTCACCGTCTCAGCAAGGGTCAAAGTGTCAACGGAAGTGCCTGTGATTACACCAACACCCGCTACATTGGAACCAACGAGAAGAGCCGCGCGCTGTTGACCGGCGGCGCTTGGACAAACGATGTTAGTCGTTCTGACCGTGCAAACCAGGAACCGGTGGTCAACACGATACCCATTTGCCGTCAAAGTCGCGCCATCCCCGAGTGTCAACCCGTAGGGGTTGTTCCAGGTTCGGTCGGGACCAGTTGAGTGGTTGTCGATGTCGTACGAATTGCGCACGTACTCGAACCCATACTTGAAGGTGTGTTGCCCCCAAATGTTCTGCAGGCGAGCTGCAGCCTCCCATCGGTTGCGGTCTTCCGCACCTTCAAATATCGAAGCGAACCCACTGCGGAAGAAAGTGCGTTGCAGGCTGGCGTTCGGGCCACCGTAGATATAGGAGATGAAACCCGTACCGCCGCCCGGTACCGTACCAACCGGCTGGGGCGCGGGCAGGAGATAGAGGTTCGTATTTACCAGCGGCGCAACAGTACCCGCTGAAGTCAAAATCGAGAAGTTGTCAAAAGTTGACGGTTCGTTACCAAAGTCCCCAGTGGCAGCGCGATCGAACCGCTGAAAGTGCATGCCGAATGAGAACTCACCAATCCACGTTGGTCGGATTGTAGAATTCAGCCGCGCGACGTAGTTGTGGCCGCCCGTCTTGTTAGTTCCGAGGAAACTATTTGGATCCGCACCAAAACCGTTGAATGACCCTCCGATTGAACCCGTCTGATTAACTTGAAATCCTTCAATCTTGGTGAAATCACCAAAGGTCGAAAACGTAAAAATATTGTTTTGGTTTGGCGCCCAGGTCAGCTTACCTGCATAGAATGGCGTCGTTACTTTATTCTCAAAAGGAGTAAATAACGATTGGCCCAAATAGAAGTTCTTGCGACGCTGTGGATTAAAAGCGCCAAAGAACCACAGCCTATCCTTCACGATTGGACCACCGATATCGACACCAGCGTCCAATTCAGAATAACCGTTGAAGGACGCGGTCGAGTTCGAGAAATGCTTGGTATCGGCCACCATTCCTTCAGAGGTGAAGTATCCGAATACGTCGCCGCGAATTGTGTTACCACCACTTTTGGTGATGACGTTGAAGATACCGCCGGTAGACTTGCCATATTCGGCACCAAACGCACCGGTCTTGATTTCCACTTCCTGCACAAACTCAAACGGCAGGTTGGCACCACCGCCACCATAGGCGGGATCGGTTGTGGTCACACCGTCCAAGATGTAATTGTTTTCCGGCCCTGAGGCACCGCCCACCGACGGGTCACGTTCGCGGCCAGCAGCATCACGCAGGCCGGAACGAGTGGCGGTTGGAGCAATCGTATACAACGAATTAACGGTTCGCTGTGTCGGGAAGTTGGAGAACTGCTCTGTCGAGACATTAGTACCGCTCGAAGCAGTCGTCACATCAACCGTTGCTCCTGACGTGTCAGTGATTGTGACGGTTCCGGTCGCACCTGCCGGCTGCAGTCGGATGTCAATTGTCGATGTGGATGATAGATTCACTTCCACATCAGATTTGGTGAACTCGGCAAAGCCCGCCGCGGCGGCCACCGACACCGTGTACCTGCCAGGGGGCAAATTTAGAATCCTATAGCGACCCTGACCATCCGATTGAGTGGACTGCGGTCGGATAAGATTTGGGCTGCTGACTGTCACACCTACATTTGGCACAGCAGCACCATTGATATCCAAAACAGAACCCTCAATGGTTCCTGTCGTCACCGTTTGTGCTAGCGCCGGAGCGGCAAAGCACAATACGAACAGCGACAGGACAATAAACCTCAAGCTGTTTTTCATGCTTGGTAATCCTTTCTTTTTGACAAAATCTTGAATACGCCCCTGCAGGTGCTCCCGAATTGGCCGTGCATCGCCCTCCAGAGCGGGTTAGCGACAGGGGAAATTATGGACTCTGGTGAAAACTCCATCATTACCGGGCGCCGATTTTGCAACTATTATGCCCAGCAAGCAGGATGTAACCAACCTCACCGGATTCGAAAATTCGGCCAAATTTTTGGCATTTAGGACTAAAGCCAAATCCAAAAAAATGGGAACGATCCATAAATCACAAGCGGAATGTTGGTGGCAAACAGCAGAGAACCAAGAGGAAAGGACCCGCTAAAAGCAGCCACTTGGCCGCAAGCGCTTCTGACACTCTCCAGATCGTAAAGGGCCTGGACTGAGCTGACCAATTCCAGTGGATTACGAAGCTAGTGTTAAACTCACGACACAGTGTCAGAAAGAATCTACCGCGATCCAGTTCACAACATCATCAGACTTCGTACGGACAATGCCGAAGGCGATTTGATGGTCCGTTTGATCGACACTCCGGAATTCCAGCGCCTCCGCCGCATTAAACAGCTTGGGTTGGGTCTCTTTACTTATCAAGGTGCGGAGCACTCCCGTTTCACGCATTCACTCGGAGCATTCCACCTTATGTCCCGAGTACTGGACCATCTCGGCGAGCGCCATGAAATCGCATCGCAGGACCGGACAGCGGTACGCGCTGCTGCCTTGCTTCATGATGTAGGCCACGGTTCGTTTTCACATGTAATGGAAAAGGTGCTTGGCTTTCATCATGAATCCTGGTCCGTGCGAATTGTGCTTAGTGAGGAGACCTCAATTGGGCAACTCCTGCGCGAATTCGATTCGGGTTTGCCTGAGACCATAGCGTCAATAATCCAGGGAGACTTTCGACCAGCAGCGTTAGGACACCTGGTTTCTTCGCAACTGGATGTTGACCGTATGGACTACCTGTTGCGCGACTCGCTGATGACAGGTGCGAAGTACGGGATTTATGACCTGGAATGGATCATAAACGCGCTGGCGATAGACCAGGCCAGCGATCGCATCTACGTAGCAGCTCGCGGACTATACGCGGTTGAAGAGTACCTACAGGCTCGCTACTACATGTTTCGACAGGTCTACTTTCACCGCACTCTGCGTTCCGCCGAGGCCGTATTGCGAAGCGCGCTTAAACGCGCACTCGATCTGGTTTCTGCTGGTGTGTACGTTTGGCACTCATCTGGCGCATTTGAAAAGATTCTCAAACGTGAACAACTCTCAGTTTCAGAGCACCTCGAGATTGATGACTCAGACGTAATCTTCCACCTTAAAAGGTGGCGAGACTCGGACGATGCGATTTTGGCGGATTTGAGTAATCGCTTTATTGACCGGAGGCTGTTTAAAGCTATTGACCTCGACATGTCGCTTGACGAGCGCCAAGAGTTCATCAACAACGCACGTGAGCTCGTAACCAATGCGGGGTTTGCTTCGGAGTACTACTTCGTTGAAGATCGCGCCAGCGACGTGCCCTATTACAACTACTACACGGCGTCAGGTATGGAGCCCAGGACCCTCATCTTTGTGGAGGATGGTTATTCCCAGCCTACCATCCGCGAGATCAGTGAGATTAGTGAAGTAGTGCGTGGCCTGCAGAAGGGATATGAGCTTCATCGCATCTGCTTTCCGGCTGAAGTAAAGACAGAAATTTATTCCTGTTATCATCGGTCACGGCTAAAGGGCGCGTCGTTATAGGATGAACTGAATGAGTCGAATAATTGGTGTAAATCCCGCAGAGGCCACTGGTTACATCAAGGAGGTTTTCAAAGCCCAGCAGAAGCGATATGGGGCGCCACTTGCAAATCACCTCGTGTACGCGCGACGGCCCTCAATCTTCCGTGGCGTTCGCGCAATGTGGACTGGAATTGATGGTTCGGGACTGATCGATCCAAAGCTCCAGGCGCTGGTTAACCGACGAATTGCGGCAATAAATAAATGCGAGTTTTGACAGGACATCAACGCTGCGGTCGGCAGCGAACTAGGACTGACCAGCGACAAGATAGAAGCTCTGCCGAACTACAAAACCAGTCAGCTTTTTTCACCCGCTGAACGATTGGCACTTGAGTATGCGGACCGAATGACAATCACTGACGAGGAGGTTACAGACGAATTTTTCGCGTCGCTTAGATCTGTTTATGACGATGACCAGATTGTCGAGTTAACCGCTGTTATTGCATGGGAAAACGCTTCTAGTAAATTTAACCGCGCTTTGCGAATTTCATCGCAGCGGCTCTGGCGCAAAGAATAGAGACGCAGAGCCAGTCGTCAGCATTATTGCTCCAGTGGTCCACTATGCTTTTTCCCCTCCTCGTCATTCTGGGTTCGCTCGTATCGTTGGCTCCAATAGAAAACCAGCAGACAACGAGTGCACGTGTTGCCATTGTTAATTTGGGGCGCTCCGGGTTTGCCGTCCTCGCCACCAAACGTCTCTTTCAATCGTTGAAAAAGACAGAACTGTTGGTTATCGATCCGGATCAGAGTCGCGCTGCCGCTCGAGGCTTCGGTTACGAGGGCTCTCTTAATCTTACGCGCAAAGAGGCAATGGATTTGGGTGCGGTGCTGGGTTGTGAATTCTATGTCATTGGAGATGTTGAAACGCTCAGGCGCTCGCCTTCTTCTGCAGGGCCTTATTTCGAATCTTATGCGACTCTATTCATTGTCAGTGCCAGAACCGGGAGTCTGGTCTTGTGGTTAAGGCCCAGCTTTCAGGCTCAAACAATAAAGGAAAGCGAAACGCAATTGCTCGACGAAATCTCGGGATTGAAGGTTCGCACTAAAACTGCCGAAGCAATCAGGCAAGCTAACTCGGATGAACAAAATGAACGTGAGCTAGCCTTAGGGCAAAACGAACCGGTAGTTTTAGAGGCACCTGATGAGGAGCAGGCTGCCGCCCAAGGTTTGCGTCTACCAAGACCTTTCAAACGCTTACAGCCAGGTTACACAGAGGAGGCAGCACAAGCGGAGGTAGAAGCGACAGTGGACATCGTTGCTGAAATAGATGGTAACGGTGATGTGCACCACGCTCGCGTCGAGCGATGGGCCGGCTTTGGCCTGGACGAAGCGACCTTGCAAACGGTGAAGCAACTTCGTTTTTTTCCCGCAACCCGGCATGGTAAGCCGCTCCCGATTCGTGTATTGCTGCGCTACAACTTCCGCAAGCCACCTTTAACCCAGACCAGAGTGCAATGAATCAGTCAATCAAATACAGGCGCCAGCTACCCCTGATCGCGTGCCTTGCTATTTTAACGATCGCACTGGTGTTCGCCTTTCCGCCGACCGCCGGTTCTGACTCAAGTCGAAAGCCAAGCAGGATCCTGTCAACCGCAACAGTCGAAGGCCGGCTCGCGGTGTTCGATGATGTGTGGCAGACAATCAATGACCGTTATTACGACCCGGAATTTCATGGAATAAACTGGCAAGCACAGAGAGATGTATTTCGTCCCAAAGCTGCTGTCGCAGCTAATGGAGAGCAGCTTTATTCGTTACTCCGTCAGTTGATTTCACAATTGCACGACGTACACACGAGAGTTCATGGTCCTGACGAGAAGTTCAACTGGTGGAGCCCGCGATTTGTAAGCGTCGGATTGGCAGTTAGAAACATAGACAATCAACCTACAGTGATCAGAGTAGACGAGGGCTCTCAACCAGATCGCGCCGGTGTTGAACCAGGTGACATCATCGAACGCGTCGACGGTATCCGTGCCTTGACAGTGATTGAGGACCGAATTCTCAGTCAACAACCGGCGGCGCTTCGTGCTTCCACTCGACTGCGTGCGTTTTCTGCACTCCTTGAAGGATCGCCCAAGACTGAAGTGGAAGTACATTGGCGAACCAAAACCGGCGAACTTCGCAGTGGACGCTTTCAGAGAGCATTGCTTCGCCGTCAGTTGGGAATGCGTGCGCGGATGAAGAACAGGACCTTGATCGTGCAACTCGATGCATTCACCCCTAAGTTGGCAATTGAGTTCACGCGGATGCTTAAATCGCGGATTAAGAGCGCGCGAGGCATCGTGCTTGATTTGCGCGAGAATGGAGGGGGTGAAGCTGAAGCAATGGCAGAAGTTGCATCCGCATTTTTGGGAGGCGGGCTTGAGATCGGAACATTCACCGACCGCTGGGGGACCAGCTTTACAATCAAAACCCGCGCAAGGTCGTTACTCGCTCCCGAAACGCTCCCCCACACAACCCTGCCTTTAGTTGTGCTGACCAGTGAAAGAACTTCTAGTGCTGCCGAAATATTCGTTTCCTCAATGCGGACGGCGAATCGAGCAAAGATCCTCGGCGGAGAAACCTGCGGATGCGTGCTTGCAATTAGACACCAACATGAACTGCCTGACGGAGGCGTCCTGGACGTGAGTGAACTGGACTTCCGGACCAGTCAGGGTATCAGATTGGAACAGAATGGGATTACCCCAGATGAAGCCGTAGGGATTCAGCGACGAGACCTGTATGCCAATCGAGACTCCGTGCTGCAGCTCGCCATCAAACGGCTGACTGACAACCCACGCTAAGTCCATGCAAATAAAATCGGCTCGACATTCCCTCGGTCCGACGCGTGATATGATTCCGCCAAAGCTTATCGGCTGGTAACAACTTCATGCTCTATCTGTCGCAAGTATTAGGTCGGCCTATCCGCGACCTTGAAGGTCTTCGTGTCGCAACAGTCAAGGATGTAATTGTCCGGCTTGGCGAGGAGGAACATCCCCCTGTGAGTGGCTTGGTTGCGCGATACCGGCGGCGTGATTTTTTCCTGTCCCGGTGGCGCATCACCGAACTCAATGATAGTGGCGTTCAGCTGAATTCTGACATTCTTGACCTGCGACCGTTTGTGCGGCGTCACAACGAGGTGCTCTTGGCGCGTGATGTTCTCGACAAGCAGTTGATTGATGTAGATGGAAAAAGGGTCGTGCGAGTTAACGATGTCCAGATCATCGAAGCTGCAAACGACTGGCGCGTAACAGGCGCTGACGTCAGTCTTCAAGGTCTCTGGCGCCGTTTGGCGCCCCGTGGGTTTCTCGGCACAAAAAAACCAGTAGAAGTGATTGATTGGGCAGATGTTGGTTATCTCGCAACTGATGCCGCTACGGTGCAGCTTAAATCATCGAGGGGCAAACTGGCCCGCCTTCACCCGGTCGAGATAGCGCGACTAGCAGAAGCGCTCTCTTATCATCACGGTTCTGAGATAGTCGAATCGCTGGATGATGAAACGGCCGCAGAGACTCTTGAGGAGATGCCTGCCGAGAGACAAGCGCGGATTATCGGCGACATGGACGAAGAGCGCGCCGCTGACATTCTTGAATGGATGTCTCCTGACGAAGCTGCTGACGTGCTCGGTGACCTTCCGGAAGAAAAAGCTGAAGAGCTTCTCGGGCTGATGGCTGATGAAGAGCAGGCGGACGTCGCAGAGTTGCTGCCCTATGAAGATGACACAGCAGGTGGGCTAATGACGACGGAATTCGTGACTTTGCCAAGAGAACTGACCGTCGGGGAGGCGCTTGCTCGACTGCGCGAGATGGCAGAAACCCCTAATATGATCTACTACCTTTACGTCGTCGACGCGGAAGGCTCATGGAAACTAGTGGGGGTGATTGCGCTTCGTAGCCTAATCCTTTCAGATCCGATACAGCCGCTGGCTCAAGTGATGAGAACCGAATTCCAAAGCGCTGATCCCGAAGAGCCGGCGCAGGAAGTGGCGCAGCGAATTGCAGAGTACAATCTGCTTGCTCTTCCCGTAGTTGATGAATCTGGGGACATCCTTGGGATTATTACTGTGGATGACGCGATGGAGTTCTTACTGCCTCGGGACTGGCGTCACAGACTACCCCGGCTTTTTGGTTAGGTTGCTAATTGGTCTATGAGTGAGGAACCTCCGAGTGTCAGAACGCCGTGCAGTAACAGCCGCTGGCAGACGACTGCTACGTCGCGGTACGGGTCGAATGCGCCGCACGTTTCGCGAACGTTGGCGTCTGTTTGGTTTGCTGGCGATCCTGGGCCCGGGGATGATCACAGCGAATGCAGGGAATGATGCCGGTGGTATCGCAACGTTCGCTGCTGTTGGGGCGGAACTGGGTTATAGCCTGCTCTGGGTTCTCATACCCATCGCCATCAGCTTAGGTCTGGTGCAGGAAATGTGCGCTCGGATGGGCGCCGTCACTGGTAAGGGCCTGGCCGATCTAATTCGAGAGCGTTTTGGTGTGCGGTGGACCGCACTGGTGATGCTTGCGTTGCTCGTGGCAAACGCCGGTGTCACAGTGTCTGAGTTCGTTGGCATCGCTGCCGCAACTGAGCTGTTTGGCGTTCCGCGTCTTGTCTCAGTTCCACTAGCGGCCGGGAGCATCTGGTGGCTGGTAGTAAAGGGCTCGTATCAACGTGTCGAACGGGTCTTTTTATTAATGTCATTGGTATTTCTCGGCTACATCGGGTCGGCGTTTCTGGCAAGGCCGGATTGGTCCCAAGTGGCTGTGGCGATGGTAAAGCCCAGTTTCAGAATCGAGTCGGCTTACCTCTTCACCCTCGTTGCCGTAGTTGGAACAACTATCTCTCCTTACATGCAGGTTTACGTTCAATCGTCTGTGGTGGAAAAGGGCGTTACGATTGAAGAGTACGGCGGGACCAAAACAGACGTGTGGGCAGGCACTGTTTTTGCAGTTTTGATTGCATCTTTCATCGTTATTTCTACCGCCGCCACCCTGCATAAGTATGGATTAAGGGTCGACACGGCAGCCGATGCCGCCCGGGCACTACGTCCGCTGGCCGGGATGTACGCTGAGTCGCTCTTTGGAATTGGATTATTTGGAGCCTCAATGCTGGCAGCAGGAGTGCTGCCGCTCGCGACCGCGTATTCCATAACGGAAGCGCTCGGCTTTGAAAAGGGCGTATCTCGAACTTTCCGGGAGGCGCCAATCTTCCTTGGAATCTTCACCTTTCTTGTCGCAGTTGGTGCAGCGATTGCTGTAATCCCTGAACTACCTATGATCAGAGTCCTGCTACTCACGCAGGTCATCAATGGACTACTACTCCCAGTCATCCTTTTCGCGGTGATGCGACTTGTGAACGATCGTGAAATCATGGGCGTCCACACAAATGGACCACTATTTAACCTGGGGGCCTGGTTGACAACTCTTGTGGTAACCGTGCTCTCGTTGACCTACATCGTCGAGTCCAGCTTCCCCGCTCTATTTGAGCGACTCGGAAGCGTTAACCACTGAAGATAGCCAAGTAAAGGAAAGGGTGATAAAAGAAGGGCGCTCAACTTCTGCGTCAATGTTACTGGGAAATGTGAACCATTGATCCGCACACGTTCGAGAAATCGGTTCCTGTTTTTAATGGGTCTCACAGTTGCTGTGTTGCTCGCGTTGGCGGCCGTTTATGGTAACCAAGAAGAATTAAGCCGTTACCTTGCGAGCAAGATGACTCGTGGGTCTGCCAGTGTCCTCACGGCTGTAAAGCTTACGCTTTGGGCCATCCTCGCTTACCTGATTGTCCGTGCCGTCAACGTCTCAGTATTCGGACTGATCTTCCGGTTTCGACAAGGATTTGAGGCGCCGACTCTCGTCAGAAACATATTCTCGATCGTCGCTTTTACAATCCTCTTCCTCATAAGTTTCAGTCTCCTATACCCTGACATCAACCTGGGGGCCTTATTCACAACTTCTGCGATCTTCGGAGTTATCCTCGGTCTGGCGTTGCAGGATACTCTCGGAAATTTCTTTGCCGGGATATCGCTGCAAGCTGATCGCCCTTTTCAAGTTGGGGACGTGATCACAGTTGGCGCATTACGACATACTGGAGTCGTAGAGGAGATTACCTGGCGAGCAATCAAGATCCGCACGTTTCAGAACCATGTTGTGCTGATCGCAAACAGCAATGCCGCGAAAGAATCAATCGAAGTTTGTCCGCGCGATAATCTCAATGCACGGCTCGTCCTGTTCAATACGCTCTACACCGATTCTCCTGCAAAAACAATTCACGTAGTAAGAGAGGCTGTACGTGAAGCGGATAATGTCTCGCAAGAAATTACTCCGATTGTGCGCATCCGGAACTTGGGGGACCATGGCATTGACTATGAACTCAAGTACTGGCTTGAAGATTACGCTAAGTGCAACGATACGGATGCACTGATTCGACAGCGCGTTTGGTATGCATTCCGAAGAGCAAACCTGAACTTTGCTTACCCGACCAGAACCGTCCATGTTGAACGCCACAGGCCTGGGATGTCGAGCGACGGAAGTGCAATAGTTGAGCGACTCTCCGCGGTCGACATCTTCGCTCCGCTTTCGGCCGAGGAGACGGCGATTCTCGCTCGTGCCGCGGAAAAGCACGTCTTCGCGCCCGGAGAGAGCGTCATCCGGGCGGGAGAACCGGGTTCGTCAATGTTCGTAGTCCACAATGGCCGAGTTAGCGTCCAGGTGAACGAGAACGGAAGGGCCCGCAGCGTCGCAACGTTGACCGACGGCGACTTCTTCGGTGAGATGGCCCTCTTCACAGGCGAGCCCCGAACCGCAAACGTAGTGGCTTTGGAGGAAACTGAAGTCTTAGAAATTGGTCACGAAGCAATGAAGCGCGTCTTCGAGACCAATCCTGATCTAGTAGAGTCCCTCAGCCATATAATGGCGGATCGACGACAGGGCCTGGAGCCCTCAGGACGCCCCGATGTTGACCCTTCAGAGCAGTCAGCAGGTCTCCTAACAGCCATTAAACGATTCTTCGGAATCCGCTAACCTCGAGTCCCCCCTGAGGATTCGACCCCGCGTAAATGACGGCCATTTTAGCCGAAAAACTTCAGTTTCCTCTGACTTGACAGAGGTTCACTCAGATATTATTATTTCGCCACGCTCAGATGGAACTAAAGAAACGAGACGCCATTTGAGCGCAAGCTCAAAGCATTAAGGAGGATATTAGAATGAGCATTATGCGTTATGACCCTTTCCGCGATTTGAGGACGTTGCAAGAAGAGGTGAATCGGCTGTTCTCCACTAATCTGCCCCGTGGATTCGGCGAGGAGGGCATTGGCAGAGGCGCGTGGAATCCGAGCGTGGATATCTACGAGAACAAGGATCAGATTGTGCTTGAGGCGGAACTTCCCGGCATGAACAGGGAAGACTTCGAACTAGCTGTCGAAAATAATGTCATCACGCTCCGCGGTGAAAGACGTTTCGAAAAACGGGACGAAACTGATAACTACCATCGTGTTGAGCGTTCGTACGGGTCCTTCACTCGCTCGTTCACCCTGCCGCAGACGGTCTCGGCTGAATCAGCTACCGCCGAATACCGGAACGGAGTTTTGCGTGTGACCTTGCCAAAGCGAGAAGAGGCCAAGTCTCGAAAGATCGAAGTTACCGGTGAGTCTACAGGCGCCGCCGGCAGGACGATCGAAGCAAAGGCCGAAGAACCGGGGACCGCTGAAAGAACCAAACATGCAAATGCGGCCAAATAGTTCCCTGGTGGTCAGATTAACATGAGCGGGGCGTGCTCGTTTGAGCTGCCCCGCTTATCTGCCAAAACTAGAAAGTAAGAAGAAATGCGTTTAGATAGATTTACTCTCCGCGCCCAGGAAGCAATTCAGTCGGCGATTGAATACGCCGAACAACATCAAAACCAACAGGTTGAGCCCGAACACCTGTTAGCTGCAATGCTTGAGCAGCCAGAAGGCATCGTCAAGCCGCTGCTGGGGAAGCTCGCGGTCAATATTCCTGTCCTGCAAGACGAACTGCAGGGCGCCATAGCCAGGTTTCCGCAGGTCAAAGGTGGCCAACAGTATTTTAGCCCTCGCATTAGCCAGCTCTTCACGGACTCACAAAAGCTTGCTGAGCAGATGAAGGATGAGTTCATTTCCTCGGAACATTTGCTGTTGGCACTCGTCGATGAAAAGGACGGCGAGTCAGGCAAGCTACTTCGGCAGCACGGAATCAAGCGCGATGATCTTGTCAAAGTCATTGAGCAGATGCGAGGGGGCTCGCGAATCACAGATCAAAACGCCGAACAGAATTATCAGGCTCTATCAAAGTATGCTCGTGATTTGACCGAGCAAGCACGAAAAGGAAAACTCGATCCCGTCATTGGGCGTGATGAGGAGATCCGCCGCACCATTCAGGTCCTGTCACGCCGCACTAAGAATAATCCTGTACTGATCGGTGAGCCCGGCGTTGGAAAGACTGCCATCGTAGAGGGACTGGCCCAAAGAATTGTCTCTGGGGACGTTCCTGAGACTCTAAGAAACAAGCGACTGGTCGGGCTGGACCTCGGCTCCATGCTCGCCGGCGCCAAGTATCGGGGTGAGTTCGAAGATCGTCTCAAGGCTGTTTTGAAAGAGATCGAAGGCGCGCAGGGACAGATCATACTGTTCATTGACGAACTTCACACACTCGTCGGCGCTGGCGCTGCGGAGGGAGCCATCGACGCTTCCAATATGCTGAAGCCGGCTTTGGCCCGCGGTGAGTTACGTTGTGTTGGCGCCACCACACTTAATGAATACAAGAAGTACATTGAGAAAGATGCCGCACTGGAGCGGCGCTTTCAACAAATCTACGTTGGCGAACCCACGGTTGAAGACACCATCGCCATTCTTCGTGGTCTCAAGGAGCGGTATGAGGTTCATCATGGCGTCCGCATAAAGGACTCGGCTATTGTCGCTGCGGCGACTCTTTCAAATCGCTACATAACTGACCGGTTCCTCCCAGACAAAGCTATCGACCTGATTGACGAAGCCGCTTCAAGACTCCGCATCGAGATAGACTCTCTGCCGCAGGAGATCGACCAGCTTGAGCGCGAAATCATCCAGTTAGAGATCGAACGCCAGGCATTACAACGCGAGGAGGACGAGAAATCGAAGTCACGGTTATCGGAGATCGAACAGCGAATCGCTGACCTACGCGAGACCTCATCTGGAATGAAGGCGAAATGGCAGTCTGAAAAAGAGGCCATCGAACGGATGCGAACCGCCAAGGCAGAATTGGAAAACCTTAAACTGCAGTTGGACCAGGCACGCAATGCTGGGGATCTTGCGCGTGCCTCTGAAATTCAATACGGCAGGATTCCGGAGCTTGAGCGGCGACTGGCGGACGAGCAGAAAAAGTTGGAAGCTTTTCAACGAGATGGCGTGATGCTAAAGGAGGAGGTCGACGAAGAAGATGTTGCTGAAGTCGTAGCAAAGTGGACCGGGATTCCTGTCTCTAAAATGCTGGAAGGCGAACTGGAAAAGCTCGTCACGATGGAGCAACGTCTAGGCCAACGTGTCATCGGTCAGAATGAGGCCCTTAAGGCGGTCGCAGATGCGGTACGTCGTGCCCGAGCCGGTTTGCAGGATCCGAACAGGCCGGTTGGCTCCTTCATATTCCTGGGGCCAACAGGTGTAGGCAAGACCGAGACGGCCCGAGCCCTGGCCGAGTTTCTCTTTGACGATGAAAGGGCAATGATTCGCCTCGACATGTCCGAATACATGGAAAAGCATGCCGTCGCTCGTATGATCGGTGCCCCGCCGGGATACGTCGGTTACGAGGAGGGCGGGCAGTTAACAGAGGCCGTCAGGCGTCGGCCGTACTCTGTGGTTCTCTTTGATGAGATTGAAAAGGCCCATCAGGACGTCTTCAATGTTCTGCTCCAGATTCTGGATGACGGACGCCTAACAGATTCAAAGGGGCGGACCGTCGACTTTAAAAACACAGTGCTGATCATGACCTCCAATTTGGGATCGCGTGAGATTCAGGCGGCTGCAGGAGACGAAAAGCAGGTCCGAGAGGCTGTGCTTCAGGAGCTGCGGTTAAATTTCAAGCCGGAATTCCTGAATAGAATAGATGACATCGTCGTCTTTCATCAGCTGTCGCGTTCACAAATTGGCCAGATAATAGATGTGCAGTTGGAGCGGCTCAGGCAGATGCTTAGTGAACGCAACATTGCCGTAATCGTGGACGATTCAGCTAGAGAACTTCTTGCTCGCGAAGGATATGACCCCAGTTACGGTGCCCGGCCCCTCAAGCGGGCAATCCAGACGCTGGTCCAGAATCCTCTGGCTGTAAAACTGCTAAGGGGCGAAATCGCCCCGGGACAAACTGTAGTTGTTTCAGCTGACGGCGACACTATGAAGTTCACAACAGATGTGGCTGCTGCGGTGGCCTAAATATACTAATAGGAGGGTGGGTGTACATGTCCTGGAATCCATTGCAAGATCTCGTGGTCCTACAGGACCGAATGAACCGGCTCTTTGAAGATGCAACTCAGCGTCGGACCGAAGGTGAACGAGGAGGCTCCGATCTCGAGAAGACTGAATGGTATCCGTTGGCGGATGTAACCGAGACGGATTCTGAGTACACGATTTCTCTTGACCTACCGGGCATCGATCGCGCTGCTCTGGAGATAACTATTGAAGAGAATCGACTGATGGTTCGTGGTAATCGAAATCTCAACCCATCCGCCGCGGGGCGTTCTGAAAGACAGGGTGGAAAGTTCGTGCGTGCTTTTAGCGTTCCTAATGTAGTGGACCAGAACAAGATTCGTGCGGACTATAAAGACGGTGTGCTGGATCTTCATTTGCCCAAGCGGCCAGTGCAGACCGCCAAGAAGGTGGAGATCAATATCAGTTGAGCGGCGAGAAACGGGCGGGTGATGATAGCGTGGACGTCGAAAAAGAGAACCCAGAAACTCCGGAGATTCGTGTGACCGATCGGCGGCGCATCTACCTGGACGATGTCGGTAAAGGCTCGGACGGAGGGACCGCTCAAGAACCAAACCTGAAGCCGACCTACGTAGAAGAACTCGAGGCTCGCACCAAAGCTGCGGAAAAGAAGGCGCAGGAGATTGAGGCCCGCTTTGAGCAACTGCGGATGCAGTTGCAAAGCGAGACCGATGAAACACGGCAACGTCTTAATCGTTCAGCCGATCAGCGCGCTGAAAGAGCAAAAGCTCAATTGATTATGGCTTTGCTCCCCGTGGTGGATGACCTGCGACGCGCCACGGATGCTGCCGCAGGGGGTAATTCTCCAATGACAATAATTGAGGGCATACAACAAACGATCGTCAGTTTTGAGAAAGCACTTCGAAGTGAGGGTGTCGAACCAATTTCCGCTGTCGGTGAAATATTCGATCCGCAACTCCATGAAGCGGTAGAAACAATTGCAGTGGAACGGGAAGATGACGGCAGGGTGACTGCGGAGTACACGCGAGGCTATCGAATAGGAGACCAGCTAATCAGACCTGCTCGCGTGCAAGTTGGGGCAGCTCCCAGAAGCGAACAAGCGGCTAGTGATTAGAGTGAAATCTAGTTTGAGGAGAAACAAGCGTGGCTGCAAAAGAATTGAAGTTTCATGAAGAGGCTCGCAACGCGATGCTTCGTGGCGTCAATATTCTGGCGAATGTGGTCGGCGTCACCTTGGGGCCCAAGGGTCGAAACGTTGTGCTAAGCAAAAGGTTTGGTTCCCCAGTTATAACAAAGGATGGAGTAACTGTCGCCAAGGAGATCGAACTACTGGACAAGTACGAAAACATGGGGGCTCAGATGGTTCGAGAGGTGGCGGTGAAGACTAACGACACTGCGGGCGACGGAACCACCACTGCCACAATTCTCGCGCAGGCCATCTTCCGTGACGGAGTGAGAAATGTGACGGCTGGTGCGAACCCAATGTCGTTGCAACGAGGCATTCAGATCGCAACCGAAGCGGTAGTTACCGAACTGCAGCGCAAGTCAAAAAAGGTCACTGGTCAGGAAGAATTGATGAATGTGGCTACTGTTTCAGCGAATAACGATCGCGAGATCGGCAAACTCATTTCCGAAGCAATGGAGCGGGTTGGCAAAGATGGCGTTGTCACCGTCGAGGAGTCAAAGACGCTACGGACGGAGTTGGATGTTGTCGAGGGAATGCAGTTCGATCGCGGCTATCTCTCTCCATATTTCGTGACTAACCCCGATCGAATGGAGGCCGTACTTGAAGAGCCCTTCGTTTTGTTACACGAGAAGAAGATCTCGGCGATGCGGGATCTGATTCCAGTACTGGAACAGAGTGCCGGGCAGGGACGGGCCCTGTTAATCATCGCAGAAGACATTGAGGGAGATGCGCTTGCCACTCTGGTTGTAAACAAATTGAGAGGCACGATCAAAGTCTGCGCAGTGAAAGCACCAGCCTTTGGTGACCGGCGAAAGGCTATCCTTGAGGATCTGGCAATTCTGACGGGTGGCAGTCTGATCACTGAAGATCTTGGCATTAAGCTTGAGAATGTTCAGATTACCGACCTGGGCACGGCGAAGCGAGTCGTCATCGATAAGGAGGCCACCACTATTGTAGAGGGCGCTGGGAGCTCGAAAGCCATTCAGGGTCGAGTTGCCACCATTAAACGGCAGATCGAAGAGACCACCTCCGATTATGACCGCGAGAAACTACAGGAGCGTCTAGCGAAGCTCGCTGGAGGCGTTGCAGTTCTTCGAGTTGGTGCAGCAACAGAAACCGAACTCAAGGAGACCAAGGCGCGCGTTGAAGACGCATTGAACGCTACTAGAGCGGCCGCTCAAGAGGGTATTGTAGCAGGTGGAGGTGTTGCATTACTGAGAGCTTCTCGAGTGCTCGATAGCATTGATGAAGATAGCGATGTTAAGACGGGCGTGAATATCTTGCGCTCTGCTCTCCAGGAGCCAATACGTCGCATTGCCGAAAATGCAGGACTAGAAGGGGCGGTTATCGCCCGACAGGTTCAAGAGCTCAAAGGCAACAGTGGCTTTAACGCTGCAACGGGCCAGTTCGAGGATTTGATGCAGTCGGGTATCATCGACCCAACAAAAGTAGTACGCACCGCCTTACAAAACGCGGCATCGATTGCTGGTCTAATGCTGACCACAGACGCAGCCGTCAGCGACGCACCTGAACCAAAGAAAAAACCTGCACCGCCAATGCCCGGCGGGGACGACTACGACTATTAATCGCGACAGCTGAACGAAATACGCACGATTTCTTGCAAAATTTCAATCCGACTCCCTGATTGGTGGCCGTAGATTTGCAAGGACATCGCGCCATGAATAGTTGTTGCATTGAAACGCAACGCCGCATATGCTCCAAACATCTAACCGCCGCGTTAGAAGTGTTGCGCTAGACGGTCTGAGAACTTGGTTTACTTGGTTTACGTTAATAATAGTGATTTGAGGCTTGCTTCTGTCATGAAATCGTCCAACTACTGAGTTCAAACGACAGAAGAGGTAGAGAATGGTTGATCTAGGCGCTTATAAAGACAAATTTGGCGAGAGCGGTCAGCGCATCTTGGAATATGCGTTGGGTGAGTCGCGGAGTCACGACCAAAATTTTGTTGCCGTCGAACACATTCTTAAAGGACTGATTCACGAGGAGCCGGATCTCTTCAACTCGGCAATGCGGGAATTGTCGCTTGATCCGGTCGTCGTAAAGATCGCGATCGACAAAAGACTAGAGAATTTGCGACACCAGCACATCGGAAAAGGCTTCAGAATATCTCCGGAGACTACTGACCTGTTCAAACGCTCAATGGAGAGGGCCAGAACTCAGGGACGTAAAACCATTGAAGCAACAGACATCTTTGAAGCACTCACCAATTATGACAGTCTCTTCGTTGAGGTGCTGCGCACAATGGGGGTAACCCCAGAGAACGTCGCTGAAAACGTGCGGGCGCAGGTCCAAAAGCGGGAACATGAGGAAGAACAATATCGCAAGAAGTTCGAGTTACCACCGTACCTGAAACATTTTGGTGTCTCACTCAACCGGTTGGCTCGCGCCGATAAGATTCCTCCCACGATTGGTCGCGAAAAAGAGATCCAGCAGATTATTGAAATCCTATGTCACCGTGAACGGGCGAACTCGCCAATGCTGGTCGGAGAGCCCGGTGTAGGGAAAACTGCAGTTGTTGAGGGCCTGGCGAGACTGATTGAGCTTGAGCCCGAGAGGGTACCAGCTCGACTGCGCGGTTCGCATGTTGTGCAACTTCAAATGGGTGGTCTTGTCGCGGGAACCATGCTTCGCGGCATGTTTGAGGAGAGAATCAAGGGGATTATCGACGAAGTCAAAGAGCGAGATAATCTGATTCTGTTCATTGATGAAGCACATACGATCATCGGCGCCGGCGCCGCATTAGGAACTTCATCGGACGCGGCAAACATGTTCAAGTCGGCATTGGCTCGGGGCGAGATGCGAATTATCGGCGCGACAACTCTATCCGAATACAAGGAATACATTGCTGAGGACGAAGCGCTTGCGCGCCGTTTTCGGACTGTCAAAGTAGTTGAACCGTCCATCAGCGAAACGCGGGAAATCCTACTGGGCTTGCGCTCGCGATTGGAAAGAAATTATTCCGTCAAGATTTCGGACGCAGCGATCAATACCGCTTTGGAGATGGCGCCAAAGTACATTCGTAACCTGCACTTGCCGGACAAAGCGATTGGCTGGCTCGATACTGCAGCTGTAAAGGTAGAGATAAACGAGCCGCAGACTTTGGTAGTGAAACCAGAGCACGTTATCGATGTCATCTCTCAGGAATCTCGGATTCCTCGAGATATGATCTTTCGCGACACGAGTGACCGCTTCTTAAGTACTGAAGCCATGCTGGGCCAGAGAGTTATCGGCCAAAAGCAGGCAATAAAAGCCGTTGCTCAGCGGCTTAGATTGAACAAGGGCCCGCTGAAAGAGTCGCACTATAAACCCGACGGTGTCCTACTTTTTCTTGGTCCAACAGGAGTCGGCAAAACTGAACTTGCCAAGGCAGTTGCTGAGTTCATGTTTGGCGATGAGGAGAAGATGGTCCGCATTGACATGTCTGAATACAGCGAAGGTACTGTCAGTATCGAGAAGCTGATCGGAATGCCACGTGGCATCGTTGGCTCGGAGCGCGGCGGCATCCTCACCGAACAATTGCGGGAGAACCCATACACGGTTCTCTTGTTGGACGAAGTAGAAAAGGCATCACCCTACTTGATGAACTTGTTCCTACAGGGGTTCGATGAAGGCTGGCTTACAGACGGTCGCGGAAAGAAGGTCTATCTGTCGGATGCAATAGTGATCATGACATCCAACCTTGGCTCGGACAGCTTTAAGAAGTTCGAGAAACCATTGGGTTTTGGTACGAAGACAGCCAACGACATTCGAATCGTCAACAACGAAGTGATGAAGGCGGCAGAGCAACGCTTCTCACCAGAGTTTCGCAATCGGATTGACGAGATCATCGTCTTTGCGCCGCTGACTATGGATGAAGTTCGCCAGATCGCGCGCCTTTATTTGGAGAAGCTGCGACGACAGATGGAGCGACAAGGAAAAGCGGTAGATAGTTCCGAAGCTGCGCTGAATCTACTCACCGAAAAGGGCTACAACACCGCTTACGGCGCCAGATTCCTGAAGCGTCACATCGATGAGAAGGTCAAGCTGCCAATAACCGCCTTGTGGAAGTCCGCTACTCACTTTTTAGTGGACGTGGAGGAAGGCGAGGTGGTGGTAAAAGCGCAGGCAGGGACTAACGCTAACCTGAATTAGAACGGCTCGATCAACCAACCCAAAGGGCTTCAACGAAAACTTGAAGCCCTTTCTTCTAGTCCAACGATGACAATCCTTAAAAACCTTGCGGCCGTTTTGGTTGTTAGCCTCGTTGCGCTTTCGCAAACGCTTGCACAATCCGATCACCAGGAATCGGGATCCGACGAAAAATCCGAAGCAATCATCAGACGTGCTATAGAAAGCGTAGGCGGGCAAACTTATCTCGATATTCGCACAGTGATCGGGCGCGGCTTCTATACGACTTACCAGGAGGGACTACCACAACTTCCGACGCGATTTCTTGATTACCTCTCCTACCCTGACAGCGAGCGCACCGAATTTACCTCAAATGGCGTCCGAATCATTCAAACCAACAGCGGCGAAACTGGGTGGACCTACGATGGTGCGACCCGAAAAATTGCCGACATGAAGCCTGCCCAAATCCAAAACTTCAAAATAAGCATGCGCACTAGTTTCGAAAACCTTCTGCGCGGCTGGTGGCGAAAAGAGGGTGGCACCGTCAAGTACGTTGGCAGGCGCGAGGCAGGACTAGCCATGCGAAACGAGACAATACGCCTTACGTACCCGGACGGCTTTTGGATTGAGTTTGAATTCGGTGCCCGAGATGGAAAGCCCGCGAAAATAATCTACAAGCGCACAAGACAACGTGAAGATACAGAAGAACTTGAGGAAATCGTAGAGGAGGATCGGCTAGCCAAACTCATTAGTATCCAAGGCGTAGCAGCGCCATGGGTGATCGATCATTTCCGCAATGGCTTTCAAACCAGCCGTGTCAACTACGAGTCTGTGGAATACAATCGACCGCTCGCACCTTCCTTATTTGCCAAGCCCGAGAACCCAAAGGATCTCAAAAAGTAATTTCCTGCCCACCAACCTTCAGAATTACCTCAAAAGCTGCGCAGATTCTTGGCTATACGACACCCCTTCCTTAAGGGCAATTTCGGCCGAATATTCCCAAGTGGACCAACCGGGCCCAAATTGTTAGAGGAAGCCTGATTCAATCCATCTCTTCTTTCCGCGTTTAAGGATAAGGCGGGCGAAACCGCACGAGACAGCTAACCGGAACCAGAGGAGGTGTTCCCCAGATGAATCACGGATATACCTATCAATCGGTGTTGACAGCCTCGCAAGCGGTCCATTGGCAAATCGAAGACATTATTGGTGGCTCCAAGAAGCTGGACTTCTCTAAGCCGTTCCTGCCAGAAGCACTGGCGAGAACTGAGGCACTATCGTTTCTCTCGGCCGAAGAAAAGATCGTATTGAATCAAATCCGAAGTAACGCTTACCTCTGCATCTTTGGCTTGGTTGAGGAGTTTATTCTGCCTTTCGTGTTAGACCACGCTCGGCCGCAACTGCAGGGTGATGACTATAGAGTGCGGGCTCTGCTCCAGTTTGCAGGTGAGGAAGCGAAGCACATTCAACTGTTCAAACGTTTTCGGCAGGAGTTCGAAGAGGGGTTCGGAACTTCGTGCGAGGTGATTGGGCCACCGGAGGCCATTGCAAAAGCGGTGTTGGCCCACGACCCGCTGGGAGTTGCAATCACGATTCTGCACATCGAGTGGATGACGCAGCGCCACTACATTGAGAGCGTAAAGGACAATCAAAACCTCGATTCACAGTTTAAGAGTCTTTTGAAGAACCACTGGCTCGAGGAAGTGCAGCATGCGAAGCTCGATACATTGATGGTGGAGACGCTTGGTGCCGGACGCAGTGAAGAGGAAAGGATGGCTGCGGTAGAAGAGTATCTCGAAATAGGTGGGCTCCTTGATCAAGGCTTGGCACAGCAGGTTGAGTTCGACATGGATAGCTTCATAAGAGCTACCGGAAGAGAGCTAGACGATTACGAAAAGGAGATCTTTCGGATTGTGCAGCGGCAGGCAAATCGTTGGACCTACCTGGGAACGGCGATGACACACGATAGAGTGCTCGCGTCGCTCGAGGCACTGAGTCCAAAAGCGCGAAAACGCATCGAGGAAATTGCACCAGCGTTCTGCTAACGAATCATGGCGGCGCGGCGGGGAAGAGGCAGGGATTAAACTCCCTGCCTCCTGTTTTTTTTAGCGTGGATGCTATAGTCGGGGATATCAGAATCGGTTTGTCCTGCGTCCGAGAAGAAGCATTGAAACAGTTTCAGCACTGCTGACAGAAGGGTTCCACCGTCGGAGTTCTCCGATTATGCTCCTGATTCGTTGAACTCACCTTCGGGTCCTGGCTGCCCTTGCGCCGACTCGTCACGGTCACAGGCCCGCTAGTCACATTCTGCTTACGTTTCAAACGGACGGGTGGGATAAGACCCCGCAAAGCTCTGTATTGCCTAACTACCGCCAGCCATTTGATTTACCTTCGGAAGGCTGTCAGTCGTCCAACCATAGGAGTCCCATCATGATGAAAGTTTCGCGGTCTGAATCGTTGAACGCCCCCATAGATGTTTCCCTGTATTTCAGATTTGGCGTGCAGCTGGCACTGGTTGCTTTGGTCGGTTTATTCAGCAGCATCGCCGGCTACGCTCAAGTTGGCGGCAACGTTAATAAAATCACAATCAAGTCCGCAGTGCTTGGTGAGGAAAGAGTAGTTCTTGTCAGAACCCCGGCCGGCTACGATGCCAACAAGCAAAGTTACCCGGTCCTGTACATGACGGATGGCGATGCCCACATCGCTCACACCGGTAGCACCGTCGAATTTCTGGCGCGCAACGGTCGCATGTCTGAGATGATTGTCGTGGGTATCCCGAATACTGACCGCGCCCGAGATCTTAGTCCCGTAAAATCAAGTGCGAAGACACCCGACGGCAAGTTGCAATTCCCAACGACGGGTGGGGCAAACAACTTCCTCAAGTTCATAGAAACTGAGCTACTTCGGTACGTCGAGAAGAACTATAGAGTCAAGCCCTACCGCATCCTGGCAGGTCATTCTCTTGGTGGTTTATTTGCGATTCACGCAATGCTGACTCGGCCGGGCGTTTTCAATTCCTACGTTGCTGTAAGCCCAGCACTCCAGTGGGAAAATCAGGAGATACTGCAACGAGCGGAAGAATTCTTTAAAAACCGTCAAGAGCTCAACGCAACTCTTTATGTGACTCTCGGCAATGAACCGGGCCCGATCGGTGAAGGCTTTGATAGCTTCAAACGATTGTTAGCCAAAACCCAGCTTAAGGACTTCGTGTGGGAAGCTCGTCAGATGGATGACGAGGACCATGGCTCAGTGGTGATGCCAAGTCACTATGCGGGGTTACGTAAGATTTATGATGGCTGGCAAATGCCCCGTGATCACACGGGTGCTATCAGCGGAGGACTCAAGGGAGTCGACGAGCACTATCAAAAGCTAGGCCGACGATTTGGCTACGAGATCCAGCCACCTGAACTCTTGATTAACCAACTTGGTTACCAGTCACTCTTGGCCGGGAAGACCGACGAGGCAATAGCAATCTTCAAAGCAAACGTTGAGCGCTACCCAGGTTCGGCAAATGTTTACGACAGCCTTGCTGAAGCCTATGAGAAGAATGATCGAATAGAACTGGCCCGTCCGCTTTATGAAAAGGCTCAGATGTTGGGTCAACAGAACAACGACCCGAACTTGGCGATCTACAAAGCCAATTTTGAACGTGCCAGCGAAAAGGTAAAAGAAACCCAGGCCAGGAAGGCCAACGAAGAGAAGTAAACTCGATCAGCGGGTTGTACTTTGGGGCGTTGCGAGGGCGCGGTCTATCGCTTCTCGCAGCGCCTCTGCACTTAATGTTCGCAGGCGGACACCGTTAATAAAGATTGTTGGGGTACTTTCCACACCGTAAAGCTCTCCGTCCTTAATATCCATCCGCACTTCCACTCCGTAGGTACCCTTATCGAGCGCAGCATCAAAGCGGACTCGATCGAGTCCTAGCTCGGAAGCATATTTTTTGAGCGATCCAACATCGAGAGCGTTCTGTCGCTGAAATAATAGCGCCACGTATTCGAAAAACTTTCCTTGAGCGTGGGCCGCATTCGCTGCCTCAGCAGCCTTGAATGCATTCTGATGCGATCTCAGAGGGAAATCTCGAACTACAAATCTTACTTTAGCTCCAAATCCACTGAGCACCTCCTCCAGAACCGGATGCATGGCGGCGCACGCTGGACATTGAAAATCGGTGAACTCGACAATCGTTACTGGAGCTGTCGCAGAACCCCTGGCTGGGTCATCATCGACACTAATCGCCTGCCGAGGAGCCTCTGGCTCAGTAATCAAAAGCTTTACTTCGGCGTCTCGACGAAGACGCTCAGCCATCAAGCCTTCCAGTCGCTGCTGCTCCTCCTCTTGCAGATAGTTGGCTAGTTCGTTCCGAACAGAGTTAAGGTCACCCTGGATTCTGCTCTTGTTCTCTGTATAGAACTTTGCAATCTCCGCCTCCGTTGGCAGTCGCATCTTACTAGTAACTTCACTCCGAACGATCTCCTCAGGTGGTACGTTGCGGCGGTTCGCCTCAGCTATTAAGAGGAGATCCGTAATGGTTCGGTCCAGAGCATCTTTCGTCTGAAGGTAGGTCCTGAGGCGCAAGTCATACAGAATCGGTTTCAAGCGCTCAGAAAGCTGCCCAAAGGGGAGGGATACCCCTCCTACTGTAGCGACAACGGTGGCCGGAGCCAGGTTAGGGGTGCTTAGATTAGCTCCCATTACAACCGGTACTGTGGTACGCAAACGTCTGACGAGATCGTCAGATAACTTCGCCTCCTGCTGCGCTTTTAAGAAGGCTATCACCTGAGAGCGGGCCGAAGCTGGATCTTCTCCTTGTAGCTGTGCGCGGTTCTCCTCCAGAACCTTCGCAATCTGCGCTTGTGTAGGTTCCGCGATGCGGCGGGTGACTTCAGCGTCGTACAGTTGCTGCGCATTAATACGGCGCTTCCGCGCCTCGTGATCCAAGAGCAGCGTGTTGATGGCCATTTCCAGCACGCGCATTGAAGCTTCTGCCACACGTTCTTCCAGATCCTCTACTTGCGCGCCAACTTCACGATCGATATCAGCAGTGGTTATGAGTTGGCCATTTAATAGGGCAAGTCTGACCGGCTGCTTGGGCACACGCGTCGTTGTTTGGGTGGGTGTCGGCGTGGGAACGGGACTGGGTGCCGGAGTTGGTCGTGTCGTCGTCGTACGGGAACGGCCCCGGCGATTTTGCGCCTCGCTCGCGGGAATAACCTGACTAAAGAGAAACATTGCGGCGAACAGTCCCAGGGCGACAGACTTTGAGATAAGTGTCTTCATCTGAAAAAAGGTGGCGAATCTAATTCAGTTCTACGGGTGTTTAGAGTATGGACTGTCTCGCGGCGTTGCTAGTAACGGGCTAACGCCGGATGATGCTTTTACGACGCGGCCTGACTGGCGTTCGCACTGCTAGCAGGTTCTTATGGCGGCCGTTTAGGATGAATGCCAATCCCTGATGGCTGATACCCAGAAGGCGTGCTGCCTTGGTAACGCTCCCACCTGACGCTTCCAAAGCGCGCTTTATGAGCTGTCCCTCGAATTGCAGCACTCGCTGCTCAAGAGAAAATGGACCGTCCTTAAGCAATTCATCAAGCTCTGAAGATGGCGACTCAGAGCGACCGAGTCCCATTCGGTCTGCAATATGAGTCTCGCGCGCCAAGAGCCGGCGCGCACAGTCTCCCAATCGCAAGATCGTCTTTTCATCCTGAGACTTCTTTAGCAGCCACTCGGCCCGCACATAGAACTGTTTCGCCTCGATGCCAAGATAGCTCTCCAACTCCTCGACCATTGTTAGTGCTGCAGTTCCGGCCGTTTCGGGATCCCCACCCTGATCTGCGACCTCTACCGCGCGTTTAAATGCTGACCGTGCTTCGTCGTGTCGTTCGAGACGGGCCAAAGCAACTCCATGAGTGGTAAGCGCTTCAGCCAGGATTGACCGCTGATCCCCCTGCATCAGGGTTTTGACCGACCCTCTCACGATGCGCTCCGCCTCGGAAATCTTTCCCTCTGCCAACAACACGCGGGCTCGGGTTTCGTCAACCTGAGCAACGTGACCACGGTCATTAAGAGTCAGGAAAAGAGAGCGGGCTCGGTTTAGATGTTCGTGGGCTTCCGAAAACCTGCTAATGCTCGAAAATATGAGGGCTTGATTATTCTCAGTTACTGCCTGAAAACGCCGGTTGCCTGCCTGCTCCAAGTGGTAGGAGGCGGCGGCGTACTCGACTAATGCCTGGTCAACATAATCTTCGCGACTCTCAGCAAGTCCCAGGTTCTTAAGGACGGTCGCGTACTCGTTATGAAACTTTCCGCGCAGAGAATGATTACTGCTGCGCTCGAAAGCAGGCGCGGCGGTGCGATTAACTTCCAAAGCATCTCGCCAGCGCATCGAGGAACGCTCCACAACGGCAAGGTTCAAGAACGTCCGCAGCTTCGCCTCAGTGACGTTTTGATCAAGTTGCGCCAGGACATGACGAAGCGTTGCGCGCGCCTCATCGTAAGCGCCCTCACGCCAGTAGCAGATAGCGAGATCATTCGAGGCCTCGGCTGCTTTCTCCGTCAGGCCGAGGTGTTCAAAGACACTGCGGCTCTCGCTAATCAGATCTTTTGCACGTTCTTGTGAGTTTTCGATCTGGTGGGCACTGCCAAGCCAACCACAAATGCTACCCGCCCGAAGCAGGAGTTCGGCACCTACGACCTGAGTCAAACCTTCCAGGTTCGGACGCTCCCCCAGGACCTCGCACAATTCTCCCAATACCGCTCGAGCACCGGCGTAATCGCCGTCCATCTCCAAGTGCTTGGCCTCTTGACACCGCGCCAGCACGCTCGAGTCCTGGCCTAGCTTCGATACTGTCTGCGCTGATACTTGTAAATTCATGTGAGGGCTTCCTTTATACGCGACTGTAAGATGCCTTGCATAGCATCCATCGCGGGATTATCATCCACGGCCAAACCACATGTCCAGTTACTTGTCCCAGACGGCCTATGGGCCAAGTCGACAGGATCCTTTAAGGAGACAACAATGAAACAAGTCAAGAGTCTAATTCTGGCGGCGTTCCTCATTTGCACTCTTAGTTCCGGAGTGCTCGCGGGGGACATTGGGAGCCCTGGAATAAGGACTTCGGGCGACATCGGAAGCCCCGGAGCTAGCACCCCGACGACCAGTTACGAGAATAGCGGTTCGTACACAGCTGATACGAACCTCGAAAGCAGCGAAACGGACAGCTTTTCGTTCGAAGAGCTGGTATTTGCCCTGGTCGAGGTCTTCTTCTAAAACAGCGTCGCTTCACACCTGAAATAAATGGTCTTCAGCGCGAGCCGTTGAGGAGACGGATATTTGTGTCTACGAGCCACTATTCGCCGGCTGAGAGACTCTTTTAACCGAGGTGCATGCTACCCCTATCCATTATCGGAAGCAATAGTACAAGTGCTTCCGGATGATCATTTTAGCGAGCACGAGCTCGGCTCGCTGCGCTTAGCAACTACTGCTGCGTCTCCGCATGCAGCCGCCTGACGGTTTGAAGAGTGTCGATCTCTTGGACCTTTTTGTCGGTACGGAGGCGCAAGATCCTGGGAAAACGCAGGGCATAACCGCTCTTGTGGCGGCCGGACTCTTGTATACGATCGAACGTTACTTCGATTACGACTAAGGGTTCGACGAGTCGGACTCTCCCGTGAAATTCTTTTAATGTGTGCTGCTTAAAGAACTCGGTCATTTCCGCTAATTCAGCATCCGTCAAGCCTGAATAGGCTTTGCCGATATTCAGAAGTTCATCGCTGTCTTCGGCCCGCCTTACGGCGAACGTATAGTCGGAAAGAAGATGTCGGCGCTTTCCGTGGCCCACTTCGACCGCTGTCACCACGACGTCGAGCGTGGCGATAGCGCGTTTCAGCTTCATCCACTCGCGTCCCCGTCGCCCCGGCTTGTAAGTCGACTCCGGGCTTTTAATCATCAACCCTTCGTTCCCACGAGCCCGCGCGTCGTCGAACTCCTGATCCAGTTGGTCCACCACCGTGAATCGCTTCGCAACTGAGATCCGGACTGGTCCATACGCCGGAACGACTTCTTCTAATTCTTGCCGCCTTTGCTCCAAGCTTTGTTCGGTAAGCACGTTGTTTCGCGCATAAAGAATGTCGTAAGCGACGAGGACTACAGGAACCTCCCGCAGCATGTCTGGCCCGATGTTCTTGCGTCCCAACCGCTTTTGTAGCTCTGCAAAAGGGAGAATCTTTCTTCCTTTAGCCGGCACAATTTCGCCATCTAGAATCATCGGGCCGCCAAGCCGCCTTAAGTGCTCAATCAGCTCTGGGAAGCGGGGAGTAATCTCATCCATGGTTCTGGAGTAGATTGCTACTCGATCCTGAGTGACGTGAGCTTGGGCCCGAATTCCGTCGAACTTGTCTTCAACAAAGAACTCCTCGGGCATAGTGCGCGCAATATCGGCGAGATCGGCGGCGGGAGTCGCCAACATGAATTTGATCGGATGAAACAGCCGCATTCGAACGTCGTTCAATTCTGCCGTGCGTGCGCGAACCGCGGTTTCTCCGATATCGCCCAACAACATATTGGCGTACGACACTTTCTCAAGAGGCTGCTCAAATGCGCGTGCTATCGAGTCTTCGACCAAGCCTTCTCGCAATCCAATGCGCAGGTCGCGTGCAAGAATTTTCACGAGATATTTCGCTTCAAGCGGAGTCGCCTGATGCAGAATTGCGGTCAGCAAAGCTGTTTTGTTCTTTGTCCCGCGCGTTTCGCTGAGGCGCGAGATAAGAGATTCAGTTTCGGCCAGGGTAATACTGGGTTGTTGATATGTATGTTTTGTCTCTTTGACTGCTTCATAAGCGGCTTCACCCGCGTCTCCGAGCCGAACATACTTTGGTTGTAGATCGGCGATGCTGAATCCGGTCGCCTCGCTCAGGGCATTGCTGATAATACTCCCGCCGACGTTGGTGGTGCGCTCATCGGCGGCTGCGAACTGGTGTCCCGCTAGATACCGTGCGGCTCGGGAGAGATCGACATCGTTCAATTGTCTGAAGTAGTCAGCCAAGAAGGCAGCCTTGGCCAGTTTCTTGGTTGTGGCAGCCACGGCTTCTGCCACCTCGGCAAAGGTTTGAAGCAAAGCGGGAGGTGAAATCTGTTTCTGGGTTGAATCTGTTTGTGGCATCTGCTCCCAAATAAAAGTACGCACGAAAAGGGTGAGCGAGACAAAGGCAGGTGTCAAGAACCTGTCACCCCGATCTGGCGAGGATGAAGGAGTGCAATCGCCGAGTCCCCGGGAAGAACTCCATTTCGGGTTTGCGAGCCAGCGCGCTACAATCTGTTAATCCTTGCTGTTCAGGGCAGGTGGTGTGATGGATCAAGACACGGGTTTTGCAGCTATTGTCGATCATTTGGCGATTGATTCGAAGGATCTGCCGCAGGATGTACGTGACTATCAACGCGTCGGCTTTCATTTGGAGACCCTGTATGACGACTGGGCTATGCTTCGCGACGCGAAAGGATTCGGCCTGGCTCTGCTAGGGCCTGGCTCAAAGCACCCACCGCACATCGGCCTGCGAGTGGATTCCCGAGAAGCACTGGAAGCTGCCGCCAATCGCGAGGGTCGACCGGTCAAAGAACACCGTGATCGCTCCCTGTCCTTCTACACCAAAGGCGTGGGTGGTCGGGCAGTAGAAGTAATCTACTACCCACCAGATTACACAACGGGAATCAAAGCGAACGGACCACAGTGAGACGTGTTGCAACCTGTTAGCGGAGAGGCAAAGACTTGGTTCTGTTAATACTCGAGTCAGTGGGCAGCACTGAATTGATTTTCATTCTCGTTATGGCGTTGGTCTTTTTTGGCCCACGAAAGCTGCCACAAATCAGTCGCTCGCTTGGCAAGAGCCTGGCTGAATTCCGCCGGGCGTCGGACGAGTTCAAGCGGACGTGGGAGCGAGAGGTGGCCATCGAACAATCGGTCGGTGAGATCCGCGATTCGGTGACAGACGCAGTTTCGTTTGATGACTTTAACACCCCTGAGATGCGCGAAACCACTGAGCCTCGGATTGAACCGATCAGCGACGAGCGCTCAGTTGCTCGTTTGAAAACACCCGGTGAGTCCACAGAAATCAAGACGCCGTCAGAATCAGCACCCAGCAAGCGAGATTGGCTCTAAAAGCTCTAAGCAGTAACTCACCTCCATGTCATCTCTCTTACGAGCACGTCCGATCACAACCGAAAAGGAATCGGAGTTGGGCGGCCAGATGTCGTTCCTCGAGCATCTGGACGAGCTGCGCACTAGACTAATCAGATCAATTGTTTTTGTTTTTGTTGCGACAACTCTCTGCTGGTTCGTTTCCGATCGCATCTACAACTTTCTCGCAATACCGGTCGAGCAGGCACTGAGTGAGGCGCAGCAGCGTCGGGCCCCTATCGCGGGGATAACGGGACAGGAAACGATTCAGGCATTGAGTGCGGCAAAAGAGGGTGACACGGGCCGGTACGTGTTCTCGCAAGAGACGAGGTTGGGTAGCAGTCTGATCCCATTAGGCGCCTCGGTTGCCGCAAAAGTGGCGAGAGACGCGCAGGGTCAATTAGGTCTCTTTACGGATGAACCGCTATATGCCGGCAGCGCTGTGGTCCCAAAGGGGGTTCGCCTCCCGGTTGATTTTGCAGCAGCACCCGCTCCCTATGCGGGCCTTAACGACAAGCTGATCGTGACAAGCGCACTAGAGCCTTTTTCGCTCTACATAAAGGTCTCACTATATGCCGCGATCTGCATCTCAGTACCTTTTCTACTATGGCAGATATGGGCATTCGTATCACCAGGCCTTTATCCGCACGAACGAGGGTATGTAACACCTTTCATTGCACTGTCCTCTATATCGTTCGTCCTGGGCGCCGCGTTCGCTTACAAGATCATCTTCCCGCCGGCGGCCAGATACTTGTTGGGGCTAGGACAGGATTTCCGCCTGCTATTGAAAGCCAACGATTACTTCGACTTCATCATCATCGTGATGCTGGGAATGGGGGTGGTCTTCCAGATGCCAGCTGTCACTTATGTATTGGCGCGAATAGGCCTGATTACCGCTGGTTTTTTGGTTCGTATTTGGAAGGCAGCACTAATCGTAATTCTCATTTCGGCGGCGATCTTGTCGCCAACCAGTGACATTCCGAACATGTTGCTGTTCGCCGCACCGATGATAGTGCTCTACATTGTATCGATCTTTGTGGCGTGGATTTTCACGCGGCCACGAAGGACAACCTAGAGATATGGCCAAAAAGCAACAAACCTCGCGGTTGCGGCATCTTGACTGTGTTCCCGAACGGACTTTAGAATCCGTACTTCCAATCGATCCCGGCAGTGGCCGGCATTTTACGGTTAAATCTATTGGCTCAACAATTTGTAGGAGTTTTGTTATGCATTACTTGAAAGCGGCTGTTCGTCTGTCCCTCCTCCTAACAGTGGCAGTCACTGGCATGACAGCACTGTACGCACAGGCCGAAAGAAATCAGGATCCGTCTGAGAGGCCACGGAACGTTAAGCCCGAGCTAAAGAAGGCTTACAAGGACTGGCTCGACAAGGACGTTACCTACATCATCACCGGAGAAGAGCGTAGGGCTTTCAAGAAGCTGCAGACGGATGACGAGCGGGAGCGGTTCATTGAGGAGTTTTGGCGTCGTCGAGATCCGGATCCCGACACTGACGAGAATGAGTACAAAGAGGAGTATTACGAGCGAATCGCCTACGCCAACGAACACTTTGCCTCAGGAATACCGGGTTGGAAGACTGATCGCGGCCGTATCTACATTATGTACGGCAAGCCGGATGAACGAGAGACCCACCCGATGGGCGGGGCTTATGAGCGTCCTTCCTGGGAAGGTGGTGGGTCAACAACCACGTACCCGTTTGAAATCTGGTTTTACCGGTACCTTGCCGGCGTAGGCTCTGGCGTTGAGATCGAATTCGTCGATCCGACTGGAAGCGGCGAGTATCGCATAGCCAGAAACCCATTTGAGAAGGATGCCCTAGCGATGGTTCCGGGCGCCGGACTTACCCTGTCGGAACAGTTGGGCCTGTCCACTAAAGCTGACCGTATCACTGGAATGCACGGCATCGGCAATGCAAACTACCAGCGCGAGCAGGACAGCCCGTTTTCTCGGCTACAACTTTTGGCAGATCTCAACCGTCCACCCCAGGTCAAATTTAATGACCTCGCCACAGCAGTTAACACCGGTGTAGTTGAAGAAAACCCACTGAACTTTGACGTACGAGTCGACTTCTTCCGGCAGTCCGACGAACGCGTCATAACGGCATTTACCATCCAAGCCGAGAATAAGGATCTGGTATTTCAAGACAGTGGCGGCCTGCAACAAGCAAGAATCAACATCTATGGCAAGATAACTTCTGTTGCAAATCGAAGGGTTGGGATCTTCGAGGATCCGGTAATTACCACTGCTACGACTGAGGAACTGACGGAAGCTCGTGATCGAAAATCCGCTTACCAGAAGGCAGTGCCTCTGCAGCCCGGTACCTATAAGGTTGACGTGATTGTCCGTGACGTAGCCTCTGGAGCTACCGGAATCAGACACGTGGGCTTTACTGTTCCGAAATATGATTCTCAGAAGCTGTCCACCTCGACACTGGTGCTGGCCGCGAAACTCGAGAGCCTCATCGATCAGCCCGCTGTCGGACAGTTTGTGATCGGTCAGACGAAGGTAATTCCCAACGTCTCCGGCACGTACCGGCGTGGGCAACCCGTAGGCGTGTATATGCAGGTCTACAACGCAGGGATTGATCAGACGACGCTGCGTCCCGCGGTTGATGTCGAATACGCGCTGCTGAAAGACGGAAAGGAACTGGGCAAGCAGATGGAAGACTGGCGTGGCCTCAGCGACTCAGGACAGCGGCTGACGCTGGCGAGACTGATTGATAGTTCCGGGCTTACACCAGGAAACTATGAGCTCGCGATCAGAATCCGTGACCGTGTTTCCGGCCAAACACTTTCGCCCTCCGCAAAGTTCTCGGTAGTTCAGTAGGTTAGGTTCGGGCCGCAGTCACGGAGCGGCCTGAGTTTACCGCTCCTCCCCCGCCTTGTTTCGCGCGGTTGTCGTGTGGTTTGCGGATCGGTTCTTTGTCAGAGGAACCGGGTTCACGAAGAATTCATACTCACCTCTGATTACTGCCAAAGCTGATTGACTTATCTGTCCACGTCAGTCTCTCTGTGAACTCTGTGGTCATGTATTCGTAAGACAAGTCAAACACCGAGCCACAGAAGAAACCACAAATTAGGACACCCCAAAACCTCCCCCTTTAGCCAAGCCCCCGTCATTTCCGTAGAATAGTGCCAAATGTCAGAATCAGTGCAATTGCTTGGCTCCACGCAGACAGAGTTAGTCTCCTTTGTCGAAGAATTTGGTGAACGGTCCTATCGCGGTCGTCAGCTGTTTGGGAGCCTGCATCGGAGGCGCCTTCGTTCTTTCGAGGAAATGACGAACCTGCCTCAGGATCTACGGGCTAGACTCGCGGAAGTTGCGGTTGCCGGTTCTCTAATTATCGAATCACGTTACATCTCTGCTGACGGTACTCGCCGGTATCTGATGAAGACGCACGATCATCGTCCTGTTGAAACCGTCTTCATTCCAGAAGAACGTCGCGATACCATCTGCTTTTCATCACAATCCGGATGTCCCCTGCAGTGCACTTTCTGCCTAACCGCGCAGCTCGGTCTACTGCGCTCTCTTACAGCCGCAGAAATAGTCGAACAGATCATCATTGCCCTCAATGACGCATACGGTCCAGGGGGAAAGCCACCGCATGGTGTAAACTTGGTTGGCATGGGTGCGGGCGAACCGTTTTTGAATTACGACGAGCTAATGAAGGCGCTCGTAATCATTTCAGATCCTGAGGGACTACACATTGTCGCCAATAGGGTAACAGTGTCGACTGCGGGCATTGTTCCGCGGATAAGGCAACTGGCCAATCAAACTGATCGCCCACATCTGGCGATCTCACTGGCAGCCCCAAATGACGAATTGCGAGACGAGCTGATGCCTATCAACAAGAAGTGGCCCTTAAGCGAATTGTTAGCTGCCTGCAAAGTATTCGAGCAATCCCTCAAACGCGGCGAGCGGTTCACTTTTGAGTACGTCATGCTGGATGGCATCAACGATTCCGATGAGCATGCACGACAACTGGGCAACCTATTGAATCGGCACGGCCTCAGAGCCAAAGTAAACTTGATCCCACACAATCCAGCAGAGCATTTGCCATATCGTTCGTCACCCCCGGATCGCGTGGAGAGATTCAAAGGCATTCTTCAGTCAAAGGGTGCAAATGCATTTGTGAGAAGACCGCGAGGTGTTGACATTTACGCTGCCTGTGGACAGTTGGCAGCATGCGGTGGAATGCAGGGGGTGCAGTCGCGAGAGTAGTAGAACAATTCAAAAGTATCCCAGGGGACAATTCAAATGCGAAATAGATTACTGGTGTCATTCTTGCTGTTATTGGTAGGCCTTGTAGCTTCTTCGCAAGCCCAATCACCGCCGAATATTCGGATCAACAACTATCTCACATCCGACAGTGTGAAGAAGGGACGAAGCCTTCGGGGTGTGGTGGAAGTTGATATCCCCTCGGGCTTTCATATTCATTCAAATCGGCCGTTGGAAAGTTTTTTGATTGCAACGCAGTTGACTATTGAGGGACCTAAAGGCGTTCGCGTGGGCCGCGTAACTTACCCTCGGGCACAGCTAAAAAATCTCAAGTTCTCAAAGAACAGAGTAGCCGTCTTTGAGGGTCGAGCAACAATACGGTTCTCCGTGGTTGTGCCGGCGAGTTACAGTGGCGATTCTGTGGATTTGAAGGGCAAGTTGCGTTACCAGAGCTGCAGCGACGAACTCTGTTTTCGTCCAGAGAACCGGGAGTTCAACTTCTCTGCGAAAGTGCAAAAGTGACGCGGCGTAGTGGAATTTCAACTTCGACCTCACACAGAACCTCCCACAGAAACCATTCCTGACACCACAGACTTTCAGCGTCGTGGAGTTTCACCTTCGGCCCGCTAGAAAATTGGTCATTGGTCATTGCTTATTGCTCATTTTTATATCAGGACGTACGTCCTAATAATTATGTGAAGACATCAGAGTCATCAACTCATGGACCAACGAAATACTACACACGGCAGTGTGTAGTTCCTTTCAGATCCAGCCTACAAACACACGCCTCCCCTCCCTTTTTTCAACAAGACCAACTCAGAAGGCGGATGACACTCGGAACGCTCAGCTTCACAGCTCCGCAATTTCGATGGTGCTTCTGAGTCGGTAACGTTGAAAAGAAAGGGGAGAGGAGTTCGTCTGGCGTAGGCTGGATCTGAAAAACACTACACACTGCCGTGTGTAGGATCTCGTTGGTCATGAAGATGAGCTACTTCCCTAGTTTTCACACAATCTCTAAAGCGTGTGGTGTCTGGAATGGTTTCGGGGAGGGGCTTTTTAAGGTCGAAGTTGACACTCCACAAGACTAAAGTCTGTGGTGTCTTCGGGGGTTGGGGACAGAGCCGGGGCTACCCTAGCACGCATTCATAATTGCCTGCGTAAAGCTGCCTGACATATATTGCTCTGTCCTAGAACCTTCCCAAGAGAGGCTCTCTGTAATCATGCAAAAACCTGTTCCTATCACTGTCGCTTATGGCGACGGCATTGGCCCGGAAATCATGGCAGCAACGCTTCATATATTGAAAGGAGCGGGCGCAGAACTCGATATTGAAAACATCGAGATCGGTGAGAAGGTTTATCTAGCAGGAAACTCCTCCGGTATCGAACCCAGCTCGTGGGATTCTCTACGACGCACCAAGGTCTTCCTGAAGGCCCCCATCACGACCCCTCAAGGCGGCGGATACAAGAGCCTGAATGTGACGGTCCGAAAGACGCTGGGCCTATATGCGAACGTCAGACCCTCGGTTTCTTATCACCCTTTCGTCAAAACAAAACATCCGAATATGGATGTTGTTATCGTGCGCGAGAACGAGGAGGATCTCTATGCAGGCATAGAACATCGACAGACTCAACAAGTAATGCAGTGTCTGAAGCTGATCTCAAGACCGGGGTCGGAAAAAATAGTCCGCTACGCTTTCGAATACGCGCGCAGGAATAACCGGAAAAAAATCACCTGCTTCACGAAAGACAACATCATGAAGCTGACTGACGGTCTCTTCCACAAGGTGTTCAACGAGATCGGAGAGGAATACCCTGACATCGAGAAAGAGCACTGGATCGTAGACATCGGTGCTGCAAAGCTGGCTGATACCCCTGAAGCTTTTGACGTGCTGGTTATGCCGAACCTTTACGGCGACGTCCTATCTGATGTCGCAGCGCAAATAGCTGGCTCAGTGGGTCTGGCTGGCTCAGCTAACATTGGCGATCACGTTTCTATGTTCGAAGCAATTCACGGCTCTGCTCCGCGACGTGCCGGACAAAACCTCGCAAATCCGTCCGGCCTCTTAATGGGGGCAGTGATGATGCTGGTCCATATCGGCCAAACAGAAACTGCCGCACGTGTTCACAATGCCTGGCTCCGAACAATCGAGGACGGGATTCACACATATGACATCTTTGTCGAAGGAAAGAGCAAACAGAAGGTTGGGACCAAAGAGTTTGCTGAAGCGGTCGTTGAACGAGTCGGTCAGTTGCCGCAAACATTGAAGCCCGCGAGTTATCGGGCAGCTGAACCTCAGGCAGAAACGAGAGCCGCGGGCAAGATCCAGCCCATCGCAAAGAAAGAACTTGTAGGTGTTGATGTCTTTCTGGACTGGACGCGTGGCTCAGCAAACGACCTTGGCGATTCGATAAGTAAACTAAGCGGGGATGGGGTACAACTGTCGATGATAAGCAATCGTGGCGTAAAGGTTTGGCCCGGTGGCCACGCCGAGACGTTCTGCTCTGATCACTGGCGCTGTCGATTCTTGTCCCAACAGGAAGGCAACACAATCGCCCATTCGCAGATTACTTCACTGCTCGGCCGGATCGCGGCGGCGGGATACGACTTCATAAAGACTGAGAACCTTTACAACTTCGACGGGGAACGTGGGTACTCTCTGGACCAGGGAGAGTAACATCCGCAGCGTACGATAAAACCTAAAGATTCGAACAGGTGCATAGTGGCTACCAGAAACTCACAAGCTCGGAAAACAAGCAAAGCAAATCCCTCACGCGAACCAGCGGTAAAGTCAACGGGAGCCCTCGTGGCCGTAGTTATGGGCAGCAAGTCGGACTGGGACACCATGCGACACGCGAGTGAAACGTTAACCGACTTTGGCGTGTCGCACGAGTGCAGAGTGATCTCTGCGCATCGCACGCCAGAGCTCGCAACCACGTTCGCGGCTGAAGCTGAGTCACGGGGAACGCAGGTAATAATCGCTGCGGCAGGCGGGGCTGCACATCTGGCAGGTGTGCTTGCCGCTAATAGTCTACTTCCAGTCCTCGGCGTGCCGATGAAGAGCGACGCACTCGATGGCATGGATTCACTTCTTTCCACCGTGCAAATGCCCGCCGGAGTACCGGTCGGAACCCTGGCGATTGGAAAACCCGGAGCAATTAATGCAGCCCTGTTCGCAGTGGCAATTCTCGGAAACGGCAGTCCATCACTTCGTGGCAAACTGCGCGAATTTCGGGCCCGTCAGGAACAACAGGTGCGCTCAGCTAAACTCGAGTGAATTCCGACGCATTCTTGAATTCTCACGTCCGTTAGAGCAGAATGCCTCTACCTGTTCCAAGTCCGTCGGATCTCTTCCTTGGACAATCTGACAACTCCTGCTCGCGTTGTGGTTGCATCGGATGATCGGCCAAACAATCTCTCACTATCAGATCATCGACAAGCTCGGCGAGGGTGGCATGGGTGTAGTTTACCTCGCAGAGGACACCCGGCTCGGTCGCCGTGTGGCTATAAAATTCCTTTCCTCACTGGACGAATCCTACCGTGCCCGCTTTCTCCGTGAAGCACGGGCAGTGTCCAAGATTAGTCACCAGAACATCGCAACCGTCTTCGATTACGGTGAAACCTCGGATCACCAGCCATATATCGTTATGGAACTGGTAGAGGGCCAGACGCTTCATGATTTACTGCATGATGGACCATTGCGCCCTTCTAAAGCGGTTTTTATCTGTGGGTCCATTGCTGAAGCACTTGGTGAAGCCCATTCGTTGGGTGTCGTGCACCGCGACGTCAAACCGTCAAATGTCGTCATCACTGAAAGAGGACGGGTCAAGGTACTCGATTTCGGTCTGGCGAAACTCATCGAAGAGGACTTAGAGGTCAGCAATCGCTCGGACGTTCGACGAATGCAGGCGGCGCGAACTGAGAGCAGCGTTGTTGTCGGCACTCCGCTTTACTTATCTCCTGAGCAGGCTACCGGTAGACCGGTCGATGGCCGCAGTGATCTTTTTGCCCTGGGGGCAGTGCTTTACGAATGCCTGACCGGGCAGTCTGCTTTCAATGGCGCGAGTGCAATTGAGATTGGCGCGCAAATCATTCACGTTACGCCCCCAGCGCCATCGGAAATAAACGATCAGGTTCCGCCAGAGCTGGATAAGATCACGATGAAAGCTCTGGAGAAGAATGTTAATAACCGGTATCAAACTGCGGCTGAGATGCTAAACGACCTGCGTGCACTCGAACCAGAACTCAGCATCGAAGATCGCCGCACTCCAAGAACTTCAGCTCAAACAACAGCACAATTTCAAGGCGCTCACCGGACCACACTTACCAGCCTCACTGAGGCCTTCCGCCGACCTCGTATATCGCTCGGTGCCCTGATCTTAGCCGCGCTCGTGATTGGACTCGGCACGTGGGGACTTGCTCGATGGTTGAAGCCTTCTCCTTACCAACCATCAGCTATCGGTCAAGATTGGTACAACAAGGGGATGAGTGCGTTACGTAACGGCGCGTACTGGCAAGCAAGCCAGGCATTTCAACAAGCGGTGGCGAGCGATCCTGAATTCGCGCTGGCCCATGCGCGCCTGGGCGAAGCATGGTCCGAACTCGACTACACAGACAATGCCAAGGATGAACTTTTGCTGGTCTCGAATCTTGTTGATCGCTCAGAGTTGCCAAAGATCGACGCACTTTACATCGAAGCAATTACAGCCACCGTTTCTCGGGATTTTCCAGTCGCCATCCGCGCCTTAAGCGATGTTGCCACCATGATCCCAACCGACGCTGGGGTTCATGTCGATTTAGGACGCGCCTATCAGAAAGGCCAGAACCTCGACAAAGCCATTGAGAACTATATAAAAGCAACTAACCTGGACAGTCAGTTCGCCACTGCCTACTTAAGAGCGGGCGCCAGCTACTCGCGTAAAGGCGATCTTGCCAGTGCCAATGCGGCCTTCGACAAAGCTGAGTCGTTATTCAAGGCGCTAGGGAATATTGAGGGTGTATCGGAAGTGCTTCGCGAACGAGGTGTGCTCTACCGTGGGGCAGGCCGTTTTACGGAGGCAGACATTCAATTTAAGCTAGCGCTGGATACCGCGCGCGCAACGGAGAATGCTTCGCAAGAGATAAAAGTGCTTCTTGAACTCAGCAACCTTGCTTTTAGTGAAGGCTCGGTGCCGGAGGCAGAAGAATACGCGCGGCAAGGTATTGCCTCGGCAGAGCGAAAACGAATGGCGAACCTGGCTACGAGTGGAATGATCGATCTCGGCAACGCCTACCGAGCCCGCGGGGACTTTCTCCAGGCAGAGAACTATTTTAAGCGAGCGATCGAATTTGCTCGAGCAAATAAAGTCCCGCGGCAACAGGCCGCCGCATCAAACAATCTCGGTGGTCTTTACATACACCAACTTCGAACTGATGAAGGTTTGCAGCTGGTGCAACAGGCCTGCGAGTTCTTCAGGGAAGGTAAGTACTCTCGCGACGTCGTAATCTGTCTGACTGAAATCGCTCGAGGCAATCGCCGCAAGGGCCACTATGACACGGCCCAGGCAGCACTTCAGCAAAAGTTGAAAATGTCGCAAGAACGAGCGGATCAGGGACAGATTGCTTTTACTTACGGAGAGATAGGCGCCGTGCTGTTTGATCAAGAGCGGTTCACGGAGGCACTAGGCAATTACGACCAAAGTCTCGCGCTAAACCGATCGCTTAACAACCCGGTTTTGATTGCATTCAATCAGCACAACCGCGGAAATATCTTCGCCAGACTGGGGCGTTTCGCTGATGCGCAAGCCGCGCTGAAAGAAGCTCAGCAACTGGCGACTCAACCAAAAGCTGAGTTCAGGGCACTACTCCCGGAGATTCATCTGAGTTACGGCGAAATCTATCTTTCCGAACGAAAGTATCCGTTGGCGCTTCGGGAGTTCGAGAGGGCGCTACGATTGGCTGGCGCGCAGTACACCGGCGTTCTCATTGAAGGCAAATACGCGCTGGGTTTAGCCAACGTACGTTCAGGCTCCCGGCGGGTGGGGCTCGGGCTGTGTGAAGAGGCGGTCCGTCTCGCGGAGAATGCGGGCGATGTGGGCCTGGTCTCAAGAGCAATCTTGGCCCTCGCAGAAGCCGCATTGGAAAACGATGACAGCACTACCGCGCTCCAGCTCGCTCTGCGATCGCAAGATCGCTTTAGGGCAGCTGGACAGCAGGAATCCGAATGGCGGGCACTTCTCTTAGCTGGACGGGCCAGCCAGAACCTGGGTAATCAAGCAGATGCACAGATGCACTATTCTCGTGCTCGCGAGCGGTTGTCTCAGCTAACACAAAGGTGGAACGAACAGGCGTTTCAACAGTATCTATACCGTCCCGACATCCAGTTTTATCGCAACCTACTCGGCTGAGCTTGCCCTTAGCTGAATTTTTTAAACTGCTCCAATTCCCACAAAGGAGACAAAAAATGCACGAAAACAAACCTGACGATCCCGAAGAGCCCACGACCTCTGAGAGCGATCCTCCCACAGGGTCAGGTGGCGGTGGTGGTGGAACCGAGACTCCCACGACCACGAGTGAGCCATCAAGCGGTAACGGAGGCAGTGTAACCACGACAAACGAAAGCGATCCACCGACGGGGTCCGGCGGTGGTGGAGGAGGTGGGGGTTAGGATATTCGTCTCAGGACAGTGAAGATGGCACAGGTGGTCCAAGCCGGTGCCATCTTTTTATGGTCCATGTAAATGATCATTTTTGGAGTGCGGCGGCAAGGAGCGCCAGCGACGCGCCGCCGCCTTGCGTTGAGTTGTATAACTCTGAAGCCGAAGTGTATGCTTCCACCCACACACTCGTCGTTGAAACTATACCAGAGACCACACGCCTCAGCGTCGCGGAGCTTCACTTTCGGCCTAACTGTCTCTCACGAGGCCGAAGACGTTACTGACCACGTGGTCCCTTGGGATTCCCGCTCCTGGTCCATGCGGTGATTGGATCTACGTTGCGGTTGGTTAGGTCGAAGTTGAAACTCCACGACGCTAAAAGAGACTGTGTCAAAACAATAGATCCTACACACGGCAGTGTGTAGTGCTTTTTAGATCCCACCTACTAGACGGACGCCACCCCTTCTCTTATCTCAAGGTTGCCGACTCAGAAGCTCCATCGAAATTGCTGAGCTTCTGAG
>DATETN010000170.1:0-13879 GCA_035283645.1 Pyrinomonadaceae bacterium
GATCACGCGATGCCCATTGCCCACAGCATCGCGATGGATCTGGAGCGTGTCCTGACCATATTCAAGGTCATACGAGATGGAAGCGCATTCAGCCGGTAGCTTGCGAGGCTTCCGCACCGGTACAAACCCGGCCCCGAGGTGATAAGCCAGGGCTGGTGCAAAGATGAACCCGCGCGCTTCGATACCAATCACGGCATCGACCCGTTCTCCCTTGAACTGCTCGGCCAGCGCGTCCACCGTTTGACGCAAGCCTTCGGGATGCTTGAGGAGTGTCGTGATGTCGTAAAAGTTGATGCCCGGCTTGGGAAAATCCCGCACCTCACGAATTAGTTTTCTTAAATTGTCCATAGAAGGATGTGGTTCCCACGTATCAAGTTTTGAAATACTACCGCTCAATTCTAAACGATGAGAATTGCCCGGTTGGCTCCAGGCTAATCTCCTCCAGTTGTTGCACTAGTGCGAACTGTGGACCGGTAGCGAGATCGTGCTTGAAAGCCTCTACATTCTGCGGTGGCCCTTCCGCAAGCGCTTCCACAGTGCCGTCAGAATTATTGCGAATATAACCTACTACCTGGTGACGCGCCGCAGCTCGCTGTCCAAAGAAACGATAGCCTACCCCTTGCACGTCACCGCGTATCAAGAATTTCCTTGCCACTTTCATCTTCGTACTCCCAAGATCGCCAACCTATGCATTGCAAGAATCAAAAAATTAACTTTCACGTTTCGAACCGCAACATTCTCATTCTACACACGACTTTTCGCTTGACTAAGTCCCCTCAATAATTTAAAAACTGTTTGTCTTTGTTGATCTAACAAGACTCCTGCCTTTTCTTTTCCCGACCTGTTCCGACAACTCTTCCGTTCGAGGTGCACAATGTCCTTCCCTCTTCTCTCTGGCTTCCGCTCAAGTGACCTGGCCATCGACCTTGGAACCGCAAACACACTCGTCTACGCCAAGGGGCGCGGCGTTGTGCTCAGCGAGCCCTCAATCGTGGCCATAAACAAGATCAACAATAATGTCGAGGCAGTTGGTAAAGACGCAAAGGAGATGCTCGGAAGAACGCCGGGCAATATTGTTGCCATTCGTCCCATGCGGGATGGTGTAATCGCGAACTTTGAGGTCACCGAGAAGATGCTTCAGCACTTCATCCGTAAAGCGCACAACGGCAGAAGTTGGGTGAGTCCCCGCGTGGTAATCGGCATCCCCAGCGAAATCACTCAGGTGGAGCGCCGGGCGGTCGAGGATTCAGCCTATCGCGCGAAAGCCTCTGAAGTGTATCTGGTTGAAGAAGCCGTCGCGGCCGCGATCGGAGCGGGCCTACCAATAACTGAGCCTCAAGGCAATATCGTCGTCGACATTGGCGGGGGCACCACTGACATCGCTGTCATTAGCCTCGGAGGTATCGTCTACTCGCGTGCAGTGCGTACGGCTGGCGATGCGATGGACAATGCAGTCGCCGAATTCGTGAAGCGCAAACACAAACTGCTGATTGGCGAACGCACCGCAGAAGAGATCAAGATTCAGCTTGGCAGCGCCTTCCCGTTTGACGAGCCACTTTCAATGGATGTCCGGGGCCGTAATATTGTTGAGGGCATACCTAAGACAATCATTGTCACCGATGACGAAGTGCGCGAAGCGTTAGACCCGGCCGTCTGCTCAATTGTCGATGCCGTGCGAGTAGCGCTCGAACGTACACCACCGGAACTTTCAGCCGATATCATTGATCGCGGCATCGTGCTTACTGGCGGTGGCGCACTATTAAAGAACCTCGACAAGAGGCTGAAGGCAGAGACTGGCCTTCCTGTATTCTTGGCGGATGATCCACTGACTTCAGTTGTATTAGGCGCGGGCAAGATGCTTTCTGACTTCGCGTTGCTGAAGAGGGTCAAGTGGGAGAATAGGCTCCAGTACTGATCAGGTGATGTTGCTGGATAGTGGTTGGGGGTTCGTAGTCTTCGACTTCTGTGACCTTGACCATTTGATCAGATTCGTCGACTCAGGTTTTGTGTTTGTCGACCGGTGAGGGAACTCTCCCGCGCAAATTCAAACTCACAATCGTCGAACTTCGAGCCCAAATCAACACCGCCTGTATATGCTCGACTCATTGGAACAAATTAAGCGCGCAGAAGTCATCATCATGCTTCTCGCGAAGCTCCACATCGTACTCGAGCTGTCAACCGAGGCGTGCCCTCTGTGCCAGAAGAGCCTCGATCACGATTCCGAATGCCCAATCTATCTGGCCTGGTCCCTACTGGACGAAGAACAGCAAGAGGAAGCTCGAGCTGCAATCCGCGCACTGGCCCTCAGTATCGGCGTTGAAGACTCATTCGCGGACCCGGTTCCTCATTGAAGACCTTCACCCTTTCACGATCTTCCACCTCTCTGCAGGAATAATTGCATGCCGGTCATGAGACCAATCCGAAAGGTCTAGTTGATAAGCAATTTTTCGTGACATTTGTACTGCTCCTAGGCAGATGGGTGCTTTTGCATATATCCTTGTCGCCGTTCCCCTATTCGTATTCCCCTTTTTGCAAGGTCGATGATTTTGATCTTGACCCCAGGGCTCACCCTCTTTTCATAAGGAGAAACTGACATGGGACTCTTCGACAAGATGTTTGGACGCGGCGCCTCAGAAGCCGAAAAAGATGCGAACGCGCAACAACGCTTTAATCAACTCAAGGGAAAGTATCAGTCGGTGCTGAATATCATCGAACAGCAACAAGTGCAGTTACAGAATTTGCACGTGCAGGACAACAAGCTGTTCGTGAAAGGCACTGCACCATCTGAAGCCGCGAAGGATGCGGTTTGGAATCAAGTGAAGTTGGTGGATCCCGCTTACGACAAGGACCTCACTTGCGATATCTCAGTAGATGCCTCCCGCTCGGTCGGAGCAGCAGCCGGAGGCGGTCAGGGACAAACCGGACAGGTTTATGAAGTGAAGGCTGGAGACAATCTCTCAAAAATCAGCAAGCAGTTTTACGGAGACCCGAACGAGTACATGCGGATCTTCTATGCGAATCGCGACAAGCTTCGCGATCCCGACAAGATTCAGGTAGGCCAGCAGCTTACGATACCGCAGGGCGACTAGCGCTTGAAGTTGTGGCAGCAGTAGCCAATCCGACGGCGCTTTCAATTTCCTGTGATTAGTAATTAGCGCGGCGGCACATCGCCTGGAACTCGTTGCCGCCGCGCCCCACTTTCAATTCGCACGCGGTACTAAGGAGAGGGCGATGCGATAGACCGCGGCGCCATCTACCTCAACATCCTTGCTGATGGGCTCCCCCTGGCTGGGTTTGACGGTGACTCGATACTTCGCCGGTTCAGGTGTTAAGCGGAACACAAATCGTCCGGTATCGTCGCTCAGTCTCCCGTCAATCTTCTGAGCTGAACCATCATCAAGAACGCGAGCCAACTCAACCCTCACGCGGGGAGCACTCCGATCGTCAGGTCCAAAGACGCTGCCTCTGATGAACGCTATGGAGCCTTCGTCGATCGTTAGAATCAGCCGGTCACCAAGCGAGCGCGTCTTACCGGCTTTCACTTCCACATTTTCGATCGTTCCAATGCTCAAACCCGGCTTTCGAAATGTCACTCCATATAACCCCGGCTTCAAGTTTGAAACGAGAAAGTCCCCGTCTTTGTTGGTGGTAGCTCGGCGGACTTCCATCTCACCCTGACGCACAACCACCGAGACGCCTGCGGGAGTGCCAGTCTCCACGCGCACCTTACCTTTTAGACGGCCCGTGGATGTGTCCTGTCCGTGGACAGAAATAGCAGTGAGCAGGACAAAGAGCAGCGTAAATAGTTTCTTCATTTAAGGAAGCCTCCGAGCCGTCAAGAACGTCGCTGTGTTGATGCTAGTCGCTCCTTGTTTTGTTGCCAAGGACAGAAGGCTTGGTCAGGATGCATTTTTCTCCGAGCGCTTTCCTTTTTTGTGTGACTCGTGGCAAAGTGCTTCCAGTCTCCGCCAACGCAATCCCAACGAGAGTCGTCGCCTCCGGAGAGAAGTTGCAGTCATGCTTTACCCTTTTCGACGCCCTATCGGAACCCCGTTTGATAACTGTGTGGTTGCTGCGACCAAAACCCTCTCTTGGGTAACGGTTGCTACGCTTCTCTTCAGCTCGCTCAGCTTCGCACAGGAATCAGTCGACCAAGCAAAACGCCCGCGAAAGGTATTTTCGAATCAGCAACCCGAAGACGTCATCAAGATCGACACTGATGTCGTATCGGTGGATGTCGTGGTTCGCGATCCGCAGGGACGTCTTGTTCGGAATCTGCGGCCAGAAGACTTCAAGCTGCTGGTGGACGGCGTCGAGCTACCAATCTCTTTCTTTCATGTCGAACGCCGAGACGGCCAACCACGACCGTTGGCCCTGGTGTTCGCCATCGATATTTCTGGCAGCATGACGGTGTCTGAGATGGAGCGACTGCGCAAAGCGCTTGGTGCCTTTTCGGAGCGGCTGTCTGCACACCCCATGGTTTCAGCGGTGATTGCATTTGGTATGAACGTAAAGGTGCTTCAGAAATTCACCACGGATCGAACCAAAATCGACCGTGCTTTTGAACGAATCTCGCGTGAGCCGAACGGCCTATCCACGCACACCTACGACGCAGTCGACGATTCTATTCGACTGTTAGTGCGACACGCCCCGCGCACACGCGAACGCCGTCTAATGAAGCGAGCAGTACTGGTAATTACCGACGGGTTCCCGGTCGGCGACACGGTGTCTGTGGAGACCGTCATTGAGCGTGCGAATGCAGCAGATGCCAGTGTCTATGTCGTTACACTGCCGTCCTATTCACAACTGATGGCTTCAACTTCGTCAGCATTGCCAACACCGCTGGATGTAAGTGGGCTGGCCGAACTGACCGGTGGCAAGAGCGTGTATGCGGAGGAGAAAGACTATGACCGGCTTTTCAGCGCGCTGGCCGAGGAGGTCACGTCAGCTTATGTATTGGCGTTCTACCTCCCAGAGGAAAAGCGAGGCGACGGGAAGTTTCACGAGATCAAAGTGATTGGCCCGGACGGACTCGTTCTGCAACAGAGCCGCCCGGGGTACCAAGCTACCGGGAAGAAGTAGACTGCGGTTCCAAGTTGCGAAAGGTGGAATACGCAAAACCCGACAGTGGGCGCCCTATCTTCGCTCGTAACGCTCAGTATTCATCCTCGTCCTCGTCGTCCAAGTCTTCTTCCTCAACAATATCCAACTCGACAGGATCGAGACCAACAACTTCCAGTTCGGTACCACACTCTTCACAGGAGACCAATTCACCTTTGTCGACGTCGAGATCGACGTGGACATCAGCTTCGCATTCGGGACATGTTCCGGTCGGCACGTTTGCTTCCTCCAGCACAGGTTGCAGGCAGTGACTCATTCCCGAAACTTTAGGGAAAGCGCTACCTTAGTTATTGATGATTGCTTGGCACAATCTAACTGCGCGCGCCAGATTTTGCAACCAGTCTTTTCGCCGGTTTGTCCGATTCCGTACCACCGGCTAACACCCCTTGACTGGTTGGTTAAACCCCTTAGTGAATTGCTTATCTTGCCACCCAGCAGCGGCAACTCAACTACTTGACACGAAGCTAGTGATGGCGTTAGACCACCAACAAGATGCGATGGCAACCGTAATGGGGGGTCATCCTTCGTCACCAGCGGCTACGCATTAAAAGAACTAAATGAGGCAAAATGAAATCGCCGATACCATTTAACACTCTGACCGCCGTGTTGATTGTACTCTCGCTCCTCTCGTCCCCCCTTATTGGTCAGACGCGAAGAGCAAATGCGCCACGAAACACGAGGCAATCACCGGTATCACCAACGTTTGATAACCTACTTTCTGCAGACAGTTACAAGCTGTATGTCGAGGTTCGTGGTGTTGGCCAGGTAATTCGCTCGGTGGGCGTAAACGACCTGCTGGAGCCGGTGATCAAACTGGCTGCACCTCCGAAGCAATTCAGCGCCTTTCTAAAGTGGCTTCAGGATCAGTCCGAAACCTTGACCAGTTCACGATTGCTGCTGGCCACCTGGCCAACTCGTCCAAAACTCCCAACGGTCGTGTGTGCAATTGAGTTCTCATCAGTAGACGAAGCACACAAGTTTGAGACACAGGCGAATAGGTTTTTGCCGCAGATGTTTCCGGCACCAACTCCGGCGCCCACAGTGTCGCCTTCCCTTCCCCAGTCACCCGTTTCAGCTCCGGGGGACGCTGCCAAACCAGTCGCAGTGGTTTCTGATGTAAAGCGGGAAGCCGCCATGCCTTTCGTGATTACGCAAAACGGTTCGTTGGTCATCTTAAGCGATTCTCCATTGACGTTTGAATCACTTCGACCGAAGGGTAGTAAGTTGTTAAGTGAAGACCAGAACTTTCGCATCTCCCGCAACCGATTTAACAGCGAACCGCTCTTCCTCTATTTCAACATCTCACAAGAGGATCTCGTATCGCCTCAAGTTGTTGCGACTGCACCGCCAACGACTAGTTCGGCTGTGCCAGAAGTAAAAGCGCCAGAGACTCCAACAGATCGTGCCGCCGAGGCAGGAGTTACTGGTCAGCCTGTACCTGATCCACTGAATCCACCTAATCCTGTCCCTGTCGCAGAACCACAGGACTCACCGGCGAGCCAAGCTCCTGAACCAGTTCCGACAAAAGCAGCAACACTCCTAACACAATTCTCTCAACTGCTGCTCAATGCGCCGCCGCGTTGGCCCGACGTCCTCAGCCTGGCGATCGAGTTCGAACCGAACTCCTATGTGCTTCGGGCCCTGTTCCTGAATAGCGGAGAGAATCGAGGCATAATAATCCCCTTCATACCGCAGCTGATTTCAGGCGCACCAATATCTCCCGCGGCACCGTCAATACTGCCATCTGATTCCCAATTGGTTTTGAGTCTGTCACTCGACTTCAACCAAATTTACGACCAGATGGCGCAAGCTGCTTCTGATCGGGAGACTCTCCCGCCTGGGCAAAACGTACGAGCCAATCAGCCCATATCAGAGTCCCCATTCGCCGCATATGAAAAGATGCTCGGCGTCGACCTAAAACGGGACCTGGTTCCTCTCCTGGGCAACGAAGTGGCGGTGAGCTTACCAATCGAGACATTTATTAGAGGGGCGCGCCAGAGTGGCGAGAACACGTCTGCGACTAAGCCGCCCGCGATAAACCCTATACTTGCCATCTCTATAAAGGATCGAGAGGCAACGCGGCAACTGATTACACGGATGATCAAGGGTCTGGGTCTGGAATTCGCAAATCTGTTTGCACACACCGAGCGCCGCGATGATACCGAAGTGATTTCTTATGCTGGTGTCTTCTCCTATGCATTCATCGGGGATTTCCTGGTTAGCTCTACTGACCCAAAGCAGGTGAGCCGAGTTGTGGAGTCATACCTGAAACGTGAGACTCTCGGATCCAGCAGCGACTTTCGCAATTTCACTCGGTGGCAGCCGCGTCAGGTTTTGGGGCAGCTGTATATCTCACCAGCAGTTGCTGACATCAGTGCCATCTTTGATCCGAAGTCGAGCGCGGGGCTCGATCCAAAACTGCGTGATTTCATGATGGGGCTGAACCCTGAAGCTGCGCCTATAACCTATGCGATGTCGAACGAAGGGTATGGACCACTACACGAGATCCATTTGCCGAAGAATCTCATCGTTCTCTGGCTCGCAGGAGCAAGCGGCAGCTCTTTTTCGCCTACTCTCGAGCAGAACGAAGTATTGGCGCAAACTTTGCTACGTGGGATTGCCGCAGCAGAAACGACTTACTTCAAAGGTAAGGGCGCAGGTCGCTTTGCCTCAATTAACGAACTCGTCGCAGAAAATTTGGTAACGAGCGACATAAGTGAAAAATATGGTTACCGATTTGAAGTCACACCTTCTGGAACTGCCTTTGAGGCACGCGCCACACCGGTTGAATACGGAAGAACGGGAAAGATGTCGTTCCTCATTGACGAAAGCGCTGTGCTGAGGGGGGCTGATCACGGCGGTGGTTCCGCTACTATCGCAGATAAACCACTGCAGTAGGGGGATAATAATCGGCAAGCCCGCGGTAATTTCTGGTAACTACGCGCGGATACCTTTATCTCGGAGGGAAGCCACTAGGATCTCTGCCTGGTTCGGTGGCACAATCTCATCCTCAAGTCCTTGAAAGAAGATAACTGGACAGGAAAGTCGGTCCGGAAAGTTTACTGGTGAACGTTCAAAATAAGTTTGCTTCTTCTCTGGGTACGGACCCATCAGCCCGTCGAGATACCGAGATTCAAATTTGTGCGTGTCGCGAGCCAGTGCCTCGGCATCACTAACGCCGTAGTAACTCGCCCCCGCCTGAAAGACATTACGAAACGTGAGTGCACAGAGAGTTGTGTAGCCCTCCGGCACTGCCACCTGTGATCATCAACACGTTTAGTGTAAAGGCGCTGGTCGGTGAAGTTGGAGAAGTACAGATTGTCGGAAGTGGCCAAGTAATCACCGCCACCGTATTCATGAACACGTGTGCGCGCGCTGAATGGCTGCTCAGTAACATCGCTCGTGCGACCTGACCTGTCTAGACGCACGATTACATTTCGGCCCTTCTCAAGTGGCCGCATCTCAATCCAATAAACTTCACCGTTAAGAATGGTCGGTTGGTTAAGCGAGATAGAGCCCCCCGCTATTAGTCCGCTGGTTATTGGAGATTTCCAGGAGCCGTAGGGAGAGATAATTGGTCCAGTCATATCTGTTGTTTTGCGATAGATTTGTTACATCTGCGAAATGGCTTTGCAAGCAGGTTGCAACCTTCGGAGAGCTAAGCTTTCGTAGGATTGCCGCCATCGTTAATTCTCCATGGGAGAACTCAGATAAAGGCGGGGGCGTTGATCTTGGGGGAGATCGACGCCCTATCTTTTTTCCTCACGGGCCTGCTACTCAACAACATTGACTACAGCCCAAATCGGCACCAAAATGCGCCAAACTCCGAAAGAGGGTGCCAGAAAATGCTTCGCGTCAATCGAGTGTGCATCACCCTAGCATTGGTCGCGTGTCTAGTTGCAATTTCTCTTCCGATCACGACGCCTCAAGCGCAAACGTTCCGGCCCGTTGTGCGCGGCCGGCGCGGAGTCGTCGCCGGCGGTCACCCTCTTTCTGTGGAAGCCGGCATGCGCATCCTACAGCAAGGTGGCAACGCTGTTGATGCTGGAGTCGCTACTATCCTCGCAGCTTCAGTGATTGAGGTCTCTCACTTCTCCTTCGGTGGCGAAGTCCCTATCTTAATAAAGCCGAAAGACAAGGATGTTGTCGTTATCGAGGGCATGGGGACTGCACCAAAAAGGGCCACCCTGGATTTCTTTCTCGAGCGTGCCAAAGCGGCTTCATCTTCCGTCGAAGGTGCGACAATGCCTAACGCCAAGTCCGGTGTGATCCCCTCAACTGGACCACTTCCTGCAACCGTCCCCGCCGTTCTTGACGCCTGCGTAGTGGCGCTGGATCAGTTTGGCACAAGATCGCTGAGTGAAGTAATGCAGCCAGCCATTGAACTCGCCGATGGATTCCCGATTGACGAATTGCGCGTCGAATACATCAAGACGCGTGCTCGCATTTTTTCACAGTGGGCGGACGCGAAACGCATTTTTCTGCCGAACGGAGAATCACCCAAGGTCGGGGACATTTTTGTACAAGCTGACCTGGCCAGGACGCTGCGATCCATTGTGGCCGCTGAAATCGCTGCTCGCAAAAAGGGCCGTCATGCGGCACTGATGGCCGCCCGTGACCACTTCTATAAGGGCTCTATCGGAAAGCGGATTGGCGAATACATGCAGCGAAACGGCGGCCTCTTAGCTGCCGAGGACTTAGCCGGTTGGCGCGCAAAAGTCGGCGCTCCAGTAAAGGCAAGCTACCGTGGCTATGAGGTGTACAAGGCAGGGTTTTGGACTCAAGGGCCCGCGTTCGTGCAAACCCTGAACATGCTTGATCAATATGATCTGCGCTTGATGGGCCATAACTCGGTGGACTATGTTCATACTCTCACTGAGGCGTTGAAGCTCGCGCTTGCGGATCGCGATCATTATTACGCCGATCCAGATTTCGTCAAGATCCCAACTACTGTGTTGCTGTCAATGGAGTACGCAAATCTACGACGTGCGCTGATAGACAATGAGCGCGCTTCTCTGGCGCATCAGCCCGGTGATCCGCTGAATATGAAACCGATCCTGGCGAGCGGCTTGATGACGGATGCTCGGATTAGCAAAGTAACTGCCGCCCAGAGAGCCAACGACACAACTTGCGTAAACGTCATCGACAAGGATGGGAACCTTTTTAGCGCTACTCCGAGTGGGGCATGGCTACCAGCAGTCGTTGCAGGCGACACCGGCGTCCTCATGGGCCAGCGGTTGCAATCCGCAGCAACAGACCCCAACAGTCCCAATGTCGTTGCGCCCGGAAAGAGACCGCGCATCACGTTGACACCTACTCTTGTGACGCGGGGCGGCGTGCCCTATATGGTCCTCAGTACACCGGGCGGCGACAACCAGGATCAGGCACTACTGCAGGTATTGCTAAACATCATCGAGTTTGGCATGTCACCCCAGGAGGCTGTTGAAGCTCCGCGATTTGATACGCAACACTACATCAGCTCGTTTGACGATCATCAGTTCCTGCCAGGATCTCTGAACCTTGAATCACGGTTCGCAGAATCTGTCATTGAGCAGCTAAAGACACGCGGACATAAAGTGAGAGTCCAAACGGCTTGGGGCACGACCTCAGCACCTACGGTGGTTGTGTACAATGCACAGACTGGAGTCATGGCTGCAGGAGCCGATCCACGGCGTGGCCGGTATGCTGTTGCCTGGTAAGGCAGGTTTTGGAGTGCAACGGCAAAGAGCCCGAGCGACGCGCCGCCGCTTTCGGTTTCGTTGAGTGGTGTAGGAAGCTGAGCAGGCTCAACAAATACCAGGAACTCTCGAGCAAAGGGCCGTTGCTATGCGCTTAATTGCCGTATGGATCTCAGTTGCTCTTTTTCTTGTAAGCGCTGCGCTTTTATACCTGACTCTGTCACAGCCTGTTTCGACATTCACTTCCATTAGTCACACGGCCACGTCAACGCTCCTGGTCCTCAACACGCTCGGCTGCCTCTTGCTTGTCGTCGCCACCTCTTTCCTGATAGTCGACCGGAAAAAACAGAGAGGTTCCTCTCGCCGCATGCAACAGCCGAGCGAGTGGTTCCAAGTGACGCTTTCAAGCATAGGCGATGCTGTCATTGCCACGGACAATCACGGGCGAATCACCTTTTTGAATACCGTAGCGGAAACGTTGACCGGCTGGAACCTAGAGGCGGCTCAAGGACAACCCTTGGAGAAGGTCTTTCACGTCGTAAACGAAACCACACGACAACCTGTCGAGAACCCAGCACTCCGGGCGATCAAAGAAGGCGTAATAGTAGGCCTGGCAAACCACACTGTTCTCGTCGCCCGCGATGGACGAGAGACGGTGATTGACGACAGTGCTGCGCCCATTCGTAGCAACGGGGAGACTATCGGGGCCGTCCTTGTGTTTCGCGACACATCTGAACGGCGCAAGGCAGAACAGACGAGTGCACTGCTGTCTGGAATTGTAGAGTCATCGGACGACGCCATCATTAGCAAGAGCCTCGACGGCACAATCCTCACTTGGAATAACGCTGCAGAGCGCCTCTTTGAGTACTCGGCCGATGAGGTAATCGGAAAGCACATTACTGTGATCATTCCCCGGGACCGGTTACACGAAGAGCAGATCATTCTCGAGCGGTTGCGTAAGGGCGGACGTATTGACCACTACGAGACGATCCGCGTATCGAAGAGTGGAAAGCTGATCGATATTTCGCTCACCGTCTCACCGATTCGCAACAGCGAGGGTGAGATTATCGGAGCGTCAAAGATCGGTCGGGATATAACCGCGCGCAAGCTCGCTGACGAAGCATTGCGTCAGCAACGAGAATGGTTGCAGGTAACCCTCTCCAGCATCGGCGATGCAGTGATTGCCACCGACATGAATGGCATCGTCACGTTCCTGAATCCAGTGGCGGCTTCGTTGACCGGCTGGTCCCGGGAGGAAGCGAAGGGTCGACCCCTTGACGAAGTCTTTCGCATAGTGAACGAAACCACGCGGCAACCAGTCGAAAACCCTGCGCTGCGGGCCATTCGCGAAGGAACAATTGTCGGCCTCGCAAACCACACGATGCTGATTGCCAAGGACGGTAGCGAGATCGCAATCGATGACAGCGGCGCCCCCATCCGAGCGACAGGTGGAGACTTGCTTGGTAGCGTGCTGATCTTCCGCGATATCACTGAACGGCGCCTGGCAGAGGAGGAGCGGACCCGACTTCTCGCGAGTGAAAGAGCAGCGCGTGAACAGGCAGAAGCCGCAAGTCGGGCCAAGGACGAATTTGTCGCCACGATCTCGCACGAGATTCGCTCACCCCTGAATGCGATAGTCGGCTGGGCCCAGATGCTGAGTACCGGAAAGCTGGACCAGGATGAAACGGCTCGTGCGATCGAGACAATAACGCGAAACGCCCGAATCCAAGTAAAGCTGATAGAAGACCTACTCGACATCTCGCGCGTGATTACCGGCAAGCTGAACCTGAGCTTCAGGGCTGTTGATCCACAGAAGGTTGTAGAGGCGGCGCTCGACTCCATCCGTCCGGCCGCGGAGGCCAAGTCCATTCAGATTGACCTTGATCTGGAAGCCTCCGACAATTTGGTTTCGGCCGATCCAGATCGCTTGCAACAAATCTGCTGGAATCTACTTTCAAACGCAGTGAAGTTTACGCCTCGCCACGGTCGAATTGGGGTTCAGATGCAACGTGTCGACTCACGACTTGAGTTCACAGTGAAGGACTCTGGTGCTGGAATCGCCCCGGAGTTTTTACCATTTGTCTTTGATCGATTTAGCCAGGCCAACACCACCACGGAACGCAAGTATGGTGGACTGGGTCTAGGCCTTGCTATCGCTCGTCATCTCGTGGAAATGCATGGTGGAGCTATCCGGGCTGAGAGTCCGGGAGAGGGGCAAGGCGCTACTTTTACCGTAGCGATTCCCTTGCGCGTCGTTAGGGAAAACCCAAAAGACTCGGTAGAGCGTCTGGGTGGGCCGGATGGCTTATTGGGCAGCGCACCCGCCCTGCTTGGATTGCGACTGCTGGTGCTTGACGATGAAGCGGAGACGCGTGAACTGTTAACCACTATGTTGCAGGAGAAAGGAGCCGAAGTGCGCGAGTGCGCGACGGCTGATGAGGCACTGGCAACGATCGAACAATGGCAACCGCACGTTGTAGTATCAGACATCGGTATGCCTGGAGAGGACGGCTATTCCTTTATCAAAAGGTTGCGTGCACTGGAAGCCCAGCGCGGTTGGAGTATTCCGGCTGTAGCGTTGACGGCCTATGCTCGCAGCGAGGATCGCATGCGAGCTCTGGCCGCGGGCTTCAGAATGCATGTCACAAAACCAGTTGAGGCATTGGAACTGATCGTGGTGATTGCAAGTCTTACTGGACGGACCGCTGCGGGCGCGTAAGCCATAACAAAAGTGAAGGCGAAGCGATTCTCAAGTGAAGTCCTGGACGCCATCGCAAGTGGCAAGATTCTGGGACTTCGTGCTGGAACAGCACCCCACCGGGCGAAAGTCACGTTAGTAATCTGCTAAGGAGACGAGCTTGTCCTGCGTCTTCTAAAAACGCCTTAAGTCACACGGTGTCCCCGATTCCACACTCGAAGCGATATGAGAACTCCTATCAACCTGAGCTGATCGCATATTTGGAAATAGCGACCCGATCTTAAAGGTATTTTCGCGTTTTTCCTTGGGCGAGCCACAAACTACGCGGCTTACATGAGCAACTCACAAACATAATCCTGGGGAACCGCGGAGTCGCCTGGGT
>DATETN010000171.1:0-3588 GCA_035283645.1 Pyrinomonadaceae bacterium
AGTGGTAGTACAATCCCGCGCGCTATCAACTTGCACTTACACGAGGAGAACATTATGCAGCCCAACCCCTCTTTTGACAGTCGCGTCACCGAACTTGCTGCCAGATTCTGCGGTCAGCTTCTGAAGGCCGGTGATACTGGATACGAAGAAGCACGGAAAGTTCACAACGGTTTGATTGATAGACGCCCGTTGCTCATTGCCAGGTGCTACGGCGTGGCGGATGTCGTTGATGCAGTCAAGCTCGCACGGGCTTTGGACCTGGATGTGGCAATTCGCGGCGGCGGCCATAATGTCGCCGGTCGCGCCACGATCGATGGTGGCCTGATGATTGACCTGATGCCCATGAAAGGCATTCACGTGGACCCGTTACGTCGCACTGCCCGCGCGCAGGGTGGTGTTACCTGGGCTGAGTTCAATCGCGAAACCCAACTGCATGGTCTCGCAGTTACCGGAGGTGTGGTTTCTTCGACCGGGATCGCAGGACTCACGCTGGGTGGTGGTCTAGGCTGGTTGATGGGAAAGTATGGCCTGGCACTCGATAACCTGATCTCCGTCGAACTGGTTACGGCTGAAGGTGAAGTATTGCGGACAAGTAAAGACGAGCATCCCGATCTGTTTTGGGCAGTAAGAGGTGGAGGAGGGAACTTTGGAATTGCAACCTGGTTTGAATACCAGCTTCATGCGGTTGGGCCCATGATCACGGGAGGTCTGGTTGCACATCCGTTTGAAAAAACGCGAGACGTGCTTAGGTTCTACCGTGACACGACTGCATCAGTGCCTGATGAGCTCACGATGTTCGGAGGACTCATACATTCGCCGGACGGTGCTAAGTTGTGTGCGATAGTCGCGGGTCACTGTGGTTCGCTTGAAGAAGGGGAGAGGGCAATGCGGCCCATCAAGGAGTTTGGGTCACCACTGATGGATACGATTGGGCCAATGCCTTACAGCGAACTCAATGGCATGCTGGACGCTGGTTATCCCAAAGGGGCGCTTAACTATTGGAAGTCAAGTTTTCTGAAAGAGCTTAATGACGACGTCATTGAAGCGATGATTGAATGCTTCAGTGGCTGTCCCACGCCAATGGGCCAGATGTTGCTTGAAAACTTTCACGGTGCGGCTACACGTGTTGGCGTTAGTGAAACGGCTTTTCCTCACCGCGCTGACGGTTACAACCTCCTGGTGCTATCGCAGTGGATGGCAGCGGCAGAAACGGACCGTTGCACTGCCTGGGCCCGCACTAGTTATGGAAAGCTGGAGCCATTTGTTGGGGCCGGACGGTATGTAAATTACCTTGGTGACGACGAACCCGGGGATCCGGCGCTTGCTGCGTATGGTCCAAACTACGACCGGCTGCGAAAGATTAAGACGAAGTACGACCCGACGAACTTTTTCCACATGAACCAGAACATCAAGCCACTGTAACTATGTATGTTCGATAAACTTCAGTTTGTCGCGCTGCATTTACTCTTAAGTTGAGTTTCATGAAGCGTGTGTGAATTCGCAGAGGCAAGGCCGTAACTGAAGGCCGCTTGGCCCATAATCCCACTGGCTATGCCCTGCAGAACTCGAACCGGCGGGACGCCGGACGCGCCGCGGAATGCGAGAGCGGCTGTGATATCGAGAATCCCCACTAAGCTCCCGCCTAGTACAACTGGATGTTTAGATAAACTCAGAACAAGTCCTCAATGTCATGAAGTCAGCACGAACTCGCCGGTGGGCGCAGCGAACTAGATCCCGGCCGGAGGTTGTTCATCTGCGCTTGGGCCATAGGAACCGGGCACTGGGACATCAAGCAAGCGCAAGTAAACGGAAAACTGCCCGCGGTGATGAATAATGTGACTCAGGACAAAGTCTCGGAACACGGCGGCCTTGGGTTTCTCAAGCACTTGTTGGCCGTTCATCTTAAGACGCCACAGTCGCTCAAGCATCGCTTCGTCAGCTTTGGCAATTACTTCCTTACCCTTTGCGACATTCTGATCGAATCTGTTCAGTAATTCATCCTTCGATGTAGCCTGATAAGGTTTGTAGGTCGCCATATCGATATCAATCTCGTCTTGGTCGAAAATCGCCTGCGTCCAGCCAATGCACTCGACAATGTGAGATGCGAGTTGAATAGTGGTGAAAGATTTTTGGTGCGGACGCCACTCAATCTTATCGTCGGGCAACCGTTCCAGGTGTTTCCGCGTGGTCTTCGTTTCGTGGTCGAATTCTTCCGCCAGAGATTCGATTTGCTTCATCTTAGCTTTTCCTCCGTTAAGGGTTCTTAAATTACGAATGACGACAAACTGAAGTTCGTCGGAGATGAATACGATCAACTATCCATTATGAGATTGCCATTAGCGTCCAAAGCATCAGAGCAATCCATAGCCATACACATTCGAATCGCCAAACTGTTCTGCGTGACCAGCTCGATCACACGCATCGCATTCGGATGCGGTTCATTGTCCGCTACAGACTCTCGAGCATAAAGCACAACACCTTTTTTCTGCTTAAGAGAGGTAAATGACCACCTTACTTCGTCAAGAGTTGCGGTCTTGCCATCAACCGTGATCTCTCCAGACTTACTTATAAACACCTTGACGTAAGGAGTATTTGTCTGGACAGGCTTGGCTGTCTGATTACTGGAGCAGCCAGTCAGGAAGGCGGTTAGGAAAATGGTTGCAAAGACAGTAGCAAATGTAATTGAGAGTTTCATAGTTCTGTGTTCGTACCGCTGCGGCACTTGATGGATTCACTCACTCATAATTGAAAGCTGTAATCTCGGTCTTAACCTGTGGTGAGCGAGCTTTTCTGCGTAAGATAACGCGGTGGATCACGCGGCTGGCTTCACAATCCTCGTAGAGTGTAGGAGAGCCATCAGCCAGCCCTTCTCCGATCGACGTAAGATAGCACTCTCCAGCCACTCGCGATTGCGAGCCCCGTTCTTATTGTCCGTTATTTTCGACTTCAGAAAATAGATCGCGTAGGCGAAGTTCCCTTGTACCTTAACCGAATGGAAGTCGAATGCGTCCGTTCGCTTGTAGCCACTATCGGGACTCGGCATTAGCCCAATATCGCCCTCAATGTTGAGAATCTCGCCGTTCTCGAGCAGCAGGTAGTCGTCCGTCAAGAGTGACCGATATTTTTTCTTATCCTGGTCCACGTAAAAAACGGAATACACCCTCTTAACCGCTTGCTTTATAGTGGCAGTATCGTCATCGCGAGCACCGTCAAGCAGCGGCGATTCAAGTGCGAACCTCTTCTTAGCGGCGTCGACCGTTGATAATCTTGGTGCGCATACAGCGCCAATCGCCATTCCCGCTATGAACTCTCTTCGTTTCATATAGTCTCCTGAATCCACCGTCTTTGCCCGGTGGAGGTTCATGTTCGTTGCTAAAAGAGACCGGATACCACCGGCTTGCCCGGTGGAGGTTCATGTTCGTTGCTAAAAGAAGCCGCCGAAATTTTGACCAGATGCCACGGGCTGGCCCCGTGGAGTTTCACGTTGGCCGCTATGACTGCCGATTTGCCTGGTTGTAGCTATCCTCCGAAACCCATGCGCGTTCTGTAACCATGAACATGAGCCTCCACCGGGCAAGCCGGTGGTAT
>DATETN010000172.1:0-3424 GCA_035283645.1 Pyrinomonadaceae bacterium
ATTGTCCACTGAAAATGGAACCAGCTTGACTCGTTCCTCAGGGACGTTGTGATACTGGTAGAACTCGCGGTTTCTCGTACCTATCGCCAGGCATACGCTGCAAATGTGGTTGTAAAGAAAGCCCATTATGGGTTTCCGCAACGCTCGTTTCAGTCGCGACCTATGCAGCAGGAGGTGAGTATCACACCTCATGAGCACAGGTATCCCGAGGACCCGCGCTGCCAGCATTCCAATGACGTAAGTTGCGTGGTTGTGGCCTCCAACCATCAGCGCGTCGTATGAGTGCCGACGTAGTTCCGAAATGATCCCGGGATTTATCAGACTCCAGAAGCCGGCGACCCGGCCCCTACTTCTCAGGTTGGGTAGAAACTCAGCCCGATAGCCATCAGTAAGAGGCACATCCCATTTCACACTACGTTTAAAGCCCTCGTCGAAATACTCTTCGGCGCCTTGACGGCTGCAGTAGTAAACCGTCACGTCGAGATCCGGTTCCTGGGCGAGTCTCCTGTAGAGCGGAGCAAAGTACTGGATTGGATGAGTATTGAGGATTGCGAGTTTACGCAATTAAACACGGCCTCCAAAATCAACCGGAGGCGGCGCGTTCGGCATCCGCGTCAGCGTCGCTCGAGTAATATGACCGCCCATAATACTTCTGATAATAGTAGTAGTCGTGTGATCGCACGTTCACGTTGTTAAGTACTACGCCAAAGACCTTCGCCCCGACATCCTGTAGCAACTGTCTCGAGCGCCGAACCACATGGCGCGAACTCTTGCCTCCATGGACCACCAGCAACACGCCGTCCACCATCGATGAGATCAAAACCCCGTCCGTAAATGAACTGATCGGAGGCGAGTCAATCACCACATGCGAAAATGCCCCTTGTAAAGTATTTATCACGCGCCGCATCTGATCAGAACCGATTAACTCGGCCGGATTCGGCGGTATGGGCCCCGCAGTAAGAATGTTCAGACCGGTACTCTCATCTTTCTTTACCAAAGCCAGCATCTCTGCATCTGAGACCTCGCTTGACAGGATCGAACTTAGGCCTGCACGGTCAGGCAAGTCGAAGATCGAACGCAGGCGCGGCCGGCGCATGTCTGCGTCCACAATCACAACGCTCGCCCCAGTCTGGGCCAAACTTATCGCCGTGTTGACTGCGGTTGTGGTCTTCCCTTCCCCGGGCAAACTTGACGTTACCAAAAGCGACTTTGGGGCGCGGCCCGCAGTAGAAAGCAAGACCGAAGTACGCAGGTGTCGATACGCCTCGGCCAGCGGCGAACGCCCATCGAGATTCATCAACAACTCGGGATTATCCGCAGACTTCCCATTCCGTTTCTGCAGCGCGCCCGGTGCTGCAAGGGCACGACGACGTCCGCCCGCCCCCATCGCGGGAATCACAGCCAGAGCGGGCAGGTGCAACAGTCGCTCAACCTCATCACTCGAGTGCACGGTGTCGTCCAAATACTCTAAGAAGAGCGCAAATCCGACGCCGAGACCAAGCGAGAGAAAAAGCGCGACTATCACACTGCGCATGCGGTTTGGACCAATGGGCCACTCCGACGGAATGCCGTAATCGATGATCGAGATATTGTTGGGTTTGCTCGCCATCACCACATCGTTCTCTTTGGAACGCTGCAGGAGGTTGTTCAGAAGAGTCTTGTTGGTGTCGATCTCCTGCTGAATGATGCGATAGTTGATGGCCGCTTCGTTTTGCGACAGTGTTTCGGCTCGTTGTTGCTCAAATGCCTGCCTCAGCGCATCCTCACGCGCTTTAGCCTGCCGGTATTCGGTCTCGAGATTGGTAATCAGTGTGGTGCTCTTTTGCGCGCGCAACTCTGTGATCTGGTTTTCGATCTCCAGGATCTGCTCCTGCACGTCCTTTACTTCGGGTGCTTCTTCGGTGGCTTCGACGAGCAGCTGGACACGTTTCTGCCGTAAGTCAGACACTCGAGTCTCCAGCTCTCCCACGCGTTTTTCGTCGGCGTCGACCAGAGCGCTGGCTGCGCCCGGTGACTTCGCCGCGTTATATGCCGCTTCCGAGGTCTTGCGCTGATTTTCGGCTTCCAACAACTGCCGATTCAATCCGGCAAGCCGCTCGACGACGGTATTCTGGTTGGCGTCCAGCGAGATGATCTGATTGTTCTTGGCGTAATTTACCAACCGCTCTTCGTCGGTACGAATCTGTTGTTGAAGCTCAGCAATGCGTTTGGTGAGGAAGTCGCCAGTTGAAGTGTTCGTCTCGGACTTCTTCTCGAGGTTTGTGAAGACGTAAGTTTCGCCGATCGCATTCACAACCTTTGCTGCGACTGTAGGGTCGGTATGAGTGAAGCTGATGTCAATGAGCCGAGTCTCTTTATAGAAACCGCGCGTCTCTCTGACGGGTTCGATTCTGAGGCCGCCTTGAATGGCTCTCACGAAAGGCGCCAGCCGCTTCGCTTCTACGAGGTCTTCACCCGGGGTAGCGGGAGCTACTGAGGTACGCAACGGCAACTCATCCTTGGGTCGCGGCGCCTCCTGCTCCTTTTCGCCAAAGCCGGCCATTCGAAGAACTGTCTGCCAGGTGGAGCGTTTCTGTGTGCTGTTGCTTCTGAAGAAGTCTGGATTGTGTTCGAGGTCGAGTGACTTGACGACGCGTCGCAAAAGGCCGGGGCTATTTAGTATTTGCAGCTGAGTATTGAAGTAGACGGGATCATTAGCAGGACCGATGACATAAGGAGTGCGGCCTACGAGTGCCGCGTTGTTTTCGAGGTCGACTTGTACTCGTGCACCGGCCTGGAAGATGTCGGGCTTGCGGGCGACATAGATCACGGCCAGCATGGTGATGAGGACAACGATGCTTGCGACGAGCCAGAGACGTTTTCGCACTGCACGCCAGTAGTCGAGTAGTTGCACCTCGTTCTCGGCGTTCGGATCGACGCCATAGTTATAGGAGTGCGGCGTGCTCATCGAGTCGGATTTGTCCAATGGACCAAGCTCCGAATCGCGTTTAATCAGGTCCTGCGGAGGTTTCATAACTGCACCAATCTAAGCTTCAGCAATGATTTCAAAAGAAACAAAACCCTAAACATCAAGGGTGTAGTGGTTCAGATCTAGTCCTGGAAAAGAGCGCGCTTGATGGGCCAAGGAAATCCTACACACGGCAGTGTGTAGATGTTTTCAGATCCAGCCTACAAAAAAGCGCTCTTGATGGGCCAAGGAAATCCTACACACGGCAGTGTGTAGTGCTTTTTAGATCCAGCCTGGAAAAGAGCGCGCTTGATGGGCCGAGGAAATCCTACACACGGCAGTGTGTAGATGTTTTCAGATCCAGCCTACAAAAAAGCGCTCTTGATGGGCCAAGGAAATCCTACACACGGCAGTGTGTAGGATTTGCTGTCCATAAAGGCGATACTAAAGGGCTAACAGCAAAACCGATCCACGAAA
>DATETN010000173.1:0-12521 GCA_035283645.1 Pyrinomonadaceae bacterium
CGATCAGGGTCACGTTGGCAGCTTTTACCATCGCGTCGGCGGCTTCGATCATCGCCACCAAGCCTTTTGTCTCAACCATGCCAAGTGCTTCTTGCATTCAGAGGCTCCTTGTAAGCAGAAGAATCAGAAATCTTGTCAAACTAAAGATCTATTCCCGTTGCGCTACCGCCTGGCTCAGAAGTTCAACCAACTCTTCTCGAGTCAACGAAATCCTACCGCTGCCGTTTGCAGCAGAATTAGTTGAGTAATAGTGAGCAGTTGGCCTATCGCCGCTGGGACACGCCAGTTCCGTTTCATGCAGATAACCACAAGCCTGACAGCGGGCGCCTTCGCCCAGGTACCCCGCAGCCTCGCGCACGTTGATCAACTTTTCAATTGCATCCGGAGAAAGGTTTCGCGAGCCGCCGAGTATACGCGAAAGTATCGCAATCCGCGCAGTGTGTTCCAAAGTCTCCAAACGATCCCAAGCCTGCCAAATATCAGATCCATATGCCACCGCACCATGGTTCGCCATCAGCAAAGCGTTGTGATGTTTTATCAGCGGTTGCATCGCCTCAGTTAATTCACTGGTTGACGGTGTACCGTAAGAGGCAAGCGGCACACAACCCAGGGTCAGAATTACTTCTGAAAGAATCGGCTGATCAATCGGCAGACCAGCAACCGCAAATGCGGTTCCATGCGGTGGATGCGCGTGACAAACGGCTTTCACGTCTCCACGCTCGCGATAAATCAACAAGTGCATCTCCAACTCGCTCGATGGTCTGCTAGTTGAAAGCGGTTTGCCTTGATTGTCGGTGATGGCAAGCGAATCTTCCGTCATTCGCCCTTTGCACGTCATGGTTGGGGTTGCGACGATCCGACCATCGTCGAGTCTGATGCTAATGTTGCCATCAGAGGAGACGACATAGCCGCGGTCATACATTAGCCGCCCAATCCTGACGATTTCCCGTCTGGCAGTTTGTTCGTCCATTAATACGACTCGCTCTTTTTAGAGCTCCTGCTTCTTGGCTTCTTCTACCTTGCGCGAATGAGATTTTCCGCGCGGATTCGTCACAGAGCTAGCTGAGGGGCGCCCTAGAAAATACGAGAGCGATTCTAATGATGTCGTTAGGTCAACCGTCTTTACTTTCACACCCAACCGCGGACTCAATGACGCGGGAGCAAAATTAAGTACAGCTCTGATTCCTGCCGTCATCGCCTGGTTCAAGACTCGCTGTGCGGCCTTCGCAGGGACGGCTATTACCACGACATCGATCTCTTCTTCTTTGACGATGCTTTCGATCTTTCTAACGTCATACACGGGTAGTTCCCGCGAACCTATGCGCTCTCCGATCTTCCCGGGATCGTTATCAAACAGGGCGACGACGGCAAAATTAGAGCCGCCAAAGCCCTCATAATTAGCCAGCGCCGTTCCGAGCCGGCCAGCGCCAACAATTCCCACGCGATGTGGTTTGTCCAAACCGAGGATTTTCGTGATGTGTTCGCGAAGTGCTTCGACGTAATAGCCCACACCGCGCACGCCAAACTCACCAAAGTATCCCAAGTCTTTTCGAATCTGCGCTGAATTGAGGTTGAACTGTTCCGCGAGAGCTTGCGAGGAGATGGTTTTGATTCTAGCGGCGGCGAGCGTGTTTAGACACCGCAGATAGATGCTCAAACGATTGGTCGTAAGCTCTGAGATTTTTTCTGACTTCATCTTGAGGGATATCCGGGAACGGAGGGAAGTATAGCTCTGATCTCAAGGTCAGTACCACCTGCGAGACATTCGGCTGGTGTCCTAAACTGGTTTCTCTGTGCTAGCTCCGTGTTCTCGGTGTCTCTCTGTGGCGGGCGGCATTTGCTAAACAGACCACGACCGACCCACAGAGGACGCAAAGTTAGCACGGAGAACTGAAGCACGAGCAATGGAACACCACAAGCTAAAGCATATCGAACAATGTCGAACAATATCGAACTCCATTGCTCAACCAATTACCTTCAACTACAATCGCCCTTCGCTGATCCGTTTTCTTTCTCTGAAATGATTGCACATCTATCAGGCACACTCCTTTCGAAGCAAGCAACTTCAGTGATTCTTGACGTTGGTGGTGTCGGCTACGAAGTAACCATACCGTTGTCCACGTTCTATGATCTTGAGGATGCTGGATCGGACGTCCAACTGCGGATCTACACTCACGTCAGAGAAGATGCGCTGCAACTGTACGGCTTCAAGACTGCGCGCGAACGTGAACTCTTTTTACGGTTGATTTCTGTAAGTGGTATCGGGCCAAAGCTGGGAATCACTCTACTATCAGGAATGAGCGCAGACGAGATGATCTCCTCCATTCGCACGAACAACCTGGCTCGGCTGACGCTGATTCCAGGTGTCGGGAGAAAAACAGCCGAGCGGTTGGTGGTAGAGTTGCGAGACAAGATCGCTTCCCTTTCAGCGGCAGATGAGGATCAGACCACAGCCGCAAGCGGACCTGCCGCAACAATAACCTCGGAAGACGCCGTAAGATCGGACGCTCTATCTGCGCTCCTAAATCTCGGCTATCAACGCGGGGCCGCCGAAAAAGCCATTACGGCAGCTATTGACGACGGCGCGAGTCTCACCGTCGAGTCCCTGTTACGAAGCAGCCTGCGCAAATTGGCACGGACTTAAAGAACAATGTCAGCGAAACAAGATCCAATTCAGATCCGAGACGCTCCCGTAAACGACGAGGAGCGGCAGTTTGAGCTCACAGTTCGCCCGACAAGATTGTCCGATTACATCGGTCAACGACAGGTAAAGGAGAACCTCCGTGTTTACATGAAGGCCGCGCTTCGTCGTCACGAGGCTTTGGACCACGTTCTGCTTACTGGCCCACCCGGCTTAGGAAAGACCACGCTCGCCAACATCATTGCCAACGAGATGGGCGCAGAGTTGCGTTCAACCGCTGGTCCGGCGATTGAAAAGGCAGGCGACATCGCCGCCTTGCTGACAAACCTGCAGGAAGGCGATGTTCTATTCATTGATGAGATACATCGCCTGCTACCGGCCCTCGAAGAGAAACTCTACCCGGCGATGGAGGATTACAACCTCGACCTGCTAATCGGCCAGGGCGCGGCGGCAAGATCAATCAAGCTCGACTTACCAAAGTTCACTCTGGTTGGAGCAACTACTCGAGCGGGACTGATAACAGCTCCCTTGCGAGGTCGCTTTGGCATAGTCTTCCACCTGGACTTTTATCCCCACGAGGATCTGGAAGTCATTTGCAAACGCTCGTCTGATATTCTTGGCGTTGAGATAGACGATGAGGGAGCCCGCGAGATTGCGCGGCGGTCTCGGGGAACACCGCGCATAGTGAATCGATTGTTGCGTCGCGTTCGCGATTATGCCGAAGTGGATTACGATGGCAAGATTTCCCAGTTAGTCGCCAGTGACGCACTCAATCGAATGGAGGTAGATACCTTCGGCCTCGATGAGATGGACCGAAAACTCATGTTAACCATCATTGAAAAATTCAACGGCGGTCCAGTAGGTCTGGGAACAATCTCAGCCTCGATCCACGAGGAAAAGGATTCCATAGAGGAGATTATTGAGCCGTACCTGATCCAAATCGGGATGCTTGATCGCACCCCTCGAGGCCGTGTGGCTACTCGGCTCGCGTACGAACATTTCGGATTAAAGCCCTCAGGCCCTAACAAAATGGGGCTGTTTGACAACCGCTAAACTTTCCGCAGATCCTTTCCGTAGTCCTTAACCCAATGCGTAGGCTGCAATCTTTTTCGAGGCATTCGTTCGGAGTACGGAACCGATCTCCCTGGCTGTCGATGCTTGGTCACGCATTGCACCAGTTCCACGAAAACGATCTGTTTACCTCGGCCGCCGCCATGAGCTACTTCGGTCTCATGGCCCTGTTTCCGGCGTTGTTACTAATGCTGGCAATTGGTAATCAGATCGCGGCCGCCACAGAGTTACTGACTCATGCTGTAGAGGTATATCCAGGCTCAGGAAAGTTTCTGCGAGAGACGATCCGCTCTACGTCGACAGTTGGGAAAGGCGTGATCATAACGTGCATTGTGCTCGTGCTGTGGGCTGGTTCGTGGGTGTTTTCTGTGATCGAGCGCGCCTTAAATCGCATTTGGCGGTCGGTTTCGCGAACCTTCTGGCACGGTCGAGCTTTAACGGTGGGTATGATTGGGGTAGTTGGAGTACTCCTCTCCTCTTCGGTACTGATCACATCCATTCTCGTTGGGCTCCGTAACGTTGCGGGCCGTCTTTCGCCACGTCAAATCGAAAGCTATCCGCTATTGTTATCCGTGGGGAGCGCCTTCTGGCAGGCAGTCTTCGCGACCGTAAGCTTCCTCCTGACGGTAACTCTTTTTGTTACCCTCTACCGGTTCATGCCGAGGGCCGCAGTAACTCTTCGCGACACTCTTCCGGGCGCCGTTCTCGGAGGCCTACTCTGGGAAGCAGCAAAGTATCTCTTCGCTTTGACACTTAGCTACTTTCACTACGATCAGGTGTATGGCTCCGTTGGGGCTGTTGTGGCGGTCCTCACTTGGAGCTACGTCTCAAGTCTGATCCTTCTCTTCGGCGCACAGCTTACTGCTGTTTTCCATTACGAACACTCAGCGTAAAACAGGCCCGGCAATTTAGCATGGACATTTCTGAGTTCGATTATGACCTGCCTGAAGAGTTGATTGCGCAGTCACCGCTTCTTGAGCGCGACTCCTCTCGGATGCTGGTGGTGCGACCGCGTGAGCGGAATTGGTTGGACGCTCAATTTGCTGATTTTGCCGATTACTTACGTGCCGGAGACGTGGTCGTGGTGAACAACACTCGAGTCTTTCCGGCGCGCTTTGTTGGCACTCGTAAAGGCACTGGAGGACGAATCGAGATTCTACTAGTTCGAGAAATAGAGACTCTCACGTGGGAAGCCCTGGTTCGGAATAGCAGCCGCCTGCAGCAGGGAACGATCGTTCGATTTGGCGAATCAAATGCGGTTGTTGAATTAATCGATGCGCCCGGCGCTGAGATGCGTCTCGTTCGTTTCAACTCCGAAGCGGATTTTGAGCACCTTCTTACAGTTAACGGTCAAGTGCCGTTGCCGCCCTACATCAAACGACTGGGCGGAACTACGAGCGCCGATGAAGAACGTTATCAAACGGTCTATGCGAAGGAACGCGGCGCGATTGCCGCCCCTACCGCCGGGTTACACTTTACGTCCAGAATTTTCGATCAGTTACGTCGCCTCGGGGTCGAGATAGTCGAAGTCACACTCCACGTGGGATACGGTACCTTTGAACCTGTCCGGTCGCCGCTGGTATCGGCACACCGAGTCAGAGCCGAAGCATTTGAGATTTCGGCGATGGCGGCTAATGTCATTAATGCTAGCCGGTCGGCTGGAGGCCGAGTGGTAGCCATTGGCACTACCACCACCCGCGCGCTTGAATCCGCCATCAAAAGTGACGGCACACTTCAGCCGGTAAGTTCTCTGGCTGACTTGACTATTACACCAGGGTACGATTTCCAGGTGACGGATGCACTGCTCACAAACTTTCACTTGCCGCGATCGTCTTTAATATTGTTGGTAGCAGCGTTTGCTGGGCGCGAACTGATCCTGAATGCGTACGCACATGCAATCAGGCAACGCTATAGATTCTATAGTTATGGCGACTGCATGTTGATCATTTAAATATTGCAAAGCGTGATGGTAAACTGCATGCTCTTCCCCTTTAGATTGATCGCCGTATGGCAGTACTTAAAAAAATTCGGTCGCGATTGTGGTCACCAGCCGAACCGCAAGAAAACTATTCGGAGCCTGAAAGTAAACCACTCAAAGTAGCTTCCGGGTTTCATTACGAAGTTCGCCCCCTCACAATCTCACAGCTCGATGAATGCTGGCGCCTCGACCAACGATGTTTTGTGGATGGCGAGGCTTATAGCAGAGAGACTTTTGAATACCTACTGACCGCCCCGGAATCGATCTCCTATCGCGCGGTGACCCAGGGTGGCGTAATGGTGGGTTTCGTCATCGGTTTGGTTGAGCCCGACCGCACCGGGCATGTCACGACGGTAGGGGTTGCTCCCGACCATCGTCGACGTCATCTGGCAAAGCGGTTAATGGCGGAAGTTGAGAAAGGCTTTCGGCAAAGACACGTGCGGCTAGTGCGGCTCGAGGTGAGATCTTTGAATCTCGCCGCGCAAAGACTCTACGAGAGCCTTGGCTACGCCGTAACACAAAGACTGCCGAAATACTATTCCAATGGCGGGGACGGACTGCTGATGCTGAAATCGCTGACGTGAGGTTAGAGGGTCACCCTTTTCGAAGCTCTGTTAAAACCTGTTTCGCAACTGCCTTCAACGTATCAAAGACTCCCGCTCCGGTAGCAGCAACAGCTTCTACCACGGGCTCACCTTTGCGCTGCAACTCGGCCGCTAGATCTTCAACTGGGATGATGTTGGGCAAATCACGCTTATTCAGTTGGAGCACGTAGGGGATCTTCATGAGATCGTATCCCTGCGCTTGCAGGTTCTCTTCAAGGTTGTAGAGCGATTCGATGTTGGCGTCCATGCGCTCTTCCTGCGAATCGGCCACAAACACGACACCGTCTACTCCTTTCAATATCAGTTTGCGCGACGCATCATAAAAGACCTGGCCGGGCACAGTGTACAGGTGAAAACGGGTCTTGAATCCACGGACAGTCCCGAGCTCCAGAGGCATGAAATCGAAAAACAGCGTCCGGTCGGTCTCGGTGGCTAAACTGATCAGCTTACCTCGAGCCTGCGGTGCGGTTGCGTCGAAAATATGTTGCAGGTTAGTGGTTTTGCCGCACAGGCCTGGACCGTAATACACGATCTTGCAGTTAATTTCTCTCGATGCGTAGTTGATGAAAGTCATAAGCGCCTATTAATTGAAGAGGCTGTCGATGTCTTCGTCCGTGATGCCGGCGAATGGCGAGTCCGAGTCATCATCGGACTGCGTAATCTCAGCAATCATGGTAGAAATCTGGTGCGACACCTGTTTGCTCCTCAGTTTGACGAGTCCCAAACTGGAACACTCATCGAAGACCACCACAAGTAGCAGCCTGCCGATGACGGAGATGTGAATGCTCTCCCGCTCCCCCTCATGTGAGAGTGTCGGAAACTCTTTTTCGCCTATTAGCTGAGCCATGCCACCGGTGGCTGCAACATTCCCAGCTGCCAATGACGCAAGACTTGTCGTGTCAAGATTACCCACCTCGCCTTGCACTGCGATCTCTTGGCCATCTTTGTCGACGAGGAAGACGATGCGGGCTGATGAGTCCAGGCGCAACCGCGCCAGGACGGCCTTGATCTTATGGTATTGCTGTTCTCGAAGCAGGATCGGCGCGTCTGCCATTAGTACAGCTCTCTACGGGTCTGAATTTAGTAAGGGAATCCTGGCGGGGTATCAAGTCAGTTGTCGAGCGCTTTTCGGGAAGTTATTGATGCTCAACTGTTTTCGCGATTGGTTTCGAAGTGACTCCTTCTGGGGGGGGCCCTCCGGAAAACCGAAGGCACTGTAACATAGCAAACAATGACCTTCAAGTGTTTTCCTTTGTTTATCACAATGGAGAATTGTTGAGTCAATTGGACCGACCGGAGGGCCGCAAATCCTGTTACCAAATTGATTTACGTGGGGAGCTATGTTACCCTCTCGCGCAGTTTTTGCAGCATCCCAAGCATTCCCCTTTGAGCAAATGAGTAGTCCTGCGACAAAAGGATTGAGACGCTCCGCGTCTGGTGGCCGCAAGGCGGGCAGCAAAACGTCTGTCAAGCGAAGAGCGGTGGCGCCAAAGGCCGTGAAGGCGAAAGCCCAACGTGCTGTGGCGGCGAAGCCTCTGAAGTCCGCCCGGCGAGCTTCTAGTGCCGGGGGGAAGACCGCGAAGAAGGCTGCTAAAGCCACTGCGAAAACCTCTCGGAAAGCTGCTCCGGCTAAATCAAAAACCGGACGTAAAGCGACTCCTCGCAAAGCAACTGGCCGTCGGGCAGAGGTCACACGGCAGAAGAAAGCTGTCGCACCGAGAGTCAAAAAGACCCAGAAGCTTGCAGCGGTCCGCGCGCCGCGTCCTCTTACCGTTGCCCAACCAGCGCCGCGGCAGCCCACGGTAGATGAGTCTGCGGCACTGCGCGCTTTTGAAAATGCGCATAAGGAGTTTACCCGCGGCCGATTTGCTGAGGCTCGCAACCAATTCCGATCTCTGCTCGATAAGTACTCTCAAGTGTCCGAGGTTGCAGCACGCTCGCGCACCTACCTCGCCATTGCTGAATCCAGACTGCGGACAGAGAGCATGCTTCCGCGTGACGCGGATTCGCTCTATGACCGAGGTGTGATTGAGTTAAACCGTGGAGAATACGTAGCAGCCCAGGAGATGTTCGAACGCGCCTTAAAGAGAGAACCCGAGGCCGCACATATCCACTATGGACTTGCCGCTACTCGGGCGCGGCTCGGCTCTGTCGATCTGGCTCTGCAGTCTTTGCAGCGCGCGTTGGATCTACAACCCAATCTCCGCCTGCGAGCACAGCATGATCAGGATCTGACCTCCCTTCGGAATGATCCTGACTTTGACCGAATCGTGTTTCAGCCACGCCTGTAGTCTGTCCCCTTTTCAGTGTAGCTGGTTTCAAACCACATCTCTTTTAGGTATCATTCTGCCGGTTCGTGTTAACAGGAGAACCCGTTGTCACTTTCCCCTTTTAACCAAGGCTTCAAGATAGTCACTATTGGTGGTGGTACGGGCCTGTCAACGCTACTCGCAGGTCTGAAGCGATTGGTTGGGAAACCTGCGGTTGGGGGAGGCCCATGGATCGAGAGCCTTTCCGCTATCGTAACCGTTTCAGATGATGGCGGAAGCTCGGGTCGTTTACGCGATGAGCTTCAAATGCTGCCACCGGGCGACATCCGCAACTGCATGATAGCGCTCTCGGAAGATTCCAACCTTTTGGCGCGTCTCTTCCAGTATCGGTTTCGCGGAGACGGGCAGCTCGGAGGCCACAGCTTTGGCAATCTGTTCCTCGCTGCCCTTACGGAAGTTACCGGGGATTTCGTAGAAGCTGTTCGCCTCTCGTCAGATATTCTTGCCAGCAAAGGCCACATCTATCCCGCGACCATTAATGATGTCCGACTTGTCGCGCGATTGAAAGATGGGACAATCGTTCGTGGGGAAACGTCGATCACCGCCTCTCGTGTGGGGATCGAGTCGTTACACCTCGAACCGGAGCAATGTCTGCCCTTACCTGAAACTTTAGCCGCAATTCGAGCCGCTGATCTGATTACTGTAGGGCCGGGATCTTTGTACACGAGTATCTTACCGAATCTGTTGGTTGCGAAAGTCGCAGGCGCAATTGGCCAGGCTCGAGCCATTAAGGTGTTTATTTGTAACCTGATGAGTCAGCCCGGTGAAACTGATGGATACTCAGCCACGCAACACCTGGAGACTGTCCAGAGTTATGCTCCCGAGATCAAGTTCGACTACGTCGTAGTGAACAATCGCCCGATTCGAACCGAGCAAGCGGAACGATATCGAGCTGAGGGGTCGTATCAACTCGGTTGGGACGAGTCGTTTGATGCCGCTGTTGCTCCAGACGCTGAGATTATTCGAGCTGACCTCCTGGAGCGCGGCGAGAAAGTGCGTCACGATTCAGAGAAGCTCGCTCAAGTCGTCATCTCTTGCCACCAACACGCTGCATTGACCCCGCTCGCTTCAACATAATTCATGCAGCAATCCACGCCGCATCCACCAACGCCTGACATTCTGATTCTCGCAGCGGGATTGGGTACACGCATGAAATCTGCTAAGGCAAAGGTCCTCCATGAACTCGATGGTCGACCTTTGATCGAGCACGTTTGTCGCATTGCACTCCCGCTTCAGCCCCGGATGGTCCATGTGGTGGTTGGATATCAGGCAAACGAGGTCGAACTTGCCATCCGACGCTGTGTTCCCCCTGAGTTGGTAAGCATCGTCAACCAGGCCCAGCAACGAGGTACTGGAGATGCCGTCATGGCGGCACGCGATAGACTTCAGCAAAACACTTCCCCGGTTCTGGTCTTGACTGGAGATGTACCTCTAATCCGTGCCGAGACCCTGCGTGCACTTCTGGATCAGCATCGCTCCACCGGCGCTGCCTGTTCACTTATCAGTACCCGCCTGGAAAATCCGACGGGATATGGCCGTGTCATTCGCGATTCAGCAGGTGGGTTTTCGAAGATCGTTGAGCAGAAAGACGCCTCGGAACAGGAGCGAGAAATCAAAGAGATCAATGCCGGGTTCTACTGTTTCGATCCGCCCAAGCTGTTTCAGGCATTGGAACAGGTCCAGCCTACCAATGCGCAAGGAGAGTACTACCTCACCGATGTTCCTGGCATTCTGCTAGCTAATGGCGAACGTGTCGAGATCTACCTGCACAAAGATGCGCGTGAGTTGTCCGGCATCAATACTCGGGCTGAGCTGTCGGAATTCGAAAACCTGTTGCGTCGTCGAACCGTCCGCCGGTTGATGACCGAGGTTGGGGTGACGTTTATCGATCCCTCGAGCGCATACATTAGCTCGGACGCCCAGTTTGGGCGCGACTGCGTAGTCCATCCTGACGTAACGGTTGAAGGGCCCTCAGTGATCGGAGAAAACTGCGTAATTCGGAGTGGGACCCGAATTGCGAATTCACGTATTGGGGATAACGTAGTTATTAAGGACCATTGCGTCATTGTTGATTCTCACGTGGATGCAAGTTGCAGCATCGGACCCTTCGCGCATCTCCGCATGAACGCCCACGTCAAAGAGGGTGGTGCGGTTGGCAACTTTGTCGAGATGAAAAAGTCCACTCTCGGCCGAAGATCAAAGTCGATGCATTTAACCTATCTCGGGGACGCGACTGTCGGAGACAATACGAATATCGGCGCCGGAACCGTCACCTGCAATTATGACGGGCGGCAAAAGCATCCGACAGTGATTGAAGACGACGTAAGAATTGGTTCTGATACCATGCTGGTTGCTCCGGTGACGGTCGGCAAGGGCTCGGTCACCGGCGCCGGATCGGTTGTCACCAAGGATGTGCCACCGGATTCACTGGTGGCGGGTGTTCCAGCAGTTGTAAAAAAGAAGTTGAAGTAATCAGCGTTTGAACGCTTTTCGATGCTCGCGTTGGAGATTCTATGTGCGGAATAGTCGGTTATGTAGGTAATAAGCAGGTCGTACCCCTGATCATCGATGGCCTGCGAAAACTTGAGTATCGCGGCTACGACTCTGCCGGCATCGCGGTCGTCAATGAGGATCATGAGCTCGAAATTAGACGCGCGGAAGGAAAACTCCGTAACCTCGAAGAGGCCATTCGCCTCAATCCGCTCGATGGGACGTACGGTATCGGGCACACGCGCTGGGCTACTCACGGCAGACCAACCGAAGAGAACGCTCACCCACATCGCGATTGTACCGGTCGAGTTGTAGTCGTTCACAACGGAATCATTGAGAACTACCTCAAATTAAAGGAACAGCTCAGCAACAGTGATCACCAGTTCGTAACGGAAACTGATACTGAAATCATTGCTCACCTCATTGAGGAATACTTGAAGCGTGACGGCAATTTCGAAAAAGCCGTCCGCAGCGCCTCCAGAGACCTTCGTGGCATCTTTGCCTTGGCAATTATTAATGCCGACGAGTCAGACACGGTTATCGCAGTCAGACAAGGTCCGCCAGTTGTAATTGGGTTAGGGGACCGCGAGTTTTTTGTCGCCTCAGACATTCCACCAATCCTGCAACACACGCGCGACGTCTTCTTTCTGGGTGACGGAGAGATTGCTATCCTGACCAGAGACTCGGTTCGAGTGACGGACTTCCAGGGAAACTCGGTGCAGCCGGCCGTCCAACGAATTACCTGGGATCCAATCATGGCCGAAAAGGGCGGGTTCAAGCATTTCATGCTGAAGGAGATTTACGAGCAGCCGCGGGCGGTTCGAGACACGGTTCAGGGACGGATCTCACTGTCGACCGGTCGAGTCTTCCTCGACGAGATGCGGAACATTACGGAAGCGGACTTCAAACGGATCACCTCGATAAAGGTCGCAGCCTGCGGCACATCGTGGCATGCGGGACTCGCAGGTAAGTACATGATCGAGCAACTGGCCCGTGTCCCAGTCGATGTCGACTATGCATCAGAGTTTCGCTATCGCGGTCCAGTAATGGATGAAAACACTTTGCTGCTGGTTATCTCGCAGTCCGGCGAAACGGCAGATACCATCGCAGCGCTCCGCGAAGCGAAGGAGCTAGGATCAAAAGTCTTAGCGATCTGCAATGTGCAGGGGTCGATGATAGTGCGTGAAGCAGACGGTACGATTCTCACACATGCCGGACCCGAAATTGGTGTTGCCTCGACCAAGGCGTTTACTTCGCAGATGATAGCGCTATACCTGCTTGGTCTTTATCTGGGTGAGTTGCGAGGCACGCTTTCACCAACCGACGGGATGCACCATACGCAGCAGTTGGCTGAGCTGCCCGTTAAACTTGAACGATTGCTGAATGAGTCGGATGAGATTGAGGAG
>DATETN010000174.1:0-23712 GCA_035283645.1 Pyrinomonadaceae bacterium
CAACGTTGAGATAAAAAGGGGGTGGCGTTTCTCTCGTAGGTAGGATCTGAAAAGCACTACACACTGCCGTGTGTAGGATTTTGTTGTTGGTTCGTGTACAGGTTTTTGACACAGTCTCTGCCGTGTGTAGTATTTCGTTGGTCCATGAGATTGATGAGTCTGATGTCTTCACATAATTATTAGGGCGTGTGTCCTGAAATGAAAAACGACCAAATGGGCAATGGCCAATGACCAACTTAGTTAGGCCGAAGGTGAAACTCCATGACGCTAAAGCGTATGGTGTCTAGAGAGGTTTCAGCGAAGAACGGGTGTTAGGTGGAAAGTGAAAACTCCATGACGCTGAAGCGTATGGTGTCTTGAAGGGTTTCAAGGACCAATGAGCAATGACCACTGACCAATCGACCACTGACCAATCGACCACTGACCACTGACCAATGACCAATGACCACTGACCTCCCACCTCAATTAATGGGCTTGTGACAGGGAAAGCAGTCATTAGATCCGGGGATCTTTCCCTTCAACGCAGGTCGCGCGGCGATAGACTTGTCATGGCAGATGTTGCAGTTCAGGTGGTAAGCGACTTCATTATTCAGCTTCGTTGGCGCGGGCTTATCGGGGTAGGAGATCGTCGGCATAGGCGCACTATCATCGCCGGCCTGCAGGTGACATGCGCGACATGACTTCACCGGTTTCGAGCTCGCCTCTTGAAGAACTGCGGTCGTGAGCACCACGTCCCGTTCGCCCGTCTTCAACGGCGGTTTGAGGTTTGCCACGGGTTGGTCGGTATGATGGCACTCAACACAGCTCAATACGCTCTGGCCGTCGATACTGTACATCTTGATCGAGTGGTTCTCGTGGTTGAATGGCACATCACCATACTTGTCGGATTGACTGTCTTTTGAGAGCACAACCTCCTTCGGCTGCACCTTACTCTCCTTGGGTATGTCCTGTGTAAGAGCTGCCGTTACGGTCATTGCACTGGCAAGAACCAAGGCCGTCAGAAAACCTGCAAGTTTCTTCATGTTTTTCCTCGATGTAATTAACTGAGATGGTGAGGCCAGGCTCTCGAGCCTCAGGCATCTTAAAGATCCGCTGGATTAACAGTCAATGATTAATTCCTATCCTGAGTAGAACAGAGATCAGGGGTCAGAGATCAGAGGTCAGAAGTCAGAGGGGCGGGATTTTTCATTTTCCATTTCTCATTTCTCATTTTTCATTTGTCGTGCTCTGCCGTGGTGAGTCCGCAGGTAGCAGGAGTAAGCCTTAAAAGCTCCGCGTCTCGAGCGCGTAGCAAAAAGGTGCCTTCAGGAAACAGCAGCAAATGAAAAATGGAAAATGAGAAATGACAAATGACAAATCCTGCCCCTCTGACCTCTGATCTCTGACTTCTGACAACTTCTGACCTCTGTTCGCCGACCTCTGACCTCTCTACTTCATGGCTAGCAATGACGGATTCCAATGACGTTTACTCCTAACATGCTGTACGTGGCACGACGTACAGTTCGGTTCGTTGCTCGCGATTAGTACCTGATTGGAGCCGGGCTCTAACTTCCCGTTGTGACAAGTTGCGCAGGTTGAGCGAGGTGTTTCCCTATCAATCGGGTTGAAGTTTTTGTGGCAACTCGAACACGAAAGTTGACCATCGGCGTTCGCTGACAGGTTACCTATACTTCGCACTCGATAGAGATGCACCGCGTGAAATTGCTTGCTGCGCCACTGTTCGTCGGTGTCTTCGGGAAGCCGAGTTACAGCAATCTCTTTTGACTTCCAATCGTCATCACTTAGACCACGCCATTTCCACCGGCCATCAACCACTGGGTAACCAAACGAGCCCGCGTGCGGAGTGCCCACCTTTCGCCCGTTGTACATCTCATGATTCGCATCGTTGTGACAATTGCTGCATGTTTCAAGCGCTGCCCTCGCGGCGCGGAACTCGACACCGTTGTGTTCGTCGTGGCATGAAACACAACCGATTGCCGCCTGCGCATGCGGTTCGATGACCGTGGCAACAAAAGCCTCAGTGTTATGACAAGCAGCACAACGCGCTTCCATGCTGGCAGAGAGCGAGTGACAACTTGTGCACTCGGCCGCATTGGCCCTCGTCGCAACAGCCGGTACTTGTTCAAGCTGCGGTTTTGCGTGTGCGTAAGCAAGAGGGGCGGGAGCGTAGATGTTTGTATAGAAGATTGCGGCGATGCCTGCGAGGATTGCCACTACCAGCCCTGACCAGACAAAAAAGGCAATCGGCCAACGAGAAGCCAGATCACTCGTAGGGATCCAGTTGAACTGGGCCTTTCCTGATTTGCGCTGACTGCGCGGGAAGAGGGGAGATCTTCGGACCATCTTACCCGCTTCCCTGATACGCTTGTCCCAGAAAATATCGAGAGCCTTGTTTTCACCGATTGGCGCCGGCCGGGGTTTCGTTGCTTTTTTCCCCGGCAACGCTTCAAGAGAAAGAAGTGCGGTCGTGGCCAATTCCGCGGAGTCCGTGCTCTTTGCAGTTGCCTCAACTCCAATCTGGAGTGTCACAGCAATGGAGAGCACATCATCGTCAGCGACATCGAACTCAAGCCTGAAGGGTCCAATATCGAGAACGTCACCAGGCGCTAGTGCTTCGTTCCCGGACACCGGCTTCCCGTTGAGAATTGGAGGATTGGACTCGCGCAAACTGAAAACGTAATAGTCGTCATCAATCTCCTTTATTCCAGCCTGTACGCGGGAGACGGACGGGTGATTCAGTAGCAACTCGCATTGACGCAGACGACCGATGAGCAGTCCTTCTGAAATGATCGTGACGGGATCCTGCAGAAGGTCTTCTCGAACGACTATGAATCGGTTGCCGGACGACATCTTTACTTAACGGCGAAGTAGATAACCTGGACTACGTGAACTAACATCAGGGCCAACATGAGTGATGTGGCGAGTACGTGTGGCGGGATCCAGAGCTGGAGCATTCGATGTAAAAGAATCAGGGCCTCAACCCTGCGCAGAGTAACGGCAGCTTCAACTGCATCGATCAGTTGCGCGCGTTCCTCTTTTGTTGCCAGGCGGGTAAGCCGGTCTTTGAACTCTTCTCTTGCATTTGCCAAAGCTGTTGTCAGCTGTTCGCGCTGAAGTAACTGCTGCGCAAGAAAGCCAAGGCCCGAATATCGCTTCTTTACGCGCTCCTCGATCTCCTCGCGGAGCCATCCTTCGGACTTTTGCAGCATCTCGTCGAGTTCTTCCTGAAGCTCTTCTTTGCGATCCACAAGATCTTCAACCAGCAGGGGTTGTCCTTCTATGCTCGTCATTATGCGCGGGGCGCAGATGTATGCAAGAATCCCGAATACTCCAGTGCCAATGACAAAGCAGAAGGTCACGTAAAGAGAGGTTGTTAAGAGCCCTCCGGTACGCGTTCCCGAATGCAATAGCAAAACGACGCCAGTCAGCGCCCCCAGATAAACGTGGGCCAGCATCCAATACCTCAGCGCACCTGCACGACGTCGATAGATCTCTTTGCGAATTGGATACGTCATCACAGCGGCCGTGCCAACCAGTCCAACCAGGCCGGTCAACCAACGCATCGTAAGCCAACCACCAAACAGTCGGTGGTCGAAGCCGTACTTGCTCAATCCCCAGATAGTAGAAAGCGCTGCCAGAATCATAAGGAGCAGACCACCAATGCGAAAGGCGCCGCTCAAAGGGTCACTCTGGTGAATGTTGCGACCGACCGCCTGGCCTTGGTCTCGAAAGATTATTCCCGTGGTCCTTCTGATTTCGTCAAAGTATTTGACCGGATCGACGCGGACAAGAGCGCCAGTAGGGCAATTCTCTTCACACGAGTACGCCTGCCGGACAGCACCCGCAGGATTAAGTGGCGTCCCCTGGCAGAGATTGCATTTGATGGCCACTACATCGTCTGCAGGTGGAGGAGCGCTTGGCGGAACGAGGGGCGTGAGGCTGAGCTTGTCCTTTAAAACGCCGAATAGATCGAAGGTCGTTTGCCCGTTGCCGTTGCGCGGCACCATTGTTATTGCGTCATAGGGGCACTGCGTCGCGCAGTCGAAACAACCGATACAGGTTGCGGCGTCGATATCAACGTGACCACCCCGATCGCGGAAGATAGACCCAGTGGGGCAACCGGTCAGGCACTCGGGGTCTTTGCAGTGCATACACACCTGTGGGGACAACAGGTGCTGTGTTCTGTTCGAACCTATTTTCGAGGGTCTGGTTATGTGTATGCCACGGCGCAACAGCCTGGATTGTCCGTGGACCTTATGACAGGCCAGCGAGCAGTTTCCGCAACGGACACATAGATCCATGTCCATCACCAGAAGGTTTGCGGCATCCACAATTCCTGTGGCTATTTCCTCTTCAGCTGAGGCAAGTGCACGTACGCTACTAACCTGCTCGAGAGCGGGAGGATTGTCATCAACCCTGGAAAATCCGGCGAATGCCTCAATCAGGCGTCTTTGAAACTCAGGCTGCTCACTGAGGATCGATAATGGTACTTCCAAAACTTCCGCTCGGGACATCAGCGAAGCGGTGTATTTCCACGTCTCATTTGCCTTAGCAACCTCAAGCCCGAGACAGTTGCCGGCGCCCAAAAAGTCGGCGCCAATACTCTCGTTCAGACCGAGAGCGATACCACTGGAAGAGGCGTCAAAAGGCACTCCCCGTACGCGCCTGACCCAACCGGACTTGATGACGTAGATCTTATCGATCGGTTTACCTTCCTGGCAGAGCACGTGATGCTTTCCGTAGATTGCAAACCGGGCGATATCCTTTAATCTGGCAACCAGCTCTTCACTGAGCGGCCCTCGGACCTCATTGCTAAGGTCTTCAAGCAGGTTGCCAAGACCGTGAGTGCGATAGGTCTGGTCCAGAGCCTCTCCAAACTTCGGAAGTTTGCGAAGCAGTCTAAGCGCTGGGCGACTTACACCAAGTACAGTTGCCTTACCGTGCTTAGGTACAATGACGGTTGCGTTCCGCTCGACGCCGGCCAGCACTGCCATCTCCCCAAAACATGAGCCCGGCTGTATTCTACTGATCTTGCGTTGCTCACCCGCGGCATCAGTCACATAAACATCGAGTGCGCCACTCACGGCGATATAAAAGTTATTGCCGCCCCATTCACCCTGCCGCATAACGACTTCGCCGTCGGCGAAGTGGAGCATGCGCATGTACGGGCCGACGCGTTTGCCGTTGCCGTAATCTCGCCCGCTGACTATCACTTCGAGATCCGCAGCGTTCTTTAGTTTTCCGTTCTGTTCGATGAAGAGTTCTGAGGTGAGATCCAGCGTCCGAAGGGCAGCGAGTAGCGAATCCTTATCGGTGACTTCGCTGGGCATGCGAGCGTTTATACTACTAACGGAAGGCCCGCGACAATAAATTTCCAATACTGTGCATGGGACTTCCACGCAGTTGTTCTGATTTGAGTAACATGAAGTAATGGAGCCAGATTGGGCATTGGTCATCTTCATCCATTATGCGGTCGCTCATTTCTCACTTGAAAAGGTGTAGTTTCCACCGACAATCAATGACCAATGACCAATCATCAACTTATCTGGGTTATTATTATCGTAGGCCACCGAGAGTTAATTACAGGAAGGGCGCGGCTTGACCACTCTTCGGATCTAAGGTAGAAAACCAGGTTACCAGCGCGAGCGAGGAGTTAACGCAAGTTCCCATTCAATGCCATCCGATTCGCTTTATTCCCTTCCTTTAGAACAACAAATAGGGCAGTTCTTCTACATCGGACTTACCGGAACAGCGCTCGATGCTGACGCCAAAGCACTCCTCAAATACGTTCAGCCAGGGGGGATCATTCTCTTTGGCCGCAATGTAGCCGAACCCCGACAGGTTCGCCGCTTACTGGATGACATTCGAGAACTACTTCCAATCGAACCTCTGTTTGGAATTGACCAGGAGGGCGGGTTAGTCGATCGGCTGCGAAAGATCTTCACGCCAATGCCTTCCGCGCGCACCATCCGGCAACACGGGGACCTTGCAGGAGCGCGCGCCCTTGGCCGTATCAGTGGCGAAGTCTTACGCATGTTGGGATTGAACATGAACTTTGCGCCTGTCATGTCGATCATGACTGACGAGCGCGATCTGCTTTCCAACGGGCTCTACTCACGCTCTTTTGGTCGCTCTCCGGGTGAAGTGCTTGGTTACACAACTGTTTATCTACGTGGCCTGCAGGAGACGGGACTGGTTGGATGTCTGAAACACTTTCCCGGGATTGGCGCGGGTGAAGTGGACTCGCACGAAGAGATCCCACTGGTTCACCTCTCGCATGACGATCTCATTGCTCAGGATCTGGCCCCCTACATTGAGCTCTTTGGGCGCCGTGATGATCGAGTACGATGCGTAATGGTAAGCCATGGCGGCTTTCCCAATATCGACATTCGCGAAGGGATGACGGGCGGACTTTTGGAACCAGCCTCGCTGAGTCATAACATAGTGAGCACGCTGCTGCGTCAAGAGTTGGGCTATCAGCATCTGGTGGTGACCGACGACCTTGAAATGGGAGCTATCGCAAAACACTGTGATATCGAGTCTGCTGTTGTGCGAGCGTTTCTTGCCGGAGAGGACATGCTGTTGATTTGCGCACATCCGGAGATGATACGCCGTGGCTACGACTCGTTATTGCAGGTTGCTCGCGAAGGGCGCTTACCCAAGGAGCGCATTCGCGGCTCCTTGAAACGAATTTCTGCAATTAAAGCCATCGTCAAACCCCCGTTGCCGCTCGACCTCGAGAGGTTTGCGGCCCTGTCGGCAGAGACGTCGAAGCTCAACGAAAAACTAAACTACCGTTACGGAGGCACCATCTGATGGCTAGGGCCCGACTATTTGTGTTGTTGTTATCACTGTCGCTTTTGATAGCTCTGCCTAGTGCTTGTCGACGTCAATCGAACTCGTTTGTAATTGCACTTGGTGACAACATCCGGACAATAGATCCGATCGGCTCCCCATCTGTAGACGCTGCAAGTGAACGGGTTCGCACGCTCATCTTCAACTCATTAGTTCGAAAGAACGAGAAGTTTGATTACGTTGGGGAGCTCGCCAACGACATTCAGCGCTCCGATGATGGGCTGACCTACACATTCCACTTGCGGGACGGGATCAACTTTCAGGATGGCCGCCCATTTACGTCTGCCGATGCCAAATACACGCTTGATTTGGTCTTTTCCAGTAGCTTTGCGAAATCAGCCAGCTTCTACGAAGGCGCTGGGGATACTCGCAAGAGTTACATCAACAGCGTGGAGACGCCCGACGCTCGCACCATGATCGTGACACTCACAAAGCCCTGGACAGGTCTTCTGTCAAATCTGGTTCCCGTCGCGATCATTCCTAAGGACAGTTATGAGTCGCAAAAAACACACCCACTTGGAACCGGCCCGTTCAAGTTTCTGCGCTATGACAGTTCGCAGCAGGTAGTGGATCTGGAAGCGAATACGAATTACTGGGAGGGGCCGGCTAAGATTCGTTCACTACGTGTCAGAGTAATCAGCGACACCAATGCGCTACAGGCCGAACTGCGATCTGGACGCGTGGACCTGGCGCCCCTACCTACGAGCCTATCGCCGGACGCAATTAAGCTCCTGGGGGAGGATCCCGCACTTCAGGTGCTTCAATTCAATGGCTCCAATGTAAATCTCCTGACGTTCAATACTTCACAACCACCACTGGACAACGTGCGAGTTCGCGAAGCAATTGCGTTTGCGATCGATCGCGAAGGCATGATCCGGGATCTGCTTTTGGGCCAAGCCAAGCTAGCGCATTCAATACTGCCGGAGGAGTCGTGGGCTTACACAATTGGGCAGAAATACTCTTACGACCCCGGAAAGGCAAAGGCGTTATTGGACGAAGGTGGGTTCAGGGATCCGGACGGTGATGGACCACAGATGCGGTTCGGCAAACCGGTGATCTTCAAGATCTCTGGTAGTAGTGTTGCGGCACGGAATTACGCGAACGTAATCATGGATTATTTAAAGTCGGTTGGGATTCCGGTGGGTATAGAGACGGCGGAGTTGAACACGTTGTTTGACCAGCTACGTGTGGGCCAATTCCAGATCTTCTATGGGCAGTGGGTAGGCGGAAACCAGGATCCGATCTTCTACAAGGATCTATTTGCTAGTTCAGAGATCCCGACGCAACAGCGGGCGTCACGGAACCGGAGTCGATACACCAACCCAGAGCTGGACGGGTTACTCGAACAGGCGGTGAACACTTTTGATCGGCAACAAGCGCTTGGCCTGTACACGCGAATACAGGAGATTGTCAGTCGGGACGTTCCGGTACTGCCGCTTTGGTATCAGGCTAACATTGTAATCGCGCGGAAGAATGTTGGGAATATTCAAGTGGATGCCAGCGGCGACTGGGGATTTGTCAGGAACCTTACGGTGGAGTAAGAGCCAGCGGAATTCAAGTGACATCTTAAGTGCTCAATCTCATTTAATTCGAAGGTCAGGAAGGGGGCCGCGCTGTAACCTTGATCCTCAGGGCTCAATTTCATTGCGCGTGCCCCCGCTTGCAGCTCTGATCATTGATCGCCAGCCAGAAAAAAACTCATTGTCATTTTATTCACAGGTCAGGAAGGGGGCGCGCGCTCTAGTATTCATCCTCAGGGCTCAATCTCATTGCGCGCTGCCCCCGCTTCTTTGGCAAATATAGGACCTCATTCTGTAAACTTCAGACATGACCGAATCCGAAGAGCTCCTATTTGGGGAGGCTCCTGCAATTGTCGCCAGAGGCGGAGTCATCGCCTTTCGCACCGATACGTTTTATGGGTTGGGCGCGGATCCATTCAATGCGTCGGCTCTGCGGCGGATCTGCAGAATGAAGGGCAGAGAAGAGGGAAAACCCATTTTGCTGTTGATATCCGACGCAGCTCATGTATATCGCTTTGTGCCTGCTACATCCGAGACTTTTCAGAGAATCGAGAAGGCTTTCTGGCCCGGCCCGGTGACGATCGTAACAAAGGCACGAAGAGAACTTCCGGTCGAGTTAACGGCTAGCACAGGAACTATCGGACTTCGCTTACCCGATGACGCCCGTGTTCGTGACCTTGTGCGGAAATGTGGTGGCGCCCTTACTGCCACCAGTGCCAATCCGAGTAATCAACCGCCCGCGACCTCAGCGTCCGAAGTCGAGGCCTATTTCGGCCATGCTGTGGATCTGGTGATTGATGATGGTGCAGTCGCGGTGGCCCGGCCTTCAACTGTGTTGGACCTCTCACTTGAACAGCCAACTGTAATTCGCGAAGGACTGATAACCACCGAGCAGGTGAGGAAAGTGCTTGAAGGCTACACTTAATAAGTGCGCGCCCCTTGGTGACCTGTGAATAAAATGACAATGAGTTGTTTCTGTCTGGCGATGAGTGATCAGAGTTGCAAGCGGGGGCAGCGCGCAATGAGATTGAGCCCTGAAGATGAAACATTACAGCGCTCGCCCCCTTCCTGACCTGCGAATAAATGAGAATGAGTTGTTTCTGGCTGGCGATGAATGATCAGAGTTGCAAGCGGGGGCAGCGCGCAATGAGATTGAGCCCTGAGGATGAACACTCGAGCGCGCGCTCCCTTCCTGACTTGCGAATAAATGAGAATGAGTTGTTTCTGGCTGGCGATGAATGATCAGAGTTGCAAGCGGGGGCAGCGCGCCTGGAGACTCAGTACTAAGGATGCAGTGGAGTGCTGCTTGCGCTGACTTCCAATGACCAATGAGCAATGACCAATGAGCATTGGCCATTCTCCCTCACTGAATCTTAACGGCATAACCCAAACCATCTCCAATCGACAACAACTCAGCACGCAGCTGAGCGTGGTTCACGAAGTACTGATTAAACTCACGCAACGCCTTTGTTGAGGACTCCTGATCAGGGGATCTGACTTGTCCTGCGACCTGACCACCCCACAGCAGATTATCGATAATTACTACTCCGGCTTTTTTCAGACGTGGCAACGCCAGGTCCAAATAGTCGCGGTATTCCTCCTTAACAGCGTCTATAAAGACGAGATCGAAAATCTCATTGAGTTGCGGCATTACCTCCAATGCCTTGCCGCGTTCAATCCGCACACGGTCCATCAAGCCAGCGCGTCCAAGGTATCCCTTTGAAGCACTGATCATTCGCTCATCAGGTTCGATCGTGACGACCATGCCACCCTGCCCCATACCCCGCGCGAGGTGAACCACTGAGTATCCGATGGCCATGCCAATCTCAAGGACCAACCTAGCGTTAGTCGCACGCGCTGTGATCTCCAGAAATCGAGCCACCTCTCGGTCGGCAATCGGAACTCGATGCTCCGCCGCGTAGTTTTCCATCTCTTTAAGGAGCGGGTCACCCGCAGGCAACAATGAATCGAGATACTCTGCCTGCTCGCGATGAATGATGGCGTCAGGACGTGTTTTCATTTAGCTCCTCTTGGGACAAATCCGAGCCATCTGCAGAATCACCGGCTACCGAAACGTACCGCCGGCCTAGACCCAGTTGTTTCAACTTGTGCTGCAATGACTGCCGGTGCATGCCCAAAATCTCTGCAGCCCGAGTCACATTTCCGTGAGTATGTTCGAGACACCGACTGATGTAACGCCGCTCGAACTCTCTACGGTCTTGCCGGAATTCGGCTGTAAATGGCACAACCAGCCCGTTTGGGTCGTTTTCTGTCGCCAGACTCTTTTGGATTACCGGAATAACCTCTTCCGGCAAATCTGCGGCTGTCAGCTCAGGCCCCTCAGCCATGATTGCCGCCCGCTCAATCGTGTTCTTCAGCTCACGAACATTTCCGGGCCAGTTGTAGTCGATTAAGCGCTTGAGCGCTCCCTGCGAGATCTGTCTCAACGGCAGGTCGTAGCGCTCCGATGCCATGCGTGCGAATGTTTCCGCCAGAATTGGAATGTCCTCACGTCGTTCGCGTAGGGGTGGAATCTCGATCGTCACTACACGTAGGCGATAGAACAGGTCCGCGCGAAACTGTCCAGTAGAAATCTCCTGTTCCAAAGGTCGATGTGTGGCGCTCACTATTCGCACGTCGACCGGAATGGAGTCGTTACTACCGAGTCGCTCAATCCGCCTCTCTTCGAGAGCACGCAGCAACTTAGCTTGGGTGTTTGCGCTCATGTCGCCGATCTCGTCAAGGAATAACGTCCCACCATCCGCCTGCTCAAACTTTCCCTGGCGCCGCGCCGCTGCTCCGGTAAACGCTCCTTTTTCATGACCGAAAAGCTCCGACTCAATTAACTCGGACGGGAGCGCAGCACAATTCACTGCGACGAATGCAGCTTGAGAACGGGCCGAGTTTCGCTCATGAATCTCGCGTGCAACCAGCTCCTTTCCGGTGCCCGATTCTCCGCGTATCAGAACGGTCGCGTCTGTTTCAGCGACCTTCTCGATCATTGAACGGACCCGCTGCATCCCTTCGGAATTGCCAATCAGGGCGCCGCGTTGCAACCTCTCTATCTCAATTCTTCGTCTCAGCGAAACGTTTTCACGTTTCAGTTGGATATTTTCTGAGGCGTTCTTGATGACCAGACGGAGGTCGTCCAGTTCGAATGGTTTGGACAGGTAATCATAGGCGCCTGCCTTCACCGCCTCGACTGCCATGCGCTCCGAACCGTGGGCCGTAATAATAATAACGAGCGGGCTGGCACCATTCGAGCTCTTTAACTCTCGAAGGAAATCCAGCCCGCTAATTCCCGGAAGGTTCACATCCAGCAGCATCAGGTCCGGTTCCTGCTGCCTGATCAGGGCTCTTGCCGCCTCTGCTGAATCGGCTTCGGAAACGTTGAAGCCGAACGTACTCAGTGCCCGCCGCATACCATAACGTGCGGCCTCTTCATCATCGACAATCAGTAGTCGCAATGCGTCTTTTCTCACCTTCGGGTTAGTTTAAGACCTTCGGATGATTTTCTCTAGCGCATCGCATGCCAGGGACTCCTATTGTCAAAGATTTGTGCGCTTGGCTGACATGACCAGAATAATGGCGTCGCCCGAAGGCCCCACATTCAAAGTGCCAACAATCACAGGTTCACCCTCTTGCATACTAAAATCGGTATTAAGCCCGGTGTTCTCATAGTTGATTATTGGCGCAGCTGGGCCGTTCGCAGCTATCGCAGTCCCACTCTGGATCGGTATCCTTGCGCCAAAGCCAAAGCCCTCCATCCGAACGACTGTCTTACCACTAGCGTCCTTAGCTAATCTGACGTGGTTTACGCGGAAGTCGTTGAAACTGGGCGTTTGACTTGTTGCCGCGGCGGTACCCAACAGTGGTCCACCGATCCATTTCAGGTTTAAACGGCCGTTGTTCTTCACTCGATTAATTAGGGTCGCTGAGACGCGGTAGTTCTTAAACGGTAGTGAACCGCGTAGCTGTTTTAGAACCGGATCCAGTGCAGCTGGTAACTTCTCATTCGACAACTCCTGGTTTGTTGCGACAATTAGGTAGAGTTGAGTATCGAGATTGGTCTCGTCCTCCTGACTGTTTGCCTGATTTGAGGAACCTGAAGATTCTGATTGGGCCATTACTTGGCTGCCGACGGAGCCAAACGTCAGTACCAGGGCTGCCAGTACGAGCGTGCAGGTCTTGAACACATTCATAGCGATCTCCTTAACGATTTTATTGGTCTAATGGTGACGAAACGCCATCACGCCGACTGCGTGTAGGGGTAAGCTTCCGGAAGCATAAGTTAACACGCGAAGCTCTCAAAAAAGTTCCAAAGTACGGGTTGGGAAGTCACACTGTTTGCGCAACTGACCTATGGTTCGGGATCCGGAGTTCGAATCTTGCACCTGGTCCATTGATATTCGAGGCCAGCCGTGCCGAACCACCGGCTTCCTGCATTCGTTTGCGCACGATGGCCAGTCCCAGCCCAGTTCCTCTTTGCTTCGTCGTAAAGAATGGTTCCCAAATTTTCTGTCGCATCTCCGGCGGGACTCCGCTCCCTGAGTCGGCGACCACAATCAGCGTATGGTCTCCCTCTCTAGTGACCGTCACAACAATCCGTCCGCCGGCTGGTGTTGCCTGCAGCGCGTTAAGAATCAGATTTGATAGCGAATCGCGAACGGCTGCGACTGCAGTCCCCGACAGCTCATCATCGCTCTCAATGCGACATTCAAGAGTGATGTTCTGCTCACCTGCGTTCGCTTGAAACAGAGTGGTGATGGACCGAGCCAGCTCATCAGCTTGCAAAGGCCGCTCGGCAGGAACGGGTTTCCTGGCAAAGCTCAAAAGCTGGGCAACACTCTGATTCAAACGGTCCGTCTCACCCACGATCAGGCTGAGGTCACGAGCGTATTGATTGTTCAGGTTCTCATCTTCACGCATGACCTGCGCAATCGACTTTATTGCAGACAAAGGGTTCTTAATTTCGTGGGCCACGGTCGCGGCCATCTGTCCAAGTACGGCCAGTCGCTCGCGTTCGGCTAATTGTCGTTCCAGACGCACGTTCTTTTCGATCAAGCGCCAATCTTCAATTGCGATCGCAACCTGATCGGCAAGTATTTCCAGCACCGCATGCGCATCAGGAGGGAGCGCAGTTGCTGAGTCAATCAGCAGCAGCCCCGCTATTCGGCCTTCGCGCCGTAATGCATAAGCTGAGTTGAATCCATGCGCTACAAGCACCGGATCATTCTCAACGAACCTCCAGTCTTCGGTTGTTGCTAGCTGCAGAACGCTCTGCACCCATGGTTCCAGGGGACCTTCTTCCCCCGGACTGTCACCGTTGGTGGGAGCCTGTTCGGGAGTCCGTTCAACTACTATCTGAACCCGCCGCAGACCCAACGTCTGCTTGGTCTTCTCTTCCACAAAGTGCAGCAACTCGGGCAGCTGTTTGTATTGACCGGAATTTGAGCCGATGCGTGACACGATACCGCGGTAGAGAGCTGCTTCTCTTTCAAAGAGCGCATGAAAGCGAGCCCCCAACCATCCCCGTAACGGAGCAGCAGCTAATGTCAGTCCCAATATAAGAAGTGCCTCAATCACTCCTGGCCTGAGTTCAAAGCGGGTGCTCATCCAATCGCCCAACGTCCTGATCCCGTAGATGTAGATGGTCAGCACGACGGCTGCGAACGTCGCCACGATCAGACTCTCCTCGATGATCAATTCGAGGTATCGGTAGCGGTATATGTAGTAAGCCAACAGTGCTGATGGCAGCAGTGATCCCAGGTTGGCGATGGTCTTCAAATACAACCCGGCAGTCGTTCCCTCGCCTACCCCAAGTGCGAGCGCTGCGAGAATTACGACGCCCACCGCGATGAACGACCCGGCTAGCGTTCTCATTATCTTGCGTTCGCTGGCGCTCTGGCTCTTCCGCGCTATCAGGAGTTCGGTCACCGCGATCAGGGCGAGCACGTAGGCAATCCAGAAAGCAAAGGGGAGGACAAAGAAAGACAGCTTTGCGAACATGGTCTGATAGCTGCCCATCCAGATACGTGGAACTGCCACGATCAGGAACATTGCGGGGAGGTACGACAGATAGACGCGCAGCTTTTCGCTTTTAGTTAGGGGGCGGCTTGAGGCACGCGCCCACAAATGAAGGTGAACATGCAGGAGGAAAGAATAGGCAAGGGTGATACTGACTACAGCGACCGAATCGGCCAGGCGGAGCGTACTGGTCCAGCGATCAAGTCCCAGACCAAGCAGGCCATGCAGCGTGACGATGAAATTGCTGGCGTGCCAAGCCCCGATGCTGATCGCCAGAGCAAACAGTACGCGCTCGAGCGCCGAGAGTCTCTGCCGCCGACGAAAGAGCTGCACTCCCATCCACAACGGCAGCACTGCTGCGATGCTGTATCCGATGAGTTGTAGCACATCGAGCGGTGACATTTAGCATTGCAGCAATTAGTACTGGGTGCTTGCTGTTCGGTCAACCGGAACGAGCGTGATCTCGATGCGTCGGTTCCTTGATCGTCCGGCAACTGAAGTATTGGCTGTCAACGGGTTGGTTGCTCCCATCCCGTTCGCCTGGATACGCGACGGTTCGACGCCGGCTGCCTGAAATCTTTCTGACAAGACACGAGCCCGATCCTGAGTCAGCTGTTGTAAAGTGACTTCGTCGCCGCGGTTATCTGTATAGGCCTCTATCATGACTTGATAGTCGGGGTTGCTTGCCAGTAACGCCGCCAGGGGCTCCAGCTTTGCTGCAGCCGCATTACTTAACTTAGACCCGCGCGCCGCAGCCCAAATCGACTCGGGTAAAATGAGTTGTAATCCCCTGGTTGATTCTTTCACGACACCAAACTTCGCCAGTGTTTGCTTCAGGTTTGCTTCGGCGAGTTTTCGGGCTTGCGCATTCTGTTCGGCAATGCGGCGGTTCTCTTCAGCCTGCTTCTCACCCTCCAGGCGAGCTAGTTTGACCTTGGCCGTTTCTCCTTCGGTCCTTACTGCCTGTAACTCGTCACGAAGTCTAGCAATCTCGATTCTCTGCTCCCGAATCTGTTCGCTGGCAGTTGCTGCGTCCCTTTCCGCCAACTCGCGCGCACGCTGCTCGCGGTCCAGAGCTGCCCGCAGCTGATCTATCTGTCTCTGTGCCTGTTCAGCTGTTCTCTCTGCTGAACGCAACGCGTCATCACGGCGCCGAATCTCCTCGCGGCGCAAACGTGCCGCTTTCCGTACGCCTGCTACTTCTTCGGCACGGGCCCCGGAGGATGTCGCCTTGCGAGCCAGTAGATCGACTTCTGCTTCGGGCTCGTTCAGTCGCCAGGCTTTTTCAGCGGCTTGGAGATCTTCTTCGGCTACTTGAAGCTCGGCACCGGCATCTTGTGCTGCGCCGGCAAACTTCGCCAGATTAACGGCTTGACGTGCCCCCAACAGAGAGACTGGAGTTTGTCGGTAGTCTCGATCTGCAATTTCCGGCACGCGCGCCTCGCGAAAGTAGTCGCTTGAGTTACCAATATACTGAACATTAACTGTCGAGATTTGACTGTTGCCGGGTCGCTGTGGAGGCAGGTTCTCCAGTACGACCATGCGACTCGGCACTTTCATCAGAAAATGCGGCTCGGCGGTGACGATCAGCGCGAATGTTTGGAGTGGAGTTGTCACGTCGATCTTCGAGTCAATGAACTGACTCCCGCTTCTCTTGATCTCACCCATGTTGTCCACCCGACCATCAGGCGAGATGGCCCATAGGACATAGGTCGAGTAAACGCCGCCCAGTTCAGAGGCTCGTGGAAGATCGTCGATGTTCAATTCCACCCTCGTGCCACGCCTTCCGGCACGCTTTACCTTGGCCTCGCCCTTTAATCGCGGCAGGAGCGTAGTACCTCGAAACTTTAGCGTGACGGATTCGTCCAGTGGATACGTGACAGCCACTGTTTGGCGGGGAACATCGCTCTGGGCGAGTGCAGTGACCGATAAAAAGAGGGAAACGAGTGCAGCGACTGACTTAGTACGTAGGTCGCGAAGGGACATAACGCGTACTCCTAAAATCATTGGTTTCGGTTTCTAATTGGCCGCAAAATGCGGGACGACTATCTCCTTGATGCCGTAACGACGAGCATTGTTGCCGAAGGGGGAGAACAGGTCAACTGACTTTTCAGTCAATTTGGCTGCGTAGAGTTTCGATTTGGGCCTAAACCCGACCTTCTCCCGAACTAAGCGAATTGGTCATTGGTCATTGGTCATTGCTCATTGGTCATTGCAGAACCGAGCGAAATTGCGGCTTGCTTCACGGTCGGCCCGATTTTCCCATTTCTCATTTTCCATTTGTCTCTGTGTCTCCGTCCATCTCCGTGTCTCAGTGGTGAATCTAGTGAGGGAACACATGAACCACAGACGTGAATCCAGGATCTTACTCGTCATGCTCGTGGTACTTGGTTTTCCGATAAGCGGTTAATTGAACGACGAAGACAGAGATTGCGGCGATTAAGAGGACGTGTACGAATCCGGCCTTGTTGAACGCAAACTTCAGAATTGCCCAGATAAGGAACAGTAGACCACTTACTATCCAAACCATTCTAAGTCTCTCATAAAGCCCGTGTTGAGTTGTGCGGTACTGAACAGTGCCCTAAGGTGACTCGTTCAACTTGTAACCCACCCCACGAACGGTCAAGACGTAATTCGGGTTCTTTGGATCGGCCTCCAACTTCTTACGGAGCCGATTAATGTGAGGATCGATATTCCGCTGGTAACCTTCGTAGTCCGTACTCCAGACTTTGTCCAGCAAAGCGTTCCGGGACCAGGCACGACCGGGTTCCGAGGCCAGCAGTTCAAGAATCTGAAACTCCAGCGGCGTAAGATCGATGCGCTGGCCCTGACGACTAACCTCATGGCGTCGCTTATCGATCACCAAATCTCCCACCTGAATACGGGTACCATCTGCTACTTGAGGGGTCTCACTGAACCTTCTTAGCAGTGCCTCGACGCGGTACTCGAGTTCCCTGGGGTTAAAAGGCTTGGCCAGATAATCATCAGCTCCCGCTTCGAACCCTGCCACCTTGTCATCGATCTCGTCGTGTGCCGTCAGAAAGAGCGCAGGTGTCTTAATACCTCGGGCCCGAATCCGTTTGAGCAACTCGAGACCTGAGATCCCCGGCATCGATACGTCCAGAATAAAACAGTCAAAGTTTCCAGTGATGGCTGGTTCCAATGCATCTGTTCCGGTTTCGCGCTCTTCAACGCGAAAACCGAGCCGTCTGAAATAGTCGGCCAGAAGCGGTCGGAGAACGGCATCATCGTCAACAATGAGCAGGCGCTTTCCCGAGTACTTACTGCTGGATTGGGCTTGTTGTGACAAAGCTATCGTAATCCTGCGCGGGATTCTGTTAAAAAGCGTTAGAAAGTATAGCTTACTTCTAGGTGAGCTAACAGACAACGGCGCCACGGTCCCGGGAGATTACCGTTAACAACCGTGACGGGTCACTGCCTTGACGCAAATGATCCCGCCTCAGTATAGTTGCGTTTTAATTTAGAGCCATCCGCCCTTCCTTATAGCAACTGATCCGAGAAATTCGCAAACGATGCATGATCTCCGACGACTGCTTAAGTACCTAACGCCTCACTGGATAACATTCTCGGTCGCAACTTTTGCAATGCTAGTAGTTGGCCTCCTGGAGAGTGCCATCGGTGGTCTGATCGTCCCGATCTTTGATCAGGCCTTCTCGCAAACCGGCCAACGTACGCCAACCCTCTTTGGCTTGCAGCATTTGATCCCGCAGTCAGGTCTTGCAGCCTGGAAGACAATTTCCATTCTGTTGCTGACCTTCACGATAGCAAAAGGCGTAGCAGAATATTTCTCGACTTACTTGATGGCCCGAATAGGGCAGTCGGCAGTACTCAAACTACGACAGGACCTGTATCGCCACGTGCTTTCGCAGTCTGCTACCTTCTTCGAGCGTCATCGGACTAACTACCTTGTATCAAGGCTCGTATCCAGCGCCGCCGCGATTGAAGCTGCCGTCACCAATGTGCTGCGAGACATGTTGCGGGAGAGTTTTACGTTAATCGCCTTTCTGGCAGCGTCCTTCTATTACAGTTGGCGTCTCACACTCGGTTCACTTCTGATCGCGCCGATAATCGCATTACTTACGGCGAAGTTCAGCACGCGCTTACGCAACCTCTCCCGCGAAAGTTTTGAAGGAAACAAGGAACTGACGGACACGGCACAAGAGGCATTGTCCAACCACAATATCGTTAAGGCATTTCGGGCCGAGGAAAGAGAGGCTAAGAGATTTACCGCCGTCGCTCGTCGCATCGTTGGAGCCAACCTTCGTAGTGCGAAAATTGCCGGGTTTGCGCCACCGGCAATCGAGATGGTCGGCGTCATCTTTGTGGTATTCCTGCTCTATTTTGGACAGCGAGAGATTATCTCTGGCCGCATGACCGCGGCGCAGTTCTTAACGTTCCTTTTCTTTCTGTTCCGCAGTTATGACCCGATGCGGAAACTCTCGCGCTTACACAACTCGATGGAGCAATCGCTTGCTGCCGCACAACACGTCTGGGAAGTACTGGACGAGCGTGAAGTAATTCCCGAGAAACCGAATGCGGTCGAGCTTGCGCCTCTCAAACAGGCTATCGAACTTCGTAACGTCTCATTTGGTTACTCAAACGAGACCCGCTCGGTATTGAGAAATGTGAACCTAAAGATACCGGCTGGCTCGATGGTCGCCCTGGTTGGAGAATCGGGTGGCGGAAAGTCTACCTTGACTAAGTTGCTGCCGCGCTTCCACGACCCCGCTTCGGGCGAAGTCCGCTGGGACGATACCGACATTCGCGACGCGAGAATCTCGAGTTTGCGAAGTCACATCGCACTAGTTACTCAGGAGACCGTCTTATTCAACGACACTGTTCGTCAGAACATTGGCTATGGACGCCCGCAGGCTTCTGATGCTGAGATTGAGGAAGCTGCCCGAATCGCGTTTGCACATGATTTCATTCAGGAGTTGCCAAACGGATACGACACTATTGTAGGTGAGAGGGGAATTTTCCTTTCAGGGGGTCAGCGACAGCGCCTCGCAATCGCACGCGCACTTCTGGTCGACGCGCCGGTGCTGATTCTGGATGAGGCCACCTCGGCCCTCGATGCTGAGTCCGAGCGTCTGGTTCAGCGAGCAATCTCTAACCTTGTGGAAAACAGGACTACCATCGTCATTGCTCATCGCCTTTCAACGATCCGCCGCGCCGACACGATTGTGGTTATGGAGGCGGGGCGAATAATCGAGCTGGGTACTCACGCGCAGCTAATTGCGGCGGGCGGGCAATACCGGCGCCTGTACGAGTTGCAGTTTGCCGACGAAGAGGAAGAGGTTGGAGTGGTCCATTGAAATTCGTAACCGGCTTTAACCAACCAAAGGACAGCGGAAATCTATGAAATCGATGACCGGGTATGGCCGAGCCACTGTCGTAGCAAAGGACTTTTCAGTTGCCGTAGATCTGAAAACTGTGAACAACCGGTTCCTCGATATTCACTTGCGGATGAGCGCGGAATTGGCTTCGCTTGAGCCAGTGATAAAAAGGCGAATTGGCAGTCGACTTTCGCGCGGTCGCGTAGACGTGAATGTGAATCTTGAGCGGACTACATCTGTGGCTTACGAATTAAACCGACCCCTGATAGCTGGTTACCTCGAAGCCCTTCGCACCGTGCAAACAGAGTTCGGCGTTTCAGGTGAATTGGATATTAATTCGCTGGCTCGACTTCCTGGGGCGCTACAGACAGCGAAAGAGGGTCTTAGCGAAGAGGTTATCGCCGGAGTTGAGCGGGCCGTCGACGATGGTCTGACGGAACTCGAGCGCATGCGTGAGCAGGAAGGCGAGATGCTGCGTGCCGAGATGACGGAGCGGATTGAAAAGATTGAGGCTCTGGTCCCCAGGATCGAAGGTGCGGCAGCCGGACTGGTAGATGCATATCGCACGCGTCTGCAAAAAAGGATAGCAGAGTTGTTGAACCGGGACGGTGTATCAATTGACGCGGACCCGGCTCGGTTGGCACAGGAGGTGGCGTATCTGGCTGATCGCAGCGACGTGAGTGAGGAGATGGTGAGGCTGCGCAGTCATCTGGCCCAGTTCAAAGAAGCACTCAACGCAACCGCCGAAACCGGAAAGATGCTTGACTTCTTGCTTCAGGAGCTCAATCGCGAAGCGAACACAACTCTTTCCAAGTCCACTGATTTGACGATAAAGGAAGCGGCACTGGCGATTAAGGCGGAAGTCGAAAAGCTGCGCGAGCAGGTACAGAATGTCGAGTGAATTAACAGCAGCGAATGGCGAAAGCGGGCCCGAGCGTCAAACTCCGGGCATTCTGTTCGTTGTTAGTTCGCCTTCCGGTGGCGGAAAAGGTACGCTGATCAACCGCGTCCTGGAACAGGTTCCCAACCTTGCGTATTCAGTCTCCTACACGACGCGCAATCCAAGGCCCGGAGAGGCCGAAGGTCGCGAGTATTTCTTTTTGGATCAACCTGCCTTTGAGCGGATGATCGAGCAAAACGAGTTTCTCGAGTGGGCGTGCGTGCACGGCAAACTGTATGGTACTGCTTTAAACCAGGTTACAAAGCAGATTGGCGAGGGGCGCGACATCATATTGGAGGTTGACGTGCAGGGGGCCGCCAGCGTTCGCAAGTTGATTCCCGAAGCCGTCAGTATCTTTATTCTGCCGCCGTCTTTTGAGACTTTGAAGCAAAGATTGATCGACCGGGGGACCGATTCGACCGAGGAATTGGATCTGCGACTACGAACTGCACCAGAAGAGCTTAAGGATTACTCAGAATTTGACTACGTGGTGGTCAACGATGACGCGGTACGCGCAGCGTCTCAACTTCAGGCCATCATCATTGCCGAGAGGTCACGTCTTGCGCGTCAGAGGAAGCAGGTGCAGCAGCTGGTTGAGGCTTTTGTTGGAGCAAAGTGAATGTGCCGATTGCCGATTTCGTTATCAACGAGGCGCTAACAATCGGCAATCGCCATCGTCCCGTTCACTATGCCACTTACCGATCTTATTGAGGAGGAATCGCAATAATGACACCTACCGATGAGGGAGTAGACAACGTCGACGAGGCGCCGGTACCTGAAATTGATTCGAAGTACCGTCTAATTATCCTGGCTGCCATGCGAAGCAAACAGCTGCAACGCGGTGCCCAGCCTCGCATTGAGATTGATCCGCAAAAACATAAGCCAACCCGGATTGCGCTTGAGGAGGTCATTCGCGGAAAAGTGCATTTCTCAGTGAAAGATGGAGAGAAGTGACTGAAAAATTGCGTTTTTGGCAATTGGCAATGATCACATCCCTTTGTAATCCGGGCCGCCGCCACCCTCTGGCGTCACCCAGTTGATGATCTGATACGGGTCCATGATGTCACACGTCTTGCAGTGAACGCAGTTTGAAAAATTTATCTGCAGCTCTCGCCTCCCAGCCACCCCGTTATCAACCATCTCGTAAACCGCTGCAGGGCAAAACCGCTGACAAGGATTTCCATACTCCTCCGCGCAACGAGTCGCGCAGATGTTGGTGTCGAGCACGTGTAAGTGCGTTGGCTGATCCTCCTCGTGCCCAACAGCTGCGTGATAGACGTCAGTCAACTTATTAAATGTGGTCTTGCCGTCAAAACGTAATCCATTGTATCGCTGCTCGAGGCGGTCACCCTGATAGCCGTAAGCAGAAAGTTTCTTCATCTCTTCGTGTCCCGGCTCCGCCACCGCCCGGTCGGAGATGCCCCAGGACCGCCCGCCCGTAATAAATTGCAGACCAGAATTTATCAGGCCCAGCCAACGCCCGTACTTGAATCCGGCATGGAAATTTCTAACCTGCCGCAACTCTGGAATGATCCAACTGTTGTTGACGAGTTGCTCGTATCGCTGCAGTTGGCGCACTGAGAAATCGCCTGCGAGGAGTGCTTCGAAGATTGCCTCAGCTGCAAGCATCCCACTCTTGATAGCAGAATGAATTCCCTTTAGCCGTTGAGAATTCAGGAAACCAGCACAATCGCCTACCAACAGCACACCATCAGCGTAGATCTGCGGCATCGCAAAATATCCGCCAGCGGCAATCGTCTTGGCCCCATACCGGATCATCTTGCCGCCTTCAAGTAGCCGCGCGATATACGGATGAGTCTTAAAGCGCTGGAACTCCGCATGAGGATCAGTGAGGGGATCTTTATAATCCAGGCCTGTTACATAGCCAATGTTCAGAATGCGGTTTTGCATTCCGTATATCCAGCCCCCACCATATGTTTGTGCGTCCGAAGGAAAACCTAATGTGTGCGTTACTCGACCGGCTGGATAACGATCATCGGGCAGTTCCCAAAGTTCTTTCACCCCGAGACTATAAATCTGAGGCTCACGGCCGGCGTTAAGGTTAAGTCGCTGCGTTAGCTGCTTCGTTAAGGAACCACGCGGCCCTTCACCTAGCACCGTTACCTTAGCGCGCAGATCCACACCGGGCTCAAAATTTGGCTTCTGCTTCCCTTCTTTGTCGATACCTTTGTCACCCGTGCGCACTCCGACGACGCGATCTTCCTCGTCGTAGAGTATATCGGCGCCTGGAAACTCAGGAAAGATGTTCACTCCTGCCTCTTCGCACTTCTCTCCTAACCAGGCGGTCAAGCGGTTCAAGGAAACGATGTAGTAACCGTGGTTCTTTAGTGGAGGTGGAGTCATCGGGGACTTTATTGCCTGCTTCGCAGTTAGATATAGAAAGTAATCCTCGATAACTGGTGATTCGAGCGGGGCGCCCTGTTCGACAAAGTCTGGAATCAGCTCCTTTAGTGCCCGCGGATCCATAACGGCCCCCGATAGAATATGCGCCCCGACAGTTGCTCCTTTTTCAATGACAGCGATTTCTACATCGCCGAGTAGTTTACCTGCGCTCTTCCCTTCTCCGACTGAAGCATTTTGATTTTGCACAAGTCGCGCCAAGTGCAGAGCGCCAGCAAGATTGGCAGGACCAGCACCGACAAATACGACGTCCATCTCCAGGGTTTCGCGTTCCATCAGACTACCTTTCGGGAGAAAACTGAATGACCATTCATTTTGCAGTATAACAGGGCTTAAAGGCGAGTGTTAGCAGCGTTTCGGCCTCACTGAGCGATTGGTCATTGGTCATTGCTCAGTGGTCATTTTTCATTTCAAGACACCATACGCTTTAGAGACTGTGTCAAAACAATAGATCCTACACACGGCAGTGTGTAGTGCTTTTTAGATCCTACCTACTAGACGGACGCCACCCCTTCTCTTATCTCAAGGTTGCCGACTCAGAAGCTCCATCGAAATTGCTGAGCTTCTGAGTGTCACCCGTGTTCTGAGTTGG
>DATETN010000175.1:0-9001 GCA_035283645.1 Pyrinomonadaceae bacterium
CTGGTTTGTCTACGATCTCTACAAGACCTACCTGATGCGTGACCCGGACCCGGGGGGGCTGGTCCTACTGGGAGAGTATGGTGCCTTCACAGGGACGGGAAGCCGTCCGGCGCGCCTTTGATGAAAGTGCGGAGTTCATTAATCTGGTCAGCACGATTACTCCGAATGGCGGTATCACCAGTGCTGTCTCATCGCTCGTGACGGCCCGGGTCGATCCGATCAATCAACCGGGCAACGGCTTACTCAGTCGCGATGTTTCCTGGAGCATCACTTTGCTCAGCCTGCGCGGTCGGGCCGGGCTGGACTTGGGATTGGGGCTTTCCTATTCATCACTGGTGTGGACGCGCTCCGGTCCTTACATCTATTTCGATGAAGACGCAGGCTATCCTAGTCCCGGCTTCCGACTGGGCTTCCCCACCATCCAGGAGCGCTACTTTGACGCACAGATGGGTGACAACGTCTATCTGCTCATCACCAGCAGTGGCCAGCGGGTGGAACTGCGACAGGTGGGCACCAGCAATGTCTATGAAGCGGGTGACTCATCGTATTTGCAGTTGACCGACAATGGCACCAGCCTTTTGGTGCGGTCTACAGATGGGACGCAGATGAGCTACGCGAAGTTCAACACGCAGTGGCGCTGCACCCAGATCAAAGACCGCAATGGCAACTACATTACAGCCAACTACAGCTGGCAAGGCAACCTCAGCAACGTTACTGACACCCTGGGACGGGTGGTCAACTTCAACTATGACGCCAACGCCAACCTGCTTTCGATTACCCAAACCTGGAATGGCGTCACGCACACGTGGGTGACGTTCGGCTGGGGCACGCACAACATGCAGTCCGGCTACCAGGAGTCGACAGTTAGGGTGGTGGGAGCGTCAAATGGTACGAACACTCCGGTAGTGACCCAGGTGGGGTTGCATGATGGCAGCCGCTTTAACTTCTGACAATACGCAGCGTGCCTATACTGCGTTTACCTATGATGGTGTGCTGACAAATGTGCAGCGGCTGAGCAACTCGCGGGTCTGGGCTGATAACTGGACCGGCATCAATGGCATACCCTATGAGGTTACAACCCAGTACAGCGTCCCAGGTGATGGTTCATGCCAACTGATTGCCCCTGACGGCACTGTTTATAAGGAGTTCTACGGCACGGGCTGGCAGAAGGGATTGACCACCCTCAGTGAAGTCTGGTCGGGTGGGGTGAAACAGAAGTGGACCACCACGGCCTGGACCCAGGACAACACTTCCTTGAACTACCACCTCAATCCGCGGCCAACAGAGACGAATGCTTACGATGCAGCGGGCAATCGGCGGCGTGTGACTGTCGAGTATCACTCGTCATTCGGCCTCCCCTGGCGCATCAGAGAGTATGCAGCTGACGCCGCCACCGTGCTGCGGATAACTGAACATCAGTACATCACAGCTTCAGACTATCTCAATCGTCGCGTCATTGGTCTGCCGGAAAGGACTTTGCTATATGACGGGAGCTGGGGTCTGCAGGCGAAGACGACTTACAGTTATGACTGGGGTGTATCTCTGGAAGCGTTGCCCAATGGCGCGACAGCGGTGCAACACGACAGTGCGAACTTTGGGCTCAGCTTTGTGGCCGGCAGAGGAAACGTAAGCCAGATAGTGCGCTGGGATGTGACCGACCCGGATAATTTCAGCAAGGCTATCGAGACGATGAAGTACGGGCATAACGTGACGGGCTCGGTGACCTTTACCCGTGATCCGCTCTGGCACCAGAACTTCTTCAGTTACACGGACTCTTTCTCGGACAATATCAATCGCAACACCTTTGCGTATCCGACAACCCTGACGGACGGTGACTGGCAAAACTCGTATGTGAAATACAACTTCGACTTTGGGGCCGTCACCCGCACGGAAGGGCCGCCGCCTGCCAATCAATCAGTGGGACGCATCCAAACCTCGACTTACGATGGTGCGGGGCGGCTGGACCGGGTTACCACGACCAACAACGGCGCCTACACACGCTTCGTCTACGGGACCCACTATGTGCAGAGTTATGCCACGGTGAACACCGTTGCCGATCAAGCCTACGCGGTTCAGACCTTTGACGGCCTGGGTCGGAATGTTGGTACTGCGAGCAATCATCCGGGCAGTAGTGGCGGCTACAAGGCACAGTTGACGCAATACGATCAGATGGGCAGGGCCATGAAGAAATCCAATCCAGCGGAAATGAATGGCAGTTGGGTCCCGGCGGGTGACGATGTCGCCGGTTGGCTCTACACGCAGCAGAGCTATGACTGGAATGGACGGCCATTAGTCACCACCAATACCGATTTGACGACGAGAACTGCCAGTTACGGGGGCTGTGGTTGTGCCGGTGGTGAAGTGGTCACGCTCACTGATGAAGGAACTCTGGTTGGAGGAGTCACGAAGAAGCGGCAGCAAAAGATCTATTCAGACGTATTGGGGCGCACGCGCAAGACGGAGATTCTCAACTGGAACGGTGCCGGCCCTTATGGTACAGGCGGCACGGTCTATAGCGCCACGGTGAACACCTACAACGTCCGTGACCAAATAACGCTAATAAGGCAGTACGCGGATCCGGAAGGGAGCGGCACCTATCAGGACACGACGATGAGCTACGACGGCTTTGGCCGCTTGAAGACGCGCCATGTCCCGGAACAGAATGCCGGAAACGCAACCGAGTGGTTCTACAACGCTGACGACACGGTGCAGAAGATCACGGATGCGCGTGGTGCTTCACAAATCTTCAGCTACAACGGTCGCCACCTGGTTGAAGGGGTCACTTACTCCGCTCCGGGTGGCTCGGGCATCACCGTTCCGGCAGCGGTTGACTTCAATTACGACGGCGCCGGGAATTGCACCTCCATGACGGATGGTCTGGGTTCAGTAAACTACGGCTATAATCAACTGTCTCAATTGGGCTCAGAAGCGCGGAGTTTTACTGGTGTCGGGACCTTTAGCTTGACCTATAGTTACAACCTTGCCGGGCAATTATCGACGCTAACGGATCCCTTCGGCGCCCAGGTGTCCTACGGTCACGACACTGCCGGCCGCGTGAGTGCCATTACGGGTTCACCGTTCGCTGGAGTCACCACTTACTTGTCAAATCTACAATACCGCGCCTGGGGTGGGTTGAAATCAGCGAGTTACGGCAACTCGAAAACCGTCGCGCTCACATACGACAGTACCCTACGCGCGATCACTTACGAAGTGCCGGGCATCTTGAAGAAGAGTTATCAGTATTATGCGGATGGTCAGATCAAGTTTGCGCAGGACCAAATGTCGATCAACAGCAAGTTCGACCGCTGGTATGCCTACGATCACGCAGGCAGGGTGGTCACCGCGCTCAGCGGTGCTGAGGCGCGCGGCGGGGGGCCGACAGATGATCGGCCTTATAAGGAGTTTCTGGCCTATCAGGCATTCGATCATTTCCTACAGAAATACTGGGATGACAACTATCAATGGGTAGTCGAAAAGTCGCTCTATTACGTGCGCAGCAGTGTCCTCGGCGGTGCTATTGTCAGCGAGGTGACCGCGACTGGGAACAAGGAAAGGACCTTCGTCTATGGGGGCGATAGTGTGCTGGCGCTCCACAGTTATCTGGACTCCCTTCCACGGGTTGACTGGCGGCACGTTGACCCCGGCAACATCAGTTCCAGATCCACCGATGCGGCTGGGCAATGGTCAGGTTTGAACACCGCTGAAATGGATCCCCTGGAGACCAATGCCGGATTAGCGAAGCCGTTTACGTGGCCGCCGCCGACCAGTACAGGCAAGGTGGTACCGTTTGGGACAATCCCTGAATTGCTTAGTCCCAGCGGGGGTTGTGTGCTCGATGGCGTACCGACGCCTTGTGAAATGGCAACTGTGGAAAATTCGGTTCAATGTACTGAGAACGACTGTAGCCCTCGGGCCTTCCGCGTGAGGACAGATGAAGGAGAGACAGTTAGTTTTCTCTTAACGCCATTCAGGGCAATGGCTAACGGCGTGTCGGGCAACTTTCTACCTGATGAGTTAGGTGGAACCGCGCAATCACAGGCCGACCTTTATCTCGCTCTCGCTCAGCTGGGGTCTGCGGGACTCTCGGCCAGCCAGATCGCTGGCAGAGACGTCAGATGGGGCCATAACTTTTTCCCCAGTCTTGCCGCGTTCCCGCAGAATTCCAACACGGCCAGAAATCTCGAAAATGATCCGTGTGACTCCAGCGTTCATGGGGCTGCAATCCAAAGCGATTTAAGTGAAATAGCAAAAACCATCGGCGGCAAACTAGACGCGAAGTGGAATATACGGACGCCCAGGGGATTAACTGTTGAAACCGCAGTCGGACGATTAGAAGACTCTGCTTTCGCGCAGTTTCGCAGTTACAATCCCGAGCATCCTGGCATTAATTTACAAGGGCAGTTAAACGGACGTTGGTATCACGTGACAGTGAGTCCCGCGCCAACTCCAAATGCCGCTGTTAACGCCAACCAAAGCTTGTCAGGAGCAAATGCTGCAAGAAACTCCCCCAGTGACCACTCACCAAGTCGAATAAATAAAGTAACCGCGCATTGCGAGAAGAACAAACCTGACTCAGTCGCTCATTTTTGGGACTATGTGAAAAGTTTCTTTTGGTGAGCTTCCTCTGGAACTTTTGCCGAATGGAGGTTGAGTGTGGAATGAGCGTTAAACGAATGATATTTAAGCGAAACTTGGCGCGTTTGTTTGTCGGTAAGTGGAGCTTAATCGGAATAATTGTTCTCTTGGTGGCTGCTGCTTTTGTCTCTACGGCGTGTTACGAGGAAGATATGACGGTATCTATCGATCAACGTATCCCACCAACATTCACACTATCTGGAAGCGGCAACCTAGCCTTCTTCGGCGTTTGGGAAGTCGCGAGAGAGAATCAGAATCGGTTACCTTCCGAAAGAGATGGAGATAAGGACACTATTCTTTGGCAAATTTGGCCGAGTGGGCTGAGTCCTGACGAAAAGGTCGTAAGGCGCTTACCACCTATAAGCTATGGATCGGTTCCAGCAGGGTTTGTACAAAAGGTACCGCGGGACGGGGCCCCACCCGATTTGGTCGAAAACAAAATCTATGAAGCAGGTGGTCCCGCGTCTAACGCCAATGGTGGATTCGTATGGTTTACGATCAAAGGCGGTAAAGTTCTGAAAGTAGATGCGCCCGGAGGTAATTGAGCTGGGAACTTGCGCATGACGACGATTGGAGTTCGCGAGTGACCCGCAGAACCCCGGACAACTCACAATCAATAGAGCATTCGGCGATGCATCTACAGCGTTGTCCGCTCGACAGAGGAAATACAAGTCATGTATTGACTTTTTTACGCAAGGCCGATCGTTTGAAGAAGTGAGCAAGATCTTTGGCAATTTCTGGCGAACAGCAATTCATGACCCCGAGTTCGTAGATATTGCAGGAACCACAAACTCGGGCCAGGGAATGGCGGCAACGCTGCGTTTAGGGAACGCATTCTTCTCCGAAGGCCCACCTGTCTATCACTGGAGTCCAGTTAATAATAGGAATCTGGAAACAACAACCAATTTGACCCCGCGGCAGTATCGGGCTCTGACGATACTGCATGAGTTCGCCCACGCCTTGGGCATCATCCCCCGAGACGGTCCCGCAGCCGACCCCTCCGGAACGCAAAGTGAGAGGAACAATCAAACGATATACGAGAAGTGTGGTGCGATTATCGAAGCCGCCATCCCGCTGGATTAGCGAGTAGAATCAAATGAAACATCGTTACACAATACTGACTCTGATCTATGCGGCGCTGCTTTCTTTAGCCAGTTGTACAATTCACGAACCGCAATTGAAGGATATAGAGGGTCCGCCCTCCTTTTCTTCTACGATTGCAAAAGCACCGACGGTCCAGTTTTGTGACTTAATTAGTGACCCAGACCGCTACAATGGACAAGTCGTTCGCACACGAGCGATATACTTCAGGAACATGGAAAATCAGAGGCTGGAGGAGCCAGCGTGCGGTAGCGAAGGTGCGTTCGTTTGGGTGGAGTTTAATCCTTCGTACGTTTACACAGATGAAGCGCTTAAGAAGAAACTGCAAGACGTCCTGTGTCCTAGCCAGCCCTGTCCAATCGGCAGGGCCAGAGTAACTGTGGTTGGGCGATTTCACGGTCCACGCGAAGGTCCATACGGGCACCTGGACGAGTACCACTTCCGATTTTCACTCCTTCGTCTAGAAAAGGTTGATCCGACCGAACCCCTAACGGGCCAGCGCTGATTCATTTCCGCAGAATACTGAAGAACCCATTTCGTGCGATAAGGTGGAATTGCTTGATAACGCTGGGGCTGGATTTCCATGGGGACCGCTCGATGTACCGCGACCAGCGAACGTGGTGGCGACCGGGACGAAGATGGAACAAGCTCCGTTTCCAAATACATACCGCCTAGAAGTAGATGGGGATAAGATCGACCCGAATGGAGTGCTTGCCATTAGAGTCACTCTTCGTTCCTCAAAAGGTGTAGAGCTCGATCCGCGATTGACAGCTGTCTCAACCGGCGAAGGGAAACTGCGGTGGAACCTGCTTAGCGAATATGTTGGCCGCTCCGCGACCCAGATAGAGGATGGACAAGTCACTTTCCGCGTGAAAGCCGGCTATCTAGGAGCCTGTCGGAATAAAAAGCCACGAGCAAGAGAAATTTGATTATAGTGCGAAGACATGAGCCGAATCTACATGAGCTACGATCCAGAGCAGCGGTTGTTGTTGCCGCCAGACTTGCGGGAATGGTTACCGGAAGACCACTTGGCGCTGTTTGTGAGCGACGTGGTGGAACAGTTGGACTTGAAAAAGATCCTTGATTGGTACGAGCGTGGCGACGGGCGTGGGCGGCCACCGTATCATCCGCTGATGATGGTGAAGCTGCTGGTCTACGGCTACTGCACGGGGCGAGTGTCGTCGCGCAAGATCGAGAGAGCGACGCATGAGGATGTCGCGTTTCGGGTGCTGGCGTGCAACCAGCATCCGGATCACGACAGCATCGCGGAGTTTCGCAAGCAACACTTGGAGGAGTTGGCTAAGTTGTTCGCGCAGGTGCTGAGATTATGCGAGCAGGCGGGGTTGGTGAAGTTGGGCCATGTGGCGATAGATGGGAGCAAGTTACGGGCGAACGCGTCGAAGCACAAGGCGATGAGTTACGACCGAATGTGCGCGAAAGAGGAGCAGTTGGCGGCGGAAGTAGCGCGGCTGTTGCAGGAAGCCGCGGCCACGGACGAAGCGGAGGATCGGGAGTTTGGCAAGGGGCGACGTGGCGATGAATTGCCGGCAGAGTTAGCGCGGCGCGAGAGCCGTTTGCAGAAGATTCGGGAAGCGAAGGCAGCTTTGGAGGCCGAAGCGAAAGAGAAAGCCAAGGCTGCGGCCGCCGTGGCCGAGGCCAGGATTGAAGCTCGTAAAAAGCGGGAAGCAGAGACTGGCAAGAAGACGCCGGGGCGAGTGCCGCAGGTCCCTGATGTGGAAGCTGCGAAGCCGGAAGCTAAAGCCCAACGGAACTTCACCGATCCCGAATCGCGGATCATGAAGGACAGTGCGACGGGCAGCTTCGAGCAATCATACAACGCGCAAATCGTCGTCGATTCAGCCGCGCAGATCATCGTCGCGGCCAGCTTGACGCAAGAAGTTAATGACAAGCAGCAGTTGGTGCCTATGCTGACGACGGTGAAAGATAATCTGGGCCAACTGCCGGAGAAGGCCACCGCCGCCGCCGGCTATTTCAGTGCCGCCGCCGTGAGTAACGAAGAGTTGAGCAGCGTCGATCTTTATGTGACGCCGGACAGTGGCAAGAAGACTGAAGCGGAAACTGAGTCGGTCTCAACGGCCAGCGCCGAGGACCAGGCAGTGATCGATGAGATGCGCGCGAAGTTGAAAACCGAAGCAGGTCGCGAGGTCTACAAGCAACGCAAGCTGATCGTCGAGCCCGTCTTTGGTCAGGTGAAGGAAGCGCGTGGCTTCCGCCGGTTCTCCTTCCGCGGCTTGCGGAAAAACCAAGCCGAGTGGGCCTTGATCTGTCTGACTCACAACCTGCTGAAGTTATTCCGACAGCAAACTTCATCTGCCCCCGGCACGAAAATGAATAAAGGCAGAAAAATGGGCCTTTCTTGCGCTCAAACCGTCGCTGTTCACTTCCAGGTTCTGGTCGCTTGGTTCCGATGCATCATTAAAATTGATCTCGAACCGTTCTTAACCGACTTATTACCGACAATGCACTATTTGTCAGTTTCACAACTGAATAAACCGACAGGCTCCTAGAAGCTCCGATTAATTCTATCGATGTTAAGGCTGGTGGCACGAGAGAACGGGGCTTTATGGACATTAATAATCCGAGGTTCCGCTCGACAGAATACGTAACGTGTCGCGTTCGGCTTTATAAAGTTAATTAAGGAGTGCAGTTATGCGCAAGCTTATTTGGCTGCTGATGGTTGCGTCGGGCACACTTGTTCTCGCGTTAGCGCAAACAGAACAATCAAAGTCTAATCAGTTTCGTTATCCAAATGAACTTCCCTCCCTTAAGCTTTACGAGAAGGCAAAATGGAAGTCTCTTACGCCTTATGTCTCCAACATAGACGATGTTGAGAAACTGCTTGGTCAGCCGGTGCCAATTTTTGACCGGCTGATCCGTGCTGATTTCGGCTTCCAATATGATCCTGATTGGACGATTGTTATAAATGTTCTCGGCAAAGACTCGGATTTGATGGATTCGGTGGCAGGTCGTGTATTACACGTCAACCTTTATCCAAAGAAGCGCGTCTCAATGGTGAATGCAGACTTTTCTGCTTTCAGAGCTTATACATACAGGGATTCCCGCTACCCTAACTTAGGCGGCATCGTCTATGCCGACAGCTTTGGCTTACGTTATTCCGTCTACGCTAAGGATACCGCGGATGGGCGCTTCCTCGCCGGAGACTTAGAGTCAATTATCTATGGACCTTCCAATGAGGAAACAGCAAAGTACAGGCGGAAGATGTCTACGACTCGGCAATGATGCA
>DATETN010000176.1:0-4861 GCA_035283645.1 Pyrinomonadaceae bacterium
TCCGCGAAGGCGACATAGGCGCGGTCCCTAAACGGCCCTTCGGAGGTGTCCCCTGCGAAAAACGGCCGGGAATTACCTTTGATGTCTACGTCGGCCTGAGTTTTCAGGCTTTGGTGCTGGGCGAATGTAGCTCCGCCATCTTTCGACAAAGCAAATCCGTAGTAAAAGGATGGCAATTTAAGACTCTTCGCCGCAGTTCTTTCTTGATCGGAAAAGGGAAATGAGTCAAACGGGGCGAAAAGATCTCCGTCAGTGAACACCAATGGTTGAAGCCCAAGCAGTCCACGACCCAGCAGATCATGATTGGTAGCGACGGTGACGGGCCCGATCCATGTACGCCCGTCGTCCTCGGAGCGGAACATCCCGACATGGTAATCATCGCGTCCGTATCGGTGCGAAGGACTTTGGCGGAATATTACGAAAGGTGAAATCATCGCGTTAATGTAAATACGGCCGGAGTACCGCCCATTCGTATGATCAGCAACGATCTGAGGTCGATCAACAATATAAACAAATCTGGGCGTATCCCATGTAGAACCGCCATCTGCCGACCGCCACACATGATGTCCCCTTGCGAAAATGACGGAACCTGTTTTCCCGTAGGCGACAACGGGGTCTCCGTCTACCGTTCCCGCGACTTCCGGAAAGGTGATCGTTCTCCAACTGTATCCGCCGTCTCGGCTTAAATAACCGCGGGACTTGTCCTCGCCGATCTGGCGATTCGTCCTTGTTACCATCGCGCTTCCAAACAAGTTTTGTGGATTTGTCGGGTCCGCAGCTACAAAGTGCTCCCAGGACGTCCCGTCGCTCTCGCGTCCAACGAGAATGTTTGGCCCAACTTGAATTTGCTGACTCTGCTGCGCACGGACAGGGCCAGCGACGGCGAGTAACGTCATGAAAAGTAGTATTCGCACAATGGACAAAGCCGGAGATTGAAAAAGAAGATTGATGACGATGTTCATGTTCGGTTATCTGAGTTTCGGATGTAGAGTGGCCGAGGCGGGGAATTTTCGGCCACTCTTCGATAAAAATCAAAATGAAAAACGAGCGGAGAGCTGTATAGAGCGGGGTCCACCTAACTGATATAAGCGGTTGAGGCCGCCGAGGCCGACGTTCAGCGTCGAGGTCGGGACACCGAAGGTATTGGGGTTGGACACAGATAACCCGTAACGTGAGAACAAGGGGTGATTGAGAACGTTAAATGCCTCCGCCTTCAACTGCAGCCCCATCCTTTCGGTGAACTTGAACGACCGCCCGAGAGCCACGTCCACCTGGTACAGCGGCAATTCCCTTAGAATATTCCGGCCGAAAGTTCCCTGGCGCACGGGCTGCCCACTTTCGGTCAGCGGCGGCTCCGTGAAGGCCGCGGCATTGAACCTGCGTCCACCCGGGACGCTGCCGTCGTCAATGTACAGCGGCTGCGCAGGGACAAGGTCGGGACGAAGCCCAAATGGCACGCCGTCTTCTGAAGTAACGTTCCCGAAAACTCCCGAAAGATCTATCGGTCGACCCGATTGAGCATGTATGATTGCGTTGAGAGACCAATCCCTAAACATCCGGCCGAGCATCGGGCCAGCGTCCATTCTCGGAATGTCATACGTTGATCGCGGACGAAAAATTGTGACGAACATCAAAGTTGGCATTCCCGCGCTCAAGAACCCCAAAAGCCGTACTTCCAATATCGGTTGACACTTCGTCGATCGCATGCGACCAAGTGTAATTGGCGAGCACCTGCAGGCCTTGTTTCAAACGTGTCCGGTACTGCACCTGCATGGAGTGGTAATCGGAGGTGGGGCCGTTGAAGGAGTAGACTATGTCTCCGAAGCTGGTATTGGATCGTGGCAGCGGTACGTCATTGACGATATCCCATGGCTCCCTGTTCAAAATTTGTTGGGTGAGCAGCCGGCGACCCGCCGAGGCCACGTACGAAACGGAGATCGTCTGCTGCTTACCGAGCGACTGCTCCACCGCCAGATTCCAGTGCAGGCTGTACGGGAGCTTGAGGTTTTCGTTGGGGACCGTCATTTGAGTGCTCGTAGGGAGTGTAACGGGAGTGATTCCCGGCCGTTCGACGCATTCGTTCGACAGCGGGAAGATCATCGGGCACTGCTGGGTCGGTATAGTTTGTGACCTGCTAACTTCAAGGGGCCAGCCGCCGGACACGGTGCCGCTGCCGAGATCGTAGTACACGCCGAACCCGCCCCTGACGACGGTCTCTAGGCCGGGTTTAGTCCTGAGTTGATACGCTGCACCAAACCGCGGGGCGAAGGCGGTCCAAAAGGTCTTGTAGAACTGCGTCCCTTCGGGTGCGAGATGAGCCCCGCTCACATCTGTCCCCACAATCCCTTGAGCTATCGGCGGCATCCTACCTTCCTTTTCTGTGGGAGGGGGGTTGATCTCCCAGCGTACCCCGAGGTCAAGCGTCAACCGCCTCGTCACCTTCCAGGTGTCCTGGGCGTAAACCGACCAATTGTCGAACTGGGGCTTAGACTGTTGCACGGTCGTTATCATAACCCGTGATGCTGCTCCGGTGAGGAGACCGACTCTGTTGAATGAAATAAACTGTTGATCCTGCGTCCCGTAAATCGGCGACAATCGGCGGAAGTCAAATCCGAACTTCAGATTGTGCGATCCTCCGATAATGGACAGGTTGTCCACAATATTGATCTGCCGCTGGTAAGAATCGGCCGAGGTGCCGCCCGACAACTGCGCATTCGCCAGAAAAATGACTCCCTCGCCGGGCATTCCATTGGTCAATGCAGACGCGGCCACGGCTACTCCCCCGTCTATTACGTTTGGGATCACTTCATTTTTCGCTTGGGATCGGCTGAAGTTGAACCTCAGATCGTTCGTTATGTTCTTGGCAGCGACCGAAGTCGCTCCCAAAGTCACTGTTCTAGTATTGCTATGCTGCTTGAACGCCGGAACTACACCGAAGGTAACATTCGAAGGAGCTTCGTTGAGCCTGCCGAACAGCATCAGTTTACTGTTAACGGTGTGATCGATCCTGATTCCGATGGTATCGAGGTTACTTGGCTCCCCTATGCTAAAGGCGTATGGTGCAACGCCGCTGTAGCGACGGCCATTTGGCGCGCAAGGAGTCGGGTCTGTAGGGGTTGCCGAGCAAAGACTTGAAGTCGTCTCCGCACCGGTTGGAATGGGAAAAGCATTCATCAAAGGTCGTAATGCCGGGAAGCCGGTTTCACGCACTCGGATCGAAGGAACGTTGATCTGGCCCGTTTTTGGCACACGGAGCCTGTGTGCCTCGTAGGAAAAGAAGAAAAATGTGCGATTCCGGCCGTTGTACCATCCAGGGCCGCCATCCCCAAAGTTGGGGAACAGCATAGGGCCACTGAACGTCCCACCATAGATGTTCTGGCGCAATGGGGTTTGGGGCGCAGGCTCTTTGTTGAAGTACTCGCGCGCGTCCAACGCCTCGTTGCGGAAGTACTCGAACACGCCGCCGTGAAACTCATTCTTCCCTGACCGGGTAATGATCTGCACCTGCCCGCCCGGTTGCCGCCCGTTCTCCGCCGTATACGTCGAGGTCTGGATCTTAAACTCTTCCAAAGCCTCTATCGATACGAGGTTGGCGGTTCCGCCCGAAGCGTCCGTGGCCGGATAAGAACCGGCGAGATACTACGACTTTGTTCCGCCAGTATTGATGATAGTTCCAAAGTTCGCGCTCGCTCCGTCGACCGTGAAGTAGTTCGTACTCGCTCGTTGCCCGTTTACGCTGAACTGCCCCGCGTCAGTTGCGACATTTGAGGTATTTATGGCGACGCCGGGAGTGAGCAAAACCAGTGACGAAAAGCTGCGACCATTGAGCGGCAGATTACCGACAAATGTCCGGTCAATTGTAGTCGCCACGGCCGGCGATGTGTTGATGAGCGCCGCATCACCTGCTATCTGCACCATCTCGCTGATGTCGCCCGGCTTCAATTGAATCTGAAGTGACTTCTGATCACCAACATTCAGCACGACGCTCTGCACTTCAACCGTGGCAAAACCCGTTCGCGCAACGCTGACCTTGTAGGTCGTGGGCGGCAACAGGGGAACCACAAAGTAACCCTGATCGTTTGTCGTAGTCTCTCGTTGCCGGCGCGTGTTGACGTCCAGCACCGTGATATTCGCTCCTGGCACCAGCGCCCCATTTTGATCTTCGACTGTGCCACTTAGAGTTGCAGTTGAGCTTTGGGCGCGAGCAAGGGTTAAGGGCAAGGCGCAAAGGGCAAAGAGCAAGACGAAATTTTGGATTGCAAATATCGGCTTGCGAATTTGTGATGGCGACAAGGGGCGTCTGGTGATCAATGGATGTTCCTCCGAAAAGAAGTTTCAAGTTCGACAGGACTTACAGAATTAACAGGATGGAAAATCAGCCAAGTAAATCTTTTTAATCCTGTCTCTCTCAGCGGGCGTTCTGAATCCGGGTAGCTAACTTTTCCGCGCTTCTCAGCAATTCCCAGAACTGTGACGTCTTCAACGTTGATGACGCATTGCCCGCTGAGACGGCGAAGGCTGAAGAAATCGCACGATCATTCTCTGCGCCCAACGCGAACAGCCTCTCGATGGCGCGTCTCAGCCCTGCGTCATCGCTGACCTCCAAGTCTCCGCCCTGACCGCCTGCGTCCCCCGAGCCCGCGAGAAAGATCGGCCGCAATTCCTCCTTCAGGTTGGAGGTTTCTTGCTCAAAAGCGCGGGCGTGAATGCGAATCAGAGCAAACAGCTTTGTCCGCGCCTCCGGACTGAGCGTGCGCAAGTCTTCGACAGAAAACTGATTGAGCAACTGTTTGAGCGCCGCGGCGTGTCGCATGGCTTTGCGCGAACGACTGATCATCCGCGATGCAAACGCATGCGCTTC
>DATETN010000177.1:0-16617 GCA_035283645.1 Pyrinomonadaceae bacterium
GGCGCCACGGACTCGCTCCGACTCCGGCCCTCAAGACAGGAAACCGAGAGGAAAAGAGAGCTTCAGCTCGGTCTGGTGTTTAACACTACGGTGGGGCCAAATAACTCTGCCGAACGGGGCCAGTGCACACTGCCGAAACCAATTCCCGAGCGCTCGATCAGACACATATTCACACCGCCGCCTCATTCCAGAATTCTCGAGTTCCTGTCCCTGAACTGCAAATCGTTCAGAGATTAATTTCAACGATGGTCCAAAGTAACGCAGCGCGACAAGCTGAAGCTTATCGAACATGCGCAATGTCCGACACACGTCAGGAAGGTGTGAAAACAATCAGGACATACAAGAATGCCACTTAGTTTAGTAGTATAATGAACAACTAATTATGTTTGCCCATTTTTGCCATAATGGCTAAAATGCAGGTTGTGAAAAACCCCCCATCCACATCTAAGAAACTATCTAAGCTGACAATGCGGCGTAATGTCGGACGTCATGAAATTCGGCGTGGCTTAGAGGCCTCCTACACTGCGACGGAAGCTAAGAACGAGTTTGGACACGTCCTCGAGCAGGCTATCCAAGGCATCACTGTCCTGATCACCAAGCATCACTCGCCCCGCGCTGTCCTAATTTCAATGGACCAGTTCAAAGCTCTTGAAGCAGCTCATCAGTTGAAACTCAATACCTTGACCGAGCAGTTCGATACGCTGCTCGAGCGTATGCAGACTCCTAAAGCTCGGCGTGGCATGGCAGCGGCCTTTGGTGCGAACAACAAGCAGCTGGGAAAGGCCGCAGTCGTTGCTGCTCGCAAGCGTGGCCTGACCACCGCCTCTAATACGTCCCGCAAGAAATTAGGTAAATCCGCAGTCGCAGCTGCTCGCAAGCGTGCATAAGAAGGCGCAAACGCCTCGCATTTACGTGCTTGCCGGCACTAACGGTGCAGGCAAGAGTAGCATCGCGGGCGCAATGCTCCTCGAAGAAGGTGTCGAATACTTCAACCCGGATGAAGCAGCCGAGCTAATTCGCGGTGCGAACCCTGGCGTCACGCTCGAGGAAGCACAGAGTGCTGCGTGGGACGAAGGCAGACGACTGCTTGAAAGGGTGATCGATGAGCGGCTTGAATATGCGTTTGAAACCACGCTTGGCGGAAGAACGATCTCAGCGCTTCTCGAGAAGGCCATGGATGCGGGAATTGAGGTGCGCATCTGGTACGTCGGTCTGACTAACCGCGAACTGCACATTGTGCGCGTACGTGCGCGTGTCAAAAGAGGTGGACACGACATTCCTGAGGAAAGAATTCGTCAGCGATACGCACGGAGCATTATGAATTTGATTCAACTCATGCCAAAGCTCACTGAGCTTCGCGTGTATGACAATAGTGTGGAGGCTGATCCATACACAGGCGCCACTCCCGAACCCCGATTGATTGTTCATTTGAATCGCGGCAAATTGGTAAGCGTGTGTGAACTAAATTCGACTCCCGAGTGGGCCAAACCGATTGTGCTAACGGCCCTATCACGACTCTAAAGTTCCTTGAATCAGGTTTATCCTCGGATGAACAACCCCGCAGGGGTCGGATGTTTATAGCCTCTGAGCGTGGAGCCAGTCGCGAAATGATCGCAGTGTCGCGCTCTGCCCTTCAGTTTTGCTTTGCGCCAGAAACCGCGTTAGCACCTCACTGGTGATGACAGGTAAAGCTCGGCTGGCTGACATTTCCACATAGCCCTCATCCATTAGGTGATATATATGGGCCTCTCGTTCATCGTAGCACCACAGTTCTGGCACTCTCATGCCTGCGTAGATCGCGTGCTTAGTCGTGGACTCGTGGGAAACATCAATTTCCACGACAATGTCGGGTGGTGGATCAACGCTGAGGTCAATCCTTGATCGGCCTATGATCCGAGAAGCGTTCTGTACATAGAAACAGGTGTCGGGCTCGATGGCTCTGGCAAACTCTTTCTGCTTGAAGGTGGTTGAACCTCGGCTCTCAAGAATCAAATCCAACTCTTCTGCGAGCAGGCAGGCAAGTCGCAGGAGCAAATCTTTATACATCTCATGAATCGATGAGGAACTCATAATCTCTAATCTTCCCCGGTCGTAACTAATCCTGACTGCGTAAGAATCGCCGAGGTCACTGAGAAGCTGCTCGAAGTCTTCCCAGGAAACGTCGTTGAGAATTAGCGCGCCTCCGGCTGGCAAATGTCCAATTGCGTCAAGATAATTTGCTGTTTGGGTGTTCACCGCTTAAATGAGGTCTCCTTGTGAGGTGCGCATTCTATCACCACCGCTCATAATCCGGAATTCTCGCGTTCTTCGACCTGCAAATGTTCCGAGATTAAACATTCAACGGTGGTCCAGAGTAAGTCAGCGCGACAAGCTGAATAGGCTCTTGCAAAACTCCGAGTTAGAGGTTTCAATCATTGGAGTAACGTCCATGAAGACGCTTGGCCCAAGTTCTTCCAACCGCGCAAATCTTCAGTGAGATTAGCATTTATCGGAGACTGCCTTTAAGGTTAGGCATCTTGCCGTTTTGGTAACACGGCGTCAATAGCGGACTTCAGCCTTTGACAACCATCCAGCTAATTTCGCTTAGTAACAGGTAAGAGTGTATAAACTCCCGAGATTAATTCCGGGTAGTCCAGAATTTACAGTAGAGAGGATTCGTATGAGAGTAGATGAAATCGCACCAGATCTTTTTCGCTTATCGAAAGCCGTGCCGGAGATGAATATCCAATTCAACCAGTTCCTCGTGCGTGATGAGGAACCACTCTTATTTCACACCGGCATGAAGGGAATATTCCAGGAAGTAAAGGAAGCAGTCGGAAGAGTGATCGATCCCAGCAGCCTGCGTTGGATTGGTTTTAGTCATTTTGAATCGGATGAGTGTGGTGCCTTGAATGAGTGGCTTAAGATTGCCCCACAGGCTACAGCCATCTGCGGTTTTGTCGCGGCGAATGTCAGCATTAATGATTTTGCGGATCGCCCCGCCAAAGCGATAAATAATGATGAAGTGTTTTCAACCGGCAAGTACCGTTACCGCTTCCTGGCTACACCGCATGTTCCACATTGCTGGGAAGCGAGTCTGCTGTTTGAAGAGACCCAGGGCACGTTGTTCTGTTCCGACCTATTTTTCCATTGGGGGAACGACGAGCCGCTAACAACTTCGGATGTAGTGGGCCCCTTCAAGCAGGGACTGATTAACGACCTAAACGGCCCTTTCGCAGGCGCCTACCCATATACCCCGCAAACCGATGCCACACTGAAACGGCTGGCTCAGCTAAAACCGAAGACGATTGCGTTGATGCACGGGTCAAGCTTTAGCGGGGACGGTGAACAGGCGCTAAAAGATCTGGCGATCGCCATGCGTGAAGTGCTAGCTTGAAGCTACGCGGTTGAGCATTTAACCATTCTTAAGCCTTAAAGGAACCCTGATGGCGATTGAATGATTAGGCGGCAGCTTTGGCGGATTTCGCGCGCACAAAGGCGTAGTTCACTTGTGGCAGTGAGTTAAATCGCGCAGCCTTCGCGTAGAACTCCTGTGCTTTATCCGCGTCGCCTTTGCTCTCGTATGCCCACGCCAACCGGAATAGGTTCTGTGGGTTCTGGAGGTTAGTCTGCTGAAGTTCTGCAATTGCCTGGTCGTAATTCTTCTCCTCCAACGCAATTAGTCCCGAAAGTTCGTGACTTTGTTTCACCTGGTTTGGATTCTTCTTCGCCTCCGCTCCCTTGCGAAATTCCGCGGCTTCCATCTTTGCCGTTACCAGATCCTTCTTTCCCAGAGCAACGCGAGCGAGATTGTAGTGATTAAACAAAGTCGCGTTGTCTTTAATCTCAGGCGAGAGATTTGATTCGCTGGTGATCTTCAAAGAGCGATCGTAGGCCTGTCTGGCTTCATCAAACCTTCCCATCTCCACCAGAATATTCCCTCGCAACTGAAGGTCGCCCGCGAGATTTGGTGCGTCGGAAGTTTTCTCTCCCAAAGCATATTGCCTATCGACCTCGGAAAGAGCCTGATCCCATTTAGCGCCATCCGTGGCTAATACGGTTAATGCAAAGAGGGCGGCGCGACGCTCCCCATCGCTGCGCGCTTTACTATTGATCTTATTAAATTCGGCAGCCGCTTCATCAGTTTTCCCCTGATACATCAAAGCAGCCCCGATACCAAGATGGGAGTTAATGAAATTTGAATCAATCGACAGCGCTTTTTGATATTGCGTGATTGCGTCGTCGAACCTTCCCATCTTCAGATACAGCTCGGCAAGTGAATCGTATGGGTTGGGATCATTCGGTATGAGTGCGATGTATTTCTTGAACGCCTCTTCAGCTTCGCCAAAACTCTCTCGTTGCCGGAGCGCATAGCCGAGAATGTTGAAGGCAGGTGAATACGTCGGTACCAATTCGGTGGCTTTTTTGTAGTGTTGGATTGCCGTATCAAAGTCCTGCTGGCCAAAATAATAACCACCAAGAACAAAACGTGCGCGTTCGTCGTTGGGATAAGTCGCGACCAGTTTTTCCAGCAGCTCCTTCTGTTTTTCCAAATTTCCATTGGCGCCGGCTTCCGTTCCAAGAATTAATAATCGTTCACCTTCAGATGCCTTGTCAGACAAACTCACAGCTGTTTTCAGATGATCGAAAAACTCTTTCGCAGTAGGTGAGACGTTCGCCCGACTTAGATGGGCCAGTGCAAAATTCTGATCGAGCGAGGTAGCCTTGTCGAAGTGTTGGATGGAGTCCTGGATCAAAAGCCGTTCGGCCAGATCGCGTCCCTGAAGAAACTCTTTGCGAGCCTCATCCGACGCGGTGGTGGTGGGGATCTTAGCGGCTTTTGTTGATGACTCTGAGCCCGACTCTGAAATACTTCGATTACTATCTGTTTGGGCACAACCGGTGAACACGATCAAGCTTGCGATCGTTAAAAGAAAAAAGTGTCTCATTATGAAGCTCCTGACGTAATAGCTGTGGATTGGATCGGCGCGGAGGATAGCCACGGACCAGCCCCAAGTCAACAACGGTTTTTCCGGAAAGTTTTACGGAAAAGCCGTTTTGGGTGTTTTCGCGCTGAAAACTTAACACTTTCCCAAGACGTTTGCCGTGCAGGGGAGGGCAATCGGGCGCCGGAACAATCTGGGTTTAATTGCAAGGCGAATGTTTAAAGACTACTTTTCGACCAGCATCATCAAAAGACTCTTCAAGCGATGGAGGTACTGTGGACGCCAAGTTTCACCCAGCGATAAGAGCAATCATGTCAGCTGATCTTGAGGGTCTCAGAGCGCTTATCCGCGAAAATCCCTCTTTGGCTACAGCCAAGTCATCGACTAGCCATCCCACCCTACTTCAATGTTTGGTACTTGGTACTTGACGGCGCGGACTTGCCAAACAAGATCGGATTACACGAGTGGCAGAACATCGTCAACAACGCATTCGTTTACGCGTGCGCTCACAATCGTATCGAAGCGGCCAGGTTGCTACTGCAGAAGGGAGCGGAGATCGACGCCATTCCGCCGGGCTTTGATTACGCAGGTACGGGTCTGCATTACGCTGCGCTCCGGGGCCACCGACAAATGGTTGAGTTTCTGCTGGACCAAGGCGCAGACCCGAATATCAAAGACACCAAGGTTCAAAGCACCGCCGCGGGTTGGGCTGATTATGGGGGGCATAAGGGTCTTAGACTTCTTCTTGAAAAGACTGGCTTGAAAGATCAATAGGGAGGATCCAGGCGGTTAAGTTGTAAAAAAGTTCCTGGTTCTTAGCTAGCCACCTTAGCAACGAACAAACTGAGTTGGTTAGCTAGCTCATCACGCACTCGGCGAAAAACATCAAGTCTTGCCTTCTCATCACCCGTTGCGGCCACAGGATCTTCGAAGCTCCAATGTACACGGTTGGCAACACCGGGGAACACGGGGCACTGCTCGTTTGCGTTGTCGCAAACCGTGATGACGTAATCGAATTCCTGGGATATAAACTCGTCAACTGACTTAGATCTATGTTTCGATAGATCAATGCCAATTTCGAGCATGACTGCAATGGCTTCAGGACGCACCTCTGTTGGAGCAACTCCGGCGCTGGCTACATCAAACTGTTCGCCAGCAGAATGTCTCAGGATGCCTTCCGCCATTTGGCTGCGGGCGGAATTGCCTGTGCAGAGGATTAGCACACTCTTTTTTTGATCCACCATTGTTTTTCCAAAACTAGCGCCGAACGTTAGCGCCGACTCTTTCAGCAACACTTCTCATTGTGCGTCTTCAACAGTTGTTTGGGCAGCTTGTACGGGCAACGCAGATACTATTCGCATTGAGAACCGCTTTCGAAACCAGAGTGCGACGCTAACGAGTCCAATTAGCACTGGCACTTCGACGAGCGGCCCGATAACAGCCGCGAATGCGACACCAGAGCCAATGCCGAACACCGCCACCGCGACTGCAATAGCCAACTCAAAATTGTTGCTCGCGGCAGTGAACGATAGGGTTACCGTTTTCGAGTAATCGGCCCCGATCCTGTGGCCCATATAAAAACTGACCAGGAACATCACGACGAAATAGATGAGAAGTGGTGTTGCGACTCGAATAACGTCGAGTGGCAATCGCACGATCAAGTTACCTTTGAAGCTGAACATGACAACGATTGTGAAGAGCAGCGCAATAAGTGTGATTGGACTGATCCTCGGAATGAACACGTCCTCGTACCACTGTTTTCCTTTCGCTCTGAGGAGGACGAAGCGTGTCACCATTCCCCCAATAAACGGGACGCCGAGGTAAAGCATAACGCTGTTGGCAATCTGCGCTACGCTGACCTGAACGACACTACCCTCCAGACCGAAAAGCGGGGGCAGGAACGTAATGAACACCCACGCATAAAGGCTATAGAAGAGAACTTGGAAGACACTGTTGAATGCCACCAAACCGGCCGCATACTCATTGTCCCCGTGTGCCAACTCATTCCATACGATTACCATGGCAATGCAGCGGGCCAGTCCGATCATAATCAGGCCGATCATGTATTCCGGATAATCGCGCAAAAAGATAACAGCGAGAGCGAACATTAATATTGGTCCGATAATCCAATTCTGGATCAGCGACAGACCAAGTATCTTCAGATCCCGAAAGACCTCACCCATTGCCTCGTAACGAACCTTTGCCAAAGGCGGGTACATCATCAGAATCAGCCCGATTGCTATGGGTATGTTAATCGTCCCTACCTGAAAGCGATTGATGAAGCTCTCGATGCCAGGGTTGCTATAACCAATACCGACACCGAGAGCCATCGCTGCAAAGATCCAAAGCGTCAGAAAGCGATCCAGAAACGAGAGTCTGGATCGCTTTTCGCAAATGGACTCCGTCGCCCCACCTTGCGGTTGGTAATTAACGGAAGTTTCCATACAACCTCACTTAATCGCGAACACTTTTACGCTCGCGGCATAGTGGTTGACGTTGTACCGCGTCAGCAGTTCGGCGAACCTCTCAAATGCTTGTCCTTCAGGACCTTCCGAGGGCACTTCTGGAGTGCAGCAACTCGCCGCCGATGTCGGTTGAGACTTTTCCGACGCGCTAGGCCCGCAGCAACTCGAAGCGGCTTGCGCGACGGGCAGCGCCGGCGAGACCGGTTTGTTAGTCGTCGGCGAACAGCACCCTGACTGATTTTCCAGCTTTGCGTAGGCGTTAAGGTCTGATGCAGAATCAACCACTTCGAGATTAGAAAACCCCGCATCGATGAGGCCTTTCCTGTAATCCTCAATCAGAATCGCGCCCCCGATACAGCCGACATAGGCGAGCAGATCTTCACTCAATTCGCGAGGCAGCGGTTGTTTCAGGGCAATGTCACTCACTGCCAATCGTCCGCCGGGTTTTAGAACGCGTGCGATTTCCCGGAACACTGCGGTTTTGTCTGTTGCTAGATTGATCACGCAGTTGCTGATAACACAGTCAACTGAGTTATCCGGGAGTGGCAACTTGTCTATTGTCGCCAGGTGAAAATTGACATTCGTGAAAGGCTTCCCGTTATTGCCTCGTTCAGCATTACGCCGGGCGCGCTCGATCATTTCTGGTGTCATATCAATGCCGATTGCGCGGCCGGTAGGACCGACTTTGGCAGCGGCGAGAAACACATCCAATCCACCGCCGCAGCCAAGGTCTACGACGGTTTCGCCTTCCCGCAAGTTTGCGGTTGCCGTAGGGTTGCCGCATGAGAGACCCATGTTGGCTTCTGCGGGAATTGAAGCTAACTCTTCTGGCGAATAGCCGAACGCCTCCGCGACCGCTCGTACTCCGGAATTGGTTGATGATAATGGACTAGTTGCTACCGCGCCGTATCTCGACTTCACGGCTTCTTCAATTTGCTGCGACATATCTTGCTCCTTTAGTAGTTTGCCAATCTTTCCGTCCCTGCCATCCCGTCGGACTTCGCATATACGTCTATGCGAATATGCAGCCCTCATTATCCACGGTTCACGATATATGTCAAGGCATATATTTGTGGTAGGATTTATTTCGTTATGAGTGACAAGAGTCTGGATAAAGAGCTGTTCTTTCGCGCATTGGCGGACCGCACCCGTTTACGGTTGCTGAACCTAATCGGGACTGACGAGGTGTGTGTCTGTTTTTTTGTTGAGGTTCTAAAAACGAATCAGCCTAAGATCAGTCGTCACTTGGCATACTTACGACGAGCTGGAATTGTAGGGGCGCGCCGCGAAGGTCAGTGGATGCACTACCGCATTGTTGAACCAGAGGACCCAGATGCGAAACGAGTATTAAAGGACGTGTTGGGATGGCTAAATGACGACCAGGAGATGCGGCGTGATCGAGACCGTCTGGCTAAGGTATGTTGCGCCCCTCAGCCCCCGGTGCGGATTCAGGGAGCGCCCCGCCCCAGCAGTCTGAATGGAATCATTTAGTTCGTATTTGGAGCGCGGTGGTGCGTCGCAGGAATCTCTGGCATTGCGCTTCGCGGTTCTTGTGGCCCAGCGAATATAGGCGTAATGTATGCTCGACTGAAAGTATCGATTGGTTGTTGCCGACTAACCTATCCATTAGAACAACTGAACGGCTGAGTCAAAGTAAGGCCTCTTAAAGAAGCTTCTCACAACCTTAATCCGTTCAGGTTCAGAAACCTTGCCTCATGGCTTGAGCTTGAGAGTAATCGCTGCGCCGAGTCTCCATAAACCGGGGTGCATTTTGAGTCGATCGCTTCTTCACGTTGGTTTTTCACGGCTCGTGCGCGCTAGCCTTACGTTTGCGATATTGTGCGGTTTGTTCCTGCTTGTTGATGGGATGGTTAACCCGTACGCCTCACCCGAACCGGCGAGCTCTGGTTCCAAAAACCCGTCGTTGACTGACCATTTTGTTCCCGGAGAAGTCCTGGTTAGGTTTAGTGAGGCCGGGCTAGCTGTCAAAGACATCAGTCACATCAGAGCTGGTCCGAACAAAGCGTACAATCGATATCCCAGTGCGAATAGAAACTTTGAACGCCGATGCAGTGGTTCCCGGACTTCGGCGTGCGGTGGTGCGGCCCGAGGACACGCTTGAAGCAATTGAAGCATTACGTGCGATGCCCGAGGTCCTGTAAGCCGAACCAAATTATCTTCTTCATTCGGATGCTATTCCTAACGATCCTCGCTATCCCGAAATGTATGCGCTGAACAACACGGGACAGACCGGTGGTGCAACTGGTGCACACATCGGGGCGGAGCTTGCCTGGAACATCTCGACGGGCAACCAGTGGCAAGTAGAGCCGTAATCGCGCCCCGTAGCACATTGAACTCCCACTTCTACCTAAGCGGGCCCAACTGCAAATCCAGTTCCAAGTCCTCATGTCTTTACCATGACAAGAGATGAGTAGTTCGCAGATCCCAGAATCTAACATCCGCATCTCCGGTTCCAGAGAGGACCATCAATGGACGTCCTAATATTGGGAGGAACTAGATTCATTGGACCATACGTAGTCAGGCGCCTAATCGAGCTCGGCCATCAAGTTACTGTTTTCCATCGGGGCCAAACAGAAATTGATGTTTCGTCTCAGGTGCGTCACGTCCACGGCGACTTCTCAGAGTTTGGAAATCACCTACAGGAATTGCGAAGGCTCTCACCTGAAATAGTATTGGATATGGTTGCGTTCACCAGGGAAGACGGAAATCGAGTGTTGAGATTCAAAGGTGTGGCGCAAAGGGGCGTCGTCCTCAGCAGCGGGGATGTTTACCGTGCCTTCGGTAGGTTACATCGCTCTGAGCCCGGAGAGCCGGAATCGATGCCGCTGACAGAAGATTCACCCTTGCGAGACAAGTTGAGCGTTGGCGGACTGGAATATAACAAGACTGCGGTCGAACGCCGCGTAATGAGTGACCCAGAATTTGCGGTGACTGTCTTAAGGTTACCGGCGACGTATGGTCCTGGTGATTACCAACATCGGCTCTTTCCTTATATAAAACGGATGGATGACGCGCGGCCGGTAATTCTAATGGAGAAACTTTTTTACGAGTGGTTTTGGCCGCGGTCATATGTGGAAAACGTGGCTGCCGCTATAGTACTTGCCGTCACAAACGACGATTCGGCGGGCCGAATTTATAACGTAGCCGAATCTGAAACTTTCACCGAGGCAGAGTGGATCCGTGAAATTGCCAAAGTGGTCGGATGGCAAGGTCGTATCGTAGCGCTTGCACCAGAGCAGTTACCTCCAGACATGCGCAGCAAGATTGATCTGCGGCAGCATTTGGTGATCGACAGCAGTCGCATTAGAAGAGAACTTGGCTTTGAGGAAATTGTGGAGCGGACGGAAGGCCTACGCCGCACAATCCGGTGGGAGCGAGCTAATCCGCCTGACGTCAAGCCGGAAGATTTCAATTACGCCGGGGAAGACTTAGTGCTGTCCAGACTGGAAAACTGACGATAATGTTTTTGGGCATTCGTTGGTTTGAGGTTATCGACTTAATGAACGATGCAACAAGAGGCGGAGGGTTGTTACTTTGTTGAACAATCCCCTACTTCGGCTGGGACTTCATTGCATAGGTTCGGGCGGCGCTGAACCTCGCGCCGCCCTCGATGTAATCTTAACCGCGGGTCTTAAGCTTTCGACGAACCGCTCCCGCTGCTCCAAGCAGACCAGAGCCCAATAGCAGGATGGATGCAGGCTCGGGAATGGGAGTCTCGGGGACCCCTACGTCGCTTCCCTCACCTCCAGCCTCGAGGGGCACATTCTGAAATCTGACAAAGATTGCATTACAGATTTCTTCCTCTGTCAAACCCGCAAATGCGGCTCCTGACACAGTGAATGATGCACTCTCACCGGGTAATAACCCATCGGCCACGTTGCCTCCTGAGAAATTGCCGTTGGGGCCGGTAATGAATCCGAAATCCAGTACCACAGGCGGCGGGTCTCCGAAGCCGTGCGGCACAGTCCCGAGGTCAGCGTCCGAGAAAGTGAAATTCGAGGATAAACTCGGCGCTTGAGAACCGGAGAACCCGTTAAGTCCGGATGGGCTGGCATTACCGCGCGGCGGCAAGTCGAAACCAATTCCTGTGATAGCTGAAGTCGACCCCGGCGTCGTGATGGCAGAGGTGTTAGTAATGGTGAAGATTAAGGTGTTCGTCTGCGCGTTGAACTCACATACCACAGTCGCAGTTGAAAACGCGCCGCTTTGTACGCCTACGATGGTGATAGTGTCCGCCTTTGCGGACGTGGTCAGCAGAAGTACAGCACACAGGGTAACAACACAATTGAGAATCCATTTCGTGTAGCGCATGGTTAGACAATCTCCCGGAACGCGCGGTTATGGGGTCTTTGCAGAATAGAAGCCTAAGACCACCTGCAAACTTAGTTCCCAACGCTGTTATGGCAAAGATCATGTGTTTTTCTTAGGTTTTTGCTTGTAACGCTGCTTGAGCAGTCTGACAGTCGTCCAGAACTCAGATTCAAATTCCAGATTACAGAATTCTTTTCTGGGAACAAATGGCGCGTCTCAAATGGCAGAAAGTCCACGTATCCGGTTGATACTTGACTCAGAGCTATCGATGCTAAGCTTTTTGGGTTTTGAAACACTGCAGCATCAAGCAAGTTCCCTATGGGTCGATCCAGCACTCATTGGACTGGAGCGGCGAGGGCGTGTTTCCCGTCAAAGTCGGTGCGCGAACTTGATATCTAGATGACAATTCTGCCGCCTAATTAGTTGCTCGACACTTCATTGTTGAAAAGACTAATGGCACTACTTGGTGAGCTCTGAACGTGGGCAGCGAAAAGAATGGGAAGCATTGTACGGATTGCCATTGCTCTACTGCCATTCACCTTCACCCCTGTTATTTTGTATCTGATCGCAAGCGGCCAGCTTGATTTGGGTGGAGGCGAGATGGATCTTGTCGTGGTTCTTCCATGGCTACTTTGGTCTTTTCTCTTTGCCATTACCTCACCAAGCGCTCCGTGTTGTTGAAGAAGTAAAACAGCCTCTCTTGTTCGCTTATCGCCTCTGTCTTTATCTTCGAGCGATCAAACTCAACTATCCTGGCTCTGCGACGGAGCCCATAAACAGTACAACCCCTGTTTCGTTATCGCGAATCGCAAAGAAGAACGGGCGATCGACCTTCATAATAAAAGGTTCTTGTGGCTGCTGAACCGAAGTCAAGGACATCTCAACAGACGTGACCGCCGCAGCCTCGGTGCCCTCCTCGTTTACTTCGGCAAAAGCCTTGTGCTTAACCTTAGAGATGTAAATTCTGAAGCCCAGATCCAATTCTGCTATTCCAGAAAAGTTCGCTCGCAGCGGATCAAAGGCTTCTGCCATTCCCAGAGCCTTGAGCATGTCATTCAGGTCTGCCTCGTATTCGACCTTGAAACGCGGAAAAGTCAGGTCGCCGGGCGCCATTCTGAAGCCTCTCATCCAGTTTTCCCAATTCTCAGGCTCAAGGTTTAGCTCAAACTGATCCAAAGTTGTTTGCTCGTCAGGTAAGAATACGTACATGCTCATTCTCCCCGTACCGTACGGGAGGGCTACTGCTTGAAAATCTTTGCCTTTTTGGTATTGATATTTTCCGGATCGGAACATCATGGGAAGTTTCTTTTGACGCCCGTCCGCCGGTCTGAACACATCCTCCTTAGTTTTTTCTTTCTCGAATGCAATCTGCCACTGGCCCTTGAAGTAGATTGCATTGATAAGAAACAGAATTGTCCGCGGGTCGATCCGGTCAACCACTCTTTCAATCCTGCTTTCCGTGTTTCTGCTCACCCAGGAATTGATTGTCGCTGGTGCCGCAGGACTCGCAAAATCTAGACTCGCTACTTCAGCTTCGTAATACTTCTTACTTCGCTCGATGAAGGCAGGTTTAGGAGAGAATCCGTTTTTGACCCACAGTGCATTGGCTATTTTGAGCTGTACTTTGGGGTCTGCGGTACCAAGTACCGATTTCAGATCGGCAAAAGCACGATTTAACTCTTCGAGACTCATGCCCTCAACATCTAGTGCATCTGCCATCGCCTGGCGAGTCTCTCCATCAGCGCCGTTGTAAGTCATTGCCAAAGCGAGAATCACGCTCGGGGGCGAAATAAATACATTTTTGTTACTACGTTGTTTCAGGACCTGGCCGTAGAGCTTGAATGCGAATCTGGAGGTAGCCGCAATCAGCCGATCGTCAACCTTTTTTACTAATTGTCCTTTCTCTGGCTGAGGCCGCACAATGGCCCTGTTGTTCGCCATACCGCCGGTAAAGGCCAGATTCGAGCACACGATCAAAGCAATAACCGCTGCAACGAAAGCTTTCACAGAGGGAGCTTTTGTTAGGGATCTGGACAACAACATCTGCATCGCGTCGGTTCCTTTCATTACCTGAAAACTCTCAATGAGAGAACGTGGGGCACGGGGAGTCTTGCACGTCAACGGTTTCAATGGTTCCTCATTCTTACATGATCATGACCTGAGTTCTCAGGGAGAAGATTCCTCAGGCAGAGCGATGGAGTGTGCCAAAAGAGTTTAAATCGTGGATTGACGGTCTTGACGATAACGAGTTCAAAGCATATTTAGATCGCTTGAGTGTACTAACTAGAAATCTTTCTGATGAAGAGACTCCTCAAGAAGTGGGAGTATTTTGTTGCGGGAAAGTTTTATCCTCCTCAGAAGATGGAAATAAAGCGGCGTCTTGAGTTGATCGGCGGTGAGGCTACTGCGTATTACGCATTGGCTCTTTGGCGCACTCTGGAAGCTGAAAAGCTCATTGATCAGTTGCACTGAATCGACTCCAAGTAATGACCTTGATTCTCCTCGAGCAGCCGAAACAGGATCTTTCTAATCTCTTAAGCGATAACAGGAGGTTGGAACTTTGGCGGGACGTTGCAAGCGCTAGTTATTTGGCGGAGCTGATAGTTATTGATAACGCCCGAGCAACGACAGCGGTCAAGGAATTGGAAGCATCGACTTCTAGTGTTGAAGAAGGATTTAGGCAGCGACGGCGCTCCTATGCTAGAGCAGCTTTTAATACAACACGCTGCTTTATTGGCTCAGGCGCCTGATCGCTAAGGAGAAGGAAGCCGAGGCGTTGGAGCGGGTCACCAGAAGAAAAAAGGCGTTACCGACCCAGTATGGTAACGCCTTCGGTACTCAGCACGCGTCAAGCGGCTCGTTACTTACGCGTTTTGAGTTTTCTTCGGGCCGCACCCGCTAATCCAATTAGTCCGGTACTTAACAACAACATGCTCGCGGGCTCTGGAATAGGTTCAATTTCGCCTCCACCAAGTCGAACTTGTCTCACGTCCTCGAAAGTCGCGCCATTAATGCCCGTTAAGCTGATCGACGTAACTAGCTGTCCGTTGATAGCTGTTACAGTGAAGAAGTTCTGACCATTGGCATCTAAGACAAAATCATCTTCAAAGAAACCGCCGTCGATGTTGACACCCTCGACGTGAATCAATACTGACCCATCGGTTGCGGCATTTATATTGAATACTGCGCGAGCAAAAGTGTCATTGTTGGCTAAACCGAAGGTCAGTTGAGTAAGGGCAATGTTGCCGGTTCCTCCGCTTACCGTCGCCTGGCCGGATGGATTAGCATTCAGCAATCCGCTACCGCTAGTAGAAGTAAAGTTGACCAATAGATTGTTCTGGCCGACCGTGCCGGTTACGGTAAGCACATCAGTTGCGGGGTTGAGCAGAACATTATCGGTTCCCTGGTTGTTAACGCCGGTAATTACGACAATGTCGGCCTTTGCCGTAAGACTAGAAGCAAAACCGACGAAGACTGATAACAACAGCCCGAGGGCGAGTTTTTTGAAGGTTGAAAACTGGGTCATTTCTTCTCCTTGGACTTTTGGGTTGCAGCGTTGAGATCTCTGCGCTGTTGAAAGTTCTGGGCGGGTCTTGAGTAGAAGCCTGCGGGGCATTGCAAGGCTCCAACCAACTCCAACCATCAATCCTCGGTAGCGATCCGAGGGGCTACATGTAGAATGGCACGCCTTAGGTATCAGCAAATGCAATACCACAAACCAGATCGCCTCGGTAAGAATGATTTTTGCATGTTTTGATTGGACATTTTCGGTGCCAGATAGAAGTGTTTAAGTCCGGCGGTCTGAAATCTGGAGTAGATTCTAGGCTCTGGACGGCACATCAGTTTGGAGAAGATATTCGCACCATCAAGCCCGAGGCGAGTTGAGGAACTCAACATTGAGACGATTTTAAACTTCGCGCTGCATACTATCGGCAACCCTTCCGGCTTCTGGATCGAGGATATTTAGATCAGAAGTACCGATGTCTTCTTTGCGTTATCATCTCTCCCCCATAGTGGATTGGAACCCCGCAAGTATACAACGGCCAACTTTGTATGACCTAAAACGGAGAAGTAATCTTGAATTCCGTCGAAAGTCGACCTCTTAACCACCTCATGTGCGGCCGCTTTGCCATTCCAACGACTTAACGGAGAGATTTATCAAAACCATCTATTAACCGCGGTGATTTTATGTGGATTGATAGGTTCCGGCGCGGCTCAGAAGAAAAGTACCCTTTTGGGTCATGTTGTGATAGGCGAGGTAGCCGGAATGGATGCGCCCACGCGCAAGATTACTATCAAATATCCTGGCAAAAAAGGGACAGAGATTTTTAGCGGGATCTTGGCGTACAGTTCCAAGTTAAAGATGAAGGACGGTAGCGTTCAAGAAATCATCCCGGGCATACGTGTCAGAGCGTTCTATAAGTCTGACCATGAGACGGAGGGTGGGCAAAAGAAGAAGATAAACAGAGTCTTTCGCATCGAGTTCCTGGGCAGAGATGAATATGTCAGATTACATAACCAGCTAAAAGTTGATCCGTCAACGGCTGTAGCGCGGGCTGAAAATGACGACTTACCTTCCATTTCTCCGCTTAAAGTATATCTTGCCATCGCCTACAGCAACGTTCAGCAGAGTTTGGTTGACTGGACTAACAAGTGGAAGCCTTGCTCCGCTTCCGGCCAGTTGAGAAACGAGACCGTCCACCTCTGGCCGGGAACGTATGAGCGCGTGACTTTCACAAGCGGTTCGCCTTCCAGTTCAGGCGGTCGCGTGCGCGCCAGGCATCACCGTAGCCGCTGAGCAAGCCAGTCGACGATCATCGCCACCGCGTCGATCCGCATCATCACCGGCGGCGGGAGCTTCGCATAGCTGCCCGGGAAACCGTCGGTGTCCTGCA
>DATETN010000178.1:0-5953 GCA_035283645.1 Pyrinomonadaceae bacterium
TGCAGGACACCGACGGTTTCCCGGGCAGCTATGCGAAGCTCCCGCCGCCGGTGATGATGCGGATCGACGCGGTGGCGATGATCGTCGACTGGCTTGCTCAGCGGCTACGGTGATGCCTGGCGCGCACGCGACCGCCTGAACCGGAAGGCGAACCGCTTGTGAAAGTCACGCGCTCATACGTTCCCGGCCAGAGGTGGACGGTCTCGTTTCTCAACTGGCCGGAAGCGGAGCAAGACTATCAGGACCTTCCCTGAATTCCGTCGGCATACTGAGAGTTGTCGGCATCACATTCGAAGAATCTCCATCTCTTTAAGCCAAACCACAATCTGGTTCCAACTCGGAATACTTTGGGACGCCGAACTTTCAACCAGAGCACGATCAAGTGTGTGGTGAGTCGTCGAGGTTACGAAAAGCTCATTTACCTTCTCTCCCCCAAACGTTTCCGAATCCAGAGGGGATCGCGCCGCAGATCCAGAATGGCATAAACGTAGACTATGTCGTCTTCCACCTCATAATAGATGCCAAATGGGAATCGCTTCGACAGCATCCGATGAAATCCAAAGTAGATTGGATGAACACCGGCAAAAAGAACTAGAGCGTCAAGATCGGAAAGGATTGAGTCGAGAAAGTAATCGCCAACTCCGGTGGCGCATGATTCATAGAATTGTGCACCCGACTCGAGGTCTTCTGCAGCGTCCTCGAGTATTACTACGGTCATGGTTCAGTGCTTCGTAAACGCGATCGGAGTTGAGCCAGAGTGAGAAACTTTGCTCCTCCTCGTTGGGCCCGTGCCTTCCTGTCAGCCAAAACCTCCTGATGCCAGTCAGGGGAAGGTATCTCATCGCCGGAGCGATGGAGAGAGTCCCAAAGCTGGTCCATCGCCTGGAGCCGTTCGATCACTGACATCCTCTCTATCTGGGATGATTCGATCATAATCGGCACACTACCACCTCGAGCCTTGTGCCGCAAGACGCAATTCGCGGCGAACGTTTTTGTGACTTTACTTAGGTGTTCACTCAGTTCGTTGACGCGTCCATTAGACGTCCAATAACGATTACTGAGAGTACCTTTGAGTATCTTGCGGTGCTATCCATGCCGCAAGTTTCCTTTTGAATTCTTACTTAAGTACCAACTGTAGTCGCCTTAGATGCTGGAGGATTTCCATTTTTTTGCCACAAGTGCTCGCCCGTGAGCAGACCGTCAACGTACATTGCCTTCTTCGGCCAACCTTTGGTTGACCAACACGGCTCAAATTGCCCTAAAACGCCAAGAAATACTGGCTCTATAGCGCGGCAACTGCTTGCATGCCAAGTATCGATGTATGGCCCAATCTTTGCGTATGGGCTCATATGCCGCATTGGTGTTCGTTCGCTCCAGCACGTCTTTCTTGCAAAAGGCTGAACTACCTGTGCCGCAGGCTTTCCTCATCGACATGAGTTGAGCCGATTGAGCGTACCAGGGCTAAGCCGGTTGGAGGCAGCTTCTACCGGCTTGAGGCTTCACACCTCGGCGCTCGTTTACCTTCCCTTTGGCGTGCGGAGGATCGCCTTACTCGAAGTTGAGCGATCCTGTGACAAAGGCAAATCCGGTCTGTTACCTGGCCGCATGACGTCATGAAGCTTTGAAGCCAAACGCACTTTCAGTTTTCCCTGAAAGATCGGGAAAGGAAGCGCAAGTTTTTTGTTTCCGATCGGGTTGATGCCGATCAGGAGTTATCTCAGGAGTTATCTCAGGAGTCCTTAAGATGAGAATTCACCCCCGACCTACCTCTAAGGCTGTTTCTACTTTTCTATTGAGCAAAACGTCCAGACTGAAAAGAACAAGAATCCTGCCCGTACTCGTGGCGATTGCTCTGGCGATCATCGCGGCCGGAGCAAGTGCCGCTTCTCGATCAAGTTTCGGCCGGTTATTCCTCGATTCGGACGGAAGCTCCACCAACATTCCTTCTGAGCAGCCAAGTGAAGCACATGCGAATATCGCTATGATGGCCGTTGCCTTTCCCCAGGGCGGCTCGAGTTTGAACAGCGCTCGGCGCGGACACACGGCAACTCGCCTGGCTGATGGTCGTGTGTTGATTGCCGGTGGCGAAAACGATACCGGGCAGTTAAACGGAACCGAGATCTACGATCCGGCTTCGGGAACATTCTCAGTCAGTGGAAACATGACGGCGGCGCGTGCCAATCACGCGGCAATCAAACTCAATGATGGCCGCGTCTTGATAACTGGCGGCAGAGATGGTTCAGGATCTCTCGAAACGACGGAGATTTTTGACCCGGCATCGGGCACTTTCACGTCGGGTCCAGCAATGAGCGTCGCGCGTGCAGGTCAGAGCGCGACGCTTTTTGCTGATGGTCGTGTGTTTATTGCAGGGGGCGACGCTGGCGGCAGCGCGGAGATGTTTGATCCTTCGACAGGCGCTTTCACTGGCCTGGGCGCCGGTCTGAACCACGCCAGATCAATGCATTCTGCCGCGTTGCTGCTTGATGGCAGTGTGCTGATTGTGGGCGGTCAGGATAGCGGCGGCAACGGACTGAGCTCGGGAGAGATTTTCGATCCCGCCTCTCAGACTTTCTCGACCATACCTTCTTCGATGACGGACGTGCGCAAGCGTGCGGTGCTGCGCGTGCTTTCAGATGGAAAAGTTCAGATTATCGGCGGCAACGATCACAACTCGATGGAGTTGTACGATTCAGCCGGCGAAACCTTTGGCGCCCATGCGCATGTGCTCCCTGCTTTTGACGATCATCCGGACCTCATTAACAACATCATGCGCGCGCCAACACGCGCAGCTCTGATTCATGACCAGCGCACGATCACCGAACTGACGGGTGCCAATCAGGCATTGGGCGCCGGTGGCGTTGACTCGGGGGGCAATGCTTTAAACCAGGCGACCGTTTATCAAAGCTCATCGGCGAGCGTTACCACGGGCAAGCTGGATTATTCACCTGGCACACCCGTCGTTGTGACAGGCAGAGGGTTTCAGCCAAACGAGATCGTCACGCTAACCTTTCACGAAGACCCGCATACTCACGCGGAAAATGTGGGTTCAGTGCAAGCTGATGCGGATGGTAATTTCACCTACGACCAGTACGCGCCCGAAGAGCACGACATCGGAGTGACCTTCGTACTTGATGCGGAGGGCGAATCTTCAGGATGGACCGCGCAGACGACGTTTACGGATGGAACCATCAGCAATGCTTCACTGACTGTTGGCATTACATGCGGACCTTCCACCGCCAGCGTTCCTCAGGGAACGACGGTGTGCGGAAGAGCTACTTACGACGTTAGCGGAAGTGGCAACACGAACTTCAGCATGCGATGGTTCAACCCCAGCGGAGTGCAGCAGCAATCCACCGGTGGTTCCCATACGAACAACACGAACCTAAGTGGAACCACATTTGACGCGACCTTTGCTGTGCCCTCGGGCGCTCCGACGGGGACCTGGACGGTTCGATTTTGTGAAAGTCAGGCTAGCGCTGCCAATTGCGGGACGCAGCGGGCCGTAGCGACTTTCGACGTGACCGCCGCCAATACGGCACCAACAGTCACCCTGAATGGGGATGCGCTGGCCAACGAAGGCGACACAAAGACCTACACCTTCACCACTAGCGACCCGGACGCGGCTGAAACCTTCAGCCTGGTCGAAGCGACTTGTGGTGCCAATGGCAACAAATCTAATGAATCATTTAACAGTTCTACGGGTGCGGGCAGCTTCGATTGCACTTTCCCGGACGGCCCGGCCAATTCCACAGTGAACGTTGAAGTCTCTGACGGCGACGCATCGGACAGTGACTCGATTAACGTCACCATTAGCAACGTGGGGCCCACAGTGGCTTTCACTGGCGGACCTACTGAAGTCGACGAGAACACCGTCACCGGACACACTTACACCTACTCGATCAGCGACCCCGGCGACGATACGATTGACTCGGTTGTTACCAGTTGCGGCACTGGTGGGACTAAAGTGGTGGGGAGTGATACTAACGACGATACTTCAGGCAGCTTCAAGTGCATCTTCCCAGACGGGCCGGCCTCGCCCACAGTGACGGCCTCGGCGACGGACAGTGACGGCGCCACCGGTAACACCGCCATGCTGGGGGTCACCGTGAACAACGTGGCGCCCACTGTGACTGCTGACTTCGTGAGCGCCTCGGTTAACTGCGGTGCAGTCAATAGCACGTTGAACATCAGTTTTGTCGACCCAGGAACCGACACGCACACCTACACGATAAACTGGGGTGACGGATCTTCTACGGATCCGATTGCGGTTGGTACTAATCCATTCAACGCCTCTCACACTTACGCGGCGGCCGGTGTTTTCAACGCAAGTGTTACCATTACGGATAGTGACGGCGATTCAGGAGAAGACAACGTCAATAGCTTGACGGTCAATTTCACCATCATCGGTGGTGGGATATTGCCACCGATCAAGCCGGACGGGACCAGCATCTTTAAATCGAAGAGCACCATCCCGATCAAAATACAAGCGCAGGACTGTAACGGTTCCTTCCCGAGCAATCTTGCTCCGCAAATCCGGGTCTACAAGACTTCAGGGCAGACTCCCTACGGGGATGCTATCGAAGTGGATTCCACGAGCGCGGCAGACACGGGCGGTGTATTGCGTTTCACGGGCGCCCCAGACTATCAGTACATCTATAACATGGCTGCGAAATCTCTTCCGGACCCATCGGCCTCTTACTTGCTAGAAGTCACCATCCCTCTGACCAACCAAAAGATCTACGCCAACTTCGCGCTTAAGCCGTAGAGCCCAGAATCAAACTCACTGTACGGGGCGGGGAGAACAACTCCTCGCCCTTGTTCTTTTGGTGGTGCGCAATCCATGGCGCGACAGCCGATGATCTATTTGCTGTCTTCCTTCGTGTCTCCGTGCCTGCTGCTCCGTGGTTCTTTCCTTCTACCTAAACAAACGACCGAATTATCACAGCGGTGACTGCTAGACCAACAAAGCCACCAGAAAATGTAAATGTTTGCTCGACAGGTTGGACTTTTGTGCTGGAACGACGCATCCATGATCACCACTCACATTTCAACCCATCATGTTGATAAAGCGGCAGCAGGTTTACCAACGGCAAGCAACGAATTCATCCCCCTAAAGAATGTCCCGAAAGAACTGAATCCCAAACCTAAATTCAGGATTATCCCGCCCAGATGCACAAACAACTGTTGCCTTCTCTCTTCTAGCTGGTATCACTGTGACGTTGGAAGATCCAAAAGATTGCGAACGACGCACACTTGAGAATCGGGAATTCTAATTGTCTTCAAACCGCGTGGCCGGAATGGGCGCCTCGCTGGTCGAGGCAAACTCAAAACGGCAACACCATTTGTGCTGCCTGCGTGGTCTGTTCCAATCTAAAGAAACAAGCGAATTCACGACGGCGGCAACCGTGAAACTGATGAAGCCGCATGAGATGTGAAGGCCCACTCGGCAGGCTGGCTCTTCTTATGTAAAAGTGCGCCCATGATCACGACTCCGCACTTCCACCCGTGATGCTGGTAGAGCGGAAGCAGGTTGCCCGCTGCCAACAAGAGATTCAGCCAACCAAACATGGTTCCATAACCCGGGAAACCGGCAATAAGATTGAAAATGATTCCCCCCAGATGAACAAGAAGTTGCTCTCCTACTGACCTCTCTTTCAGGGCCGCGCCATCAATCATGAGAAATGATCCGACCGGCAGCGCACGGAGACTAAATCGAAGGTTGCCAACGCGGAAAGCGAAAACCCTGGGCCCCATTCCCTGGCCCAATTCAGAAGTCGCGACGCGGCAGCGTCTGGCACGGACAAGATGGCCCAGGGTTTCGGCCCTTCCGCCAGCTCGCGGATGCGCTGGGGCGCCGCGGGATCGCGGTGTTGCGCATGGACGACCGTGGAACCGGGGCCTCGGGTGGCACGTTCAAGGGCTCGACCAGCGCCGACTTCGCTGAGGACGTGCG
>DATETN010000179.1:0-31221 GCA_035283645.1 Pyrinomonadaceae bacterium
GGGGCAGCGCGCAATGGAATTGGGAGCTAAAGATGAGGTTGAAAGCGCGCGCCCCCTTCCAGACCTGTGAATTAAATGCGATTGAGTTGTGCTTCCTTGAGTTGATTAATGAGCAGAGTTGAAGGCGGGGGCAGCGCGCAATGAAATTGAGCGGTTTAGATGAGATTGAAAGCGCGCGCCCCCTTCCCAACCTGCGAATTAAGTATTGTTGAGTTGTGTTTGTGCAGTTGTGAGTGATCACTGCCAATCAAGTAATGTTGAATTAAGTATTGTTGAGTTGTGTTTGTGCAGCTGTGAGTGATCACTGCAAATCAAGTAACGTTGAATTGTCCTTGTGAGAGATGATGATGATGAGAGTGGAAGCGGGGGCAGCGCGCAATGAGATTGAGTACTAAAGATGAGAGTTTGAGCGCTTGCCCCCTTCCTGACTGCAAATTATTCCAGCATTAATCAAAGCCCGGTGTAGTTAATCCAGCAGACTGGGTGGCTTTTGGATCAAAAGGTGTGGCCAGGTATTTTTGTGCAGTTGCCTGAGCATTGTCATAGTTGATGCCTGACTGCACAGCTTTGTTGTATTCAGAAACAGCCCGGTTGCGCTCACCCTTAGCATCGTACGCATTACCCCTCTTAATTCGAGCCCAGACCTCAATCCATGAGGGCTTTAGTGTGCCGTTCAATGCCGCATCGAAATTGTCGAGCGCCTGCGCCCAGTTTCTCTGCTCCAGATGCAGTAAACCGAGGTTGTAGTAAACCCACGAATTCGAACGGTCGAGTTTCAACGCGGCTTCAAACTGTTGTTGCGCCTCCGCATAAATACCTTCCTTCATCAACTCGATCCCGCGCCGAGCAATAATCGAAACCTTTAGATCGTCTGACATCCGCAATATTCGATTATTCGGATCGACGACCACTTCAACTGGCTGTCCGTTTGACTCGAAGTCAAAATCTTCGCTTCTGTTTTCGATTCGAATCGTTTGCGTCTGACTGTCGCCTTCCGACCTCAACATCAGTTCAACAGGCATCCGCAGCGCCTCGAGGTTCTGTTTGACAGTGCCGCGAGTGCGAAAGTTTCCGGAGCGCGTACGAATGATCTGATAGTCGACCGTGAATTCCGGTACGCCTGTTCCTTCAACCCATTGCGCGAAGAAGTAACGCATGTTTTCCCCCGCGATTCTGGTCGTTAACTTTTCAAAATCGTCTATGGAGGCATTCCGGCCGCGAAACTCCTCAAGGAAAGTACGCAACAGTACGTCGAACTTCTCCTTACCCATGGTCTCTCGTAACATCCGAAACACCATGGCGCCCTTGTGAAACACGATCGACTGATAAGCGGCCGATTGATCGTCAAGCGCACTGGGAGCGCGTGCAATGGACGCGGTTTGTTCGAATGTCAGTGCGCGTTCCTGTTGCTCGCGCTGGGCAGCGTCCAAAGAGCCACCGCTCAGGTGCGATTCGCGATATGCGAAGGCGCTCCATTCAGCTAAGCCCTGCGACAGCCAGGCGTCGTCGAATGACTTAAGGCCGACTGTCTGACCCCACCATTGGTAAGCAACCTCACGTTGTAGTCGCTCTTCAGGCACCTGCTTCGTTGCGTCGAACAAGCGAGACGACAAGAACATGATTCCGGGACCAGAGTAGGTCTCCAGCGTGTCGTCATCCACCTGTGCTACTACCAGCCGCGTGCCGAACCCAGAGTTGCCGTAAGTTTTCGTGTAATGCTCGAGAACCTGGCCCATCAATTCGGCGTAGCTGTTAATGCGACCTTCGCTTCCCGGTTTGGCATAAAAGTGAATCTCATGATTGCCGAAACGCAGGTTCTTGTTGATGTACTGTCCCGCAGCGTAGTTTCCAACCAACACTGGCTGGCGGTGAACAAAGCGAAAACGAGTCGCTCCCTCTTTAGGAGAAGCTTGTGCGACAACGGGTTCGTCGCTAGTCCCGGCAACTTGTAATCCGGTAGGGACGATGATCGTAATGTCTGAAGTTGCGCGATCCGCGGCGTAGTCATGAAATGGAAACCATCGCGAGGCGTACATCAGGTAAGACCCCTCGTTACCGACGTAGGCCAGCCTCTTCATTGCGAGAGGTCCACCTTCTGGGGTCATCAAAGCGCCGCTCCAGCGAAAGCGCAGCGTGAGCGGTTGGTTGGCTGGCATTACCTCGCCCAAATCCACGCGAACGCTCGGTCCCAGAGCACCAACCCCTACCGGATCCTGCACAAAACCAGTTAAGGGTTTTCCCGCGAGTTCAATGCTCTCTACCTTAAGTGAGCCGTTCAGTTCAAAGACAACGGAACGCGTGGCTTCCAATGGGACAAAGGTCAGGTCAGCACCGGCGCGCAGAAGATGTTGATCCGGAATCAATTGCGCTTCAATTCGATAGTTAGTGATGTCAAAGCGTGAAGCCGGCTGCGGCGTTGGCTGCTGAGCAAACGTCGGAAAAGTCGCCACAATGAGTGCGAGTGTCGACAGGCAAGTTCGCACGAGCGCTGGGAAAGTGGGCGTGAGTCTGGTCATGTTACCTCTGGAATTTCAAATAATTATACAGCCGGGCCGCTGGAACTTTGCAAACTGGTTGCGCGCTTACTTATCAGAGCTCCGTCCGACTGGTGTAATCCTGATGGTCACGGCGTTGGATGGCCAGATTTAGCAGCCGGTTGGCTGAATGTCTGCCTGGAAAGCTGAGGTCGGAGTCCTGCCCGATAACAACTGCTCCCCCAGTTGACTCGCTGAAACGGCTGACGTCGAAGGACCTTATAGACTTTCATGCCGTACATTATCGCCCCAACAATTCGATCTTGGCTGTGGTCGGTGATGTGACCATGAAGGAATTTCTAACGAAGGTGGAGAAGGTATTTGGAGACTGGCAAAAAGGAGATGTTCCAGTGACCAACATCGAGCTAAGGATTAGGGTTAACGATTGCCAGAAAATCCACGTTTTCTCGATGCTCAGAGAACACAATTACTGTCTTGTCAATTGGACTGAAGGTCACTCCTTCTTTTGAAGGGAGAACGCGCAGAGGCCGTTCGGATGGCGAGACTGTAAACGCGTACCTACCTTCTTCGTCAGTGGTTGACGCCAACACTGAGCCGCGGGAACTAATCAATACAACAACGACGTTGGCGATTCCGTTTCCGGCTGCATCTCTGATCCTACCCGTCAACTTTAGAGAGGTCGGTGCTTTGACCGGCAAGTCTGACAATGAAGGTTCAGTACTCCTTCGTTCGCTCGGGTTGCTTTCCACAGTCACAGGTGGGCTTTCGCCTTCACTGGGGCTTGATGCAGGGGTCGGCGAAGGTACTTCCTCGGAGGGGCTGGGCACTGGCGATTCTTTTGGCTTCGGAGCCGATTCTGGCTGGGTGCCTTCATTGCTGGGAGACGCAGTCTCCTCGGGCGAAGACAGCGGTGATGGTTCAGGGGTTGCAGCAGTTCCGGATGTCGCTGTTTGTGGGTAGTCTCCAGGTGACGGGCTGGCCGTTGACGTTGTATCACCGGGCACCCCTCCAATGCGTTGGTCCAACCCCTCAGATGAACCATTTACCTGAACGTACAACCTTTCGATCAGTGCACGCCGTGCTGCATCGCGTTCACCAGAGAGATAGCTCTTGATGTATGCATTGAGGGCATCTTCCTTGTTCCCCAGCACCTCGTGCGTTGCACCGAGGTGCCACACTGCAGTTCGCCATGCAGGTGTACCCTCAGGCAAGACACCGGTGGCCCGGTTGAGATGGACCAGGGCCTCATTCGGCTGGTCCTGGTTGAACAGGACCCAGCCAGTTAGATCCTCGATCCGCCCGCGTAGCAGGTTTGACAGAACATTTTGGGGTGCCTCGGGAATGTCCGCGGTTCCGCCTGAGGATATTGCCCGGAACCTAAACTCACGCAATTCGTCAGCCTGAACGGCAACGGTCAGCGCTGGTATGTTTAAGGCTTCATCTACTCCTGAACGCGCCGTCTCAAGGAGTTCGCGAATAGAGTCAAGTCCCTTGTTTACTCGCAATAGCCGTGATGCCGCATAGACTGCACGGAATGTCCGCATCGAATCGGTACCCTCCGCGAACCTCTTTGCGGCAGCAACCAATTCCCCTTCGTCTTCTTGTGCGAGCGCATTAGAGAAAGCGATCAACTCCTTCACAGTTCTGGCGGTTGGTTCGTTCTCAGCGGCTTGGAACTGAAAAAAACTTCCACGACGTTCTGCCGCGAGAAGGTCGATAAAATTGTCAGCCTGGGCCAGCGTGCGCCCCGCCAGACGGGTTTCGAGTTGACCAGAGTTGAGCTGAAAGGACTGCGGCAAGATCTCAGCGGCCTCCTCAAAGAGTCCAAGCGAAACGAGTACGCTGGCGAGCTCATAGTCGAGTGTCGGGAACTTCCCGTACTGGCGTGCAAGACGAATCGCTCGCTCCGCTTCGAGTGGTCTTCTCTGTCCAAGTAGTGCTCTCGCTAAAGCAATTTGCGACCAGGTGTAGCGCGGTTCTATCTCAACCGCACGGGTCGCGAGCTCCAAAGCTCGCGCACTGTTGTCGTGTGCTGCGAACCAGTATGCAGCGCCCGAAAGTAATGAAACGTTCCGGGGATCATCCGTCAGTGCTGCTTCGAGCTCCTGCTCGCCTTCCTCAGTACGGCCCGTATCCAGAAGCGAAAGCACGAGACCAGCGCGCGCTAGTTTGTCGTCTGGGTTTGATGTCAGCTGTTCGCGATAGAGTGTCAGCGCCTCCTCCGCCTTTCCGATCCCTCGACTCAGATCTGCAAGGCTGCGCCGAGCCACGGTGAGCTTGGGATCGAGTTCCAGCGCCTTGCGGTACGAGGCGATAGCGTCTTCAAGACGCAGCAAGATGTGATACGCCATCCCTAACGAGTAGTGTGCTTCACCGAGGTCTGGGGTCAGACTTAACGCCTTCGAGGCAAGGCGCACCGCCTCATCGCCGCGTTCAATCCCCAGATGAAAGCTGGCGAGTGCCAGCAGTCGGTGCGAATTGTTAGCAAATTTCTGTTCGATTGCGTAAGCAGCTTGGAAAGCAGCCTCTCGCTCGTTACGGAGGTAGAGATTAAGAGGTATCTGCGCTACGACTCCCGAAAAGAGTTTATCTGAACTAGCCTCCGGCGCAGCGTCAATCGCCAACATTAGCTGTTCAATTCCTCCCGCACTGTCACGATTACTCAATAAAGAGTCCCCCAAAGAGGCATGTGTGCTGACCAGTAGTTCCCTTGCTCTCGGTCTTGCTTTCGAGCTTGGGTGCTTGTCGAGAAACTCCTTGAGCGCTGTGAGACGTTCGGCGAGAGGCAAGGTAAGAGTAAGTTCGACCTCTTCACTTTCGTCCTCGTCTTCCTCTGTTAGCGCGGCGCTCGGTTCAGCCTTGTTGACCATCGATTCGGCAACGGCTGGCGGCGTTACCTTACGCAGGCGGGTCATTCCACTGACGGGCTCCATCGCCGGCGTACTTGATTCAGTAGGTAAGGGAGTCGCCTCAGCTACCACGTCTGGTTGGACCTTGGCAGTAGTTTGCTGATCCAAATCTTCCAAGCGAAAGGCCATTCGGTCACCCAGGGCAGTCACAAAGTGTTCGACTGCTGAACTGATCCCGAGGCTGAATTGATCGCCCTGCACCAGCACGCGCAGTCGTTGAGCAATTTCTCCCAGTAAACCTTCCGGAAGTTCACGCTGAACCGATCGACTGAATTGGATAAATGCGCTTCTCTGTTCCACAGAAACTACCAGCAACAAGCTCTTCGTTCTGGTGTTGGTAAACCCGACGTTCCATTCCCGGGCTAGTTGACGAGAGAAATCGAAGATATCCAACCCTGCTGTGCTTTGGACTGTCGCGATGTCAAACTGCACTCCCGTTTTCTGCTGCAGATTGGAAAGAATGTTCTCGAGCCGCGCCCGAGTCCGCTCATCAACCACTCCCGCAAAGTCATTGAGGTGAGCATTGCGAGAGAGGGACTGCGTTTGTGCCAGCTGGGTGACGCCTGCCGACCAGAAGAGAATTGCAAGTGAAAGCGTTAGTAAAAGAGCCTTAGGAATGCTTTTTGTAAACATGATTTCTTGTGTCTGAAACCAGCTATGGGGGGCCTTCTCAGATTCAGATGGGGACGTTAGCGCGGGCATGATAACATCGCGCCGCTTTAACGAGCGAGCGCCCGCCTGTGAAAATCCGAGCAACAGGCGGCGCCGATAAGATTCAAAACCGGGAAGGTAGGCTATGACTGATCTGGATGAGGCCTGGGCCGACGCTCTTGCGGAGGCAGAGCGGCGAGCCCGTTCCGCTGGCCGGAAGGATCTGCTCGATTACCTCTCATTAAGGAACTCAAACGACCTGCTGCGCCAGACAGGAGTCGCTTGGCTGCTAGATACTTTCTTGAAACTTGCCGCCGATGCCAATCGCAATAGCGCCAGCATCCAGATCACACGCGACGAAACCTATAGTTTTAAGATTAAGACTTCAACTATGGTAGGTAGTCAGCTTGTGTTGCGTAACGGCGTACGTGCACTGTTCGTGGAAGCGGGCTGGCCTCGCACACCGCACCATGGCTTCGTAAGCGGCGGAGGCTTAGCTCGCGGCCGGTTGCGACATCGCGGAATCAAGTCAGCAGATCTTGAGCTGATGCTGGTCCGAAGAAAGAACGGCGAGCCCGTGTGGATGGTGTTTCGCGAACACGGAGCGCATCGTGAACTTCACGAGTCCACCGTTAAGGCTCAGCTTCAGATTCTCCTCGATGACCCTACCCACAGTCACTTCCATTTGCGTTGACGATTGCACGTTTTGGGACCACCGTCATTCCAACTTCCACCCCTGAAGGAGTTGCCCTGCACGTTTTGCTTTAAGTTACTGGGCTTTGAATGTACCCGCCAAATCCATTCCGCTAGTTGGCACAGTTGTTGCCCTCTCTCGGCTGGGTCCACGGACGACGCCGATCGAGCGTGGATAGATAACGGGCGATCGGAGCTGACAAAGCTACCCGAGCGGCTCGGACTGTAAGAGTGGAGGGTGAAATGAGTAATCGACGTAGTTTGAGCATTTCAATATTGGCTGGTGCGTTATTGGCGCTAGCTTTGCCGGTGTTGTCAGCCGCACAGGGACGGTATCCCGACTATGGCAGATATCCTGATTATGGCCAGGGTCGGTACGACGAGAGAGGACTGCGGGACTCTATCCACAGGCTTGATCGTCTGGCAAAAGATTTCCAACGAGATCTGGATCGCGCGCTGGACCGCAGCCGCAATGACGGAACGCGCCGCGAAGATCGTATGAACCAGGAGGCAAGACAGTTCCGTAATTCCGTCGGGCGTCTGAAATCACGGTTTGGAAACGGTCGGGACCTATCTCGGAGTCGTGACGAGGCCGCGCGAGTTCTACGGGAGGCTCAGCAGCTCGAGCGAATCACTCGTCCACGTTGGTTCGATGGTCGTCTTTCATCCCAGTGGATGCAGATTCGTCGCGAACTGAACGTTATCGAAAGGGCTTACGGTATCTATGGCTATGACAATCGTCGTCGAAATGATGACTGGGGCCGTGGTCGCGATCGAGACGATTCACCGTGGTGGCAACGGATTCCGTTCCCGCGCAACTAAACCTTAACTTCAAAAACAATGAAAGCCTCGTTCTTAACTAGAGCGAGGCTTTCGTATTTCGCAGCATTGCGCAAGCGGTTTGCTATCAGCTTCGTTTGGCTTGCTCCCGCTCACTAGCCAGACGGCGGTAGGCTTCATCGCGCGAGATGCCAAGCCGTTTTGCAGCCTGTTTAAGAGCGCTGCGATGGTCCATACCACCAAATTCAAGCTCTCTCACAAGTTCGGTAATTGTTGCTCGTAGGGGCTCTGCTCCCGGACCCGTGCCAAGATCCCTGTGGTCAACAACCAGCACCATCTCGCCTCGAGGTTCGCGCGTAGAGAACTGGCTTATTAGGTCGCTGATTCGGCCACGCAGAACCTCCTCGTGCAGCTTGGTAAGTTCACGAGCGATTACGGCTTCGCAGTCACCGAGAATTTCTCTGGCGTCTAATAACGTGTTAAGGATTCGATGAGGAGCTTCGTAGAGTACGAAGGTGCTTCTTAGAGTGGCAAGCTGTGTCAGGCGCGCTCGTCGTTGGTTCTTTCGAGCTGGCAAAAAACCTCCAAAAAAGAAATCACCCGTTGACAAGCCGGAGACGATGACGGCGGCAATCGCAGCTGATGGGCCAGGGACCGGGGTGACTCTGATGTCGTTGTCTATCGCAGCTCTTACGAGTCGAAAGCCGGGATCACTGATTCCCGTGGTGCCGGCATCGGACACAACAGCTACTTGTTTACCTTTTTGCAGTTCGCGCAGCAATTCCCCGGCACGAATACGTTCGTTGTGTTCGTGGTAACTGACCATTGGCGTCGAAATGCCGTAGTGAGTCAGAAGCTTTCGGGTGTGACGCGTATCCTCACAAGCAATCAGATCTACTTCGCGTAGGATACGGATCGCGCGGTGCGTTATATCCTCGAGGTTGCCTATGGGAGTGGCTACCAGGTACAAGGTCCCATGCGGTTCTATGTTGACTTGGGAGGTGCTGTTCAATTGTTCCTCGCCAGTGGTCAGGCACGCATTCTATTCGACTAGTGACACACGGGACTGTGGTTCAATTGGCAATCAAGCCAGCTGGCGCCGGCTTATCAACCGCTGGACGGTTCGCGCGGGTCGCAAGTTCCCACATTGTCATATAAACGGTCCGCGCAACCTGCTCCATCTTCTGATAATCGATCTTGTCTGGGGAATCGCCGGGTCGGTGATAGTCTTCGTGTTCACCGTCGAAGAAAAAGATTACGGGAATGCTTTTCCGTGCATAGTTGTAATGGTCGCTTCGGAAAAAGTAACGTTGTGGGTCACTGGGATCGTCGAAGCGATAGTTATAAGTGAGTTTAAGATAACCGTTATTAACCGTTTCAGTTAGCTCTCCCAGTTCACTACTCATCATTCTGGACCCAATTACATAGATCTCATTTGGTGTGGACAACTCGCGGTTCCTGGGGTTTGTGTCACCCGCTTGTTTGCTTCGCCCAACCATGTCGAGATTGATGTGCGTGATTATCTTATCGAGGGGCACCGTCGGATAATCGGTAAAGTAACGAGAGCCCCAGAGACCCTTCTCTTCACCCGCATGCCAGACGAAAAGCACCGAGCGTTTGGGTTTCACTCGAGCCTTTGAGAATGCCTCGGCGATCGCTAAAAGCGTAACAGTTCCAGAGCCATCGTCATCGGCCCCGTTGTAAATTCTATCGCCATTGATGGCAGAGCTGATGCCGACGTGATCATAGTGAGCACCCAGTGCTACGTACTCTGCCTTCAATAACGGATCGGTACCCTCAAGCACCGCAACGACATTCTGCGTGCTCAGTAACTCTTTCCTGGAAGCGATGTCTAGTTTGAGGGCCTTTTCAGGACGCAATTCGAAGGACGGGGGCATTTGGGTGTCACCGTTTCCCACCGAAAGCTCGAATAGTTGAGTGGCGCCGTGTCGTTCTCCGCTGAACAACATACTCGCCACTCTTGGGCCCACAATTATTGTCGGTAGCTGATCGGTCGCGGGTGGCTGAAACTTATCCACGACCACAGAGCCGCGTTCTGCCAGTCGCTGCCGGAATCGTTCCCAGTTTGCAAGGTACTGATAATCGGGAACTATAACCAATCCAACGACACCCTGTTGTTTGGCATACTCAGCAGGAGACATCCAGTCATCACCACGCTTGCCACTTAGGTCAGAACGGTTGATGCCGCGCGGAAGTCCAACGGGAGGCGTGAAGATGATCGCCACCTTACCCTTAGCGTCTACTCCCTTGTATGAGTCTATCCCTTTGCTTTTTACGAACCAGCCGTTTCCGGCAAACACAAGCTGGCCGGTCGCTGTTCCGGAATGTGGCGAAGGGATGTATTGATCTCCGAACGACAATGGGTTGCCGTTGAGTTCAACCCGTGTAGCTGCACTGTCCACAAGGTCGCGACGCAGCGCAATCTTTTGGAAGTAGGTACCGTTGTCGCCCGCACCCTTCAGTCCCCAACGCGCCATGTTCATCGCAAGAAACCGTGCAGTTAGGTCGAGTCCTCGTGAAGGCGTGTCACGACCTTCCATCTCGTCAGACGCTACGAAGGAGAGATAGTCACGCAATTGTGCGGCCGTAATAGCGTCGGCTCCTCGCTGGGAAGCCAGCACCATAAAGTTGGTCGGTTTTGCCTTCGCTTTGCTTTGCAGCGTCGCCGGTCGCCTTTGCGGGACGCCATCGGTTTGTTGCCCGGTAACGACAAGCGAGTGAAGGGAAGAAACGGGCAGGACGAGGACGCTCGTCAAAACAACCACCGCAAGGACTCTACGCATGCTTACTCCGTGAATGTTCTCTGGATTAAGTGCAAAAAATTAATATTACGGCAATCAATGTTGAAATGGTTAGTGGGCGCTCCAAAAGGTCGTGATCCGTTTTGTGTGATTGGATCACGACCCTCCAAAAGGTAGTGTCCTATCTAAAACTTAGAATACTTAGAATCTATTTTGAAAGGCTTCGCTCATAAAGTGCCCGTTGTGTTATTTCGTTCTTTGCATCTGCCAGAGTTAGGAGGCCGATATGTTCATCTCTAATCGGGTACTTATGGTGACATTTAGGACAGCCGAGAATGTCGTATTCTTCGTCGTTACTCGCTTCTTTGAGACGCTCGCCGATATAGAGCGGGGTTTGGCAAACAGGGCAGAAGGGATTCTGGCTGTCATCCCATAGAATCCCATAGATCACCGAGTGTCTTTGATTTCCAAGGATTAGATCTTGGGCAGTAGGGAGCAGCAAGGATCGACCCTCATCAGTTCGGAGGGGATACCTGTTATTACACTTTGGACATAGCAAAATATCATGGTCAAGGTTAGAGGCATGTGCACGAACCCGCATCAGTGTTTGATCAACAGGGCAGTAAGGGTTCGATTTATCGTCCCAAAGAACGCCGAACCGTTTAGTCATTTCCGGCACTGGCACAGCCTTTTTGGCTTTACGCCACTTGTCAATCAATGCGCCAGTTAGAAAACATATTGCTATCCCTTCCAATGCTGCTAGTGCCCATAGCACTCGCTTTGGTGTCGCCTCAGAAACTTTATCCCATATTGAAGGATCAACCGCCCGCCAAATTACTAACAACAGGAGCGCTATCAGGGCAAATCCTACTGTTACTATATGTGATTGCGCTTTCTCTCTTAGGTCCCAGCTCATAATTCCCGTAGTACACGAAATAGATTATTGACGGGCCAGAGTTTCCGTAGTACGGTATTCCACTGGAGACGGAAACAATGTCAAACCACTTCTTAAGCAAAGACAAACAGATTGCGGTTATTGCGGCCCTAGCCGAGGGTTCGAGTATCCGGTCTATTGAGAGAATGACAGGTATCCACCGGGACACGATTATGCGGCTTGGCGTTCGCTTCGGGCAAGGTTGCGCCAAGGTGTTAGACCAAAAGATGCGCGGTCTGGATTCCACGAGCATTCAAGTTGACGAAATCTGGGGCTTCGTTGGGAAGAAAGACAAACAGATGAAAGAGACTGACGATCCGAACCTGGCCGGTAGCGTCTGGACATTTTGCGCGATTGATTCCGATTCTAAGATCGTTCCGTCCTACAAGGTTGGCAGGCGCGATCACGTTACCGCTAACGCATTCATGGACGATTTAGCTAGCCGCTTGAAGAATCGAATCCAGCTCGCCAGCGATGGCTTTGCCCCATACTTTGAAGCAGTCGAGTTAGCGTGGGGTGCGGACGTTGACTACAGCCAGATCGTAAAGTCGTACGAAACCGAAGACAGTAAGTACACAGCAGAGCGCAAGTATTCACCTCCGCGATTCGTCTCCGTTAGCAAGTATGCAATCGGCGGTAATCCCGATCTGCTTCATGCTCACAAGTCATACGTTGAACGGCTGAACGCTACTACTCGCCTGCACGTCAAAAGACTAAACCGATTAACACTGGCTTTCAGTAAGAAAATAGAAAACTTCGAGGCTGCGGTTGCGCTCAACTTCGCAAGCCACAATTTTGTTCAAGACGCATAGCTCGCTGAAAATGACGCCCGCGATGGCCGCTGGCGTTGAGAAAAACTTTTGGTCCTATGGCGATCTAGTCGAGGCTGCGCTATGAGCGACTACATCGGAGAAATACAGGCGGCCTTCTTAAATCTACACGGCTGCGATGCGGTTTACATTGAGACGGTGCCAGTAGTCGAAGAGTTTCAAGGTAAGACGATCTGGCAGGGTGATGTAGCGGTGTTTGACATACGCGGGCATCCGAAAACAACACGCGGGTACGGTTGGGGACACGTTACAGGAGAAAGCGATCAGGGCAGACGTTGTTTTACAGTCTTAGAACTACCGCCAGTAGACTCGCCGCAAGCGGCAGTCAAGGCAACAATTATGTCGGAGATTAAAAATGCGAAAAGAAAAACCTAAGAAGGTAGGCCGTCCGAGTTTAGGGAAAGACGCCAAGAGTGTAGTACTGCAATCACGTGTACAGGAAAGCGAAAAGGCGGCTTATCAAAGAGTAGCTAAGTCTGAGGGTAAAGACCTTTCAACCTGGGTAAGAGAGACCTTGAATCAGGCGGTCAAGGCGTGATAGCTTTCTTATGGCGCGGAGGACATGGGAATCGAACCCCACCGCGTGAACGGACCCTTTCCGTGTAAATCCGATTACGTGCTCCAGCACAAGGGATGTCCTCCGCTATTTCTTTTTAGCTACCTTCTTAGTTCCTTGCCGTTTCGGTTTTGAGCCTTCAGATAAGGCTTTCATCTCCTGCTCTGGGGGTGGTTTTTTCGTCCACGGAGTGAACCTAATAGGCGGTAGAAACACGGAGACAACCCGTGAGCGTGCTGAGACCATCGCCAACATTTCTCGCGCCGCACCATACAAAACGGAAGGCCCGTTGACGGTAGCAAGCGGTTCCCTCATCTCGGGCGCACAGTCAGGCGAAACCTTAAAAAACCCACTCAGCTTGATGCGGAAGTCATAGGGAAACTTAGAGTCTTTATCGTCTAGGCGAATGGTTAGCCGAAAGAAGAACTCCAACTCATCGTCAGGGTTTTGTCCTATTTCGACAGTTGTATTAACGTCCTCGGCCGTAAGCGGAATGTCGACATCCCCCGTCAACACTCCACCATCGTGCTCGTTTAGAGCGAAATGCAGTACGTCTAGGTAATAATGATCAAGCAGCAAGTTCGAGGCCTGCATTCGGCTTCTCCTTCTGTTTTGAACGCCGTGCAATGTTATCGGTTTCTGCCATTCGTTTTAATAACGTGTAGTCGCATTCAATCTTCTGTCGTTTGTGCGCCGTGTTCTGCATATACAGCGTCCAGAGTTGATGACCCATTCCCTCAGACGCGGATTGATAGTGCGGCTGGTAGTGCGGAACGCTCTTACTTCCGGCCAAAGGCATAACCATGATCCCTTCGCCAGTGAAGAGAACGCCCACTTGCAGTGCTTTTGCGAGACGCTGCAAGGTTTTCGGACTAGGCATTTGACCGCCCTCAATTCTGGCGATCATCGGTTGCTTAATGCCCGTTGCATCTGCCAGCTGCTGTTGGGTGAGTCCCAGTTTTTCACGACGGGTCACAAGTTCGAGCGCGAGATCCATTTCTGCGCTCACCTCGTCGTAATGACTCGCAAATTCTTCGTCGAGGAGCTGTTCTTCAAGAAACTCTTTGAATGAAGTCATGACTTCTCCTTCTTCCGTTCGGCTCTGGCTATCCAATCGTCCTTACGATTCTCAGCCGTAGTGATATCGTTTGCATCAAGACGCTTAGTATTTTTTAAGATGGCATGTACTACGACAAAGGTGCCGGAATTATCATCAAAGAAGAAAATAATTCGGTACTCGTTGCCACTGTATTCAGGACGGAGGGCCCACAGTTCACCACGAACCTTTTCGAGATAATTCGACGGAAGGGACAATCCATGCTCTTCAAGCATACTGATGTACCTAGCGCATTTTGCCCGCGCACGTTTATCGAGGTCCATGAGGAACCTCGCAACAGGTTTCGGTTACTACCTTCGGTTTCATAGAAAACAGCTGTCCAACCCATTAGGATTACCCGAACCGGGATTATAACTCTAGAGTTATAAAAGTCAAACGTAAAACAGGGGGCCGAAGTTTCGTCGTTTTTAGGGGTTTTTTACGCGGTGAAACTCTTTCGAGCAGGAAGGACTTTCAATGCCGAGCGATGGCCTCCCGAGGGAAAGTGGCGTGGGAACGAGCGGCTTATATCGCAAGGTAGGTGAACAGATGCTGGCTAGGACAACTGACGTGCCAAACTCTCCATTCCAAAATTCAGATTAGGACACTAACCCTCCAAAAGGCTAAGCCTGTTGCACCGCTTGCACCAGCCGTGTGAGCGTGTCTTTCGCGTCACCGTAGAGCATTCCGGTGACGTCTTTGAAGAAGAGCGGGTTCTCGAGTCCGGAGAATCCCTTTCCTTGACCTCGCTTTAGAACGACAACTGATTTTGCGTGATCAACCTCGAGGATCGGCATCCCGGCGATAGGACTGCTCGGGTTATCGCGAGCGTCAGGGTTTACGACGTCGTTGGCTCCGATTACGACCGCAACATCGGTGGCTGGAAATTCAGGATTTATCTGCTCGAGTTCATACAGCGAGGAGTACGGCACATTGGCTTCAGCAAGTAGGACGTTCATGTGCCCCGGCATCCGACCAGCTACTGGATGTATCCCGTACTTCACGCTGACGCCACGTTTCTCCAGCACGTTGGCAAGTTCGCGCACGGCATGTTGTGCCTGTGCCGTGGCCATTCCGTAGCCGGGGACAAAGACCACCTGCTTGGCATACGCCATCTGCACGGCGATATCGTCGATGCTCACCTCGCGCATCACACCCTGTTTGCCGTCACCACCGGCGGCGGTGGCGGCGCTACCAAAGGCCCCGAACAGCACATTGGTAATTGAGCGGTTCATGGCGCGACACATTAGAATGGAAAGTATGAAACCGGAGAATCCATCCAGTGTTCCCGCGATAATCAGAACTTTGTTATTGAGCACGAAACCGGTGGCGGCCGAGGCGAGACCGGCATAGGAGTTCAAGAGCGACATCACGACCGGCATGTCTGCTGCGCCAATTGGAATGACCAGTAAGATGCCGAATACCAATGCCAGTCCCGCCATCGCCAAGAACAGGGGCAGCGAAGCCGCGCCAACTATGAGGTAAACAAAGATTCCAATCGTCACTGCCAGCAGAGCCAGGTTGAAAACATTCTGGCCCTTGTAGGTCATCGGCGTGCCGCGTACCAAGCCCTGGAGCTTTGCAAAGGCGAGCAAACTACCGGTCGTTGTGAGGGCGCCCAGCATTACTTCAAACCCCAGGGCCGTCATGGTGATCCTGTCCAGATGTCCGTCGTGCTTGTAGAACTCTGAGACCCCGACGAGCGCCGCGGCGAAAGCCCCAAACGCGTGGGACAATGCTGTTCGTTGTGGCATCGCCGTCATTGGCACCCAGAGACCCATTGCCAGCCCAATGGCAGAACCAATTGCGAGCCCGGTGATGATCCAAACATAACTGACGATGTCGTGATGCATCAGCGTTCCAATGATCGCCATCAGCATCCCGAACTCGGCCAGATGCATACCTCGCTTTGCTGTCTCTGGATGGCTCAGTCCCTTGAGGCCGAGAATAAAAAGAATTGAAGCGAGCAGATAACTTAGCTCGATGAAGTATGTCTGGAGGTTCATTGGTGTTTGAGCATTAGCTCTTCAAAGCGAGGTTGGTAAACCATCGGCGATTACTTTTCACCTTTTTTGTCACTGCTGGGCTTTCGTTTGAACATACGCAACATGCGATCGGTAATGACAAACCCGCCAACCACGTTTGTGGTGGAGCAGACGACTGCAGTGAAACCAAGGATAGTGCTGACAGTGTTGTACTCGGCGCCTGCCGTCACCAGTGAACCGACGAGGGAAATGCCCGAAATCGCATTGGTGGCAGACATGAGTGGCGTGTGGAGCAATGGTGGTACGCGCGAAATTACCAGGTAACCAAGGAAGGCAGCCAAGGCAAAAACATAGAGCGCGGAGATCAAGGTTTCTGGATTCATAACTTTTCGTCCTTCGTTCGCTCAGCTCAGAGCTTTTGTGTCGCGGTGGAAAGCGCCGCAGCAACTCTCTGGTTTACTATGGCTCCCTGATGCGTAACGCATGATGGGCCAATCACATCATCATCCATGTTGAGGTTCAGTTCACCGTCTTTAATCATTAGTGAAAGAAAAGCAGTGATATTGCGCGAGAACATTTGGCTGGCGTGCACGGGAACCGTTGCGGGAAGATTCAGGGGCGCTGTGACCGTCACTCCATTGCGTTCAACGGTCGCATCCGGCTTACTCAGCGCACAGTTGCCGCCGGTGGCTCCAGCCAGATCGACGACAATCGATCCGAGCTTCATTCCATTCACCGCATCTTCCGTGACGAGCAGGGGAGCGCGACGTCCGGGGACCTGGGCCGTGGTGATGACTACATCCGCAACCCGGGCGTGCTCAGCAATCAACTGACGCCCTCGCTCCATCGCCTCTTCCGAGAGTTCAACTGCGTAGCCGCCTGCGTCCTCTGTTTTTATTCCACCAAGGTCAACTTCCAGAAATGTTGCCCCGAGCGATCGCACTTGTTCGCCGGCGGCGGCCCTTACGTCATACGCCTCGACCACTGCGCCCAATCGTTTTGCCGTTGCGATGGCCTGCAATCCGGCCACACCCGCGCCCAGCACCAATACTCTGGCCGGCGGAATCGTTCCCGCTGCAGTCATTAGCAGAGGAAACATTCGCGGGATATGGGTCGCGCCTATTAGAACAGCTTTGTAGCCGGCCACTGTCGCCATTGAAGACAAAGCGTCCATGGCTTGTGCACGAGTGATTCGCGGGATAAGTTCAACCGCGAAGGTGGTCAGATGTTGCGCTGCGGCATGGGCCAATGCCTCCGGTTCGTCCAGCGGCCGCAGGAAACCAATAACGATGGCGCCGTGTTTGAGGGAATGAAGATCTGAAGCCGATGGTCGGTTGATGCAAGTCAGAATGTCCGCACGTGCCAGGAGATCCTGACGGTCTCTCAATATCTCAGCGCCGGCCTCGCGGTAGTCGTTGTCGGTACGCGCAGCAGCCAGCGCGGCGCCTTCTTCCACCAGAACAGCCACTTTCAGAGCTACAAGCTTGCGCACAGACTCGGGCATTAGCGCCACGCGCGCCTCTCCTGGTTGTGTCTCGCGCGGCACAGCTACGTTCATTCGATTCTCCCGCTTATGATGTTCGGATTAAAAACGGCAGATGCAACGGCGAAGGGGTTGAGTGTCGCGGTCCGGAAAACGGAGGAGTTCGCCATACTATTCGGAACTGTTTGAAGTCTCGTGCAGTTTGAAAGCGATTGCCTGCTCACTCGCCTGTCGCTTAAACCAAACAGGATGTTGCAGTCGGCGAGCGGGAAAAGTATAGCACCCGGCAATATGTGTCCAAATGCTTGTGCGGTGGCTTGCGTACAGCAATTTAGGGCTGGGGAAGTTATGACAACTTTCGCGAATCGATTGACGCCTCGACGCCTCTTAGAATAACGTTCTAAAGCTCAAAACACTCTGTCAAGAAGTACCTCGCCAAAACCGAACTGGGCATTCTACTCGAGAAAAAGTTGCAAAAGGTTCTGGCGCTAAATTTGGGTGGTGTCCTAAATTGATTTCTCTGTGCGAGCGCTGTTTCTTCGTGAACTCTGTCGTCATGTATTCGTGGGATAAATCAACCAGCAAGCTCTAAATCACCCTCAGAAAGGACAACTCACCATGTCGGTTAGCACCTACTACCTCTCAAAAACCAAAGAAGGAAAGTTTGGTTCGGTCTTTTTTCTAAAACAACTGCAGGAAGTCGATTCATCGGGCGGGGGCAAAAACCTGCTGGGATCTATGGTCCAGTGGATCGACGACAACGGCCCAATGGGGATTGGTCTGGGGGGCACCGATTACGCTATTCCCCAATGTATGAGTACACCGCGCGCATTGATTAAGGAGTTGGATAAGCGCAGTGTTGAACTGGGCATCGATGGCTCTTCAACTCTTCAGATCAAAGTTTCGGCAAGTAAGGAAACAATCAACTTGGAGAAGAAGGTGGTTTTTGATTTGGGCATTGGGCCATTCCCGGTAATACCACTAAACATAGGACTCGATCTGGACTACTCGAGAATGAAAACCATCACAATGAGTTTTGGTGAGGGAACGTTTAGTGAGTACATTCCTACGGGCTATCTAGCCGCGCTATACGAGATTCTTAAAGAAAAGCCAACTCCGGCAATGGGTGGAAAACTCCTGGAAAAAAATGCTTACATCAGCCAGGTGGTATTGGCTAAAAGATATTCAGTCAGTTTTGAGTCAACAATGGCTTTCTCTTCGGGAGTGGATGCGAAGATCAAGCAATACAACTCACTGCCGGAAATCAAAAGCAAGGTTACAGTTAAGAAGAAAACGGAGCGCACTATTGTGGCAGAGGTCAATAGTGACAAGTTCTATCTGGTCGCAATAACTGCTTCGTTGTGGAAGAATCTGAAGTAGTATTCATACAGTGGCTTTTTCCGGCTCGCCTTGCTGAGTGCTGAGAGGGTCACTATAATGCGCAAATGGCTGGCGCATTGGTGTAGTCGGTTAACACGCTGCCCTCTCAAGGCAGAGATCACGGGTTCGAGTCCCGTATGCGCTGCCAACTTTCTCTCCGTATCGCAAGAAATCGGAACCAATTCGTTCTTCAACCGTCTAACGAATAACTTTCATGAGGCGGATTCTCTAAAAGTCTCAATTTTCGCTCTCGCGTTTGGTTTGGGTCTCGGCGTTTCGGCCTTCTGGCAGCTATATAAAGTGAGCAGCACGACAGTGTAAGCGAGAGGATTTACCACGGGCAGGCACCGTGGCATCCGGTGAGCTTATTGTTGAGACAATTGGTGGGGTCCTAATTTGACGTTCTCTGTGCTAACTCTGCGGCCTCCGTGTCTCGGTGGTCGAGTTCATCCCACAAATATTTAGCGTCGTGGAATTTCACCTTTGGCCTAATATCTCCAACCTTCTGAGTTGGTATTGTTGAAAACAGAGAGTGGTGAGTTATGTCTCGGGTAGGCTGGATCTAAAAAGCACTACACACTTCCGTGTGTAGGATTTCGTTGGTCCATCAAGACCGCTGGCACCCGATAGTTTTCACACAACTCATATGACCACAGAATTCACAGCGAGAAAGAGTCGCACAAAGAAAACGAATTTAGGACACTACCAGGCAATTCGCAGCTTGACCGCCGGGCAGCGCAAGTTATAGAGTGCCCACGCTTGCGTTAACACAAGCGAAGATGTTGGTAACTTGATCTTTGGAACTTCAATAGTTAGATCGCTATTTCAACCCGGTATTCTTAAGATTTTCGGGTTGACCATCACAGGTGCCCATAGAGGGTGACAAGGGAAGCGGGTGTGAAGCCCGCACGGTTCCCGCCACTGTGTACCGGCGATTGCGTAGCTTCCATCAAGATGGTCACTGATCTCATCCGAGGTCGGGAAGGCCGCGAAGCGACGCGCTCGAGCCGAGAGTCAGGAAACCTTGCCTGCTGTTAGATGGAAGCGACCACTTACGCTCCGGGAAAGGGCGAGTGGCGTCGAGCGCTGAAATCAGTGTAAGGGCTCCGCCAAAGTTCAGCAGTCCATCATTACCTGATTACGCGAACAGTGAATTTTAGGACGCCCTCGATCTTCTACATAGGAGATCGAGGGCGTTCTGTATTTTTGCTGTCAAATTCATCGCCTCTACCCATTCCGTCAATTCCCACTTCGTAAATTAATTCAGTATTCAGGCCGTGAGTCAGGAGACCGGCCTCGAAAGGCGCGTCTATACCACTCTTCCGAAGGGGAGGAGAAGGAGACATGAATCATGAAGAGAATTAGCAACAGAAGCTTCATTGCGATCGCAGTCGGCCTCTTGTTTGTGCTTACCCAGTCGGCGGTGGCGCAAAATAGCACGTCTACAATCACGGTCCACGTAAAAGATCCGCAAGGGGCAAGCCTGCCCGGCGCGACGGTTACGCTCTATCGGCGTGACCGCACGTTCAGTCTGAGCACGACTACAGATTCAACTGGTACATGTCACTTCGAGAGGCTGGCGCCCGGAGAATACCTTGTGGAATCGGAGGCGGAAGGGTTTGCTTCCGCAAGTGCGCGGCAAATTCTGGTTGAGCGAGGACAAGCGCCGATGCTCGATATTCTGTTGGAGTTGTCAGGTGTGCGGAGCACTGTTGTCGTCACAGCATCCGGTACTCCGCAATCAGTGGATGAGGTTTCGAAAGCCGTCACGGTCGTGGATCTGCAAGAGATCGATGAACGCGATGAGTCGGCGATTGCCGAGTCCTTGCGCACAGTGCCGGGTTTGCGAGTGCAGCAGCTTGGTGGCCCTGGCTCATTCACCTCAATCAAAACTCGCGGGCTGCGCAACGAAGACACAGCCGTGTTGATTGACGGTCTGCGTTTTCGCGATGCCGCTGCCACGCAGGGTGATGCCTCAGGATTTCTGGAGGATCTGATCGTCACGGACGTAAGCCGGGTTGAAGTTCTGCGCGGCTCGGGCTCCTCACTTTACGGAACGAATGCCATCGGTGGAGTCATCAATCTTGTAACTGATGAGGGCGGTGGGCCGTTTCATGGCAGCGTGCTGGGCGAAGGTGGCGGACTGGGAATGTTTCGTGGTCGAGGTCAGTTTGCTGGCGGCTCACGCAACAACACCATTCTTTACAGCATCGGCCTTTCACACCTGAATGTTGCGCGTGGAGTTGATGGCCAGGATGAAGCGCGCAACACGAGCGGACAGGGGCGAGTTCTCTTTCGCCTGACACCGACGACGACGCTCTCAGGCCGCATCTACGCCGCCAACTCGCGGTTACAACTGAACACCAGCCCGCAGGGGATCGGCACTCTACCCGCAACGGGAATCATTGAAGCAATTCCACTCTCACTTATGGAATTGCGACGTTACGAGGCAGGCGTGCCGATCTCGCAATTGAATGTTGGCGCGGCTAATTTTATTCCGGCAGCGAACGACCCCGACAACCTGCGGAAAGCAAATTTCTTCTCCGGCGCGATCATCTTTACGCAGCGGCCAATTGAGGCATTTGGCTACACCTTTAGCTATCAGGGTCTGGCTACCAACCGCAGCAGCATTAACGGACCTCTGGGAGTGGGGTTCCAACCGTTCGGAGGCACGGAGCGATCAGATTTCGACGCTCGGATCCAGACATTCAATGCGCGATTCGATCTGCGGGCCGGACGCACCCACCTCATCAGCGGCGGTTACGAGTTCGAAAGCGAGAACTTCAAAAATCCGTCATTTCCCGTCGATCCCGCCGGTAATTCCAATGTTGACGTTACACAGAGGAGCCACACGCTCTTTGTTCAGGATCAAATGCGGCTCATGGATGACCGGCTGCAAATCTCGGGAGCCTTTCGCACACAGTTCTTCCGACTTAAACAACCCGTGTTCACGCCTGCCCTCTCTTCCCCATACACGGGCCTTACTTTTTTGTCCCCTCCAACGGCGTATACCGGCGATGCTTCGGTCGCCTACCTGTTTCGTTCGTCGGGCACCAAGTTGCGTGCACATATCGGTAATGGCTATCGAGCTCCGTCGCTATTCGAACGCTTTGGCACATTCTTCGACAGTTTTTTTGGATATTCAGTCTTTGGCGATCCGCGCCTGAAGCCAGATCGTTCAATTGCCTTTGACGCGGGACTTGATCAGACGCTTTATAAGAGCCGATTGCGGGCCTCGGCAAGCTACTTCTATACAGAACTTCAGAAGATAATCATCTTCGACTTTTCCGGCGTTATCAATCCAGCCACAGATCCGTTCGGACGCTTTGGTGGTTACCGCAATACGGATGGAGGGATCGCTCGCGGTGTCGAGTTGAGCATGACGGCAACACCGACGCGCACCTTGAATCTCTCAGCCGGTTATACCTTTACCAAGACGCTACAACGAACGCCTCAAGTACCCGGTACTCTTCGTTCTGTTGGAATCCCCGATCATCAATTTTCGTTGGTTGCAACTCAGCGCTTTGGTGGCCGCTTCCTGATTAATTGTGATCTTTCCGCATCGAGCGACTACGTCGGTTCGATCTTCAATCCCGTTACCTTCAGTAGCCGTGGATATCGTTTTCGAGGGTTGGTGAAGGCGGATGTGGGCGCAAGCTACACCTTGCCGCTGGCTGGCGAGTCACGCTCTCTGCGCTTCTTCGGATATGTGGACAATCTATTCGACCGCGAACATTTCGAGAACGGCTTTCGCACACCGGGACGTGCGGGGCGTGCGGGTGCGATGTTTGTCTTTTGAGTAATGAGTAAAGGCGGCAGCACAGGCGAAGTGGTCCCACTTGTGGAAAAAGAGGACTACTATCTGGACCAAGGGCTGATGGTCCTTACGGCCCGTTATCACCTGCGTCGCGGCTATTGTTGCGAGCAGGGCTGTCGTCATTGCCCCTACACCGAGTTGCCAAAGCTCAACGCTCAAACAGAAGTTGATAACGATGAAAAGATCGAGTAAGGCCGCGGCTTTAGTCGCGCTATTTATTGTGAGTCTACTGTTTGCAGGTTGCGGTGGACGACAGGCGCTGCAACAGCGGGCGAGCATAGAACCACGACCGCAACGCATCGTCTCGCTCAGCCCAAGCGTGACTGAGATTCTCTACGGCGTCGGCGCCTGGCCGCAAGTCATTGCCGTCTCCCAATTCTGTACGTACCCGGAGGACGTGAAGAATAAGCCTCGGGTTAACGGTTGGGATAAAACCAATCTCGAACAAGTGATGGCCCTTAAGCCGGACTTCGTAATAGGTGTGGATGCGCAGGAGCCGTTTCTGCGAGATAAGCTGAACGGACTGGGAGTGCGCTCTCTCTTTGTGAAGAGCCAAAATCTCGCTGACATTCTGGCGTCGATCGAAGAGATCGGTCGCTCGACCGGCCATGGAGAAGGAGCAACAGATCTATCTACGAAAACACAGGACGAGATCAACGCAGTGCAAAAGGCTGTTGCGGATCGCCCAGTCCCTCGCGTGCTGTGCGTTGTTGACCGCGTTCCGGGGACGATCCGCGACCTCTATACGGCGACGCGGGGAAGTTATCTCGATGAACTCATCAAGATAGCGGGAGGCGAATTGATCGCTCCTAAAGCTGAACATGGATACGGCAGGATCAACAAGGAGGTAGTGCTGACTCTAAATCCTGAAGTGATCATAGATATGGTGCAGGGCTTTAAGGGGAATTTGGGAGAAGACCCGGTCGCCGTATGGAACGAACTGGGAGAGCTACGCGCCGTGCGCGATAGGCGGATCTATTCAATGACCGATCCATTTCTCATTCATCCCAGCCAGTTCGTCGGACACACCGCGCAAGTTTTCGCCCGGGCCCTTCACCCTGAGAGTTTCACTGATGCAAAGTGATCTTACTTTGAAGCAGTCAACTCGGATTGCTGGGCCAGATGGGTTAACCAATGGTCCGCTTATTCAAACGCGCGATCTGAGTTTTGCTTATTCCTCCTCGCCCGCAGTCGTCGATGTTTCGCTGGCGCTGCCAAGAGGTGCGGTGGGAGCACTTATCGGAGCAAACGGGTCAGGCAAGTCAACGCTGATCCGGTTACTGGCGGGACTACTCAAACCTGTCCAAGGTGAGGTTCACTTCAATGGTGCTTCACTCACAAAGCTTCACCCGCGTGAGCGGGCAAAACGAATCGCGTACGTTCCTCAATCGACTTCCACCGTTTTCCCTTTCACGGCGCTGGAGGTGGTCTTAACGGGTCGCAGCCCGTACAGCGGTCGGTTTCGTTTTGAGAGCGTACATGACGAACAGATCGCGCTTGCGGCGCTGGCCGCGCTTGACGCCTCACATCTCTCGGCGCGTCACATTACCGAGTTGTCGGGTGGCGAGCGCCAACTCGTTACTGTTGCCCGCGCATTGGCGCAGGAGCCGGAGGTGATGTTGTTGGATGAACCGGCGAGCGCCCTTGATTTGAAGCATCGAACTCAACTCGCCAGGGCCTTGCGCCGGTTGAGAGATGAGCGCGGCATAACAGTACTAATGATCACTCACGACTTGATGCTGCTCGACTCTGTTGCCGATCTTATCTTCGCGATGAAATGCGGGCGCGTTGTCGCGAGTGGCGCGCCCGAAATGGTACTTACCGACCGCGTTCTTGGTGAGGTCTATGATGCGCCCGTTCGAACGATACATAGTGAGGGTCGCACCTTTGTGTGGTCGGAATTGTGATGATTTCACCTACAGAAAACGCAATGTTAAGCGAAGCCGAATTGACGAAGTCAACGGCCACAGTCTACACCCGGCACGCAAGGAACCGCGCACGCGTAGGCGTCCGATTGCGTATTGCGCTGCCCCTCTTGCTTCTTGTTCTTGTCATCGCGTTCTCGATAGGTCTTTATGTGGGCTATCAGCCACTTGATCTGGCAGCACTCAAGAGTGATCCCATCGCACGGGCCGTCTTCTTTCGCCTGCGATTGCCGCGCGTCTTAATGGCAGCCCTTGTAGGCGCGTCTCTGGCCATGGTGGGAACTGCACTGCAAGCGCTCTTTCGCAATCCTCTCGCAGATCCTTTTACTCTTGGCGTATCTGGCGGCGCTTCTTTGGGGGCTAGCATCGCCATCGCCTTCGGACTTGGATTGAACTTAGCGGGCGTGCCATTAATTTTCATAGTGGCCTTTGTCGGCGCGTCCGTGTCTGTGTTGTTGGTCTATCGACTAGCGCGATCGGGAGGTGGGACGATGCTCCCCGGAGCATTATTGCTGGCGGGTGTGGTTCTGAATCTCAGCGCCTCGGCTGGCGTTCTGGTGATTCAGTATCTCGCTTCATATGGACGGGCTTTGCAAATTCTGCGGTGGTTGATCGGCAGTCTTGATGTTGTCGGGTTTGATCTGATTTGGAAGATGCTCGTCTTCCTCATACCCGGCTGGTTGGTCCTCATCGTGCATGCGCGAGATCTTCACCTGCTGGCGACGGGTGAATCAGATTCAGCGGCGAGCCTTGGAGTAGACGTTAGGCGGACGGAACAAATGGTCTTCCTAGCCAGCTCCTTGATTGTGGCGGTGACTGTTTCCGTCGGTGGTGCGATTGGATTTGTGGGCCTGATTGTGCCGCACGCGGCGCGACTCGTTTTTGGTCAGGATGTTCGAGTTTTGTTACCAGCGTCGTTTCTGTTAGGCGCAGCCTTTTTGATACTCGCCGACACGCTAGCGCGAGTGGCGATTTCGCCCGGCGAACTTCCGGTCGGAGCAATCACAGCCTTGCTGGGCGGTCCGGTGTTTCTGCTCTTGCTGAAGAGACAGCAACGTTACTCGGCAATGTAACTTAGGTCATCGATGACTTGATGATGGGCTCGGAGGACAGGTCATAACGACAAAGGCGCTGATGGTATTGGGCACAGCTTCCGACGCGGGCAAGTCGCTCACGGTTGGAGCGTTGTGCCGCATCCTGCGGCAGGATGGTTTCGATGTCGCGCCTTTCAAAGCCCAAAACATGGCCCTCAATTCCTTCGCCACGAGTGAAGGTCATGAGATAGGGCGCGCGCAGGCAATGCAGGCGGAGGCGGCGCGAGTTGCGCCGCACGTTGACATGAATCCGATTCTGCTCAAGCCAACTTCGAATGTCGGATCGCAAGTTGTCATCAACGGAAAGGTTTTAGGTAACTATAGCGGCGTTGACTATTACCGTCTCAAACCCCAATTGCTGGAAGCGGTCAGTTCGGCCTATCGGCGTCTCGCAGCCCGATACGAAGTCGTCGTGCTGGAAGGTGCGGGCTCGCCGGTCGAGATGAACCTCAAGGACCGAGACGTAGTGAATATGAAGATGGCAGAAATCGCGGACGCGGCGTGCATCTTGGTCACCGACATTGATCGCGGCGGCGTGTTCGCTTCGCTCGTTGGCACGTACGCTCTGCTTGAGCCGCAAGAGCGCGATCGCTTCTGTGGTTTTCTCATTAACAAGTTTCGCGGCGACGTGAATCTCTTCACACCAGGCATTGGTTATTTGGAAGCGCGGCTGTCGCAGCCCTGTCTCGGCGTTATCCCTTACGTACACAACCACGGTATTGACGACGAGGACAGCGTTTCGCTCGAACGCCGCGCAGTGCGTCCTCCTTTCGATCGCAAAGACTGTTTGTGCGTGTGTGTGGTCGGGCTTCCTTACCTTTCCAACTTTACGGATTTCACCGCGTTGGAAAACGTGCCCGGCGTAGTTGTCTACTACACGCGGCGACCAGAAGAGGCGTGCTCCGCTGATGTCCTTATTCTGCCCGGCAGTAAGAACACGATCCCCGATCTGCTTTGGCTTCGAAAGAACGGATGGGAGGCGGTAATCGAATCGCACGTAGCTGCGGGCAAGCCGCTCGTAGGAATCTGTGGAGGTTTCCAGATGCTGGGAAGCGAGATACGCGATCCACATCGCACCGAGAGTGACGTCGAATTTATTCCCGGCTTGAACCTTCTGGATTTCACGACTGTGCTGGAGCACGAGAAGGTCACTCGGCAAGCAACCGCTCGGTTCGCTCAACCGAATCCGCTTGGGAGCGATGATTACGATCAATCTCCTCTATTCACCGGCTATGAGATTCACTTAGGTGAGACGCTGCTGAGAAATGGAACTCAGCCGCTTTTTCAACTGCAACGGTCCGGTGATGAAGCAGTCCATCAAGACGGTGCGATAAGCGCTGATGGGCGGGTGTTTGGCACTTACTTGCATGGATTGTTCGACTCGGCGGAAGGTCTACGGTTGCTCCTGCGTCGCTGGCGGCAGATATGCGATAAGAAGGAATCGAATGGGAGTCTTGTTGACCCGCTCGTTGAACGCGAAAAACGCTACGACGCGCTCGCGGACCACTATCGGAGCAATCTGAGGATGGATGTTATTTACCGTGCACTCATTGAGCAAAGATGATCGCTCCCGCTCCGACAACGTTCGACTGGTTTCCCTGATTGAAGAGTGGCTCAAAGTAAATGAGTCGGCGTAAGAGAATGAAACTGTTGAAGCAAATCGGTCTCATGTTGCCGGTACTGCGGAACACCCTGGTCTGTGAAGCCTGCGGTGAGTCGTGCGCTTGCGAGATTTCATTAGGCAAGGGTTGCTGGTGCGGGGAAATCAAGTTGCGTGAGGAGACTCGGCAGGAACTGCGCGCAAAGTACAGAAATTGTTTGTGCCGCACTTGTCTGGAGAAGGCAGCAGCCTCAAACTCAAATGTCGGAGGCCCAGAACTCGCATGATTGACCATTTAACCTCGTACCCACGCCGCATCATCTGTCTTACCGAAGAGACGACTGAGACGCTTTATCTGCTTGGGGAACAGGAGCGCATAGTCGGTGTTTCGGGCTACACGGTGCGACCGCCGGAGGCGCGACAAAAACCAAAGGTCTCCGCATTCATCAACGCCAAATTCGACAAGATTCTTGCGCTCGAGCCAGACCTTGTTTTTGCCTTCTCCGATCTGCAAGCGGACATCGCAGCTGAACTCATCCGACAGGGCGTAACCGTGATGACCTTCAATCAGCGCAGCATCGCAGAAATTCTGGAAATGATTTTGACTGTCGGACGCATCGTCGGCAGCGAAGAAAAAGCAGAGCGCCTTGTTTTGAGCTTACAGACCGAACTCGACGCCGTTCGCGAGTCTGCAGCACGCTTCGCTCATCGTCCGCGAGCCCTTTTCGAAGAGTGGTACGATCCGCTCATTTCCGGCATTCGCTGGGTTGATGAGTTGATTGAAGTCGCGGGCGGGCAATCCGTCTTCCCAGAACTGCGCCAACACCAGGCCGCAAAGGATAGAATCATCAGTCCCTCAGACGTGATTGATCGCGATCCTGAAGTGATCATCGGCTCGTGGTGCGGTCGTGCTGTGAAAAAGGAATGGATCCGCAATCGCGACGGTTGGGATCGCATCAGCGCCATTCGTAACAATCATATCTACGAAATAAAGTCAGCATTTATCCTTCAGCCCGGCCCTGCGGCATTGACGGAAGGTCTGCGGCAATTGCACGCAATACTTGCTAAAGCAGTTAATCAACAGATTGATCAGACGTTGCAGCCGAAAGAAAAAACCGATGCGGCGTTGGGCACGCCACTGCCGAATTCAGCAGACCGTGCGGTCGTTTCCTAGTGGCGAAGAACATTGATGTCCCAAACCCAAGACGCGCGCGATCCACTGATTCTGCTTCTCGGCGGTGCGCGAGCGGGCAAAAGCAACTACGCATTGCAACTCGCAGCAGCACGCGGTCCTGGCTCTGAAGCTAACGTGTGTTTCATCGCCACTGCGCAAGCCTTAGATGAAGACATGACGGCGCGGATCGCTCGTCATCAAACGGAGAGGCCAGTACATTGGCGGACTATTGAAGAGCCTTACCGTATTGATGAAGCACTGCAAAAGACGGATGAGGCTGAAATCGTGATTGTCGACTGTTTGACGTTATTCGTTTCCAACTGGCTTCTGCGATACGAGGACGAACGTGAGTGCGAGCAGTTCGTGCGCAAAATCACGTGCGACTTCTTAGAACTCGCGCGGTCACGGCAGCAAACCATCATTTGCGTGTCAAACGAAGCGGGACTGGGAGTCGTGCCGGAAACGCGCATCGGACGAGTCTTCCGCGACGTGCTGGGCCGGGTGAATCAGGACTTTGCTGCGGCAGCCAATGAGGTTTACCTGCTCATCGCCGGATTGCCTTTACAAGTAAAGCCAACTGCCTGGAGCCCGTCGCCTTTTTAGTTCACGTTCACACTTGCACAATGGGCAATTCATCTCGGTTCATCAAACAAGTTTGCGATCGGATTGCACCAGTCGATCAATCGTGGCTAAAGGCAGCTCGCGAGCGACAACTGACACTGACCAAACCACCGGGCAGCCTCGGCCGTCTCGAAGAGATCGCTAATCGGCTCGCTGCGATTCAGCGGACCGTGACGCCGCGTATTACAGGCAAGCGCATCTACGTCGTAGCCGGAGATCACGGTGTGACGACGGAAGGTGTTAGTGCCTATCCGCGCGAAGTAACGGCCCAGATGGTCGACAACTTCCTGCGCGGTGGCGCGGCCATCAACGTGCTTGGCCGGGCAGACGGAATTGAAGTGAACGTCGTAGATGCCAGTGTCGATGCAGACCTTACAGATCGCGAGGGGCTGATTCATGCAAAGGTGGCACGTGGCACGCGTAACTTCGCGGTCGGCCCAGCAATGACGCGTTCAGAAGCTGAAGCATGTGTCGTCGCCGGTATTGAACTAGCGCGCGCTGCTGCCGGTGATGGAATTGAACTTCTTGGTATTGGTGAAATGGGTATAGGAAACACCACGGCGGCGAGCGCAATCACCGCCGTTCTGCTTCATTGTGATCCAGCAACTGTAACTGGCAGGGGAACCGGAATCGATGACAAGGGTCTGGCGCACAAAATCGCAGTCATCCGTCGAGCTCTCGAAATCAACAAGCCTGATGGAAGCGATGCAACGGACATACTTGCGAAAGTCGGCGGAGCGGAAATCGGTGTGATGGCTGGAATCGTTCTCGGTGCGGCGGTGAATCGTTTGCCGATTGTTGCTGACGGCTTCATTAGCACAACAGCAGCGGCGCTGGCTCTAACATTACAGCCACAGGCGCGCGACTACTTATTCAATGGCCACCGATCGTCAGAACGCGGGCACGCGGCTCTAATTGATTTTATCGGTGAATCGCCGTTGCTTGATCTTTCCATGAGGTTGGGCGAGGGGACCGGCGCGGCTCTCGCGATGCATGTCATTGAAGCCGCTGCGAAGCTACTCAGCGAAATGGCAACTTTCGCGGATGCACGTGTGAGCAACAAGGCGTGACCCTCTCCAATGATTCGACGTTTCTTTATTGCCGTTCAGTTCCTGACTCGACTACCTGTCCCGAGTTCGCTCGTCAGTTCTGAATCAGAACTCGGTAAAGCCGTGGGGTTTTTCCCACTGGTTGGTGTGATCGTCGGCGCCGGAGCTGCGCTGGTTTTCGCATTGCTGCAACTCGTGCTGCCACCGCCAACGTCGGTGCTTGGCGCGGTTGTTTTCGCAGCCTTCATCACCAGCGGTTTTCATGAGGACGGGTTGGCGGATACGTTTGATGGGTTTGGCGGGGGTTGGACGAAAGATCGCGTGCTGGAGATCATGCGCGACAGCCGCATCGGAACTTACGGTACGCTGGCATTGATCTTTCTAATCCTCGGGAAGCTCAACTTTCTTTCGTTGTTGCCTCAAGGGCAGGTTTGGCGCTGGCTGATCGTCGGTCACACAGCTGCCCGCTGGACCACTCTGCCGTTGTGCGCGTGGTTGCCATACGCTCGCGCCGAAGGCCAGGGCAAACTGGTAGCAAAGCAAGTCGGTGCTTCGGACGTCATAACCGGTACCGTTACGCTGTTACTGGTTTTTCTACTTCTTTCCTGGCAAGCGGCATTTGCGGTACTGCTGGTGACCGGTCTTGTGACTCTACTTAACGGATTATACTTTCGCGCTCGTCTTCAGGGCATTACCGGCGATTGCCTGGGCGCTGTGAACCAGTTTACTGAAGTTAGTTTGTACCTGACGGCTCTCATCCTACTCCGACTTAATATTCCTGGATGAAAGAAACGAATACCCAGGGCCGACTGCGCCTATACCTGATTAGACATGGCGAAGTAGTTGGAGCGGCATCCGGAAAACTGCTCGGACGAACGGATACGCCGTTGTCAGAACGCGGACTGCAACAAGCGCATGAACTAGCGGAAGCATTATCTACGGCGCAACTCTTCGCCGTTTATTCCAGTAATTTGCAACGAGCGAGCACGACGGCTGAGATAATCGCGAAACGCAGCAACTTGAGAGTTCAGGAAAATTCTGCCTGGCGTGAGATTGACATGGGTGAATGGGAAGGACAAACGGTCGCCGCGCTGCATGATGCTGCGCCGGGACTCGTCACTCAGCTTTTCGAAGATCCTGCGTTATTCGAATATCCGGAAGGCGAGTCATTCGCGAACTTCACGTCTAGAATTCACGACGCTTTAGACAAGTTGCTGATAGGTCACAGCAGCGGCAATGTGGCGCTGATCGCTCACGGCGGCGTTTGCCGAGCGATCATAGGTAGGGCGTTGGGTATGCCAGCGAAGAATTGGTTGCGGCTGGCACAAGATTACGGTTGTGTAAATGTGATCGACTGGTACGATGTTAACCCGATGCTCCGGTTGCT
>DATETN010000180.1:0-26717 GCA_035283645.1 Pyrinomonadaceae bacterium
GGGGCAGCGCGCAATGGAATTGGGAGCTAAAGATGAGGTTGAAAGCGCGCGCCCCCTTCCAGACCTGTGAATTAAATGCGATTGAGTTGTGCTTCCTTGAGTTGATTAATGAGCAGAGTTGAAGGCGGGGGCAGCGCGCAACGAGCTTCAGTTGTTCCTGGTCCATTGAAAGCGCGCGCCCCCTTCCAGACCTGTGAATTAAATGAGATTGAGTTGTGCTTCCTTGAGTTGATGATGGGGAGAGTTGGAAGCGGGGGCAGCGCGCAACGAACTTGAGTTGTTCCTGGTCCATTGGAAGCGCGCGCCCCCTTCCCAACCTGCAAATTAGTCAGTTTTGAATTGTTTCCCCCAGAGTTACGAATGTTGGAGCTTGAGTCGCGGCGTGGTATCAGTGGCAAATTTTATTGCCTTCCCGGCGCCTGTTCAGGGTACCGTTTCAATAGCTCGGATAGTGAAGGCACGCCGTACTTCGCCCGCTCACTGTCTGATGTCTTTCGATCTACGGGAACCAGCTCCTCCTTTCCTGTTTCCTGGTTGAAGATCCGATTTGTGCCATATTTTTGGTAGCCTTGAGTGAAGGTCAAATACCTATCAATCGAGGCAGCCACGAGATAGGCCGCCTCTTTGTAGCCACCTTCAAATGCACTTGTAAATAGGTAGTGAGCCAGAAGATAGTTGTAAGGACTAATGCTCACAAGTCGTTTTTCACAGTAGGTCACGCCCGTACGCTGCAGAATCAGAGCCGCGTTAAATTTGTCTTCTGGCACCTTCAGTTCTGACTGGCCAATAAGGGAGAGAACGATTTTGATTCGCTCTTCTTCTGTCCTGGCTACCGTTTTCCCACTTCGAGCGTCTTGATCCTCCTGGGCCAGTTCCTGGAGCAATTTGTTTTGGCCAGAGACCTCGATAAAAGTAAAACATGAAAAGAAGATCAAGCTGAGACCCAAATGTACGAAGTGACATTTCTTCAAGGCCTGCCTCCCGTGGTCATCAGTTACTAAAGGTTATTAACCGTACCAACTCACTATTGAATAACGTTCACCGCCAATTACCGGCGTTACTTCATGAGTCGTCTCAGAAGGGAACGCAATCAACAATCCAGCTTTGCCCTGCAGCGTGAACTGTGCGGGCGGGCGGGCGGGGTGCCAATCGGAAAACAGAAGGGAACCACCAAGATACTTTCCGGGCTCCAAAGACTCCGATTGACCGTTCAGAAAAATTACCAATGAGATCTTCCGCGACCGTTCCCGGTCACTCAACAACATTCCCGTATTGCCGTCCTGGTGAGCCACAAAGAAGTCTCCCGGGTTGTAGCGCAGAAACTGCGGCTCTTCAATTGTGCGGAGCCGCACACCAAAGTGCTCGGCGACCACTTTTTTGACATCCATTAGCCACACCTCTACCCGAGCAATAACATCCGGAGGCGCCGTGAGCTGTAAGACGTTACGCACTCTTTCATCAATGCTCGCCGAATCTCCTTTGCCGTAAACGGGAGCGAAACTCTGCTGAGCCGACGAGAGGTCGGTAATGATTTCACCGCACGTCTGTTCGGACAGAAACCCCCTGTCGAGATACAGATTGAAACGACTGAAGGCATCGGAAGGGTTCATCTGAGTTGACTCTCCAAAATTGCCGATTTTCGATTAAGAATTCCCATTGAATCTATCACGCATCGAAATCGTCAATCCTTTTTTGGCTGCTTGCCTTCATTGCTCACAAGACGTGACAACTCTTTGGCGTTTGTGATCGCATGGCCACCGATATCGTTGTTGAAATAGACGTATACATCACGCAGTCGCTTTCTCCAATCATTTATCTTTTCAGCCCAATCGCGCAGTTGCCCGTCTGAGTAAGAACCAGAGTAATTCGCACCGTGAAAACGCAGATAGGTGAAGTTCGCGGTTATCTCAAGCGGTGTCGGATTGCCGGCAAAGTCGTAAATGCAGAACGCCGCATTGTGTTGTCGCAGGAGTTTGTAAACCTCAGGCACGTGCCAGGAAGCATCCCGGAACTCGAAAACATATTGATGGTCCGAGGGTAAGGAAACGAGAAAGTCGCTAAAGCGCTCAACATTGAGCTGCCAGCGGGGTGGCAGTTGAAACAGGATGGGCCCGAGCTTGTCACTAAGATGGGCCACGGCCAGAAAAAACTTTGCAGTAGAGCTCTCTGGATCTTTCAGCTTCTTCATGTGAGTGATAAAGCGGCTGGCCTTCACCGAAAACAGGAACCGGTGCGGTGTTTTTTGCCACCAAGTGTCAAAAGTGGAGTCTGCGGGTAGATGATAGAAGCTGTTATTGAGCTCGACAGTGTCAAAGTGCTGAACGTAAAAGTTCAACATCTCTTTGGGAGGAAGTTTTTCGGGGTAAAAGAGGCCGAGCCAGTGTTTGTAGTGCCAACCGGATGTACCTATATGAACCCTGCCTTGCATGACAGGAATACTGTAAATCAGCGGTCGAGATTATGGGAACTGATCGGATCTTCAATCTCCAATCTCGAGCTTTCCTGATCGAGGAGTTTTCGCTTTCGATCCACTCCCCAACGATAACCACCAAGGCTCTTGTCGCCGCGAATGACACGATGGCACGGAACAAGAAGAGCCAGCGGATTCGTTGCGCACGCCCGAGCAACCGCCCTGACGGCACGCGGCTGACCAATGGCGTTCGCTACGTCGCCATAGGACCTTGTTTCTCCATATGGGATTTGGCGTAGTGCTTCCCACACCTGACGTTGAAAAGCAGTGGCCCGAACATCCAGAGGCAGTTCTGGTGTTGGAGCCTTAGCGCCCAAGTGGCCAAGTATCTGGTTTACCGAGTTAGCCATTGCGCGATCACTCCGGTCGATGGTTGCCGCCGAGTACTCCTCCCGAAGTTCCCGCTCAAGTTCAGCTTCATCGTCGCCCAATCGGACCGCACAAACACCTTTATCGGTCGCTGCCACCAACACCATTCCGAAATCTGATTCGGCCACAGAGTATTTGATCTGCAAGTGCTCGCCTCTCCGCTTGTATTTAGCCGGTGTCATTCCCAACTCGGCACCTGCCCGTTCGTAGAGCCGGCTGCTTGAACCATAACCTGCGTCGTACATGGCTGCGGCTATCGAATCACCATTACGAACTCCCGCACGAAAACGATCGGCGCGAAATGCCTCGGCAAACTGTTTTGGACTCACTCCCATGATGCTCTTGAAGGTCCGCTGCAAATAGAAAGGGCTGCGACCTAACTCCGTGGCAAGATCCTGCAAACTGACCTTACCGTCGTTATTGCTTGTGATGATCTGACATACGCGTCGAACCAGTTCGAGCTTTGGGTCACGCGGTTGGGATTCGTTTGGTTTGCAGCGAAGACAGCCACGGAAACCCGCTTGCTCGGCAAGTTCCGGAACCTCGAAAAAACGGACGTTCTCGCGGCGCGGTTTGCGAGCCGGGCAGGAAGGACGACAATAGACACCGGTGGTGGTAACGGCGAACACAAACTCCCCATCGTGTCTCGCGTCTCGCGTTAGAACGTACTGCCACTGCTCTTCAGCGGTGCTACGGTTTTCGCGTTTTCTTGCGGCGGCAATCATTCTCTTCCTCCCATTAGAAACTTTCATTTCCAGAATTCCGTCACACAATATAGGTTGGTTGGTCAAACGCGTATATCCGATTCTTGCTCTCAAATTCCCGTGGTCAGTGCTTTATGTCCACAACCAGCCTTGAGGGATTTTGGAGTTCGAGGACGCGATACCTATTGGGGCTTGAGAGCCCCAATGCCCACTCAACCTGTGCTTCAAAATCACAGATCAGCTTCGCCTGTTTGAGAATTGTAAGATTCAGCGTGCGCTCGCGTTCTGCGATAGTCGGGTTCCCTTCCTCGGTGTGCGCACGAGCCGGAGTCAGTCGTATGAGAAGGTAGCCATCGCCTGATAGCTCAACGACCTCCCCTGAACCGCAGCTCCGGACCGGTCTGTCAACGTACTCGATGTGATAGCCGGGGGCTGAGTTGGCAAACTCGAAGACAATCCGATCGAATTGTTCGTGTCTGCCGGTCAGAACCTCGCCAAGTATCGCCACTTCGCTATCGCGGCGTTTCTCAACTATGCCTGCGGTCCCTTCAAACTGTTGCGGCGAGGTATCGCCTTTCTCCGGAGATGAAAACCCGCCACCAGGCATTGTAGTAGGTGTTGGAGATAGGGTTGCAGTTGGAACTGATTGACGATTCGTATCCACAGTTCCTCGATCGGCGCAAGCACTCCAGACTAAGAGGAAGCCTAAAACTAAACTTGTGACGATTAAACGAGCCATGATTTCCGGTATTGTACTGAGCTCGGCGAAGGACTGCGAGCCGTGGATTGAGGCGGATGAACAGGATCGAAATATTTTCCATTTGTCATTTTCCATTTCCCATTTTTCATTTAGCTTATTTCACATCACCACAGAGCTCCCCTGCTCGTCTTCGACGGGAAGATAACAAGAGGTAACTCCTGAAGTGCGAAAAATAGGGCATTTCTCGCTGAGTTACTAAGAAGCCGCAGAGAAAACGCGAGGCACGGAGAAGGCGACTAAACAAATGGAAAATATTTCGATCTGTTCATCCGCGTAAATCCGCGGCCCACACCTCATGCATGGTTCCTGACATCTCAACAAAATACACTTTCTAAGGGACCAGTTTTGAACGCACGGGATCGTGTGCTTAAATGACACTCAGCAATCAATACAATGACTGATCTCCTTGCTTCGCTGAATCCTGAGCAGCGCGAAGCCGCTACCAACACTGATGGCCCCTTACTTATCCTGGCTGGGGCGGGCTCCGGCAAAACCCGTGTTATCGCGCACCGTATTGCCTACCTGATTGGTGACAAACACGTCGCTCCGTGGAATATCCTCGCGGTCACTTTCACAAACAAAGCCGCCCAGGAAATGCGAGAGCGCGTACAACGACTACTACGTGGACAGGAGTTGCAAAGCTCGCCTCTTGTTTCAACTTTTCACAGCCTTTGCGTCCGCATCCTGCGTCAAGACATTGAAAAACTGAACGAGAACTATACTCGTACATTCACCATTTATGACCAGGATGATTCTTTACGCCTGATTAAAAACTGCCTGAAGGAGCTCGGCTTCGACGATAAGAGCATTGGTCCACGTGCCGTGCAGGGCGCCATTAGTGGCGCGAAGAATCGAGGTGAGGATGTCGAAGAGTATGCTGCGGCCGGTCAATATGCAGATGACCGTCGGGCGTCAATCGCTCGGGTCTATCGCGCCTATGAAGAGCGACTACACCAAAACAATGCGCTTGATTTCGATGACTTGTTAATAAAGACGGTAGCGTTATTGAAGAGCAACGCTGAAGTTCGCGACAAATACAACAACCGTTTTCGGTACATCCTGGTAGATGAATACCAGGACACTAACATGTTGCAATTCGAGCTGATTCAGCTTCTCACTGAAAAGCAACAGAACATTTGTGTCGTGGGAGACGAAGATCAGTCAATCTACAAATGGCGCGGTGCAGACATAGGAAATATCCTGAACTTCGAGAGTCACTTCCCCGAGGCTAAAACTATTAGACTTGAGCAAAACTATCGGTCAACGCAGGTAATTCTGGACGTCGCGGGCTCAGTGGTTACACACAATGTCGCCCGAAAGGGAAAGAGCCTCTGGACTTCAAATCCACGCGGTGATCGGGTTCGTTATTACCAGGCGTTGGATGCCGAGGCTGAGGCACGATTTGTGGCGATGAAGATTCTCGAGCACCGCGAAAAGGAAGCTGAGATGCGAGCCGCGGTGTTATATCGAACCAACTCGCAGTCCCGCGTGTTTGAAGAAGCGATGCGTCGTGCCGCCTTGAGTTACAACATCGTAGGCGGCTTCTCATTTTACGAACGTATGGAAGTTCGCGACATAATCGCGTATCTCAAGTTGGCCCTGAACCCTAATGACTCGATTGCTTTGCAGCGCGTGATTAATAGCCCACCCAGAGGGATTGGCAAGCACACCATCGACGAGATCGAGCGTCGTGCAAATGATGCGGGCGTTTCGCTTTGGCAGACAATCCAACTAGTGTTCGAAGACCCTCAGAGCTTAAACCCGCGCGCTGTTACCGCTCTAAAAAGATTTCAACATCTAATTCGCGGGCTGGGCGAACTCGCGTCAGCAACAAGTACTGAAACGGAAGTACCTAAAGGTGAGATCACCAAAACGCGAGACTCAGCACGCGTTGTCCACTCCTCATCTCCTGTCTCAGATCTAGTCAAAGCGGCAATCCTGGAGACTGGTTACGAGCTGGCGCTCAAAGAGGAAAGAAATGATGAAGCCGACGCACGTTTAGAGAACCTGCAGGAACTGGTCAACGCCGCGGTAGATTACGACGAACTAGGCCCTGAAGCGTTGCGCGAGTTCATCGACCATTCTGCCTTGGTTTCTGATGCGGACCAGTATAAGCGGGACGCTCAAGTCACGCTGATGACCGCGCACTCGGCCAAGGGGCTCGAGTTTCCTTTGGTTTTCATCGTCGGCCTGGAAGACGGACTTTTCCCACACTCGCGATCGGCTAAAGATCCTGCAGAACTAGAAGAAGAAAGACGGTTGTGTTATGTGGCGATGACCCGCGCTGAGCGTTATCTTTACGTCACCCATGCAACAAAACGGCGAGTGTATGGCGCGGAGTTGGCCTCCGAACCATCTCAGTTTCTGAACGAAATGCCATTGGAGCTGATCGAAGATCTGACCCTCGGTAAATCGTGGCTTTCGTTCGCTCGCGGTTCTTCTAGAATTGAGTACGAGCACGGCGAGTACCGAAAAGAGAAGAAGACGTACGCCGGAAAGACCTACAACAGCGTCGACTCAATTGCTGACTTCTTTAAGCAACGTGCAGTGCAACTGGGCCAACCAACGCCTGGATCGCGAAACGCTGCAAGTTCAGGACAACGGCCGCGTCAGGCTCCTTCAGGCAACGACGGTGTGCGTTTACAGTCTGGGGACTTTCCTCCCGGCTCATATGTTCGGCATGCTAAATATGGTCGCGGCCTGGTGTTACGCCGCGAAGGCGCCGGAGAGTCCTTAAAGCTTACGGTCAGTTTTCCGGGTTACGGACAGAAAAAGCTGGTGCAAAAATTTGCCAATCTCGAACCGGCTTAGGTGACGAGTCCTACTGCCTATTCAACCCTACCCTCCCAAAACTCGTTCAACTTCTTCCACCATTTCTCTGACTCTGGTTTCAAATAACGAACGAATACTTCAGGGTCACACCCTCGGTTGCCGGCGATGTTCTGTATCCCTTCAAGTAGCCCGATCGTTGCAGCTTCTTTTACGTCCGGGTGCCCTTGTGTATGGAGATCTTCCACGACCAGATTGAAAAAGAACGCGCCATAGCGACCAACGAACGGGCGCGACTACAAGGTGAGCTCGCCGGTGCGATTCGTAAGTTCTCACTGGATCGCGAGTTGAAGTAAGTGGCGCCTCTCTCCGTGCGGACGAGTGGAAGGCGGCCGCGCTGTTAGGTCAAAGGTGAAGGGACCATGACGCTTAAGCGTCGTCGAACTTCAACTTCTGCCTACCCTGCGCCGCCCGATTTTCCATTTCTCATTTTCCATTTGTTCCAACCACTCCAGATACCATACGCTTCAGAGATTGTGTGAAAACTAAGGAAGTAGCTCATCTTCATGACCAACGAGATCCTACACACGGCAGAGACTGTGTCAAAAAAATAGATCTTACACACGGCAGTTAGAAGGGGATCCTACACACGGCAGTGTGTAGTGTTCTTCAGATCCAACCTACTAGAACGGACGCCGCCCCCCTATTTTTCCTTCAACATTCCCGACTCACCAGCTCCGTCGAAATTGCGGTGGGTGAAGTTGAGCGTTCTGAATGTCACCCGTCTTCTGAGTTGGTATTGTTGAAAAAAGAAAAGGGGGGGCGCGTCTTTGTAGGCGGGATCTAAAAAGCACTACACACTGCCGTGTGTAGGATCTCGTTGGTCATGAAGATGAGCTACTTCCTTAGTTTTCACACAATCTCTTAAGCGTGTGGTGTCTGGAGTGACAAATGACCAATCGAATGAACAATCAGCAATGAGCAATGACCAATTGCCAGTTCGCCCGGTCAGGCCAAGGATGAACATGTATTTTGAGAGGTGGTCCTCAATCGTCAATCCCTTCACTTGTCCCATTTACGCCATCACATAACGAAAACGTCTAGTCAACCCACTGGAATCCCCAAAAACCGAACCTATCCCTACGGAACGGCAGTTGCCCATGATTCCCTCGTCCCCAGTTTAAAACCCTTCAGGATCAGAGGCATTAGATGAAAAAAAAGTATTTCAATCGGTTTATTTTCAGTCTGGCGATAACTGGGGTATTCGTCGGCTCCACTGGAATTGCGAATGCCCAGGGCCGTCGTGGCCAGGGCAACGAACGCCGTGAAGCAGCTCAGCAATCGCGTGAGCAACGCCAACAGGAACAGCAGAATCGACGCAACGAGCGTGAGGCACAGCAGGCAAACCGCGAAGCGCAACGCCAGGCACAGCAACAGTCGAGAAGCCAGGAACAACAACAACGAAGGCAGACCCAGATTCAGCAGAACCAGGAAAGACAACAGCGATACGAACAGCAGCGGGGCGAACAGATTCAAAGATCCCAGGAGCAACAGCGCCGTTGGGAGCAACAGCGCCCCCGCAGCGAAGAACAATTACGTGAAAGTCGTGAACGGCAACAGCGCTGGGAACAACAGCGTCAGCAACAGATCGAGGGCTCTCGTGAGAGACAGCAGCGGTGGGAACAGCAGCGTCAGCAGCAGCAGATCGAGACTTCTCGTCAGAGACAGCGCGCTGAGCGACAGCGCGAACAGCAACCGCGACAGACCCGGGAGCAAAATCGCAGGGTCGACATTTACCCGCGTCAGCAGAACGAGGAGCTACGTCGTCGCCAATGGCAGTCGCTTCAGCAACAACGGAGTAACCATTACCGTCAAGATTGGCAACGCCGGCAGAATCTTGCCTCCCAACGTCAACGCATACTTCAACAGCAGCGGCGCATTGCTCAATTGAGATTTCAACAGCGTTACCTGGAGCGATTACGACAGGACCAGTTGCGTTTACAGAACTGGCGATATCGCGACTATAGCCCGTACAACTACCGATACAACCGCGGCGGTACCTACTACGAGACCAGCCAGTACGGAGCAGAGATGCTACGGCGCGCGGTTAATAACGGCTACGAAGAGGGATACCGCGCCGGCCAAGCTGATCGTGAGGACGGCTGGGGTTTCAATCCTGAGGATGCTTTTGGGTACCAGGATGCGAGCTATGGTTATGACGCCTACTACGTAGATTTGAACGAATACAACTACTACTTCCGCGAGGGATTTCGCCGAGGCTACGAAGACGGCTATTACAGCCGTTCCCAGTATGGACGTTATTCAAACGGAACTTTTGGAATCTTAGGGGCGATCCTGGAGCAGATTCTTGGTCTGCAACTGATCAACTAGAGACCCACTCTGGCCCAGTTTGAAGGCTGGGGATGGCTTGAAACAAAGCCCCCGACATGAAGAGACTGTGTCAGAAAAAGATCCTACACACGGCAGTGTAGTGCTTTTTAGATCCAGCGGTTTTGGATCCAGCATATAAAAGAGGATCCTACACACGGCAGTGTGTAGTGCTTTTTAGATCCAGCCTACAAAGACGGGCCACCCCCCTTCTCTTTTTTCAACAATACCAACTCAGAAGCGTGTGACACTCAGAACGCCTCAATTTCGACGGAGCTTCTGAGTAGGTAACGTTGAAATAAAAGAGGGGATGGCGTTCCTCTCGTAGGCTGGATCTGAAGATCACTACACACTGCCGTGTGTAGGATTTCCTTGGTTCCCCAAGACGACGGATGACCCTCTTAGTTTTCATGATCCGACCGGGACCCACCCGCACCGCGTTGTGAGTAGTTGACCCACCCGCTATGAAGTCGGGGTTTTGAATGTTTTCTCCACGGGCGAGGGTAAGTGGAAGTTAAAGAGCCCCGACATGAAAGTTCGGGGTTTTTTATTGTGGGCTGTAGCCTGCAAACGCTGACGCTAAGTTGGTTTATTAAACCATTACTGTAGTGCCGTCGAACTTGGTCAAGCTGAATCCCTGGAAGATCTCGTTGTAGCAGTCACGCTGGTCCTTCAACAACCCAACGGCTATTTGCTCGCCGAGTTTGATCGACTCTGTAGCATCAGAGCGCCAATGAACCCCGGCGAGGTTCCGTCCCACAGCCACGTTTGATGCGAGCTTATTCAATTCGCCACCGACTGTTAGCTCCCCTGCATTGCTACCTGCATACGGCAGCAACCCCAGCCCATCCGGGCTTGGTTCAACAGGTGTCACGCCCAGGTCAACAAGCTTGGTTGACTCGTTGAACCACGCTTTCAATATGGTTACGCATGCTCCTGCGACTGTCGCATGACCGGCACCATACGCTGGATGAGTCGGCGAACCTTCAGGGAAAGCCATCGGGAGAAGAGCGTTACCAGCCGGCAGGTAGCCGCCGAGCCGCGTGGAGGACGAGAGCGAGTCCAAAATTTCCGGATGGATCGGGTAACCGGCGCCGTGATACAGCGTTCGATCAACTCGTGCCGCGTGCACTTCTGGTCGCAAGCGCCGGTGCACAAACCACTTCTGGTACCAGACTGCCTTCAGCGCACGTGTTGCGACCTCGCACAACAGGGTTGCAATATGTGGCCCACCAAACGTACCGAAGCCATCTTGCGAGGGATTCCCGCTGTAGGGATTACCATCGTCAACGGGCGCCCCGAGACCTAAAAGGATCAAGAAACCATGGAAATAGGCTTGAAACAACACGTCAATGTGCACCCACTGACCAATGTCGCGACCACTCCGCATGTAGCGTGGAGTCGGATCAAGGGCCTCAACGGGTTGGCTAAATCCCCGCTGCACAGCCAACCAGGTGCCGAAGTCTGTCATGAAGTTGACTCCCGGCAACGTCGTTCTAATTCTCTGGTCCAAATTGTTCGCCCCAAAACTACACGTCTGGTAGAAGTACTGAGAGAGGTACGGCCCCATCTGGTCGCCGCTGGTGAGCCCGCGAAAGAGGTTGCCGGGCGTAACCTGTCCCGACGTTTTAGCCCCCTTAAAATCCGTTCCGTAAGTGTTCAGATCACCAGCGGCTGCATCTGCAATCGGGTTTGAAGGATATTCGGAGAACGGAACATCGCGCAGCAACGCCATCCAGTAGTTTTCAGAGATCTCAGCAGCCTGCTCGCGACTGGCGAAGGCGGGAGCGGGCGGTTGAACCAATGCGTGTGCATCAATCCCTTCAAGGTCGAAGGCCAGTCCCGCCTGAGGGTTGGTGAGTCGGCGGTCTCCGCCCATTGGGATGCTGTCGAAATCTACAGGACGACCGCTGTGGATGGCATTGAGAAACGCGTTGTAAGCGCTCAGCTCAACAGTGCCATCACTGTGGTGTGGCAGACCTTTAGAGTAGCTGCCAAGCTTTGTCGGGTAGATCACCTCGTCTGTGTTGGCGGGGTGGCTGAGATTCTGTGGGGTTTCGAGCAGATTAGCTTGCGCAGCGTCGCGCCGAAGCTTTGCGCAGTAGTTTGCCCGTTGATTCGATCTCTCAGCGCCCATCGCTTCCGAGCGTGCCGAGCCCAGCAGAGGTTCAATGGTAACGATACCGGCGACGCTGGCCGCACTCGCCACGCCGACCTTCCCCAAAAACTGTCGTCTGTTTGGCTGAACACGGTTTTCCTTCATTCGTCCCACCTCGTTTGGAATATGTACGCGACTCAAAATGCTTCGTCAGAGTTCCACGTGACCGGAGTTCAGTTATCTAAAGGATTGAGTCTGGGTTCTTTTCTGACTTCGGCTTGGGAGCTGACGATCCGTGAGAAATCTGTCTATTTGTTCCGGGACTTCCCGTTATGGGCCGTTTACGCCAAACTACGGTCCTAATGTCACTGAACTTTGTGGATGCGATCCTGCTCGTCACCATCGGGCTGAGCATGCTGAACGGATGGCGACGTGGATTTATACGTGGCCTGCTCGATCTGCTGTCATGGACTGTAAGCCTGCTGGCCGCACTGAGGTTTTACCAGCCCCTCGCCAACTGGTTCCGAACCAACGTTTCGTTCGGGTCTGACGTTTGGAACCAACCGCTTGCTTTCCTCATCATTGCGATCGTCACCGGAGTGGCGATTCATCTTCTCGGGCAGGCTATCGTGAATCGGCTGCCCAAGGATATTCATGAGCGTTCAATTAATCAATTGCTGGGCGTCATTCCCGGACTGGCCAGTGGGATGATAACGGCCGCCCTCATTTCCGCACTCTTGCTGGCGATTCCGCTGAACGAGACGTTCCGCGAACGGGCCAGGGAGAGTGTTGTCGTAAATCGCCTTGCAGGCTACACCGAGCGATTGGAGGCTGCGCTCCATCCGGTATTCAGTGAGGCAATCGCCCGCACGCTCTTCCTCCTCACGGTCCAGCCGGAATCAGGTGAACGGGTTGACTTACCCTACCGCGTCACAAACACGCGCGCACGCCCCGATCTTGAATCCAGGATGTTGGATTTGGTGAATGCTGAACGAGTAGCCCACGGATTAAGGCCGCTGGCACCAGATCCGGAATTGACCGAGGTGGCAAGACGTCACTCTGCTGATATGTTTGCGCGTGGCTACTTCGCACATGAGACGCCGGAGAATCTTGATCCTTTCGATCGCATTCGTGCAGCTGACGTTCGCTTCTTAACGGCTGGAGAGAACCTGGCTTTAGCGCCAAGTGTGCAAGTGGCCCATACCGGGTTAATGAATTCGCCAGGTCACCGCGCCAACATATTACGACCGCAGTTCGGTCGTCTGGGGATAGGAGTTATGGATGGAGGGATTCGAGGGTTGATGGTGACACAGAATTTTCGGAATTGATGACCTTGTGTTCAGAAGCGCTTAAACATTTTCCATATATCATTTTACATTTCTCATTTTTCATTTGGTTTCCGCTGTTCGTTCGACCTGACTTTTGGGTCCTATTAGCCGTGGGCCAAGACAATTACGACCGCGACAGCCTGGTAGTGTCCTAATCTGAATTTGTCTCTGGGCCTACTCTGTGTGCTCTGCGCCTTTGGGGTGATTATCATGCGAATAGCATCAACACAGAGTCACCGAGGACACCGAGGTCACGCAGAGAGAGCAATTTAGGACACTACTGACGGCCTAGCCAAATGGAAAATGACAAATGAAAAATGATATATGGAAAATGTTTTAGGCCTTTATCCCAAACTCACTTCTTCCGAAGCCACCTCCACTCCTGTGAAGCCGCCTTGCCATTCATCGTGCCCTCGATCTTTGCGTGTAGCGCGCCGTCTTTCGCCAACCAATAGATGATTCGCTGCGGAAAATCGTGTTCCGGATTCTCGAACGTCACGTGCTGCCCGTTGAGTTCCTTTAGACGGAATGGCGTCGCTGGTCGACCCTTCGGACTGGCCCAGTAGGTGATCGCCTCGGCCGTAGCCTCAATCCGAAGGAACTCAAACATTCGCGTTCGAGTCCCTGCTACATCTCTGTGCAGCCCAAGCATTGTGTTGCCTTTGGGGCCAAGCCAAAACTCTTCCACGTCCACCGTTCCCTCTTTTCCGATCCAGTGCCCTTCCATCCAGGCAAGTGCAGAAAGATCCTGGCCAGGTCTCGCTGGAGCAGTTGAGTTCTGAACGTTAGAGCGCTCAGCAAAAACTACAAACGGATCTGCTGCGGGTAGTAGCAAAAACAGTACGAAAAGGAAAACTGGTGTCACTAGGGTGGGTTTGATCATGACCTGAGACTAGCTGAAATCCCATCCTATGTCTTGAAGAAATGCGACACGAACAAGTCCGTAGGCGTGACTCTTTCTATCCTTCTCCCAGGAGTTCAGCGAGGCGCTGAGGCGAGATGAAATTGCGCGACAACTTTCCTAGTTTGCAGAGGTCCGTTTGGGTTGGGCTTTGCCCGACAAACTCACGAAACTCACGGGTCATGTGCGGCTGGTCCGAATACCCTACTGATACGGCCAAATTTGCCCACTCTCGTAATTTGTTTTCACCGAGCACATGGAGAAGATTCTGGAGCCGGGCGATGCGAGCAAATGCTTTTGGCGACAGACCCACTGCAGCACGGAACTCTCTCTCGAGTTGGCGCGTGCTACTTCCCAGTTCTTCTGCCAACTCTTTGATGCGCTGCTGTCCACGTGTCTGCAGGATGCGGGAGACGGCCGATTCGAATAACGGACGTGCGGAAGTACTTGAAAAAGCGCGCAGCAGAAAGCCCTCTATAACTCTCATGCGGTCCTGATCTGTGCCGGGACTGCAAATTCGGTCCTCAAGCTCATTACTTGAAACCCGCCAAATGTCACTTGTCGAGACTACGCGATCGGTTAAATGAGTTAGAGGTAGCGGGAAAAATCGATAAGCACCACGGGGACGAAACCTGATACCCATTACATTGGGACGTGACGCTGGCTTGAGCATGAGAAACCGCGTAAGTTCACCGACCACAAAACTCCGAGGCTGAACCTGCCATTCGCCCGCTGCGGTCAGATACTCAAACGGAAGGCCCAGGTGAAAGATCCACTCGATGCATCCGTCTGGGAGGATCCGCTCCGCAGGACTGGCAGAGGCTGTCGTATCCGAAACGAACCAAGCGCATTCAACATACCTATCGAGCGGGGGCGGTAATTTGTGTTCGCGATAATCCAAAGTCGGCCCTCGCTCAAACGCGTTCATCCCCTTCAATTAGCAGAGAACCAGTAAAGACCTTTGCCCGCAATTAACAATCTTACGACGCTTTCACCAGTTCATCCGCAATGTGGTCAGCGTTGAAGATCTTCCTCAGCACTTCCAGCATCGCTCTCACGTCCACAGAGATCGATCGATTTACAGACTCGTCATAATCAAAGTTCCCGACAAGCGATTCCATGTTCCCGTCAAAGATCAGTCCCACTAGTTCGCGGTCCTTGTTGATTGTAGGCGAGCCACTGTTGCCACCGATGATGTCGTTTGTTGACACAAAGTTAAAAGGAGTCCCGGGATCAACATCCTTCTGCTTTTCCATCCAGCGCGGTGGCAAAACGTACGGGAACTTATAATCAAAACTCTTTGCCCGCTCATAAAGGCCGCCCAGAGTCGTAAACGGCGGAACCCGCTTGCCGCCCTTCTCCGTGTATCCCTTAACCGCACCGTACGAGAGTCGCAGTGTGAAAGTGGCGTCCGGGTAAAGCCGTGTGCCTTCGGTTTCAAACAATGCGCGCGCAATCTTGGCATAGTTGATCCGCTCAACACCTACAACTTCGTCCTCATAACGCTTCCGCGCAGCCCGAGCTTCCGCATCAATACTGCGGGCCAACTCGATCATGGGATCCCTGGACCCCTCGATTGCCTTGCGCCCACCAGCGGCGAGTTCTTTACGAGCCTCGGGGTCTTTCAGTTTGGTCCCGTCAATCAATTCCGCAGCGCGGGCAGCCGGAGTTTTGCCTTTGAGAACTTTCTGCATCAGCGGGTCGTTCGCTCCGTAGATGCTCTGCATCAGTTCCAAAGAGTTCGCTAGTTTCAATTTTTCGAAGTCGTCATAGATCGGCGCCGTCGAATACAGCCCCATTTCCAGTTGGGTTCGACGTGCGTCTGTGAACTCTGGTAGCCGTTCAGCGTTCGGCTTCTCGTCCTCTTCAGCAAGCCGTACGAGTGTTCGTGCATAGGCGAAGAGGGTTGTATTGAATCCACCAGCAAGGTCAAGAAACCGGCGTTCCCTGGCATACTTGCGTAACGACTGGTGAGCCGCTGCAATCGCATCCCACGCGTCGCCGTACTCTTTCTTCTTTCGAGGGTCCTTATCAATAGACCCACGCAATGCTTGTTCTGCCTTCTGCTTCCTTGCCATCAGGCTCTTATCCTGAAGACCAGCGAGTTGGCCCTTGTAAACCTTGATACTGTTCTCAATGCTGTTCAGTTCATTCTGAGCACGGCGCGTCTGTTCTTCGCCTTGCGCCATGTACTGCTTCAACATCTCGCGCCGGCTTTCCAACATCCGGAGTAGAAGTGGGATGCTGACGTCGCGCAACGATTCAAGGTGAGCCACGGTATTCAACCGGGACGTGTTGCCGGGGTGTCCGGTTACAAAAACGAGCTCCCCTTCTTTCGCTCCAGTATTCGACCATTGGAAATAGTTCTCAACCTTGATTGGTTGGTCATTCTCATAAACACGGACAAGAGCCATGTCTATATTGAAGCGAGGAAAATTGAAGTTATCCGGATCGCCACCGAAAAAGGCTGCCTGAAACTCCGGAACGAAGACCAAACGAACATCTGTGTACTTCTTGTAGCGATAAAGGTTGTACTGACCACCCTGGTATAAGGTGACCACATCACTGCGCAGGCCCGTCGTTTTTGTTGAATCGGCCTCGATGGTGCTAATTGCAGCTCGGCGGGCGGCGTTTGCCTCAGCGCTGGTCATCCCATCTTTCACATTGGCGTTGACGCGCTCAGTTACGTCTTCAATGCTCTGCAGTACATTTAGCTCCAAGCTCGGTGCCTTGATCTCATCAGCACGCGTTGGTGCGACAAACCCTTCCTTCGCATAGTCCTTCTCGGCGGTACTTACTTCGCCGACGATGTCCTCAACGATGTGATAATTGGTTAGTACCAGCCCGTCGGATGAAACGAATGAGCCCGACCCTCCGTTATTGAAGCGTACTGAGGCTAACTGTACTTTCCGCAGCCACTCATCGGTCACCTCAAAACCGTATTTTCGCTTGATCTCAGCACGCGGAACGTTATTGAAGGGCCACATTCCCTCGTCGGCCATTGCCGTGAGAGGAATGGTTTGTAAGGTAAACAGCGCCAGTATCAGCGCACACAAGAACTGTCTTATCTTCATAAGGGATCCTCAACAAGTACTTATGGGAGACCTGGGTTCGTGAGACCTTGGTGCCAAGCCATCAAGGCGTGATAATTTCATTTGACGCGGAGGACATGGGAATCGAACCCCACAGCCTGAACGGACCCTTTGCGTGTAAACCCCATTTAAATGCTCCAGCACAAGGGATGTCCTCCGCTATTTCTTTACAGCCCGCTTTGTTGCTCGCCTTCCGCCCTCTCTCCTAAGTTTAGTTGCTGGTGCCGGATTAACCTGCGCAGCGTCCACGGTCATATTATTAGGTTCGTCCCACCGATTAAGGCCGATTTTTTGAACGGGAATGATTGCCGCCGGAGCATAGCCCTTCGGAGTCTTGACGTTCTGTGCGCCAAAGCCAAATTCGATACCGATACCCCAAAACCCTTCATGTATATCCTGTTTCTTGATAAGAGCTTCGGCGACTTCTTTGTAATCAAAAAGGTAGGTTGTAGCTTCAGCCATACTCTTACTCTCCTAAGGTGATGGAGCGATTGTGCAAATCTTGACTAACAGTCTTAAGGCTGGATTTTGTGCTCACGTATTCTGGTAATTGAAAATCTGTATCAGCACCGCGCGGGGGAGATTGGGTTTCCGTTAAGAAAACTTCAAAGCCCAAGGCGAGATTTTGAGGGAGAGTTTTAACGTCGATGGTGTTCTGAGTAGTGGCGACATTTTGCTTTAACGACCACATATCAGTCGGCCTTCCTTGTCTTTCCCAGCAAATCCGAAAAACCTCAGGGTTAATCGGACCGTACCCGGCACCTTCCGCGTTGGCTGCTTCATATCCCACGACTGAAACCTTCATACCGACTGCCTTTGCAAACTTAACGATGGTTATCAGTGTCAGATTACCGGGGTCGTTAAAAACCTGAGAAACGTATGACTTACTGACTTTTGCGGCCTTGGCCAACTTGGATTGAGACATGCCAAGTGTTTTCATCTTCCCGCGTAACTGCTCAACAAAGTCAGACGCGATGCTATACAGAAATTCCTCAGGACTTCGCTCTGTCCAATGTTTAGTAGTCATTTCGATTTCCCCTTACCTTCCTTAAATAAGCTCGGGTCTTTCAAGGCTCTTAATATGTCGAGATCCATCTTGAGATCCTTGGCGCGTTGCAGCTCTGTCGTATCCGTCTTCCATTTCTTCTTTTGGGCATAATGGACTAATACGCACATCTCATAATTTGGGTCCCCTGCTTTGGGGCGACACAAAAACCCGTATATGCGTGCCGCGTCTGAGACATTCTTGAAAACAAAACAATCGTTGTATTTGCCTTCATATTGACTCTTATTCCAGCCGTGAAAACGTTCCTTAATATGAAACCCGCCTACCCAATACTCAAAACTCTTTTGGTAATACCTATCTTCGCTTGTTACAGGAGCCTTTGGGAAAAACCCTCCAAGGTTAGCGGAGGGAGAAGAATGCTCTTCTACGACCGCGACCGATCGATATTTATGTTTTAACTCGCTCAAAATCCTTATGAGGCATTTCGCCATGTCAACGTTCCGCGCTCCCCGGCATCTTTGGAGTTTAGTTATAGCTAAACCCCCTGTCAAGAGCGCCGGATCCCCACACGGTAAACAAAGGCGTCACCGTTTCTGGCAACGCCATCAACTCCCGTGAACAAAACCGATGTTAGTTATCGCTGATCCCTGCCTATGTCGATGCCCTTCATCGTAGCCTGCAAGTCAAAGACTATGCCAAACTTCCGAGCCCAGATTTTAGATTCGGACACCACCGACTGACGGGCTAGTGTGTAAATTGATCCTCTGTGCGACCTCTGTTTCTCCGTGCCCTCTGTGATTGAATATCCGTGGGACAAATCAACAAACTAGCCACTGACGTCGCCGAGGTTCGCTAAGAAGAAATTCGTCTCGCAGCAATCAACGAGGGCGGGATTGATATCAATTTTTCAGAGGCGCGGACAATACTGCTGTGATCAGTTCGACGGTGGCCGACGGCATTATTGTTGAATATCCGACAGTTCACGCTCGCCACGGTCGGCTTGCAGTTTTCTTAACGCGGGATTAGGAACTTCGCATCCGCATTGCCGGCACTGATATCTTTGAACTGTCTGAAGTGCGGGAACAAGCCACATACAGCCGCACGTTGGACACAAAACCGTCGAGCCGAGCAACCACTCGTTTAATCTTGTTTGCGGTGCAACCTTCATGATTTTTCCCCTGGGTGATGATTAGTAGGCTTAGTCTAGCTGACTGGAAGTTTCTAAACTGAAAAGGATGCGATAGTTTCAACAAAGTATCGCAGCTTGGTCGCGAACTGTTTTTTCATGATCCGTAAGCCTCGACTCTCAAAGTTTGCCGCTACACTCGAACGCGAGTGGCGCAAGCTCCTTCTGCCAATAGAAGGACACACTATCGTTGTCGGCGTCTCTGGCGGTGCCGACTCCACCGCCCTCTTACTAGCCCTTCAAGAGTTGATCCATATTCGAGGTTTATCATTGAGAATCGTCGCTGCGCATTTAGATCACCGGCTGCGAAAGAATAGTAAAGATGACGCTGCATGGGTTTCCGAGCTGTGCAAGAAACTCGGTTTTACGGCCGTCATCAGAGCTACGAATGTTCGCAAACGTGCAACTGAGAAGGGCGAGAACCTCGAGCAAGCGGCAAGAATTGCTCGATACGCCTTCTTCACCAGAGTTGCCCGTGATCACAAGGCCGAGGTAGTTCTGACTGCCCACACACTTGATGATCAGGCTGAAACCGTTCTCCTACGCCTTCTCAGGGGCGCTGCGGCCGAAGGTCTTTCGGGAATTGAGCCAGTCAGACTACTGGAGATGGATTCCAACGTGCGCGTCGCCCGCCCGCTGCTCACTTGGGCCCGGCGTGAAGAGACCCAGTCTTACTGCCGCGCCCGAGGCATCGCCTTCCGGGAAGACGAAATGAATGAAGATGAGCGTTTTGCTCGCGTGAAGGTTAGGAAGCAGCTCCTACCGATCATGAAGGAGTTCAATAACCGCATTGTGGAGACGCTGGGCCGGACTGCTATGTTGTTAAGGGAAGACGCTCAAGCCTTGTCTCACGAGGCGGAATTGCTCCGTTATGGGGCCGAAGTAAGCAGGACGACCTTGGACGTTGGAGTGCTGCAAACAGCTCCGATGGCCGTTCGGCGGCGCGCGGTAAGGAGTTGGATACGGGACCGCGTTGGCAACCTCAAGAGAGTCGAGATGGTGCACCTGCTGGCGGTCGAGCGCCTGGTTTTGGGAAACCGGGGGGGTACGGTTGAACTTCCTAACGGGGTTAGAGTTACTAGGAGGCGGAAAGTTCTTTCCCTGGACGTTAAAACAGTTGAAAAACGGGGCTCTGGCGTCTAAAATTTGCACTGCCACGCACCGCCGCTCAAGCTCGGCGGTTTTTCGCTTTTTGAACGAGACGCGGGGCGTTGCACGTATAGTTAATGATGCTCGGGTTACGCAACTGCGAGTTTGCATCCGGCATCAAAGACCTGCTGTTTTTCGACATCTGTGAGAGGGTTTCGTTTACTTCGCGGGCCGCGGCGTTGGAGCGACAACGATATTGAAATGGGTTATGATCAGCGGCGGAGGCTTTAATGACATTGAGTTCGACTGCTAGACAAATAATTTTCTGGTTATTGATCGTTGCGGGGGCACTCCTGATCTACAGGCTTGTGAACCCAACTGGCAAGCACTCGCAGAACATCGACCTGGCTACGTTGTATGCCAAGATGGACGCGTTTGACGTGAAGCAGTTGACGATCAAACAGAACGAGACTATTGCGTTTGATAAGAATGGTCAGGAATTTCGAGTTCAACTAACAAATGAACAAGCTAAGAATGAATTGATGAAGAAGGGCCTGGAGCAGGTCAACGGTCAACGACGAGTCGATAAGGTCGAAGACGAATCGGGCAGTAGCAGTTATCTCTGGCCCATGCTGATTACATGGGCACCTTTGTTGTTCATAATCGGCATTTGGGTATTCATGTTGCGCCAGATGCAATCCGGCGGAAATAAAGCCCTGTCATTCGGAAAGTCGAGGGCCAAGCTTCTAAATAATCAACAGAAGCGTGTGACTTTTAAAGACGTTGCTGGCGTTGAGGAGGCGAAAGAGGAACTTCAGGAGATCATTGAGTTCCTTAAGGAGCCACAGAAGTTCCAGAAGCTGGGTGGACGAATTCCTAAAGGCGTCCTGATGATGGGACCGCCGGGGACGGGTAAGACCCTGCTCGCCCGCGCAATTGCCGGTGAGGCAAACGTTCCGTTCTTCTCAATCTCTGGGTCAGACTTCGTCGAGATGTTTGTGGGCGTAGGCGCTTCCCGCGTTCGTGATCTGTTCGAACAGGGTAAGAAGAACGCTCCCTGCATCATCTTCATTGATGAGATTGACGCAGTTGGTCGCCATCGGGGTGCAGGTCTCGGTGGCGGTCACGACGAACGCGAGCAGACGCTGAATCAGCTCCTCGTCGAGATGGATGGGTTCGAGTCGAATGACGGAGTAATTCTGATAGCTTCGACCAACCGTCCAGATGTGCTCGATCCGGCGTTACTCAGGCCGGGCCGCTTTGATCGACGTGTTGTGGTCTCCCGACCCGACGTTCGCGGTCGAGAGGGCATCTTGAAAGTTCACACTCGGAAGATCCCGCTGGGTGAAGATGTGGACATCAGTGTGATTGCTCGCGGCACTCCAGGCTTCACCGGCGCGGACCTCGCAAACCTGGTGAACGAGGCTGCACTGAATGCTGCCCGTTACAACAAGAAGCTCGTGGCGATGACTGATTTTGAGTTGGCCAAAGACAAGGTGTTGATGGGCGCCGAACGCAAGAGCATGGTCATCTCAAATGAAGAGAAACGCGTAACGGCTTACCACGAGGCTGGTCACACACTCGTGGGATTGAAGGTGCCGAATGCTGATCCGGTTCACAAGGTGACCATCATCCCGCGTGGTATGGCGCTTGGTGTGACGCAACAGCTACCCGAAGGTGATCGTCACAATTACAGCGAGGAGTACTTACTGGGACAGATAGCGATTTTGATGGGCGGCCGAATTGCCGAAGATATCTTTCTTGGCAGCATCACGACTGGCGCATCAAACGACATCGAACGCGCCACAGAGTTGTCTCGGGCGATGGTCTGTGAATACGGTATGTCCGAGATGGGCCCACTTACGTTCGGCAAGAAGGAGGAACAGATCTTCCTCGGTCGTGAGATAGCTCAACACCGTGATTTTTCGGAAGAGACGGCAATTAAGATTGACGAGCAGGTCAAGAAGATCATCACGGCCCAGTATGAGCGGGCCAAAAGGATCATCGAAGAGAATCGCGACGTCATGATTCGACTTGCCGAGTGCTTGCTCGAAAGAGAGTCGCTCGATGGAGTTGAGATTCGCCGCATCGTCGCTGGGCTTCCGCTGGATGACCAACAGCCAGTTGAAGACCCCGGAAACGATCAGGATCGGCCACAGCTTAAGGAACCATCCACCAAGCCTCTGAAACCGATTCTGCCTCCGATAGCAGGAGGCAATCCAGCGCCCGCTTAACATCGGCAACAACAATGCCAATTACGAAGGGAACGGTATTTCACCGTTCCCTTTATTGTTGGCTCAAAAGACGATGAACAGATCCTACACATTGGGGCTTTACACAAAGAGTGTCTGCTAAAATGTCTTCTCTGTGCGACCTCTGTGTTCTTTGTGACTCTGTGGTTGTGCTTTCGGCGAGTTCCTTCACTAAGAAGACACAGAGGGCACCGAGGTCGCACAGAGAAAAAGCTTATTCCCCACTTTTTGTGCAAAGCCACCACATTGGTTGTGCTCTTCAGATCCAACCTGCAAACGCCGAACACTCCGCCCCTGCTAAATCCTAAACACTTTACTTAGTCTGTGCTCGGATCGCATCTACCATTCTTACGGCGTCGACCGTAGCCTTGACGTCGTGTGCTCGTACGATGTCGGCCCCGTTGAACACTGCTACTGCAATAGTGGCGATGCTGCCATACAGCCGACCCTCGGCAGGAATAGTTGATTCCCCATTCTGGGCCAGAGTTTTGCCGATAAAAGATTTCCGGGAAGTACCTATAAGAAAGGGGAAGCCGGGCAAGTCAACTTTGAGCTCGTCCAACCTGGCGATCAGCTCCATATTTTGCTCCGGGTTCTTGCCAAATCCGATTCCTGGATCCAGGACAATGGCCTCGCGTTTTATTCCGCGCCCTTCTGCCAACGTGATACTTCGAGTTAGCGTCCGCGCGACATCTGCCATGATGTCGGCAACCGGCGGCAGGCGATGCATCGTGGCAGGTGTGCCACGCGAATGCATCAGCACAATGCCGGCGCCGCTTTTGGCCACTTCGTCGGCAATATGAAAGTCGAAACGTAAGCCAGAGATGTCATTGACAATAGAAGCTCCGGCATCCAATGCCGCGCGCGCTACTAACGATTTTGTCGTATCGATGGAAATCGGAACGTCAGTGAGCCGTACCAATGCTTCAATCACAGGAACGACTCGAGCGCTCTCTTCCTCAGCTGGAACTACGCCGCCACCGGGGCGCGTAGATTCACCGCCGATGTCGATGATGTCTGTACCCTCAGCAATCATCTGTTCCGCGTGATTAATAGCGTCGGCGAGCGTAACGAATTGACCACCATCACTGAAGCTATCAGGCGTCACGTTGAGGATTCCCATGACGAGCGTTCGTTTGCCAATGGAAAGAATGCGGCCTCTGATGTGCCAAGCTTGATCCATGTGGCTGCCATGATAAGAGATTGTGTGTCCTCGCGCACTCGTTGGCTCTTCGCTCTTCGCTCTTGCTCTTAAGTTGATGGTGCGAGAGAATCACCCCTCATGTTTACGTCGAATTACTCCTTTCAACAGATCCTGCGCCTGGCCGCCTTCTTTATCGTCTTGCTGTGCGTTAGTGGGTTCACCGAGTGTTATAAGCCGGTAACTAAAAACCAGCTGCCCGCAAGAATCAAAACGGTTGCAGTTCCTGCATTTCAAAACAACGCTCTGCGATACAAGATCGGTTCGCGCTTTACCGAGGCCGTGATCAATGAGTTGATTCACCGAGGGCGTGGTTTACGCGTTCAGGGTGACCGTGAAGGAGCAGATGCCGTCATTGAAGGCGTGATTAAGAACTTTACATATTCGGGCGTGCTCCTGGACGATGAGGGCAGGGCAAGAATTTTTGAAGTCACAATCGTCGCGGGTGTGACAGTGCGCGATCAGACCCAAAATCGTGTCCTCTATGACAACCAGAATTTTGTTTTCCGAGGGGAGTACGAGTTCGCGAACGATCCACGAAACTTCTTTAGCGAAGAAGATCCTGCGGTTTTACGCATGGCCCGCAGCTTTGCCGAAAGTGTAGTCTCAACCCTCATCAATGCCGTAGAGATCGAAAAGAAATGACAACATTGGCGCGCGCCGAGTTGGAAAGAGCCCTGCAGAAAGGGACCGTTGCTCCACTATACCTGCTGGTGGGCCACGAAGGTTATTTGCGCGAAGCGGCAGCCACACAGTTAATAAACGCAGCCCTCAGTGACGCACTATTACGCGATTTCAATTTTGCAAGCTTTAACCTCCTTACCCAGAGCTCGGTTGAAGCCGTAGCAGCTGCAGAACAGTTCCCAATGATGTCGTCTCGCCGCGTAATTAAGATCAGCAACTTTGGGAGGCTGCGGGAAGCAGATGAAGTGCCGTTGGCGAATTACCTTGCGCGGCCAAATGAGTCGTCGGTGGTCATTTTTACTACCGCGGAGCTCGATAAACGTAAGAAGCTGACGAAAGCACTCATCGATAGCTGCGTCGTGGTTGAGTTTCCTGCACTTCATTTCGGCGAAGCCAAAAATTGGGTGAAATCCAGGCTGAGCCAACTGAACCTCACCATCGATGGTCAGGCACTGGACGAGTTGCTGGATCTCATTGGAACTGACGTTCAGACCTTGAACTCAGAGGTTGAAAAACTTGCCTCTGCGGTGGCGAACGACGGGCATATAAGCAGAGAGACCGTTGCAGAACTTACTGGTCGCACGCGCGAACTTTCCAACTTCGAACTTGGGGACCACATCCTTGCGCGAAACCGCAAGCGCGCTCTGGAAACTCTCGTTCGCCTATTGGAGGGCGGTTCTGAACCGGTCATGCTAATCGGGCTAATCGCAAGCAACTATCATCGCCTGGCACTCGCCAAAGATCTCTATACTCGAGGATCTCGAGACGATCTGTTTCGCATCATTAACGTTCCTTCATTCAAACGTAACGAATTCATCGCTCGGCTTCAGCGTACTGAGGCTGCCAGGATCACGAAAGGCATTCAACTGATCGCGGCGGCGGATCTCGCCATTAAAACCTCTCAGGCTACACCCAGATTGCAGCTGGAGATGCTGGTGTGTGAACTGGCTAATTAACGAGTTTCAAATCCGGCTCCACCCAGTGGGATCTTGCGTCCTCTGATTTCAACAATTCCTCGCTAAAGTAATCAAAGATTAGCCGCGAACGAGGGTGGGCTCTGATGACAGAGTTAGCACTGTCTGCAATCGACGACTGTGGCGAGTCCTTCAGCACCTTCTGTACTTGCTTCAGCCAGAACTGCGTCGTTGTTTCGCTGTACTTTTGAGCCTCCACTCCATGTTGAGCCAGGAAACGAAAAAGACCGGCTCGCATTCTTTTCAAAGCCTCGGCCTCCCCATATTGAGTGATGTACCAGACAGCCACTGCCAGATGCTGACCGTGCGTGAATGCATCGCCGCGTGTGGTGCAAGACTCGAATCCTTCGACGACCGCGTTAAGTTCTGCTTCATCATTGAAGTGTTCCATTAGTTACTCCTGCACAGTGTCTTAGGTTGCAGAAAGCGGGCGGGGACACCCGCGCTCCGATTTAAAAAAAGAGGCGGACCAGATCGGCCCGCCTCGCTTCGAAGTTGTATTTTTAGCTATCTTACTTTTCTGTTGCCTGTGATGCCCCGACGGTCAAACGAGATTTGAACCGGGCGGCAGCGTTCTTGTGAAGCACGCCTTTTTGCACAGCCTTGTCGATGGTCGAAACAGTCTCTGGCAACAGCTCATTGATCTGGGCTTTGTCGCCGGAGGACAGAACGCTCCGAAGGTTCCTAATCGACGTTCTCAACTTACTGCGATTTCCCCGATTGATCTTGCGCCGTTTCTCATTCTGGCGCATCCGCTTTTCTGCCGACTTATGGTTAGGCATGCAACGCTCCAACTGTCTTACTTCACAAAACTCTCTAAATTTCGTACTAACGTCGTCTCGGTCATTGACGCAAGTGACGGAGTATACGGGCCGACCCTCGCGTAGTCAAGCGATCGACTACCCCACTGGATGCTGTCTTAATTGTGTGTTGCTTTACCCCGCGAGATCCATGAGGAGCCTCGCGTCTGTCCACGATGTAAGAGTCCCTACTGGAACAGACCAAGAAAGGCCGTGAGGAAGAAAGCGGCCTAAGGTTGGTTACTTAAATCCTCAAAATAAAGCGACGCCTACCTTGACAGTATTGCCGAGGTAGGCCTTATAGTGAATTTACCACTAAACAAAGGTCCAGACGCTGTCTAGAACTACCTAGAGCTGTCTAAAATCGTCTTGCGCTGTCTGGAACTATGAGCGCCGTTCGTGATCGTTTTGCGGTGGTTCCGTTACACACTGCTCAACCGGATCGCGGTTCAAATATCCTAGGACGCATATCAACACAGAATTAAGAAGATTGTCCCCCACCGATTACTGGTTCAGTTTCAAATCTTGAGTTCGAATATTCAACGGTTCTTGGGAACGCGGGCGTCTCGCCCGCATTGAGCGCGCAGCGCGAAAATTGATTGCGGAAAAGAAGATGCAACAAATTGGGCACCGTGCGGGCGGGGAC